>CAJUED010000009.1:0-99921 GCA_910585075.1 uncultured Lachnospiraceae bacterium
GTAGAGGGTATTAAATTACTCCTAAAGAATCATAGTGCTAAATCCGAAAGACGGGCTTGTTTTTGGCTTAAGGAAGCCCATTTTACAGTCAGAATATAACAATTGATTTCCTCTTGACAAGAAGCAGAATATTATGTAAAATGCTTTATTGTGAATAAACCTGTAAAATGAAAATGCAGGGAGAAAAGTAAGAAAGGGAGAATTATGAAAAAGAAAACTTTGAAAGCAACAGTATTGGCAGCAGTGATGGCAATGGTATTGTCAGTAAGCGCATGCGGCGCTAAGGAGGCGGATGCACCTGCGGACGCTAATGAAGTGACGGAAGCAGAAGACGAAAATCAGGCTGAGCCCGAAGCAGAGGCTGAACCGGAGGCAGAGACCCAGACGGAAACCGAAGAAGAAGCGGAAGCACCGGCAGAGTCTGATGAGGAATCCGAAGCAGAGGCAGGGACAGAAGCTGCAGCAGGCGAGTATGCGACCCTGGAAGATTATTGCAACGACCCTGAAGTTAAGGCACAACTGGAGCAACAGCTGGAAGGTGCTGCAGGTGAGGGAATGACAATGACTCTGGAGGTAAAAGGCAACGAGTTTGCAATGGTCTGCAAGTTTGATGAAGGTACGGAGCTGCCGGAGGATGTAGTTGACCAGCTGGAGCAGGGACTTGAGAGCCAATCGGCCGTATTTGATGCGCAGGTAAGCATGTTTGACCAGGTAATCGGCGAGGAAGGCGCTTGTACCGTAGTGGTGCGTTACGTGGATGCAGAGAGCAATGTGCTTGTAGAAAGGTCTTATACTGCAAAATAAATTACAGGTATGTATGCCTGAACATATGAGTGTAAAATGAGGGCGGATTCAGGTAATCCGCCCTTTTTGAAAAGAAAGAGGGGGACTTATTTATGAAAAAAAGGGTATTTTTAGCGGCCGGAGTTTTAGCACTGTCATTGATGTCCGGCTGCGGAAAGACTGAAGATAGCGGACTTTCTTCTCCAATCAGTGAGGAAATCACGGAGGATTTACCGGCAGGGGACGCAGATGGAAATGGACAGGACGCGGCATCCGGCGAAAATGCGTCGGAAGACGGGTCAGAGGAAAGCGGACAGGGTACGGCCCAGGGCGGAGCAGCATCCCCGAATGGGGCGTCCGAAGGAGCAGGGCAGAATGGAGAGTCCGGCGGTCCGGCCGAATCAGGCGGCGTACAGACGGAAGGGGAGACAAACTCCAAAGATACAGGCTCGGAATTCAGCTTTGCAGAGCTCTCGGGCTGGGAATTTTATTTCAGCAGCGGCGCCGGGGGATGGTATACGGATGTGTCCATAAACAGTGACGGAAGCTTTGAAGGGCATTTTCAGGACTCGGATATGGGAGATACGGGAGACGGCTACCCGGGGGGCACTTTATATATTTCCGATTTCACAGGTAGATTTGACAAGCCGGAAAAGGTGGATGATTTTACCTATAAAATGAAGATGTCCTCCCTTACCATCAAGGACAGGCCCGAAAAAGAAATTATAGACGATGTCCTGTATGTTCGTTCCACAGCTTATGGATTAGACGGCGGCGAGGAGTTTTATCTTTATTTGCCGGGGGCGAAGATTGCGGACCTTCCGGAAGAATACCGGCAGTGGGTTGGCTATTACAACATGGAAAGCATGAAGGAGACGGAGCTGTCCTTTTATGGACTTTATAATATAAAGGAAGGAAATGGTTTTTCCAGTAACAAGTACGAGCAGCAGAGCCTTGCGGAGCGGATTGCAGCGGAGATTTCCTATGCGGAGGAGATAGACGCCCAGCTGCAGGAGGAAGGGCAGGCGGCCCTGACCCAGATGGATATGAATATAAACGCAGCGCAAACCCTTGAGAATTGGGATAATACCTTAAATATCGTGTGGAAGCTGCTGATGAGTGAGCTTGACGAGGAGACGGCAAAGGCTTTGCAGAAGGAAGAAAGAGAGTGGATTGCCGAAAAGGACGCGCAGGTGAAAGAAGCCGGGAAGGAATGTGAAGGAGGCAGTATACAGCCTGCGATTGAAGGGTCAGTGGCGGCGGAGCTGACCAGAGAAAGAGTGTATGAGCTGGCGGAATATGCCAAATAGGTAGTGTACTGTTTTCATACTGGTGTACAGAACGCTTCACCGAGAGTAAATATTAAATATTCAGTCGTTGCCGCGCTTGCGGGGAAGCTGTTTCTTGTGAGCTGAAATTTGATGAAAAGTAATTTGGATAGGCCAGGTGGGCCAGGCGCAGTTTGATGGAGCAGACTGTTGCCTGGCTTATTTAAATTGTGATAAAATAAGTGCATATATCTGGAGATACGGTAAAATTCCAAAGTAGAAGGATGGCGGGTATGTTGGTAAAAAAGGCAGTGATTGCGGATGATGAACCTAAGATTATTCAGTTGATACGGCTTTTAGGGGACTGGGAGAAATACGGGATTGAGATTGTGGATGAATGTCATGACGGGATTTCCGCCCTTACGAGCATCAGGAAGCATAAACCGGATCTGGTACTTTCCGATATCAAAATGCCTGACCTTGACGGGCTTGAGCTGATTCGGCTCACCAGGGAGGAACAGATTGAAAGCCGCTTTATTTTAATCAGCGGTTACCGGCATTTTGAGTATGCAAGGAGCGCAGTTGCCTTAAATGTGGTCGATTATCTGTTAAAACCCATTGATGAGGAGCAGCTGAACAAGACTTTGGAAAAGGCCTGCAGGGAGATTGACCAGAGCAGGGAAAATAAGGAGAACAGGCAGCAGCTGGAACTGATACGGGCGAAGCAGGACAAGGAAAAAATGGTTCATTTCTGGGAGGACTTTATCTTCTGGCAGAATCCCGGGCGAAAGGAAAGGATGCAGGAAAACCTTCGTTCCATAGAGCTGTTTAACGGGGAATATCACACGAAGTTTTCGGAAGAATGCTTTATGATGGTTTTTATGTGCAGCAATATTGCCAGCCTGCTGACACGGCATTATTCCCTTTTGGAGGATGAGATGGAGCGGCGTATAGACAGGTACTTTGGGGAGTATGCGCTGTATTATTATCATGTCAGCTATTTAGGCTGTATCGTGGCCCTTAATTTTGCTCCGGAGTACAAAAAGCAGATGCGGGAGAGTGTGTCCGCCCTGTACTACAGTGTCCGGGATTTAAGCGAGGTTTACGGGGAACTATATCTGAACCTGGGGGTCAGCAGCATCAAGACGGACATCCGGGATTTGAAGGAGGCCTATTATGAAGCCCAGTCCGCCGAATGGGGCAGGCTTATCACCATGCAAAACGGGGTGCTGGATTATTCCCAGATAGCGGGGCTTAAGCGGGTCAGCGATCTGGAAATTTTATCGGCTGCGGAGCTTTCGGAGATTACGGGCTGTCTGAAGTATTTAAGAAGGGAAGAATTGGGCTATGTGTTTCAGAAGCTCTCGGAGCGTTCCGGTCTCTATGGAAACTGCTATCCCGGAACGATGGCGGATGTTTTCTTTCGGATAACCGATGTGGTCAGGGACGAAATTGAGGATGAGAATGAGCAGCTCCTTGAGAAACTGAATTATTGTTATCTGGAGGCAAGAACTTTTCCCCAGCTGATCAAGAAAATATATTATGTGCTGGATGAGTATGTGGAAGGGGAACAGAAGAAATCTAGGGAAAAAATGGGAAAGCCCATTGCAGAGGCCGTATCCTTTATCAGGAAAAATTATGGGCGGTCCATTTCACAGTCGGATGCGGCAGCAGCGGGAAATGTGTCTGTGACTTATTTAAGCAGACTGTTTAAGGAAGGACTTGGGATTGGCTTTAACGAGTATCTCACCCAGGTAAGACTGGAGGAATCGGAAAAACTGTTGTCGGAAACCACTCTTTCCATCAAGGAGATTGCGGCGGCGGTGGGGTATCCGGATGAAAAATATTATTCCAAGCTATATAAGAAGACAAAAGGGATTAAGCCGTCGGAATACCGGAAAATTTACGGTTAAAACCGGGTGCAATAGGCGGAGTGCGGAGCACGGCGGCGTTTGAGGCAAGGGGCAGGCGCGCGAAGGGTTACAGCCTTTCCGTAATGCGCAAAAGCAGCGCAGAAGTGAGGATAAGAGTGAAAAATAAAGTATGTTTTTTTCATGCCTTGTTTGTGCCTTGAGCGAAGCGAAAGGAATGATGAAATATATGAAAATGGTTGTTGTTTTATCCTGGATAGAAATACTGCTGATTGGCGGCGGCATCCTCTGCGGCTTTTTGATACCGGCATCTTTCGTGCCGGTATTCTTTTTTGGAGGGGCTTTTCTGCTTGCGGTGTTTCTTCTTATATTATTATACCATCAGAAAAATATCATGAAATTTCTGATTATGGAGAATAAAAAGAAAAATACCGGAAAGCCTCAGTCTGTTTACTGGGAGGAGGATGAGAGCAGGAAGCTGGAGGTCATGAAAAAGAGGGTGGAGCTCTACACCCTGCAGAGTCAGATTAATCCGCATTTTCTGTATAATACCCTGGACAGCATAAGGGGCCGGGCCCTACTTGACGGAAACAGGGAGATTGCCTCCATGACGGAGGTGCTGTCCAGATTTTTCCGCTACTGCATCAGCTATGAGGAAAGCCTTGTGAAAATCCGGGAGGAAATCAGTCATATCAGGGACTACTATTATATTCAGAAGTATCGTTTTGAGGATAGGTTTGACATGGAGATTGAAGTGGAGAGCCAGGAGATTTACGAGTATTATGTGCCCAGGATGACCCTGCAGCCCCTTGTGGAAAACGCAATGATTCACGGACTGGAGAAGGTAAACAGAAAAGGCCTTTTGAAAATCCGGTGTATTGCCACGGAAAAAAAGGTTGTGCTTACGGTATCGGATAACGGGGTTGGTATGGACGCGGAGGAACTGACCAGGTTAAACCGGCAGATGGAGGGGATGCTCCTGTCCGGAAAAAAGAGAGGAGGCCACAGTGGAATTGCGGTTTCCAACGTGAATGCCCGTATCAAACTGACCTTTGGGGAGGAATACGGCATCCGCTACCGCTCCATGGAAAATGCAGGGACGGATGTGGAGGTTTTGATTCCGGTGGTGGATGACTTTGTGAGAGTAAGGTACGAGGATAGAATTTGAGGGCTGGCGGCAGCAAAGAACACTGCCGGAGCCGCCAGAGACGGCATGGGGGATTATTATGAAGGAACTGTTTAGAGCGGAAAGTATAAAATGCGATTATCAGCTGGAGGACTACTATCTCAGTGTTTACCAGGGGGAGATTATCTACATACAGTGTGTTTCTGACAAATCTCCGGAGTGTCTGTGCGATATCATTACCGGGAACAGGAAACCTGACCAAGGGCGGATTTTTATAAATGAAGAAAGAATTAAGGATTATAATGCCGCATTTGCCGCAGGCGCCGGGATATATGCGGCTTCTCTTAAGGATAATTATGAGGGGAACCAGACCGTGGCCCAGGCCCTTGCTCCCCGGAAGCCTTTTTATGCCCTTTATTCCGAAAAAAAGCTGGCCCGACGGGTCGAAGAAGCTTTTAAGGGAAAAGAGATTGGCCTGCACGCGGATGACTTTATTTTTGAACTGAACGGAATGGAGAGGAAAATGCTGAGCCTAATCCGGGCAAGGGCATTGGGAGCGGAGCTTATCGTGATTCCTGTGAACGGGGAAGTTGTGGAGGGAAAAGCGGCCATTGCCCTTGGCGCTCTTATCCGGGATATGAACAGGGAAGGGGTAACCTTTGTGATCGTATCCTGCAATTACTCTGTTTTGGCGGAATATGCCCACCGCATTCAGTTGTTATATCTTGGCCGGGCGGTGAAGGAGTGGACACATGGTTTGCCTTCGGCAATTCAGGAGACTGTTTTGGAGCAGCTAAAATACGGTAGTTTTTTTGCAAGGCAGGGGCAGCAGGGGGAGGCGGAGCGGAATTTTACAGGGCTTTATGACTATGAGTGGGATGTGCAGCGCAGTTTCTGGGAATATCTGCGCTCTCTTAGGGAGAACAGCCGGGAAATATGGGATGCGTATCTGGGCGGGGAAGTACCGGAAGAAGGGGTTGGATACTATAAGGGGACGGCGGTGGTGCCGGGAAACAGCCAGGATATGCTTTTTCCCGAGTTAAGCGTTGGGGAGAACCTGACCATTGGGGCTTCGAAACGGGTGAACCATGACCGAATCCCTTTTATCAACCCAAGAATACAGCGGGAGCTGGAGCGTAGGCTGGAGGAGATTTATCATGAGACCGGGCAGACTCCCGGCAGGGAGGAGGATATTCGGAACCTGACGGGCCTTCAAAGGAAAATTCTTTCTATAGAGAGGGTTGCCATACTGCGGCCGAAGATTATTTTTCTGGAGCTTCCTTATTATGATGTGGGTTATGCCCAGGTGGGGGAGCTGCGCAGTTATTTAAGCGGCCTTGTCAAAAGAAAAATCAAGGTGGTTTATTTTTCCAAAACCATGGAGAATATGATACTTGACTGCAAAGTCATCATCCATACCCAGGATGGGAAAAGTGCAAAAATAGACACTTTATGATATTTTTTTCCACCTCCTCGGAACGTGAAAAGAAGGTATAGTTTTATTAACAGATAAACAGCGAAAGGGAAGATGCTCGGGTACTACAAAACGGAGTTGGCGGATGGCCCGTAGTTTCTATGAGTCTGCCGGCGGGCCGGCTCAGCAAAACGTTTCGGAATGGAGGAAAAAGGAATGAAGAAAAAGATAGTTGCGGTAATGTTAAGTCTGGCTATGGCCTTTGGTCTTATGGCCTGCGGAAATTCAGGCGGGACAAGCGCTTCAAGTACGTCGGATGAGGCGAAAACAGAGGAAGCAGCTGATGCAGGAGCGGAAGAAGCGGCAGCCCCCGAAGAAAGCGGTGACACCGCCGGAGACGGTGAAGAAAGTGCAAAGGAAGCAGCCGGGGAAGCAACAGAGGCTGTGGAGAATGCAGCCGGGGGAGCGGACCTTACCGGTAAAAAAGTAGGATTTTCCGCATTGATGATGTCCTCGGAGTTCTTTACGGATATGTCCAACCAGATGGAAGAATATTTCACAGCTCACGGCATGGAATACAGTGTGGCGGACGCAAACGGCAATGCCCAGACACAGATTCAGACGGTTGAAAACTTCGTATCAATGGAAATGGATTATATTATCTGTTTCGTGGTGGATGCATCTTCCATCAGTGATTCCCTGGTAAAGGCAAGGGAAGACGGCGCTTTTATTATTGTAATCGGTACGGTTCTTGACAATAAGGACGCTTACGATGTGTGCATCAGCATCAGCCAGAACGAGTCCGGTGTCACAGAAGCGAAGATGGCGGCAGAATGGATTGAGGCTACATTCCCGGATGCGGAGGACGGATCCATTGAGGTAGGTCTTTTGACCAACTCAGAGAATGAGGACGCTGTTGCAAGATGTGACGGACTTCGGGAGATTGAGAATTTTACATCCAAGGCAGTGATTGTTGAGGAACATGAGACAACCCAGGCGGAAGGCGCGGCAGCAGGCCAGACCTACGCGGAAATGATGCTGATGAACAACCCGGACCTTAAGGTGATTCTGACTTACGGTACCGACCAGGGACAGGGAGCCAACGAGGCGGTTATGAAGGATTCTTCCATCAACAGCGAGGAATTCGCAGTGTTTACGGTAGATACCGCCGAATTTATCAGAAATAAGGTGAAGGAATCCGCAGAAGGAACTTCCGTTCTGCGCGGCACGGTAATGCTTGGTGAAGGAACGCCCATGACATGCTATAACCTGATGGATGGAACTTGGTCTGACAGAGTAAAGGACAAGGTTTATTCGGAGGAATGCATCATGATTACACCGGAAACCATTTCAGAGTATTTTCCGGAATAAATGATGATAACTGGTAAAGATAAGGGCTTTCCGCAAGGAAGGCCCTTTGACACAATAGGTTGTCTTGCGCAGTGCGGTGCGCCGGGTGCGATAAGCGTCCCGTAAAGCACGGCGGTGACTGATGCAACAGGCCGTCCCGCACAGCGTGGCGGCGTCTGAGAGAAAAAGGCGGAAAGAAAGGCAGGATATTTATGGCGAAAGTGCTGGAAGTAAAAAATGTAACCAAAACCTATCCTGGTGTTGTGGCTCTTGACAATGTTTCCTTTGATGTGGAAAAGGGAGAGATTCTGGCTTTAATTGGCGAAAATGGTGCGGGAAAATCTACGGTGATCAAGACCATTGCCGGGGCGATTACTCCGGACAGCGGTACAATCATCATTGATGGGAAGGCCTATGAAAAGCTTGACCCTTCCACAGCCAAGGAGGCTGGTATTGGAGTGGTATATCAGGAATTGAATCTGGTTCCCTCCCTGAGCATCATGGAAAATATTTTCCTAGGGGATAAGGTTGGCGGCAATAAGATAATGCCGGATTTTAAAGAGATGAAAAACAGGGCCGAGGAAATTATGGCGGACCTTGGGGTAAAAATAGACGTACATACGCAGGTGCAGATGCTCTCCACCGCCCAGATGCAGATTGTGGAGATTGCAAAAGCGGTTGTGAAGAACTGTAAGGTGCTGATCATGGACGAGCCTTCTGCGTCCATCCCCATGGCGGAGGTGCAGAACATGTTCCGTATTGTCAGAAGGCTGAAGGAAAAGGGCGTGTCCGTGATTTACATCAGCCATCGGCTTGAGGAGCTGTTTGAGCTCTGCGACAGGGTTACGGTATTTCGGGACGGGCAGTATGTTGTGACAAGGAACGTTGCGGACATTACCAAGAAGGACTTGATCAAGTACATGATAGGCCGGGAGTTGACGGAGAAATTCCCGGAAAGAAAGGTTACCTTCGGGGAACCGGTGCTTGAGGTAAAGGATTTGACCGGAAACGGGGATTTCCACATCAATCTTTTCCTGAAAAAGGGAGAAATCTTAGGGCTTGCCGGGCTGGTAGGAGCGGGAAGGACGGAGCTTGCCAAAATGCTCTGCGGAGATGTAAAGCCGGAGAGCGGCGAAATCATCATCAAGGGAAAACAGATGAAGGCATCCTCGGCGGCGGACGGCGTGGAGATGGGAATCGGCCTTGTGCCGGAGGACCGGAAGTTAGAGGGCGTGTTCTTAAACTATACCATTGAGTGGAACATTCCCATTATGAGCATGCGCAGAATCAGCAAATTTGGAGTGGTGAACTTTAAGGAGGCCGACAGGCTCACCAACACATACGTGGAAACCCTGGCAATCAAGACGCCTACCGTAAAGCAGGAGGTAAAGAACCTTTCAGGGGGGAATCAGCAGAAGGTGGTTGTGGCAAAGGTGCTGGCGGCGGATAACGATATCCTGATTTTTGACGAGCCCACCAGGGGCATTGACGTTGGCGCGAAGCAGGAAATTTATAAGCTGATGAACCGCCTTGTGGAGGAAGGAAAATCCATTTTGATGATATCTTCTGAGATGGAAGAACTGCTTGGTATGAGCGACAGGATAGTGGTGCTCCATGAGGGAAAGGTCAGCGGGGAACTGGAGAAAGAAGCATTCAGCCAGGATAAGGTGCTGGAGCTTGCTTCGGGGATTGTTGCATAACACGAGATAACATTATCTCGAGATAACATTATTTCAAGATAAAATTATCTCGGGAAGAAAATATTTCACTTTTAAGAAGGTTACTTTTTGAGGTTGGCCGAAAACATATTTCTAAGAGAAGATATGAACAGCCAACGTGTGAGGAGTAGATAAAAAAGGAGACAAGAGTGAAAGATTTTTCAAATCTTTCACTCCACAAGTTTGTGTCTGCGCTGCATCCACAAACTTGATATGCGCAAAAAGCAGCGCGGAAATGAGGAAAACTATGGCGAAAATAATTGATTTTGGCAGAAGAAACCTGGCGTGGGTGCTGCTTGTGTTTATCTGTATCATTTTTTCTTTTACCAGTAGAAACTTTTTTACCGTTACCAATATTTTAAATATTCTGAATCAGAATGCCTACATTATCATCAGTACATACGGTATTGCGCTGATTATGATGTCGGGGGGCCTTGATATGGCCGTAGGGTATCAGATGAGTATCTGCGGTGTTATCTGTGCTCTTTTGGTGACACAGTGGGGCGTTCCGATTCCCATTGCTTTTTTGGTTACCATTGTGCTCAGCGTTGGATTTGGCGCTCTTGGAACTTTGTTGGAACAGCTCCTGCAGCTGCCAAGGATTTTTATTTCCATCGGTCTTAGCACGGTATATCAGGGTATTGCCTACGTTATTACCAATTCAAAGACAATCTCCGGGCTTCCGGATTCTTTTAAAACCTTGGGGCAGGGCACGGTCTTGCATCCAAGTCTGACCTGGGCTACAATTATTATGATAGTGTTCGGTGTGCTGATGAGCTTCGTGATGAGCCGCACTTATTTTGGGCGGTATGTGTTTGCCCTTGGCGGTAATGAAGCGGCGGCAAGGCTGGCGGGAATCAATGTCAAGAGAATGAAATATGTGATTGGCTGTGTGGCAGGATTTTTCTGCGGACTTGGGGCACTGATTTTGACCTCCAGAGTAGGTGCGGCAGCGGCCAGCACGGCGGCAGGTACGGAAATCACGATTATGACAGGCGTCCTTGTGGGCGGCGTGTCCGTCCGGGGCGGCGACGGCAAGATTGCCAACTGTATTGCCGGTGTTTTGATTATGGGTCTTTTGGCCAACGGTATGCAGCTGGCAGGACTGAATACTTATTATCAGTATATCGCAAAGGGCTCCATTATGCTGCTGGTAATGTGGTTTGACGCTTTCCAGATTAAGCGCAGGGCCATTGCGGCAAACAAGCGAAAGGAAGCCAGAGCAGAGTAACAGGATTTGTGGGAAAATGGTGAAAGCCGTACGGTAAAAATGGAATACGGTAATAAGTGAATTTGTAATGGGAGGCATTTCAGGATGAAAAAGCAGATTGATGACTTAAGAAGCGCCTTGGAGCTCTTGAAGGAAAGGGAGGGGCAGCTGGTAGAGACAGACATAGAAGTAGATCCCATGGCGGAGCTTTCCGGCGTGTACCGCCATGTAGGGGCCGGGGGAACGGTGAGGCGTCCTACAAAGGAAGGGCCTGCAATGCTGTTCCACAATATCAAAGGACATCCTGACGCAAAAGTGGCCATAGGCCTTCTTGCAAGCAGAAAAAGGGTTGGGATGCTGCTTGACTGTGAGCCGGGACGGCTTGGATTTTTACTGAAGGACAGCGTGAAAAATCCCATTCCTCCGGTGGTGATACCAAATGAAAGGGCAAAATGCCAGGAGATGGTACATCTTGCCAGCGAGGAAGGGTTTGATATCAGGAAACTTCTGCCGGCTCCCACCAATACCCCGGAGGATGCAGGCCCATATATCACCCTTGGCATGTGCTATGCGTCCAATCCGGAAACAGGAGAATCTGACGTGACCATCCATAGGATGTGCTTACAGTCAGCGGACGAAATTTCTATCTTTTTACAGCCTGGGGTCCGCCATATCGACCATTTCCGGCAGATAGCGGAGGCAGCGGGAAAAGCCCTGCCAATTTCCATCAGTATAGGAGTGGATCCGGCCATTGAGGTTGCCTCCTGCTTTGAACCGCCCACCACGCCTCTGGGGTTTGACGAGCTGCAGATTGCCGGTGCTATCAGGAAAAAGCCTGTGGAGCTGGTCCGGTGCCTGACCATTCCCGAAAGGGCAATCGCTAATGCGGAGTACGTGATTGAAGGGGAGATTCTTCCCGGCATTAGGGTCAGGGAGGATCAGAATTCCGATACGGGAAAGGCTATGCCGGAATTTCCCGGATACTGTGGGCCGGCCAATAACAGCCTTCCGGTGATTAAGGTGAAAGCCGTCACCACCCGGAAAAATCCCATTATGCAGACCTGTATCGGCCCTAGTGAGGAGCATGTGTCCATGGCGGGAATCCCCACGGAAGCCAGTATCCTTGGAATGGTGGAAAAAGCCATGCCGGGCAGACTTTTAAATGTATACTGTGCATCCTCAGGGGGCGGAAAATACATTGCGGTGATGCAGTTTAAAAAGTCGGTGCCTTCCGACGAGGGGAGACAGCGCCAGGCGGCGCTTCTGGCATTCAGTGCGTTTGCGGAGTTAAAGCATGTTTTCCTGGTGGATGAGGACGTGGACTGTTTTGACTTAAAAGATGTGATGTGGGCAATGACCACCCGATTCCAGGCGGATATTGATTTGATTCCCGTACCGGGGGTACAGTGTCATCCTCTTGATCCTTCCAACGGGCCGGAGTACTCCGGACATATCAGGGCAAGAGGGGTTGCATGCAAGGCGATTTTTGACTGTACGGTGCCTTTTGACCAGAAGGATAGATTTGAGCGGGCGAAATTTATGGATGTGGACGAGGACAAGTGGGCAGAATTTATAGACAGATAAAAGGTAACAGTGAAGCCGGGGGCTGAACGGTTACGATAAAGCGATAAGCCGGGCGGGAACATCCGGCTATGGGCAAAAGAAGCTGTAAAGCAGCAAAAAGCGCCGGAGGTGCGTTGCGCAAACGTTGGGATGAGCCGTTTGTGATATGTTTAAGATTACAAGGATGGACAAAGTAGGGCTATGAAGGAAAAGAGGATTATTTTAGGTGCTTCCGGGGCCAGCGGTTTTCCCGTTTTGGAAGCCTGCCTTAAAATTATTTCGGAGGAGACGGATTTTGCATCCTGTCTGGTTATGAGCGACAATGGGAAACTGACCCTTGCCCAGGAAACAGGAAAGGATGCAGCGGAATTTGAGCGGTATGCGGACTATGTTTTTTCCCAGGATGAAATAGGAGCGGGCCCTGCCAGCGGTACCTTTCAGACGGAGGGAATGTTGGTGGTGCCCTGCAGCATGAAAACTGCAGCCGGAATCTGCAACGGATATACGGACAACCTGCTTCTTCGGGCGGCGGATGTCACGGTGAAGGAGCACAGGCCCCTTGTCCTTGGGGTCAGGGAGACGCCGCTGAGCCCTATCCATCTTCGCAATCTTTATGAGCTTTCCAAGCTTCCCACCGTGCGGATTGTTCCGCTGATGATGACTTTTTATCACCGGCCCAGGGAGATTGAGGATATGGTTTACCATATGGCGGCAAAGCTGCTTACACCTTTTGGAATAGAAGCAAAGGAGTATAGGAGATGGAAAGGATTATAAAAAAAGTGCTGTCCTTTGGGGAGCTGTCGCTAAGAATCACGGAGGTGGGGGAGGATGTGCATCTGCTCCTTACCGGCGGAGACAGGCCCCATATTGGGTGTACGGTGCTTGCCGTTCCAAGGCCTTCCCTTACAGGAAACGGGGAAAACAGCGCCACATCTTCGGTGCTGAACCTGACAGGACATAAGGATGAAGTCATATGCAGATACCTGGCGGAGGAAGTGGCCAAAAGGAAAAATGCGGTGACGGTATGCAGCGGCGGCTTTCATGTGGACAATATTACAAAGGAGCAGATTGACCAGGTGCTGGAGGCTGTAAAGGATATGGCTCATGACTGTGATAGCAAGTATGGGCCGGAGAAATAAGTGAAATATGAAACATTTGGCAGCATAAAGCTCAGAGAAATTTTGACAGAAAGTTACAATCAACAAATTTGTGCTTGTGTTTGCGCACAGTGTACTTTGTACATATAACGTACTATGTACGCATATAATTTGCGGGTTGTTGTGGAGGTTTTTAAGAAATGAAATTTGACAAAAATAATTTTACCGTAAAGGAACTGACCATAGGAGAGGAAACCATTCGGTATCGGGCATTTTTAAACCTGGTTTATGTGGAAAAACCGGTAAACCCGGAGTATCAGAAAATGCATATTTTCGCCCCTGAGGTTTATTATGAAGGAGGCGAAAGGAACGGGTACAAACTTGAAACCGCTCCCATTTTTATGCCCAACCAGGTGGGAGGATACATGCCCGGGAAGACGGAGGAGCCCGGTTTTAGCAAGTTTGAACCGGGGAAGGCAAACACTATTTTTAAGGCCCTTGCCCATGGTTATGTGGTGGCGGTTCCTGCCATCAGGGGACGGGTACAGAAGGACGAAAAAGGACTTTACAATGGAAAGGCACCGGCCTGTATCGTGGACTATAAGGCGGCTGTCCGATATCTGCGCCATTTTGCAGGGGAGCTTCCGGGAGATGTGGAGAAAATTATCACAAACGGAACCAGCGCAGGGGGCGCCCTGTCCTCCCTTATGGGAACAACGGGCAATCACCCGGATTATGAGCCGTATCTGAAAGCTCTTGGAGCGGCCGGGGAGAGGGATGATATTTTCGGCGCTTCCTGCTACTGTCCGATTATCAACCTTGACCATGCGGACATGGCTTATGAATGGCAGTTTCAGGGAATCAATGATTACCACAGAATGAACATGGAGATGAACGAGGGGGGACGTCCTTCCTTTACCCCTGTGGACGGAGAAATGAGCCAGGTGCAAATCAAAGCCTCCAGGGAAGAAGCTGCGCTGTTCCCTGCTTACTTAAACGGCTTAAAGCTTCAGGACGGGGATGGAAAAGAATTGACTCTCGACGAAAACGGGGAAGGCAGCTTTAAGGAATACATAAAAGGAGTGGTTCTTGACTCAGCACAGAAGGCTCTTGAAAAAGGCGAAGATCTGTCAGACAAAAAGTGGCTTACCGTGGAAAATGGCAGGGCGGTATCTATGGATTTTGGGGAGTATGTAAAGGATATTACCAGAATGAAAACAGCCCCGGCTTTTGACGATTTGACAATGGACAGCCCGGAAAACGATTTGTTTGGCAATGAGGAAATAAACTGCCGCCATTTTACGGCCTACAGCAGAGGCAACAGCCTTGCAGGAGGCGGCATGGCGGAGGAGCATATCGTTAAAATGATGAATCCCATGTGTTATGCCGGGGATGAGAAGGCGGACAAGGCAAAACATTTCCGAATCAGACACGGAGAGAGAGACAGGGATACTTCCCTTGCGATTTCCGCTATGCTCACCTTAAAGCTTCGAAATGGCGGCTATGATGTGAATTATCATTCCCCGTGGGATACACCTCATGCGGGAGACTATGATTTGGATGAGCTGTTTGCATGGATTGACGGGATTTGCAAATAAAAACAAACGCTGTCATGCTTTGCAAGCCAGCTTATTGTAACAAACGCTGCCACGCTTTGCGTGTCAGCTTACTAAATGAAACAGGCATGTACGAGAGAAGCACATGCCTGTTTTTTATACGCAGGGCTGTACACACGCAAAACTGCACACATGCAAAACTGCATATACGTAAAATTGCATACACGCAAAATTGCGTGGGAGATTTGCTACGCTGCAGCATACGGCCGTGGGTCGGGCAGGAAGAAGAATTTTCCCTGCTCGATTGTCAGATATTCAGCAGCTCGGCAATATCGGAAAAGTTAATGTATAGATCATCATAGATATTAACCTTGATTGTGGATTCAAAGGAGTATTGAATATTGAGTTTATTTTTTTCAAAATAATTGACGGTTACGGTTTTCCGGCGTGGGTCTACAATCCAATATTCGCGAACGCCGGCGTTTTTGTAGTAGTATAATTTGCGGATATAGTCATCTGCCGGATTACCCGGAGAAACAATCTCAATGATAAAATCAGGGGCGCCGTTGCAGCGTTTTCCATCCAGTTTATCTCTGTCGCACACAACCATAAGGTCAGGCTGAACGATGGTAAGCGGTTTGTCGGACAACTTTACATCAAATGGAGCATGAAACACCCTGCAAGAACCTTTGCTGCTCTTGATATAAGAATTTAATATGGTTGTCAGCTCCGTGGAGATGGTCTGATGGTCTTGCGAGGGGCTGGCCATGTAGGAAATCTGTCCGTCAAAGACTTCCGCCCTGGTATCTTCCGGAAGATTTTCATATTGCTCTAAGGTAGTAATTTGAGGTTGCGTCTGTAATGCTGGCATCATAATATTTCCTTTCGCAGTGATTGCGTTAGCACGGTTTAATCTATTCATTAAATTTGTAGGAGATTTGCATGAAAGAATATTGCATAGTTATTATTTTAGAATAGTATAAAGATAAAAGCAATGGAACATTTCTTTTTTTGATAGAATAAAATTTCCTGTTGACAAATCCATATGTATCAAGTAAAGTATAGTATATAAATGCAAACGATTGCATTATATTTTTTATTCATCAGTGCAATCGTTTGCATGAGGAGGAGATTTTCATGGCAACTACAATAAAAGATATTGCAAAAAGAGTAGGTGTAAATCCGTCTACCGTATCCAGAGTGATTAATGGAACAGCTACCATATCAGAGGAAACAAAAAAGAAAATTACAGCGGCGATGAAAGAAATGGACTATCATCCCAACATCCAGGCCAGAAGCCTGGTCAATGGCAATACCTTTACCATAGGACTTGTGATGGATGCAGGAAATAGCGACGCGTACGCCAATACATTTTTTATAAAATCAGTTACCGCTATTGAAACAGTGACACAGCAGATGGGATATAACCTTTTAATTACCAATTATACTGAACGGGAAAGGAGTAATGCTGTTAAGAACCTTGTCTTAGAACACAAGATAGACGGTATCATTTTGCCAGTATCGGGTATCTCGGAAGATTTAGTCAATCTTCTGACCACCAGCAATTTCCCTTTTGTCATAATGGGAGAACCGGATAAATCTTATACCAAACTAAATTGGGTGGATATGGATAATGCAGAAGGAGGGCGGCTTGCAGTAAGGCATCTTATGCAATGTGGTTATCAACATCCAATTCTATTTGTGGAAAACAAAGGAACGATCTTTGAGCAAAAAAGAACTCAGGGATTCATATCAGAACTTCAAAATAACGGATTATCTCCCTCCAGGAGTGACATTATAGAATGCGGCTCAAACGGAGAGGAGATTGCTACCAGAACTAAACAGCTTTTGAGAAAACACCCGGAGATCGACAGCATCATTTGCGCTAATAATATTGTTGCATATCATGTACTGCAAGGCCTGAAACAAAACAAGGTATCCGTACCGGAACAAATCGGTATGATTACTTTCGATAATTACCCCTTGGCCGAATATCTAGATCCACCTCTTACAGCTGTAGATATTGATACATATCTGCTGGGAGAACGGGCAGCCAGTACATTATTTGATATGATTAAAAATCAAAAAGGAAGGGAGGAAGCAATCTTAATTGGGACTCAAATTATTGCCAGAAAATCAACGGAAAGGGGGTGATAATCTGTGAATAAGGAGGCAGTTTTGCATAGGAATACAGAGGATTTTGTTTATCCAACAGCTAGAAATCAGCTGATTTTCAGGATACGAACTGCCAAAAAGGAAATTAGGAAATGTAAGATTATTTACTGGAACCGAGATGATGGCATCAAAAAAGAACAGAGCATGGAATGCTATGCCAGAGACGGACTATTTGATTATTTCCAGTGCAAAATTACTTTTCCTAAAGTTGCCAGATATCAGAAATATTACTTTCACCTGGAAAGTATTCGTGGAGAAATATGGTATTTTTCAGCCTACGGAATTGAGCCGAGGCCACCTGCAAGCGGATTTTTTGAATATTTGTATGCAAATGGGAATGATGTGTTCACCATACCTGATTGGGCTAAGGGTGTTATTTATTATCAGATATTCCCAGAGCGTTTTTTTAACGGAGACTTTAGTAACGATCCTGAAAATCCGGAGGAATGGGGCGCTGCGCCAACAAGAGAAAACTATATGGGAGGCGATTTGGCAGGAATCATTGAAAAGCTTCCCTACTTGAGGGAATTAGGTGTGGAGTGTATTTATCTGAATCCTGTTTTTGAAGGAGACTTTAACCACAAGTATGCAACTACAGATTATTTCCATATAGATCCGATGTTTGGAACTAACGAGGAATTTAGGGAACTGGTCAGACAGTGCCATTTACAGGATATGCGCATTATATTGGACGGTGTTTTTAACCATACCGGAGTAAATTTCCCTTTCTTTCAGGACATCTTGAAAAATCAGGAGCGATCAAACTATAAAAACTGGTTTTTAATAGAAAAATTTCCTGTGACTGTCTCAAATGATTCCTATGAATGTGTTGGTGCCTATCCATACATGCCAAAGCTAAATACGGCAAATCCGGAAGTCAGGAACTATATTATAGATGTAATGGAATATTGGCTCAGGGAATATCAAATTGATGGGTGGCGACTGGACGTGGCAGACGAGGTGGACAGTACTGTTTGGGAAATGGCAAGGCTGTGCCTAAAAGAGAAATATCCTGAATGTATTTTGATTGGGGAGACGTGGGGATATGGAGGCAGACAGCTTAAAGGAAACCAGTTGGACAGCGTGATGAATTATATGTTTCGGGATGCGGTTTGGGATTATTTTGGCAGGAGAACAATCTCAACGGATGTTTTTGACAACCGTATTAATACCATAATTGCACTATATAAAGAGGAAGTCTGCCAGCTTTTGTATAATCCGTTGGACAGCCATGATACGGAAAGATTTTTGTATATCTGTGGGGGAAATAAGCAAATTTTAAAAATGACCGCGGCATTCCAAATGCTGTTTCCGGGCGCACCTGCAATCTATTATGGCGATGAAGTCGGTCTGACAGGCGACAATGACCCCGATTGCAGGAGATGCATGGTATGGGATGAACAGATGGATCAGGAGCTTGTGAAATGGTATAAGAAACTTATTTTTCTTCGCAAAACACACCGTTGTATTCGGGAAGGTGCATATAGAACCATTCTGGCAGATTATAAGGAATCAGTTTTTGCGTTTGTCAGATATTATGAGCAAAAAGGAGGTTCTGAATATATATATGCATTGTTCAATAACAGTTCTGAACAAAGAAGTATTTTTTGTCCATTGCTGGAGAGTGGAGAATATACGGACTTGTTATCAGGAAGTAAAGAACTGTACCTTACACAGCCTTTGGACGGGCTATTCTACAATCAGGACATAACAGTTTACAAGGCAGTGATTTCCGTTGAAATACAGCCCTATGCTGTTAAAGTCATAAAGAAAAAGGAGGATCTTAAGAATGAAGAAAGACAAAAAAGTACTGGCGATCTTACTCACAGCTGCAACTTGCTTGGCGGCTTTGGCAGGATGTGGTAATTCGGCGCCAGTACAAACGGAAAACGACTCTAAAAGTCAGGGAACATCTAATACTGAAAATATAGCACAGGAAACAGCAGGTACGGAAACATCTGCTCAGGAATTGGATAATACCAATGGAGAAGATGTGACAATTAACTTCTGGCATCACTATAGTGCACAATCTGCTGAAAATGACACGTTGATGAATGTGCTGATACCTAAATTTGAAGAAGAAAATCCTGGCATTAAAGTAAACGCAGTATCCCATGAATGGGGTGACCTGCATGAAAAAATATTGATTAGTGCACAATCTGACACCCTCCCCGATGTAGGTCGCTTAGACAGTGCATGGATTCCTGAATTTGAAAAAATGGGCATTCTGGTTGCACTTGATGAGGAAATGTCCGATTATAATGATGTTTCTGCCGGGTTGCTTGACAGTGCTATGAGTACGGCAAGTGTAGGCGGACATTCCTATGGTCTTGCGCTGAATACTAATTCCAAAATTTTGTTCTACAATGTACAAGGACTTGCAGATGTCGGGATTAATGCCCCGAAGACCATGGATGAATTTGTAACAGCTGTTAAAGCATTGGCAGGTACTAATGAAAATGGCCAACAGGTGTGGGGCTATAACGAACCGGCGCTGGCTGGCTGGAATTTATGCCCGTTTATCTGGAGCATGGGCGGTGCTATCACTAATGACGAGGAAACAAAAGCATCCGGCTATATCAACAGCCCTGAAACCATTGAAGCAATTCAGATACTTGCGGACCTCTATTCTGAAGGAGCTATTACCGGATGGAACAGTGGTGATATTCCCATGACAGATGGATTTGGTACCGGCAGATACATGATGCTGCTGGAAGGGCCGTGGAAAATTGCTGAAATGGAAGGTGCATATCCGGACTTCGAGTATGCTACCACTGAAATTCCGGCAGGAAAAGGCGGATCCATATCTGTTCTTGGCGGTGAAGACATCTCTATGTTTAACAGTGCGAATAAAGATGCCGCATGGAAATTTATAAAATTTATGACAGAACCCTTTGCACAAGAGGAAATGGCAAAATGCGGTCAGATTCCGGTAAACAAAGAGGCACTGGAAAGTGACACCGCTAAAGAAGCAGATTTCGCCCCATTCATCGATGCAATTGCAACTGCTAAGTCACGCCCTACTGTTGCATGCTGGTCAGAAATGGACAGTGAGCTTTCCGTTGCCGTAACAGCAGTTATGAATGGAGAAAAAACTGCGAAGGAGGCAATGGATGAACTGGCAGTAACATTCGATGAGATGTTAGCCCAATAAATATACAACAATTATATAAGACGCATGTTTAAAAGTCAAATGGGGCTGATGCATAAAATCGGATATTGTATTTATCAATATTATCCGGTTATTTATAAAAAACGCCAGCCCCATAGAGAAAGGATATTTATGCAAACCTCTAAAAAAGGGAAATTTCAAATAGGATTGCTGCTTTTGCCAGGTCTGTTGATTTTTGGTATTTTTACTGTATATCCTATTATCAAACTTTTTTTAATGAGTTTTTTCGAATGGGATTTTGGTAATATTGCTGATCAGAAATTTATTGGGCTTAAAAACTATAGGAATGTATTAAGCGACAGATATTTCCGGATCGCATTTACTAATACAATTATTTATACTTTTGTGACTGTTCCGGGACAAATGATATTTGGATTCCTGACAGCTTTTTTAATCAATCAGATTACTCGTTTTAAGGTGGGTTATCGAGTACTATATTATCTGCCGGTTATAACATCATGGGTGATTGCTTCTCTGGTTTTTAAGTATGTTTTCAATACGGAAGGCCTGCTTAACTATTTTTTAGTTCATATACTTCATGTCACTTCACAAAATATCCGCTGGCTTGATACCAGATGGAGCGGACTATGGATTGCTATGTTCCTTGGCATTTGGAAGGGGATTGGTTGGAATATGGTTGTTTTTCTCGCGGCCCTACAGACAGTACCTGCAGATTTATATGAGGCAGCCGCTATTGATGGGGCAAATGCATTTAAGAAGCTTTTCAATGTCACACTTCCCTGTATTAAAGGAACGATTTTGTTTGCCCTTGTAATGCTGACAATTGGAGGATTTAATGTATTTACTTCTGTGAAAATGATAACCGGCGGAGAACCAGGACACCAGACAGATGTGGTTCTTACATGGATGTATCACAAGGCATTCAGTACCGGAGCTTTTGGCTATTCGGCTGCGCTATCATTTATTATTACTGTAGTACTGGCAATTATGGCAATCATTCAGTTTCGGATGATGCAGCAAAAAGATTAAAAGGGGAAATGACTATGAAAAAGAAAACATTGATCCAGATTATGCTCCATCTTTTCCTGATTTTCTCATTAGTGATTGTAGTGTTGCCAATGGTCTATATGGTAAGTACGTCCCTAAAGCCTAATGGGGCATTATATGAATATCCTCCCAGATTTCTTCCGGGTCTTGAAGAAATTACCATAGAAAATTATCTCTATATTCTTGGACAGGGGAAATTCTATATTAATTTTTTAAACAGTCTTATGGTAGCTGGCTGCGCCGTTTTACTTGCCGCGCTGATTTCTTCAGCATTGGGATATGTGATTGCCCGTTTTGCATTTCCGGGAAGAAATTTTTTGTTTTCCTTCATTGTGCTGACGATGATTATACCAGGGCTTACCCTGATTATCCCTCAGTACCAGTTAGCGGTAAAGTTAAAAACTATAAATTCATTGACAGGGCTGATACCTTTTTACACAGCATGGACGATTCCGTATTCTACATTTATGATTAAAGGTTTTGTTGAAAATATTCCAAAGGAATTGGACGAAGCAACCTATATGGATGGCGGAGGCGTCCTTACGGTATTTGGGAGAATCATTATTCCATTGGCTAAACCGGGGATTGCCTCCGTATCCATATTTAATTTCCTTACTGCATGGGAAGAATTTCCATGGGCAAATACAGTTATCAATGATAACCTGAAACGGACTATTCCCATAGCAATATCCGGTTTTTTCGGGCAACATCAATTTACGCAATGGGGATATGTTTTTGCATTGTCAGTTTTTAGTTTGGTTCCTATATTGATGGTATTTATTTTTTGCCAGAAGTTTTTTGTGGCGGGATTGACAAGTGGAGGTGTAAAAGGATAAATAATCGTTTTTAAAGGCTAAAATTTGATTTTATTTATCAGCCTCCGGTATAAAGCCGGAGGCTTTCAGTTGTGTATTACAGATAGCTGAAGGGCTCCTTAGCGTCAATAAAGCTGACAGGGAAATCCGTAAATCTCTCCTGTAACCATTTTTCCATATACTTCATACCGAATTCCTCGCTTCTCTCATGGCCCAATGTGAGCATCCCCCTGTTAAAGCCCATCTGATAAGCGTCGTTTAAATAAGCACAGATGGTCCATTCGGTGATGTCCCCCACCACCATCAAATCCAGGCGATCCCGCTCCATCACTTCCATGGGCATCACCTCAACCCCAAGGCCAAGGCTTCCGCCGCCCACCAAAATACCGACTCTCTGAACCTCCATATCCGGGGAACCGATAATCTGAATGGTGTCCATGTGGAAGATTTTTTTAAATTCTTCGGCAAGGGCGCGGAGTGTGGTTTTAGGAATCTCATAAATCCATGGCTGGGGTTCATCCTTTTGCAGATATTCCCGCCAACCCAGTTCTTCGATAAGGCCTTCATAAATATAATCGGTCTCAGAGCCCATGTGCATATGGTCGTGAAGGCGCCAGATGGTTATGCCGTTGTCCTCAAGATATTTTTTCTTGGCAAGGTAGATGGTATCATTTTCGCACCAGTCCGTCTTGTCCATTCCGTTAAACCATGTGGGCTCGTGGGTGATAATAAAGTTCTTCCCCTGCTTTACGGCCTCCTTGATCACGTCAAAGGTAGCCATAAAAGTGGTCGCCACTCCGGTGACTTCCATATCGGGGCTTCCGATTGAAATAATGTCGCAGGTGGGGCTGACCTTAGGGCCGCCGCACATATCGAGAAGAATTTTGTCAATTACCTGTTGTACTGTCCATTTTTTCATGAATGTTCTTCCTTTCTATCCTAAATATTCAAAAATTTATTGTCTGAATACCATTGTAGCATGAAAAGAAGTTCTTTTCTCCAAATTTAAAGTAATTTTTTATGTGCTCTGCGCCTTTGTGTCAGAAGCTTTATCCTTTTGTGAAACGGAACCTGCAACAATTTGTGATGGATTTTACCTGAAAATATGATTTCCGCAGATAACGGATGGGGGATGTATTTGGAGCGGCAGGGCATTATGCACATTTAATGGATGCCTGAAAGTCCGTAGTACAGGAAAACAGACTAAAATATTCGGACAAGGGAAAAAGTGATTGTAAACGGGAATGGAGTAATGTATAATCTTGAACAAAGTTGTGCGGTCGTGAAACAGGTAGTCTGACTGTAGGTAAAGAAGCGACGATAAAGAGACTGGTAAGAAAAAGCGTGAAAGGTATATGGAGGAAAGCATGGAGAAAATATTGATTGTTGATGACAGTTCCCTGCAGGCGGCTCATTTAAAAGACATTCTGAAGGATGAGTATGACATTACGATTGCACAGACGCCGGAGGAGGGCCTGTATCAGGCAAGCACAGGCGCCTATTCCCTGATTTTACTGGACGTAGTTATGCCGGGGATGGATGGGTTTACTCTGCTGAAAAAGCTGCAGGAGGAAGTAATTACCCAAAATGTCCCGGTTATTTTGATTACCAGCCTTTCCGATGTGGAAAGCGAGCAGAAGGGACTGATATTAGGTGCGGTTGATTATATTGTCAAGCCCTTTCACCATTTGATTGTCAAGGCGAGAGTCAACACACATATCAAGTTATATAATTATCGGAAACAAATCGAGTACCAGTCCAAAACGGACCAATTAACCGGCGTGGCCAACAGAAGACAGCATGATTTGTGCAGCGCCGCAAGGTGGAAAGAGGCTACCCGGCTGCAGGTTCCCTTTTCTGTCTGTATGTTTGATATCGATCGTTTTAAGCTGTATAACGATACTTTCGGACATCCGGCAGGGGATAAGACTATCACTGCCGTTGCCCGGGAAATTTCTTCTCATTTCAAGCGCAGCACGGATTTTTTTGCCCGTTATGGGGGAGAGGAATTTGTGGCGTTTATGATGGGGGATGATTCGGCTAAGGCATTCGAACATCTGAAAAAAATACGGCAGGCGGTAGAAGACCTTCATATTCCGCATAATTCTTCGGTGGCGGAATGGGTTACGGTCAGTATTGGTGGCGTTACCATAGTCCCCAAGGAAGAAAGCTCCTATGAGTTTTACCTGAAAATCGCAGACGCAATGCTGTATGACGCCAAAAAATTCGGGAGAAACAGAGTGGTGTGGGCGGATGAAAATATAAAGCAGATGCGGGAAAAGTAGCATTTTCCTGAAAAATACGGAGCAGGAACACATCAAACGCTGTCACATTTTACATAGCGTCTTATTAGATGGAGAAAGAGGATTGCGGATAAGCAGTCCTTTTTTTATCAACAAGTTGACTCACAAAGTGTGGCAGCATTTGATATATTTTAAGCTGTGGTGACATATGTCACTACAAATTTCCGGTTTCTCTGCTAAAATATTCATATTACTAAAATAATGGAGGATGACTATGAAAACGGAAAACAGAAACGAATTATTTGAAACCACCCCGGTTCCTAAAGCCTTTTTGATATTAACCCTGCCGGTGGTGCTCTCCAAAATCGTCAGTCTGGTTTACAATATGGCGGACACCTTTTTTATTGCCCGCACAGGGGACGCCGACCTGGTGGCCGGTGTGTCCATCTGTGCTCCGGTCTTTCTGCTGATGGTATCGCTGGGAGATCTGTTTGGTCTGGGCGGCAGCAGTGTGATGAGCCGTCTGTTTGGCGAGCAGAGAGACGAGGAGGGGAAGCGGGTCAGCGGATTTACCTTTTATGGTGCGATTATAACCGGAATTGTAGTGGCGGCACTGATGCTGGTTTTGCGGGGGCCCATCTTGCGTCTGCTGGGGGCTGAAGGACAGGTATTTTTTTATGCCAGCCAGTATTACACTTGGATAGCCCTTGGCGCGCCCTTTATCATACTGACCCTGATCCCGGTCAACCAGCTCCGCACGGAGGGACTGGCCAACATGGCCATGATTGGCAGCATTGTGGGCAGTGTGGTGAATATTATCCTTGACCCGCTTTTTATTTCGGTGTTTGGCATGGGCGCCGCCGGGGCAGCCATTGCCACTGTCCTTGGAAATGTGGTTACGGATATTATTTTTGCATACTGCATCGCCAAAAAGAGTCGGAAACTTACGGTGGACCCTCGGATGTCAAAAGTAAGTTTAGCGACCGCCGGGGCGGTTCTTGCAATCGGGCTGCCTTCAAGTATCAATAACCTGATGAACAGCTTTGGCACTGCTATTTTAAACCGCAGTCTGATTGCTTATGGAGCGGATAAGGTTGCCGCTATGGGAATTGCAAGTAAGGTCAATATGCTGGTGGCTATGGTGATGATTGCTTTTGCATTCGGCGCACAATCGCTGATTGGTTATAATTACGGCGCAAAAAACAAAGAGCGGCTGCGGGAAATTATCCGGTTTGATCTTTTGGTACAGCTGGTGATAGCTGTTGCCGGCGGCGCCCTTCTTATACTTTTTGCACCTCAGATGATTCGGCTGTTTATGGACAACCCGGCTATCATGGAAAACGGAACCCTGATGCTGCGGCGCATGGTTTTGGGACTGCCTTTCGTGGGGGTGTTTCTTGTGTGCAACACACTTTTCATGAGTGCGGGGAAATCTATGCCAACCCTGCTGATGTCCTTAAGCCGTCAGGGAATTATCTTTGTACCTGTGCTGTTTATACTTTCCGGGGTTCTTGGCTTTGACGGCGTGATCGTAGCCCAGCCGGCGGCGGATTTGCTTTCCGCACTGTTTGGAGTTTTTCTGCTGAAAGCCAGTAAAACGGACAGGGAAATCTTTTAAAAGAAGATAGGTTTGCATTCCGCGGGGTGTGGCCTTAATTTGTGAAAAGGATAAGGAATAAAAGTCCGGATTTGAGAAAATTTCCGGAAACGGTGCATTGTATTTTCATAATTAGGATGATATACTTAAGAAAATACTTTAATAAAGTCCGGGTGATGGAATGGATAAGAAAAAAATAACAAACATGGAAGTAAAAAAGAAAAACAGAAATGAGGTTTTCCGCTATATCTGCAAGCATGGAACCGTATCGAACCCGGATATCTCATATAACCTGAAAATGAGCCTGCCAACAGCAACCCAGATTACAAAAGAATTGATAGAGAAAGGCCTGGTGGAGGAAAACGGCGAGCTGGAGTCAACCGGAGGGAGAAGGGCGAAAGCTTTATCGGCGGTAGTAAATATAAAGCTGGCGGTGGGGCTTGATATCACCAAAAACCATATTACATTGGTGCTTACCAATATTATTGGCAAGATACTGAAATGGGAGCGCATTTACCAGCCATACGTTTCAGAGGACGCCTATTATGGCAATGTAAGCGAACGGCTGGAGCATTTTCTGGATGAAGGCGACGTTGACCGGAGTAAGGTTTTAGGTGTGGGAATATCATTTCCGGGAATCATGGATTTGGACAGGGAGTTGATCACTTATTCCCACATATTAGGGGTGGAAGCCGTACCTTTTTCCGCAGTGAGCAGATTCTTCCCATATCCCTGCATTTTTCTGAATGATGCCAATGCAGGGGCTTATGCGGAAGGGTTCCATGAGAAGGGAACGGAATCTTTCTTTTATCTGTCCTTAAGCAATACGGTGGGAGGCGCGTTCTTCAGTAAGAAGGAATTGATGCAGGGCAAGAATTTCCGGTGCGGGGAAGTGGGCCATATGACGGTTGCCGCAGATGGGGACACCTGTTATTGCGGAAAAAAAGGTTGCCTGGATGCCTATTGTGCTGCCGGGCGTTTGTCCGGGATAACGGACGGAAAGCTGGAGCAGTTTTTCAATTTATTGGACCAGGGGGAAGCGGATGCGGTAAGGATATGGGATTATTATACGGATTATCTTGCTATGGCAGTAAATAATATCCACATGGTTCTGGACTGTGACATTATTTTGGGAGGGTATGTTGGAAGCTATATGGGCACACACCTTCAGGATATATGGAATAAGGTAGCTGAAAGGAATACGTTTGGGGAAAAGAACTCTTATGTGAGAGGCTGTAACTATAAAGTGGCGGCTGCCGCATTAGGGGCCGCTTTGAAAATGATAGAATCTTTTGTCAGTCGTATATAGGATAATGGCGAATGTTTTAAGAAAGAAGTTTCAGAAATGGAACTTTCTTTTTGGTTTATTGTGACGGGGGTAAGCTGTTGAATGGCTTTGATTTTCTGAAATCGGTTATTCCGGATTATGGCAATTACTATTTTGTTTTGAATCGGGAGGTGGAAGAAAAAGAGTTTTCTGCCACCATAAGCGCGGTGTTCCGGTGGATAGGGGAGAAAAACTACCAAGTGAATCTTGTTGCAAAAAGAATTGTTAGAATTTCACAAATTTCCTTATAAAATGTTAGTACTTTATCATATTGCCAAAAATGTAGATTTGTGCGACAATTAACTTGTCGGACAACTGATGAATAAAGAGTGGAAGAACGGATATCATGATAAACCAAATTAAAAAAAACAACGTATCAGACCAGATTTATCAGCAGATGATGGAAATGATCATCAGCGGTACCTGGAAGGAAGGACAGTTAATTCCTTCGGAGAATATGCTCAGTGAGGAATTTGGCGTTAGTCGGGATTCAGTCAGACAGGCGATTCATAAGCTGAGCGCTCTGGGACTGCTTAAGTCCAGGCAGGGGAAGGGCACTTATGTACAGCGGCTGGATATTGGTTTCTATATGAATCTTCTGGTGCCATCCCT
Organism: uncultured Lachnospiraceae bacterium; assembly: GCA_910585075.1. Taxonomy (GTDB): domain Bacteria; phylum Bacillota; class Clostridia; order Lachnospirales; family Lachnospiraceae; genus Suilimivivens. The sequence goes on from CAJUED010000009.1 coordinate 27,906, forward strand.
GTTGCTGAACGAGAACGATAGCATCACAGTACTGGAATTTGCCAAAAGCATCCAGGTGGAGAGCGTCAGACTGGTGTGCCGGAATGCTACCCGGGAGCAGATTGAGAAACTTAGTATCTATTTGGAACAGATGGAGGTGGAGAAGGACTACGAGCTTTATTTTGAAGAGGATATGGGATATCATATCTATCTCTCATCCCTTACCAGGAACGCACTGTTCATCAAGGCGATGGATATCATAAAGATATTGTTGCATGAGTATCTGCGGGATGTGGTGGCTGTACACGGCAGTAAAAGGAGTATTGAGCAGCATGAGGAGTGTTATCGGGCTCTGTTAGACCGGGATGAAGAACGGGCAATCTACATTATGGGCGAGCATTATGACATGCTCATAGACAGAGTAACACATTTTTTACATAATAAGTCAGTCACCTCGCCCGGGCAATAGAGCATGGAAATTGAAATACCCCAAGGGACGGGGAGCGTCCTATCGAGGCATTCGTCAAGTCAGATTGCTGAATTTATGTCTGGAGATGTTAAAAGCACCTATACTTTGGCATCTCCTGAGCATAACATTTGTTTCAGTGTTTGCGTGCATAAAGGAGTCGGCAGGAAAAGGGAGGATGGAAAAAGAGAGGAGGTGTTTGTATTACAATACCCCAACATGTCGGACAACCAACAAGTTAGAATGGCTTATAGGAATATGGGAAGAAGAAGCAGGAAATAATAGGACAAGTGTTTCCCGTTCGACTTCTATGCCACAGAAAATTTATGTGCCGCCGTAAGCGGTTGGCTACAGGCGGCAGAACAGGAGGAAGATTGAAAGATTTTCAAATCTTTCAATTCACAAGTTTGTGTCTGCGCTGCATCCACAAACTTGATATGCGCAAAAAGCAGCGCAGAAATGAGGTAAAACATGAAAAAAAAGAGTATGGCAGTTATTTTGACGGCAGCATTGATTCTGTCATTTACAGGCTGTGGGAATAAGGGAACAGCTGAAAGCGGAACGACGGCGGCGTCACAGGAAGAAGAAGTTTCGGAGACAGGGAAAGAGGAAACAGATACGAAAGATGACACGGCGGAAGCGGAATCCGCAGGCGGGGAGACGGAATCAGGGGAAGATAAGGTATATGGAAAATTGACGATTTCCGGGTTTACAGGGAATCCGGATCAATATGCTGTGGATGCGGCAGCCATGGTGACCGATGCCCATCCGGAGGTGGAAGTAGAATATCCTCCCTGCGATACCAACACCAGGGAGCAGGTAATCAAGACGGCTATTTCTGCCGGAGATCCGCCCACACTGGGTTATTACTGGGGAACCAGAGTAAACTCTTTCTATGACAACGGTATGTGCCTGGATTTACAGGATCTGATCGATCCCGAATTGCTTGCGGGAATCAATGAGCAGATGCTGGCGCCTTGTAAAGGGGAGAACGGGGAGATTTATGCGATTCCGGTTAAGTGTGTATACCATACCTGCTATTATAACAAAGACCTTTTTGACAAATATGGGTTTGAGGAACCGCAGACATGGGATGAGCTGGAAGAAATTTTCAAGACACTGAAGGCGGACGATATCTTTGGATTTTCCACAAACTCCGCTTCCATGCAGGACTGCTTATACGGCATGACCTACGGGGAACTGGATGCCAAGGTGGGGCCCGGCACGGCGTACGGCGTTGCCAACGGAGATGTGTCCGTAGCGCCCGGTACGGATGCAGGCAATGTGATCGCGGAATGTATCGAGGAGGTAAAGGGTTGGTATGATGCAGGTTACTGGTATCCTGGTGATGGTGGTATCAACTGTACCCCGGATGACGCAAATGCGGCGTTTGCCCAGGGAAGATGTGCGGTGATATTCAATTTCAGCGGCTCTCTTGGTACGTTGGTACCGATGTGCGATTTTGAGATTGGCACGTTTTTAAAGCCTACTTCAGAGGTCTCCATCGAATCAAAGGAGAACACGGAACCGGATGTGTTCTTCATTCCTTCCAATGCAACACCGGAGCAGATTAACACAGGCGTTGCATATATCGAGGCGGCGCTGAGCCAGGAAATCCAGCAGTCAGTAGTGTCGGGAAATCAAATTCCGTCCATGACTATTTATGAGTATACGGATATGACCCCGGTGCTTGAAGAAGTAATTGATATCTTCAACAACAGTCAGATTGAGGCAGGTTTGAATCCTACAAGAACCAGTTCGGAGATGCAGACTTTCATTAAGCAGCAGATCTTTGCCGCACCTTTAGGTGGACAGATGACCATAGACCAGACTCTGGAAGAAATGGAGAGGATCCGTCTGGCAGTGGGCGGACAATAAGATGATTGTATACGTGGGCTGCGGAGCGGACCTGCAGCCCACGTCCTTTTAAGAAAAAGACGAGGGCGTAGATATGCATAGAAAAAAAAGAAGAATTCCCAAAAGTATGGTCATAGGATGCGCTTTCTTATTGCCATCTATCCTTTTATATGTGATCTTCATGGTCTACCCGTTGCTGCGGACATTCTACCTGTCCCTGACAAGCTGGACGGGCTTCGGTGACGCCGCTTACATCGGTTTTGGTAACTTCACCGTCATGCTTCAGGATACCATGTTCAGGAAAGCTCTGATGAACACTTTGTATTTTGCCGTTGTATCCGGCATCCTGAGCGTACTGGTGGGAATCATGATGGCATGGCTGAATCTGTTCCTGCGCAGGATGGAAGGGCAGGTTACCAGGACGATTTTATTTGTCCCTAATATGATTGCGCCTACTATCACGGGCCTTCTGTTTATGTTCATCTTTACAGAGGATATCGGCCTTCTGAACAATATATTGAAAGCGGTTGGCCTTCAGAATCTGGCAACGGCCTGGCTGGTCAATTCGGGAACCGTAAAGCAGTCGGTGGTGGCAGCTCAGATATGGCGCCAGTTCGGCCTGACGCTTATATTGTGTTTCGCAGGATTCCAGGGTATCCCGGCGGGGCTGATTGAGTCAGCTAAGATTGACGGGGCAGGCACATGGAAGATTTTCACCAGGATTATGCTGCCGCTGATTAAACCACAGATTGAGCTGGCCTCCATGTTTACCCTGCTTGGAGGGTTAAAGATTTACGATTCGGTGGTCTCCCTGACCGGAGGCGGACCGGCCAGGCAGACGGTGGTACTGCCTATGTATATCATTGAAAATGCTTTTACCTATTCCAAGTTCGGTTATGCCAGTGCCATGTGCGTGGCCTTTATCTTCATTGTACTGCTGTTCATTATTCTGATGCGTTTTGTTTTCAGAGGAGAGAACTATGAATATTAAGAGGAAAAAAGAAAAAAACAATATGTTTTCGGACAACCGTGTCAGGCTGACTTCCAGGATATGCACCATTGTACTGTGCATAATTGTGGTTTATCCGCTGCTCTTTACGATTCTGGTTTCCTTTAAAAATAACCAGGAATTTTACACCAATATCTGGGGACTGCCCGCCATATGGAGATTTGAGAATTATGTCAATGCTTGGGTGGAAGGAAAGATTGGTCAGTATGCGCTGAACAGCGTAATTGTTACGGTAACGGCGGTGGCCGGTTCCGTAGCGGTCACTTCGTTTGGCGGGTATGCCCTTTCCAAGATGAGGATACCTAAGGCGAACATGATCCTGTCCGGGCTGATGATGTTCAATTTTGTACCAGGGGTAGCATATTACATTCCGCTGTACTCCCAGATGATAGATTTTAACTTTAACGGTACATTGCTCATGCTGATATTGCCCTATCTGGCCTGGCAGATTCCCTTTTCCGTATATATTTTCAAGAATTTTTTTGACTCCATCCCTTCGGAACTGACGGAGGCTGCAAGGATAGACGGAGCATCGGAACTGCATGTATTCCTACAGGTTATGCTGCCGCTGGTCACACCGGCCCTGGCTACTGTGACGGTGTTTAACTTCATCAATATCTGGGGCGAATATATGTGGGCCAGCATTTCTGCCACCTCATCTGCGAAGATACAGACGATTCCGGTGGGACTGTTGTATTTCCGTGGGGAATATGGGATTGAATGGGGTCCCTTTGCGGCAGCAATCACTATCATTATAGTGCCTCTGATTGTGGTGTTTATCTATTTCCAGAAATATTTTGTACAAGGAATTACATCCGGCGCGGTAAAAGGCTGAGTGAAAACCTGTTGCTGCCCGGGGTGGCAAAGAAAGGAGTCAAGTATGTATCTTGCAGGAAGAAGCCATATTATACAGGACCGTTCCCTGATTGATACCATGAGGATGTTCCATGCTATGGGATACGGTGGTCTGGAACTGAGCCTCCAGCATGGCATGGGAAGGTGGCTGGATACTAATTATCTGGATGACTATGTGATCGATAAAGTAAATGAAGTGAGCGAAGAATTGTCCTTTCCCATCACTGCGCTGGCCGCCCACCAGAACTATGTGTGGGATGACTATACATATGAGATAGAGAAGAAGCTTTTAAAAAAGGCGGGCAGATATCATCCGGTATCTAATACGGTGATACTATCCACTTTCATGGAATTTAGCCAGAGAGAGCTGCATGAAAAAGAGGTATACCAGCAGCTGTACGAAAGAACCGCAGAGCTGTGTAAGATTGCGGAGGATGCGGGAATCAACCTTGCCATAGAGATTGAACCAAATCAGCTGGTACATTCCCTGAGCTGTTTTCTGGAACTGGCGGAACGGGTGCAGAGTCCTGCGCTGAAGATTAATTTTGATGTGGGCCATTTCTATTTGTCGGAAAGAGATCTGTTTGCCTCCATGGAGAAAGCAAAGGATTTTATCTGCTATTCCCACATTGATAATATGTGCATGGGAGAGCATTGCCATAAGCTGCCCTGGGAAGGGGAGATTGATCTTCTGGCGGTATACCGGAAACTGAAGTCCCTGGGATATGATGGACCTGTCTCGCTGGACATCTATATTCAGGATTATGCCAGCGTGGCTCTGGCATGTCTGAAATATGTAAATGAGAATGTGTTTAATCTTCTTTAAAATATAGGAAACAAGAGGTGACTTACTAAAATTAAGACGGAGCGCCGCCCTGTGGCGGCAGAATGAGAGGAAGCATGAAAAAAGTATCAAAACCTTATAAATTCCAGGAATTTAAAACCCCCGCTGATTTTGCAGCTGCTATGGCGGCAGACGGGATGGAATTTCCGGTATCGGAGGATCCGGGTGTGCTGTTTACGCCAATTGTAATCGGGAATAAGGTGATTCCCAACCGGATCTGTTCTCAGCCTTGTGAGGGCTTCGATGGGGAGCCGGATGGGAATCCTTCCGATCTGGATTTTCGCAGATATCGGAGGATTGCAGGCGGTGGAGCAGGGCTTCTGTGGTGGGAGTCTATCGCTATCTCGGAAGATGGCAGATGCAATCCTCTGCAGATGGTTATCAGGCCTTCCACGGTGAGAAAGCTGAAGATGATGCTGGAGGAGGCAAATGCCGAGGCAGTGAAGAATTTTGGCCGTAAACCCTATAACGTGCTTCAGTTGACCCATTCAGGCAGACGCAGCAACAATAAGAATTGGGAGTCCACTCCCCTTGCGGTGTGTGCCAATCCTTACATGGATTCTCACACCAGCATCGATGGGAGTAAAGGAGAAATCACAATAGCGACGGATGACAAGATTCAGGAGATCGTGCGGGGATTTATCGATGGCGCGATCCTGGCGGCCCAGGTGGGTTTTGATGGAGTGGATATCAAGATCTGTCATGAGTATATCCTGCGTGAACTACTCTCCGCTTTTACCCGTCCCGGAAAATATGGCGGCAGTTTTGAGAATCGGACCAGAGCTGTCTTTGAAATTATAGACGGTATCCATGAGCAGTTGGGGGATTCCATGGATATCTGTGTCAGATTAAATGCCTATGACTGTGTGCCCTACCCCTACGGCTGGGGTATGAAGATGGAAGATGGAGTCATGGAGCCAGATCTTACCGAGCCCATACGGCTGTGCCGGATGTTGGTAGAAAGAGGGGTGCGCATCATCGATATCACAACTATGATGCCGCGGTATCAGCCTTTCGGGAGAGGCTTGATGGCGGAGCATGAGGAAGGGCCGGAGGCGGATATCAACCCCTATAGGGGTGTGTATGAGCTGATGAAAGCCACCAAAGAGATCAAGGAGGCGGTACCGGAAGCGTTTTTTGTGAGTACAGGCATGACCTGGCTGGAGCAATTCGGCGGGCATGTGAGCGCAGGTGCCATCCGGGACGGATGGTTTGATATAGGCGGCTTTGGCAGGCAGTTTATGGCATATCCTGATTTCCCGAAGGATTTGGAGAGGGAAGGAACCATGCACAGAGAAAAATGCTGCATGCTCTGTGATAAATGCTACGACCTGATTCAGAAAGGGCATTGCCAGACAGGGTGCGTCATGCGTGATCAGGAGATTTATCTGCCTTTACTGCGGGAAAAGGTGCTGAAGAAAGGATGATAAGCCGCTTAAAGCGGCAGAATGAGAGGGAAGATGAGCAAGACAGAACGTGGATATGAGATTGCAAAGGAAATGTATGCACAGATAGGCGTTGATACGGATTTGGCTATGGAGGAGCTGGACAAAATCCCGGTGAGCATGCACTGCTGGCAGATTGACGACTTGAGTGGGTTCGAGAACCCGGACAAGGGACTGACCGGTGGAATACAGGCCACGGGAAATGACCCCAGCAGGGCCAGGAATAAGAAGGAATTTTACACGAATCTGGAAAAGGCTCTGTCTATGGTGCCGGGGAAAAAGAAGGTCGCCCTGCATGCGATTTATCTGGACAATTCGGGCGGATTCACAGACCGGAATCAGATACGGCCCGATCATTTTTCCTCCTGGGTGGATTGGGCAAAGGAGCATAAAGTGGGATTGGATTTTAATCCCACTTATTTCAGCCATAAAATGGCAGATATGGATTTTACCCTTTCCAGTTACGATCCCCACATTCGGGATTTCTGGATTGAACACGGAAAGAAATGCAGACAGGTCAGCGCCTATATCGGAGAGCAGCTGGGAGAAACCTGCATCGACAATCATTGGATCCCGGACGGCTACAAGGATATTACCATTGATAAGCAGGCTCACAGGGAGCTGCTTATCGACAGTATGGATCAGGTTATGGCGGAGCCCTATGATAAAAAATTCACCATCGACAGCTGGGAGAGTAAGCTGTTCGGTTTGGGCCTGGAAAGCTATACGGTGGGTTCCCATGAATTCTATACCAATTATGCTATGACACATGACAATTGTATTGTCTGCATGGATATGGGGCATTTTCATCCTACCGAACAGATTGCGGATAAGCTGACGGCTTATCTGGCCTTTGGAAAAGAAGTAATGCTCCATGTGAGCCGTCCGGTGCGCTGGGATTCGGATCATGTAGTCATCTTCAGCGATGAGGTGAAGGATGTGATGGCGGAGGTATGCAGACAGAGAGCTTTTGACAAGGTACATATCGGGACCGATTATTTCGATGCATCGATCAACAGAATTGTAGCGCAGGCATTGGGAGCCAGGAGTATCAAGCAGGCACTCTTATTTGCTCTGCTGGAGCCCAGTGACAGGTTGAAGGAATATGAAAGGCAGGGAGACTATACAAGGCGCCTTGCGTACAGCGAGATTCAGAAGGCGTTGCCTTTCGGACTGGTATGGGACAGATATTGCGAGATACATGATGTGCCGGGCATGGATTGGGTGGAGCATGTGCTGGGTTAAAGGCTGTCTGCCTGGGCAGAGTGAGAAATGATGTTTTCAACTGGGAAACGGCCTCGAGCAGCAGAGCGGCTTTTGGAATTGTGTGCGCCGGAGAGTGCGCGGATGGGAGAAGAATATGGAAAAAAGGATACAAATCTGTGATACGGAATTATCTGTTTACCCGATTGGGCTGGGAACGGTGGATGCGGGTCTGTCCTGGGATGGAAAAAAGGCGGATATCATTTTTGAGACATATCTGTCTTGTGGGGGAAATCTGATAGATTGTGCCCATGTGTATTCTGACTGGGTTCCGGGAGAACGGGCCAGGGCAGAGCGTGTGGTGGGCGATTGGCTGAGGAGAAGCGGCAAGAGGAATGAGATCGTGCTGGTCACCAAAGGAGGACATCCGGAGATGGCAGGCGAAAATGTGGATCTGCATCGGAGCCGCATGTCCCAAGCAGACATGGTGAAGGATCTGGACGAGTCACTGTTCCAATTTGGATGTGACCATATTGATCTGTATTTCTACCATCGGGATGATCTTAACCAGACGGTGGAGGAAGAAATCGAGACAATGGAGGAGTTTGTCAAAGCGGGTAAGATCCGGTATTATGGCTGCTCCAACTGGAGCGCTTCCAGGATGAAGGAGGCGGACGCCTACTGCGCCCGGAAAGGCTATCGCGGTTTTGTGGCGGATCAGAGCCTGTTAAATGTGGGCATGAGGTATTTCAAGGGACTGGCGGACGATACCATGGCCTATACCCAGGGGGAAGCATGGGACTATCATGTGGAAAACCCCAGGAATCTGGAAATGCCCTACATGGGAAATTGCAGCGGTTTTTTCCACATCTTTGCCCAAAAGGGAGAAGATAGCGTAAAGGAAAATCCATATTATACGCCCGGCAATGTGAGGGTGGCAAAAAGGATGCAGGAGCTCTGCAGAAAATATGACTGTACAATCACCCAATGTGTGCTGGGATTTTTCTACCATCAGCCTTTTGCCTGTGTGCCTCTCTACGGCCCGGGAATTCCGGAGCATGTGACAGATGCGTGCAAGACCCTTGAGGTGCCGTTTACGGATGAAGATTATAACTGGCTCTTGGCGGAATAAAGGGGAATAGAGAGGATTTGAGTCGCCAGCGGAGCTGTGACATGGAGGATGAGTGTTATGAAGTATTGTATACCGGACTGTTTCTGGCCTGTGAAAGACCAAGGGAGTTATCTGGGACATGAGGCGATCAGTATTTTGAATCTATCTGACCAGGATGTGCCGGCGGAGATGACATTGTATTTTGAGGACCGCAAAAAGCTGGAAGGTTTCCATCTGGAGATACCTGCGGAACGTACTATCCATTTTCATACATATGATCTGAAAAATGAGCAGGGTGTGAGTATTCCGCGGGGAGTGGGCTATGCGGCAGTGATTGAGTGTGAGAAACCCATCGTAGTGCAGTATACGCGGGTGGATACCACACAGAGCGAACTGGGACTGGCAACTACCATGGCCGTAGTCATGGAATAATGGAATGTAAAATTACTAATAGGAATCTTACGGTATGGGGGATTTTTATGAAATACTTTTTAGGATTAGACAACGGCGGTACAAAGACCAAAGCGGTACTGTATGATCAAAACGGTAAAGAGCTTGCCCATCATGTGGTCTCGTCAGAAGTAATCATGGAAAGGCCTGGGTTTGTGGAACGGGATATGGAGGAGATGTGGCAGATGAACTGCTCCGTGATCAAGGCCGTACTGGTGGGCAGTGGTATCCCTGCCGATGAGATTGCCGGTGTGGGAATCTGTGGACATGGAAAAGGACTTTATCTGTGGGGAAAAGATGACAGGCCGGCAGGATATGGTATTGTGTCCTCAGATAACCGTGCGGTCTCCTATCCGGAGAAATGGAGAAAGGATGGGACGGAGGAGAAAGCCTTTTTGTTGTCCTGCCAGCATGTGATGGCCTGTCAGCCTGTAGCGCTGTTAGCCTGGCTGAAAGACAACAGACCGGATCAATACGGAAACATAAAATGGATATTTGAGTGTAAGGATTATATCCGTTTCCGATTGACCGGGGAGGCAAGGGCGGAGATTACGGATTATTCAGGAACCGGTTTGATGAATCTACATACGCAGCAGTTCGATCCTGAGCTGCTTAAGCTTTTTGGGATAGAAGATGTGGAGAATGCCCTGCCGCCTCTGTGCAGGTCAGACGAGATTGCAGGCAGGATAACGCAAAAAGCAGCGAAAGCTTGTGGACTAAAAGAGGGAACGCCTGTGATTGGCGGTATGTTCGATATCAATGCCTGTGCTGTCGCCGCAGGGATTATGGACCCTTCACGGATTTGTATGATTGCGGGCACCTGGTCTATTAATGAATATATCAGGAGGAGCCCTGTTTTGGATGGAAAAGTGCTGATGAATTCGTTGTACTGTCTGCCGGGTTATTATCTGGTGGAGGAGTCCAGCGCCACATCCGCCGGGAACAACGAATGGTTTATCCGGGAGCTTCTTCCCGAAATACAAAGAGAAGCGGAAAGCAGCGGCCAGGATATTTATCAGATTGTAGATGACTGGGTGGAGGAAATCCCGCCCGAGACGCCTGTGCCGGTCTTTTTGCCATTTCTTATGGCATCCAACGTAAATCCCAGGGCGCAGTCTTGTTTTATCGGTCTGAATGTGAGCCATACCAGGAAGCATATGGCAAGGAGTGTGTTCGAGGGGATTACCTTCGGACATAAATACCATCTGGAAAAACTGTTGGCTACAAGAAATCGGGCGCCGGAGGCTATTAGGCTGGTGGGCGGCGCTTCCAGGGCAAAGGTTTGGGTGCAGATGTTTGCCGATGTGATGCAGCTTCCGGTGGAGGTGCCGGAGGCATCAGAGACGGGGGCACTGGGATGCGCCATCATGACCGCCTACACTACCGGAATATATCCTTCCTTGCAGGATGGAATCTGTAAAATGGCTCCGATATCAGAAAAAGTTATGCCGGATACAGGAAAAAAAGAGATTTATGACAGAAAGTATGGGGCCTATCTCAGGGCGGTGGAGGCACTGGATGGACTGTGGGAATAAACACAGGCAGCTTGGTGTATGCAACCCGGAATCCGGAATTATGGCAGGAATGGGGGATATCATGTGCAGATATGCGTTGGGACTATATGAAAAGGCAATGCCTGCAGATTTGGTTTGGAAGGAAAAATTGGAGGCGGCCCGAAATGCAGGATATGACTATGTGGAGATCAGCATAGATGAAACGGAAGAAAAGATAAACAGGATTTATATGAGCAAGGAAGAACGGCTTTCCCTGATTCAGGATATGTATGAAGCAGGCATACCAATTCGTTCTATGTGTGTCAGCGCTCTAACCCGGTACTCTATAGGAAACAGCAACGCGCAGATACGAGAGCGGGGAATGCAGATTGCCAAGGGCGCTATCCGGTTGGCGGACGATCTGGGGGTACGTATCGTGATGATTCCCGGTTATGATGTCTACTATGAAAAATCCACTCCGGAGACCAGGCGTTTGTTTGAGGAGGATCTGGAGGAGATAGCCATGTTCGCAGCCAAACTGGGAGTGCTGGTGGAGATGGAGACCATGGAAAACGCGTTTATGAATACGGTGTGGAAGGCTATGTACCATGTGAACCGGATTCAATCTGTCTATTTGGGGATTTATCCTGATTCCGGAAATATAACAAATGCGGCGGTGGCTTATGGTTCCGATGCGGTGGCAGATCTGCTCTCCGGAAAGGGACATATCAGCTCTCTCCATCTGAAAGAATCCTGTCCGGGAAAGTTCCGGGAGGTTCCTTACGGGGAAGGACATGTGGATTTTGAGAAGATTATTAAGGCGGCCTGGAGCATTGGAGTACGTAAATACGTGACGGAGTTTTGGTATCAGGGGAGCAGTTTCTGGAAGGAAGACTTATCCGCAGCAAACCGAATGATGCGCGGAATTCTGGATAGGCAATGAATACGGTCTATAAGATTATGTAATAGACTTTGTGTCTTAGCTATGGGATATTTGTATTGTAATCTTAAGTTTTGAGTAAAAGCGGCGTAACCCTCATAAATACTGGGCTACGCCGTTTCCTCCGTATAGCGTAACAGGAACTTCTTTGAGATGTTCATCCGGCATCTATAAGGGAATGCCGTATTTTTGTTGACAGAAACAAAAAAAGGCGTCTACAATATAAATATTATATAGCTCAATATTTGGTTTTTCGCAGTATATGCACTCATAGGAGGAATGTGGAGCGGGTCGGTAAGGCGGAGACCTTTGATGGGCCGGAAACTTGTATCAAGCACTCCGAAAGAACAGGGAGAACGGCAATGGCAAGAGTGATAAGCATTGGCAGACAGGATTTTGAAAAAATCAGAAAGAACAACAATTTTTATATCGACAAAACCAATTTTATACGGGAATGGTGGGAGGCGGATGATGATGTGACGCTGCTCACGCGCCCGAGAAGATTTGGAAAGACGCTGAACATGAGTATGCTGGAAAAGTTCTTTTCCGTGGACTATGCGGGCAGGAGCGATTTGTTTGATGGGCTTGCCATATGGGAAGATAAATACAAAAAGCTGCAGGGAACATATCCGGTTCTCTTTATCAGCTTTGCGGGGATTAAGGAAAATTCTTACGAAGGGGCCAGGGAGAATATCTGCCGGGTGATAGAAGAACAGTATAATAAGCATGATTATCTGTTGGAGGGTGAACTGCTCAATGACAAGGAAAAGGCGTTTTATCAGAAGGTCTGTGCCGAAATGTCAGATTCGCAGGCAGCGGTATCCCTGCGCTCTCTGTCGGATTTCCTTGGCAGATATTATGGAAAAAAGGTGATAATCCTTTTGGATGAGTACGATACGCCCATGCAGGAAGCATATGTGGGCGGATATTGGGATGAAATTGTTGCGTTTACCAGAAGCCTGTTCAATTATACATTTAAAACGAACCCTTATCTGGAGAGGGCTATTATGACAGGCATTACCAGAATCAGCAAAGAGTCGGTCTTTTCGGATTTAAATAATCTTGAGGTGGTAACAACCACATCCGTCAAATATGCGGACAGCTTTGGCTTTACGGAAAAAGAGGTATTTGCAGCTTTGGAGGAATACGGTCTGTCAGAACAAAGGCAGCAGGTAAAAGACTGGTATGACGGCTTTACCTTTGGGGAAAAAAGAGATATTTACAATCCATGGTCCATTATCAATTTCCTCAAAGCGCGAAAGCTTGACACTTATTGGGCCAACAGCAGCTCCAACCAGCTTGTGGGAAAGCTGGTAAGGGAAGGAAGTAAAAACGTTAAGGAAACCTTTGAAGTCCTGCTGCAGGGCGGCAGCATTTGCATGGAGCTGGACGAGCAGATTGTTTACAACATGCTGGGGGATGATGAGCATGCTCTGTGGAGTCTTTTGCTTGCCAGCGGTTATTTGAAAGTGACGCAGCATCGGGCGTATGCTTCGGAATTTGGAGAATGGAAGCAGGATTACAGACTGGAGCTAACTAATTTTGAGGTGAAAGCCATGTTCCGCGGAATGATTCGGAAATGGTTTGGCGGCGGGGCCTATGGCTATAATGATTTTATCAAAGCTTTACTGACAGACGATATCAGGGCTATGAATACTTATATGAATAAGGTCGCCCTGAACACTTTCAGCTATTTTGATACGGGGAAAAATCCTTCCCAGGAGGAGCCGGAACGTTTTTACCATGGATTTGTGCTGGGACTGATGGTGGAGCTGGCCGACAGATATGTGATTACCTCAAACCGGGAAAGCGGCTTTGGAAGGTATGACGTAATGCTGGAACCTCGGAAAATGGGAGAGGGGATTGCACGGGATGATGCAATGATTATGGAGTTTAAAGTTCAGGACACGGAGGAAAAAGAGCTTTCCGACACCGTGAGTGCGGCGCTTCGGCAGATAGAGGAGAAGGATTACCGGGCAAATCTTGTGGCAAAGGGAATTCCGGAGGAACGGATACGGAAATATGGCTTTGCTTTCTGTGGGAAGAAAGTGTTGATTGGAAGCTGAGAGGGGAATAGAAAGCGGGTGTAAAGCCTGATGTGAACAATTATCATATCAAGGGCTTTACGCCTTTTTTATTCATAAGCTGATGCATGAAGTGTGGCGACATTTGATAATTATCTTTAATCATTTTGTTTTTTAATCCTTTCTATGATGCAAAAATGATGCAAGCGTGGTTTATAGTTATTTATGAACGATACCATGTGTATTGTAAGGAACATGCATGATAAGGAAAAGAGGGGTAGGTCATGAACAAGAGATTAAAGCGGATTGTGGCAGCAGTGCTTTTTACTATAATACTTTCAGGCATTTCAACAGACAGCCATGCGTATTTTGGGCAAAACAGCGATTATTATCTGACAACCGAAAAGCCAAAGGGCCGCGGAAAGAACCATTATCTTGAATTTGTCAGCAAAGAGACCTATACCGTAGAGCCCGGGGATACGCTCTGGGATATTGCCAGGGATTATTGGGGAAGCGGCGCATGTTATCAAAAAATATTGTCTGATAATGGGGAAGCAGTCAGTGTACCGGAACGCCTCATACCGGGAACAGAATTGAAACTGGAGAAGACCCTGTACACAAAAGTAGGAATCGGGGATTATATCAATCAGGATCAGTTCCGGTATGATATGCTTGTGGGGGGAGAGGCTTTTGACCTTGAAGATTCCTATGGAAAGAAGGATTTCAAACCGCCTTACCAAATTTATGCGAGCGTGCCTTACGTGAATGACTTAAAGGAGGACGACCCTTATGTGCACTGGGAGGAATTCAAGGAGGAGGTCAGTAGATGCAGCAGGGAAATCTGCGGAGACTTGGTATCGGATCTTTCTTTCGAACGATATCAGGTGACCGGTATAGGAAGCCTGTGCGGTTATAGTTTTACCTTTGATGCCGGGGATAAGGAATATATTATCATGGCGTATTTCTGCTATAACAGCACCACCCAAAGCGAGGCCTTTGCCCTGTGCGAGAAGGAAGGCTGCAGCAAAAATCTGCTTGAGCTGATACGGGGAAAAACTTTCTATGCGGCGGTGCGCTTTTTGGACCCGGGAACCTATTATGTGAAGGATGAGGATTTCGTGGGTTCGGAGGTATGGAAGTACCCACAGCTCCGCAATCCTTTTGTGAACGCTATGACAAGGCTCTACGCAGGGCCTCTTGAACAGGCGGAGGATTATCCGGATGACTATGTCATTGAATGGAAAGCGCCGGAGCTTGAAAAGCTGGTGCGGGAGGAATTGGCCGGTCTGTGGCAGCTTACCGAGGAAGAAAAGCAGGCCTTTATGGAGCGGGATGTGACCGCTAAGGATCTTGCGGGGATTGAGGAGATGGAGCTTTCTTACTATTCCGTTTTGAATGGCAATGAGGAAGAATACCTGCGGCTGCAGTTAAATGGGAGCGAAGATAACGGAACGGACATAACCCTGAAAGCACCGGTAAAACGGCAGCTGTTAGATACGCTGGAGGATTTAGGGCATTTTCACGACCTGAAAAGCCTTGAGATTACGCTGCGCACTCCCGGCATCACGGATTTATCCTGTATAGGAAATCTGACGGAATTAAAGTCCCTTGATATGGATATCTATTCCGCCGATACCCGGGTGGAGAATGTGGATTTTCTGGGAAGCCTGAAAAAATTACGTAAGCTGGTTATGGGCGGGTGGTATTGGAAGAAGGAATACAATGAATATTTTGAAGGGATTACGGATTTGTCCATACTCCGCAGTTGTCCCCACCTGGCTTATCTGACACTGAAGGCGGGGAATGTGGAGCGCTATGATTTCCTTGGAGATTTACCGGAAATCCACTACCTGTATCTGTCCCGGGTGTGGGGAGAGAAAAATGTGGTGCCCGACGAGTCTTTAGTGCCGAACGCCCGCTTTATTCAGATTTACGGGGAGCAGGTGCGGTTTGAAAACGGGGAAGGCTATGATTAAAATATACTGGAAACGGTGTTGACAGAGAAGATAACCCGGATGAAGGCAATCCGTATGCAATCCGCATGGGATGCCGGGGAAAGGAGGGAATCAGGACAGGAAGCGGTTGATGGTGACAAAATGCCATAATATAGCTTTTGCCGTTGGATATTTATCAGGAATAAGTATTTGCCATTTATATGGGGGCTATTTATAATGATAGTATTCATTTATCATTTAGTAGAGGGAGGACGGGGATATGATATTTGGAAAGCATATCAACCGATATTACATCAAGTATGCCGGCTGGCTGCTGTTGGGGCTGGCCGCTTTAGTAATGGTGGACTTTCTGCAGCTTGAGATTCCCAAAATCTACCGGCTGGTCATCAACGGCATGAACAGCGGGAGTGTCAGTGTGGACGGAATCCGGACAGCCTTCGATATGGATTTTTTGTTGGAGGGCATCTGCATGCCTATGCTGAAGATTGTCCTGGCTATGGTATTCGGCCGGTTCCTGTGGCGAATTTGCTTTTTTAATGCTGCAGTGCGTTTGGAGACGGATCTGCGCAACCGCATGTTCGACCATGCCAAGGAGCTGAGCCGGGAATACTATCAGGTGAACAAGGTGGGGAACCTGATGAGCCTGTTCACCAATGATTTGGACACGGTGCAGGACTGCTTCGGCTGGGGCGTTCTGATGTTTTTTGACGCACTGATGCTGGGGGTGCTGGCGGTGATCAATATGTGGAAGATGGATCCGGTACTGACGCTTCTGTCCATGATCCCCATGGCATTCCTGCTGGTGGCAGCTACGGTGATCGGCAGTCAGATGATGAAAAAATGGGACATCAGGCAGGAAGCATTTTCCAGGCTTTCCGACTTTTCCCAGGAAAGCTTTTCCGGCATTGCGGTGATCAAGGCCTTTGTCAAGGAGGCCAAGGAGCTGATGGCCTTCCGGCAGCTGAACCTGGAGAACGAGGAAGCTAATATGGACCACACCAGGGCCTCTGTGCTGCTGCGTATTATGGTAACGCTGTTCGTGGAGAGTGTGGTCTGCGTGATTCTGGGATACGGCGGATATCTGGTATACAGGGGGCAGTTCAACGCAGGTCAGCTGGTGGAATTCATCGGCTATTTCAACGCTGTCATCTGGCCCATCATGGCGGTCTCGGAGCTGATTGATATGACATCCAGGGGAAAGGCATCCCTAGAGCGACTGGGAGAGCTGCTGGATGCAAAGGCGGCGGTGACGGACAGAGAAGGCGCTAAGGAACTGAAGAATGTCCGGGGCGATATCGAGTTCAGGAATCTTTCCTTCCGCTATCCCGACGGGGAGATGGATGTGTTAAAGAACATATCCGTCACCATCAGGGCCGGTGAGAACGTGGGCCTGGTAGGGAAGACAGGCTCCGGCAAGACTACCCTGGTGGATCTGATCCTGCGCACCTATAATGTGCCGGAGGGCACGTTGTTCGTAGACGGCTGTGATGTCAATGAGGTGAAGATACATGACCTGAGGGCATGCTGTGCCTATGTGCCCCAGGACAATTTCCTGTTCTCCGATACCATCGAGAATAATATCGCCTTCGGCGTGGAGAAACGGGATAGCAGAGCGGTGGTCCAGGCGGCCAGGCTTGCGGATGTGCACAGCAATATCAAGGAATTCCAGAAGGGTTACAGCACCATCCTGGGCGAGCGCGGGGTTACAGTCTCCGGAGGCCAGAAACAGAGGATTTCCATCGCAAGGGCCCTGATGAAGGATGCGCCTATCCTGATTCTGGATGATTCCGTATCCGCCGTGGATACCAGGACTGAGGCCGCAATCTTAGAGAACCTTCGCCGGGCCAGGGCTGGCAAGACCACCATCCTGATTGCCCACAGGGTCACTACCATTGAGAAGATGGATAAGATCCTTTACGTGGAGGACGGGGAGCTGGTGGCGGTGGGCCCTCATGAAGAACTGTATGAAACCTGTGAGGAATACCGTAAAATGGTGGATCTCCAGAAGCTGGAGGAGGAAGGAGCGGACCGCAATGAGTGAGTATTTACCTGTCCTGATTTTGGGGGCGATTATCGGGGCTTTTTCGATTGTCTTCCTGCTGGCCTATATGGCCCTTCGGAAGGTGAAGGATGATTCGGATAAGGAGCGGAAGATGCCGGATGGTGAGATTGTGCGGCGTCTGCTGCAGTATGCCAGACCCTACCGGAAGAACTTTGTGATGGTGTTCTTTGTGATGCTGTTTTCCATTTTATATGACCTGCTCTCCCCGCTGATTGTCGGACGAATCCAGGGGCTGATCAAGGATGATTTTGAATTGAACCGGCTGTATGCCATGGTAGGGGTGTACGTGGGGATTCTGATAGTTTCCATGATTTGTACTTATCTGCAGGCAATGATCCTTCAGAAGACGGGACAGAAGATCCTTTCACAGATTCGTCTGGACGTGTTCACCCATATTGAAAGCTTAAGCCACGAGCAGCTGAACAATATCCCTGTGGGCAAGCTGGTGACAAGGGTATCCAATGACCCCAACGCCATCTCATATATGTTCACCAATATCCTGGTGACCCTGGCAAAGAATTCCATGGTGATTGTGGGAGTAATGGGAGCCATGCTGATGCTGAACTATGCGCTGACCCTGATGATACTGTGCTTTGTGCCCTTTGTGGTGCTGTTTACGGTCATTTTCCGGCAATTTTCACGCCGGGTGCACCGCCAGGTAAATGATGCCACCACAGATATCAATACCTATCTGTCAGAGAACCTGTCCGGCATGAAGATTACCCAGATATTCAACCGGGAGGAGCAGAAGATGGACGATTTCCTGGGCCGCAGCCGCACACTGCAGAAGGCAAAGCTGAACCGGATGTTCGTATTCGGCATCTTTCAGCCCATGGTCTATATGCTTTACATATCTTCCAATCTGTGCCTGTTCTACTTCGGGGCCAGGGGCTATATCAAGGATATCCATTATTTTGGCCAGGTGATTGACAGCAGTATTATGGTATCCTTTTATATGTATATTTCCAGGTTTTTTAATCCCATACAGGCCCTGGCGGAGCAGTTTGACATGCTGCAGCGCTCCTTTGCCGCGGCGGAGAAGATTTTTACCATCCTGGACATGGTGCCGGAGGTGGTGGATGAGCCTGATGCGATAGAGCTTGGGGAGCTTCGGGGAGAGATTGAATTTAAGGATGTATGGTTTGGCTATAAGCCCGACGAGTGGGTGCTTAGGGGTGTGTCCTTCCATGTGGAGCCGAGGCAGACCGTGGCCTTTGTAGGCTCCACCGGTTCAGGGAAGACCACGATTCTCAGCCTGATCTGCCGAAATTACGATATCCAGAAGGGACAGATACTGATTGACGGCATTGATATCCGGAAAATCAAGATTTCATCCCTGCGGCGGCATTTCGGTCAGATGCTGCAGGATGTGTTCCTGTTTTCCGGCGACATCCGCAGCAATATCCTGCTGCGCAAGGAGGATGTAAGCGATGGGGAAGTGTGGGAGGCCTGCCGTTATGTGAACGCAGACAGATTTATAAGCAGGCTGGAGAACGGATTAGACGAGGTGGTGCGGGAGAGGGGCAATAATTTCTCTGCCGGACAAAGACAGCTCCTTTCCTTTGCACGCACGATTATTCATAAGCCCTCGGTGATGATCCTGGATGAGGCCACCGCCAATATCGACACGGAGACAGAGCTGCTGATTCAGGACAGCCTAGAGAAGATGAAGAATATCGGAACCATGCTGATCGTAGCCCACAGGCTCTCCACGATTCAACACGCGGACAACATCATAGTGTTGTCCCATGGACAGATAGTGGAGCAGGGCAGCCACCAACAGCTGCTTCACCAAAAGGGGAGGTATTATGACCTCTATACGCTGCAGTATAATAAGCAGCTGCTGCAGGGCGGCAATAGAACGGCTTTTTGATGGTACAAACGAAAATGCCAGATTCGGAGATAAAGCATTAAGCATCTCTAAGGC
Source organism: uncultured Lachnospiraceae bacterium (assembly GCA_910585075.1). GTDB lineage: Bacteria > Bacillota > Clostridia > Lachnospirales > Lachnospiraceae > Suilimivivens. The sequence continues at coordinate 47,526 of CAJUED010000009.1, forward strand.
GTCAAAAAACGCCGCCTAAGAGTCTGCTAAATGTTTACGCGCATCCACAAACTTGATATGCGCAGAAATGGGGTAAAAAATGCATGGAATTCGCTTTGAGGAGGACTGTAATACATCCATTCCTCATTTTCACAGTGAGATGGAAATTTTATATATTTTAACCGGGCGGATGGCCATCATTGGTTCCGGTTACAATTACGTGCTGGAAGCGGAGGATTTCATTGTGCTGAATCCTTACGAGCATCACGAGCTGTACGGGGAGGCAGGATGCCATACGATTTCCGGTTATATTTCCTCCGAAATTTTCAGACAGTCGGGGCTTGGGCGGGTTGTGTGCTGCAGCAGAACCATGGCGGAGCATGCGGATTATCCCAACTTACTGCGGACAAGGCTTGCCATGCTTTTTAAATATGATATGAGCGGCGCAAAGTCCCAGAAGCTTTATGTGCTCAGCCAGCTTTTCGGCCTGCTTGCCATATTGAAGACCCAGTTTGAAGTTCCGGGGGAGGAGGCGCCGCCGTTATATAAGGATGCGGACAGGATGCAGGAGGTGCTGACTTATTTAAGCGTGCACTTTTCGGAGAATATTACCATGCAGGATGTGGCGGAGAGGGTGTACCTTTCCAAGAGCTATCTTTCCCGGGAATTCCAGAAATATATGGGGATTTCCTTTTCGGATTATCTGAGGAAACTTCGGCTGAACCGGGCCGCCTATCTTTTGGCGGAAAGTGAGGAGAGCATAACGGATATTGCCCTGTCCTGTGGATTTTCCAATGTCAATACCATGATTATCAACTTCCGGGAGGAATATAATGAGACGCCGGGCGCCTACCGGAAAGAAAAGGGCAAAAAGGACGGCAAGCGCGGGCTTACGCCAAAGCTGCCCGGGGAGATGAATATAGAGTCACGGAAACCGGCCGGGGTAAGCTCTTATATGAGTCTTTTGAAATATGCGGCGGAGGAGGAGGCTGCCCGGCCTCTGGATAAGAAGCAGCAGGAGCCGGTCTTTGTGGAGGCAAATCTTTTGGAGGATAAGGGAGAGCTGTTTCTGTGCCATAATGATACCATCAATATCGGCTGGGCGGATTCGCTGCTGAATAAGACCCTTCACAGGGTTTTCGAGCGGGTGAACAGGGAGGTTTCCTTCCGCTACATCCGTTTCCACGGGATACTGGATGACTCCATGGACGTTTATCATGAATATGGGGACGGCAGGCCGTGGTTCAGCTTTACCTACCTGGATATGGTTATGGATGAAATTCTGGATTTGGGACTTAAGCCCTTTTTTGAGTTTGGCTATACACCCTATAAGCTGTTCTCTGAGGGGAAGAATGTGTTTGGAACCTCCTGTGTCAACGTGCCCAATACCCCGGAAACCTTGGATAAATGGCAGCTTTTGGTGGAAAGCGTGATGGCCCATCTGCTTGAGCGGTTCGGCTATGAGGAGGTGCGGCAGTGGCGTTTTGCCCCCATCAATGGGGTGTATATTTCTTATGGCGTGTTTTCCGCACAGGAATATCTTGCCTGCTATGAGAGAACCTACAGGAGCGTCCGCAAATTTATACCGGATGCGGCCTTTTATGGATTTGGGGTGGATACAGGCTTTTTATCAGCGGACGGGACGGAAGTGTTAGAGCAGCTTTTGGCCTATTGCCTTAAAAAGGATTGTATGCCGGATGTGCTCAGTTTCCAGTGCTTTGGCTGTGATTATTCGAAGGTGTCCCGGGGCCAGGCGGAGGGGAATATTTCGGTAAATGAAAGCGGAATGGCGGACGAGCCTGCGCCGGCCAGCAGTGACCCGGATGTTTTAAAACATGAGATTGCTCTGTGCAAAAAGGTTTTGAGTAAGTTTGGCTGCCAGGATTATCCCATATATGTGACGGAATGGAATTCCACTATCTGGCAGAATGATTTGAGCAATGATACCTGTTTTAAGGCCGCATTTATCATGAAAAATATGTTGGAAAACTGCGACGGGATTTCAGGTATTGCCTACACCCACCTGACAGACCATTCGGAACGGCGTGTCATTCATTCCAGCCTGTACCATGGAGGCTATGGGATGTTCACCTATAACGGCATTGTGAAGGCGGGCTATTATGCCTATCAGCTTCTGACCATGTTAAAGAGGGAAAAGGGTGTGATTGTGGAAAAGGGGGAGGGCTACCTGGTTACCCGTTCCGAAGATTATAAACGGATTCAGATTGTACTTTACCATTATTGTCATTATGATATGGAAAACCGCACAGGCCGGGCAGTTTCGGTGGAGGAACAGCGCGCCGTTGACCGTTATTACGGGTTTGAACAAAAGGGCACAAGGAGCTTTCACCTGCATTTAACAAATATGCCGGAAGGAACTTATTTAAAGAGAAGCTTTTCCATTTCCCGCCAGCATGGGAGCAGCTATGATATGTGGATGGGTTTAGGGGCTCCGGAGCTGAGAGGTGCGGAGCAGATAGGGTATTTGAACAGCATCAGTACCTTTCACATTCATTATGACCCCCTTCATGTGACAGGGGAGGGGGAATGGATTGCGTCTACCGTGCTGGATGAGCACGAGGTGAGACTTATCCTGATTGAGAAAAAATAGTGTTTTGTATGGCTATCACTTGAAAAATAGCTTATGGAAAGAGAAAAATCACGATTCTAAAATGTTTTTATCACGATTTGTTTCGCCATCTGGCGGAGCAAATCGTGTTTTTATTTTTAAAGGAAATAATTTTGTACCCATTTTCATGATGGCTGATAGTCGGAATTTAGTTCTTTTTATATAATATTTATAAATTATCAGAGAAAAATAATAAATGAGTAAGAAATAATTTATGGAAACGAGGTGTTACTGTGAAAAATAGATTTTCACAGTAATGCCGGCAAGAATGGAGGTTTATTATGGAAGTGAAGGAATGGACCTATGAGGAACTTCCGGAATTTACACAGGAAGTGGAAGGGGCTCAGGTGATTCAGACCACAGGAAATGAAATGGGTTCGGTGTATGCCCACAATGTGGAGTATGCCGAGATTGACGGCGTAAAGCTGCATTTGCAGATTCTCATGCCGGGGACGCGAAACAACCAGGAAATGGTCTGCCCCTGCGTTGTGTTTGTACAGGGCTCGGCGTGGATGCCCCAGGACGTTTACGCACAGCTTCCCAGAGTGTCCAAGTTAGCGGACAGGGGATATGTGGTGGCCATTGTGGAATACCGCCATTCAGGGATTGCCCCCTTTCCGGCACAGATTATGGATGCAAGGAATGCAATCCGGTTTTTGCGGGTGAATGCAAAGCAGTATCACATTGATCCGGATAAAATCGTGGTTTCAGGAGATTCCTCAGGAGGCCACACGGCAATGTTTGCGGGGATGATCCATGATGATGTGGAAAACAACCTTTTCCCAGGAGTGTCCGCGGAAGTAAAGGGAATCGTCAACTACTACGGAAGTACCAGCGTTATGGCGGAGGATTCCAACCCCACCCAGCTGCTTCACTGCCAGCCGGACAGCCCTGAGGGCATGGTCATGGGACATGTGGATTTGCGTGATAACATGGAGCTGAAAAGAAAGCTTTCCGTGGAATGCAATATCACGGAGGATACGGTTATCCCGCCCACCATCATCCTGCACGGTACAAAGGACTGCATTGTAAACTGCGAAGGCAGTGCCATTCTCTATCGCCAGATGAAAAAATGCGGCAAGGATGTAAAGCTTTATCTGATAAAGGGCGCTAACCATGGCGGGCCGGAGTTCTGGACCACAGAGGTTTTGGATATAGTGGATGATTTCATCAAAAGCTGCATTCGATAGAATGTTACACGGTATTCATTTGTGCGGCAAGTGAGTTTTGCCCCGCACTTATAAATAGAATGAAAGTAAAAGCTGAGAAAAACAAATTTACGCCTGCCCGCTGTATACTGCGGATACATGAGAGCGTATACATGAAATATGAGGGATTGGCTGAAATGGAGGAAAAAATGTCAAAAGATTCTAACAAAATTAGTTTGCTTGAGAAAATTATATACGGATCGGGCGATGTGGGTCTCAACGCAATGTACACCCTGTTCAGTTCTTATGTCCTGTTCTTCTATACGGATGTGGTTCTGATAAATGCGGCCTTAATTGGTACCGTTATTATGGTATCCAAGCTCTTTGATGGTATTTCTGATTTGATTGCAGGTCAGTTGATTGACACCCACAAATCAAAAAGGGGACATTGTATCCCTGTTTTACTGAAATGGACCCTTCCTATGTTGGCTTCCGTTGTGCTGGTATTTACGGTACCGGATTCCACAGTTGCGGTGCGTGTGGCATATATCTTTGTTACATACAATTTGTTTAATACAGTGCTGTATACTTATGTTGGTATGGCTCACGGGTCACTGGCTACCTATGTTACCAACAATTCTGAGGATCGTTCTCAGATGCTGATTTTTAAAATGCTCTTTGCTGCTCTTACACAGACAGTTATGGCAAGCGCTATGATGCCCATGGTTAATTTCTTCGGCGGCCAGCAGCTACAGAGTGCATGGATCAAATCCATTCTGGTATTCGGTATCATTGGTTTGATTCCTCTTGCGCTGAATATTCTGTTTGTAAAGGAGCGTGTTGACAATGAAGCTCCTCCGGAAAATATTATACAGGGTGTGAAATGCGCATTTGTCAATAAATACTGGTGGATGGCGTTTATCGTAAACCTTTGCGCAAACTTTATTTTAACCTTCAACCTGTCCGTTTCCGTTTATTATCTGAATTCGGTAATGGGTAATATGGGACCTATGGGAACCTTCGTTGCATGTTCTAATCTGCCGGGTGTTGTGCTCAGCGCTGTGTGCCCGTTCATGCTTAAGAAGTTTACCAAGCGTCAGATGGTTTTATTTGGTGCGGTCTGCATGGTGGTTGCACAGATCGTATTCATTATCGCACCAAGTACAGTGCCGATTCTGTTTGCTACCGCCCTTCTTCGTGGTATCGGTATGGGCTTTGCAATGGGTATGGCGGGCGCATTGATTGGCGATACCATTGATTACGGCGAGTGGAAGACAGGTACCCGTGTTCAGTCCGTTCTGTTCTCCGCAAGCTCCGTAGGGGCTAAGGTTGGCCAGGGCGCCCTGACTGCTATATTTGGTTTTGTTTTAACGGCAATTGGCTATGACGGAGCAGCTGCAACCCAGGCTGCAAGCGCGATTTCCGGTATCGACGGGTTCTTTAAGTTTGGTCCCCTTGTGGTAGCGGTTGTCCTTCTGATTGATATTTGGTTCCTGGATGTGGAGACCAAGAATCCTCAGTATATTAAGGAAATTGCAGAGCGTAAGGCGAAAGCGAAGGCTTAAATGATAACAGTCCGGCATTCGGCTTTAATGTTACCTTAAATTCATATTGGCAGAAATCGGGCGGCGGTTTGACTTGCCAGAATCGCCACAAACCTGATTTCCATAAAACCCCGGAGTGTGTGTTACTCAGCTCACATGCTCCGGGGAGTTTGTTTATTCAGGGAATTGTCAGATAATTAAATGGGCTTTACGCTGTTGTTATGGTATGCTTTTCTATATTTCTCTGAAAGTGCTTTTATCAAGTTTGGGCGTAAATCTTACAGAGATTGATGGAATGAAAGAATAGTAATAAAAATTGTATAGGCATTATGAAAAATAAGGTGTGAAGTTTGATAAATAAACTTAACACCTTATTTTTATCAATAAGACGGCTCGCGAAGCGTGACGGCGTTTGATAGTTATGGTTCAATGTTAAAATTCAAGTTCCGAAGTATCAATACTGAATGTTGAAAGCTTGATTTTTGCAATTTTGATTTGTTCTTCTGGTGCCATGCGTAATCACCTGCTTTCTATAATAATATTGTTATCAATGCTGTGATGTAAGTATATCGCGGCTGATTTATCCATTCAACCTTTATTCCTTACCAGCTTTAATAAAGGGTAACACCTAGTTACAATTCACGGCCAGCCAGCGTAACAGCATAATAAATTCTGATTGATTTGGCGGGAATTTCAGGATATAATTTCTTTGAGGTCATATACCTTTTGGGAATGGCTTTTCATTCAGCCAATGATACAAAAGGAGGATGCCAGTGGATACAGAAATAAAAAATGCGGTAAGCGCTGCGGACGAGGACGCCCAGTATGACCAGAAGGCAAAGCGCCTGTTGGGAAACAAGATTATTCTGGCGCATATCTTGGTAAAGACCATTGACGAGTTTAAGGGAATGAACCCGAAAGATGTTGTTTCCCATATTGAGGGAGAGCCTTTTATCAGTGTGGTTCCGGCTGATCCGGTTTGACATTATCTTTTATGTACGCATGAAAGACGGCGTTTCACAGGTTATAGTAAATTTGGAAGCACAAAAGGATAACCCGACAAGCTACTATCTCCTAAACCGTGCGGTTTTCTATGTGAGCCGCCTTATTTCCTCACAGAAGGAACGGGATTTTGTCAAGACAAATTATAACGACATTAAACGTGTTTTCAGCATTTGGGTGTGCATGAACATGGATGAGAACAGCATGGACTATGTGCATCTGACGGATGATAAGCTGTTAGGCTCTTATCCGTGGAAAGGCGGGCTTGACCTGCTGAATATCGTCCTGATTGGTATAGCAAATGAACTTCCGGAGCATGATGATAAATATGAGCTGCATCGTCTGCTGAGTACACTTTTGTCGATGGAACTGTCCGTTGATGAAAAATTAGGGATTATGGAAAAAGAGTACAGTATTCCGTTAGACGATAGAATAAGAGAGGATGTGAGCGAGATGTGTAATTTGTCACAGGGAATCAGGGAAAAAGGCGGAACAGAAAGGGAAGAAAAAATTATTTTAAATATGCACAGGAAAGGATATACATCTGAACAGATAGCTGAAATTGTTGAAAAGAGTATCAGCGAAGTAGAAGGTGTCATTCGGAAAAGAGAGCCTGTACTGGCATAACCACACAGTAACTTAATAAAAGAAATAGTAAAGCAGCGAACTAAGTTTTTATAAAAATGGTCCGCTGCTTTTCCTGTTTTCAGGAAGAAAGGCAGTTAGATTCGAATGTTGGTCTGTCTGACTTAAAACGCTGTACCTTACTGTCAAAAGGCTTGTTTTATGGCTTGAAACACGCTAACAAAACCAATAGGTTAATGCCTCTATTCTTTTCTTCAAGTGTCGAAGATGGGAGTATATCGCGGCTGATTTATCCATTCAACCTTTATTCCTTACCGGCTTTAATAGAGGGCGACACCTGCAATAAACAGCAGAGTTCAGTGTTGTACACTCTCCAGTATTTTCCCCATATTCTGACTAAAGACAGGCTCCATATATTTCGCAAACAAAGGTATTAATTCCCTGTCGTGGTTCAGACGGACTCTGGTATTTAAATCAAACACCATGGTATGTTCCTGCCCGGGACTGCTTGCGGGCCACTTTGGTATGGCATGGTTGTTGGGATTCCCTGTGCGGGCAAAGGCCATTACGGTTTCAAAAATCTGTGTTTCCATTTTCTCGCGGACGCCTTCCTGGTATGTGGAAGGAACCATCTCCGTGTTATGGAATACGTAGGGAATATCGGCGCAGTGCCAGGGCGTACGCCCGCCGTCTACCGGCATATCCAGATTAAACAAATAAGACCAGGTAGAGCGATTTAATTCACTGCGCTTCGCAATATATGTAAGGCCGGGCAAGCGGAAAATATAATCCAGCATCAGTAAATCTATCGGATGGCGTTCGGGATAAGCTTTTTCATACAAAGGAAAAAGTAAGCCGGCGCCTTCTTCTCCAAGTACCTTTCTTACGGCCTCTTTTCCTTCTTCTGCTGAAAGCGCTGCTTTGTTGCAGACAAAAGGCTGAAAGGAGGTAAATTCTCCATACACACTTCCCACAAGTAACGGAATGTGAGCGGTTTCCCTTCGAAAACCGTTTTCAGCAGGGTCCCCTATGTAAAAAGCGTTGGGGTGCGGGGTGCCGCCTGTGTTTTTCCCCTCTTTTGCCAGAGCAAGCCGCACTTTTTTATAGGCCGCCGCCAGCGCGTCATAGGGAACTGTCTCTAATTCCTTGACATTTGAAACATGGAGCTCGTCCATAAGAGCCTGCACCAGATACCGGCCGCTTCCCTTACTGTCGGGAAGTATGGGGCCTGTCACGCCGCTCATGTTGATTCCCTTTGCATAAAGGCCGTCTGCGGAAGGGGTCTGGAGAAGGGTTGTGATTTTGGCGCCGCCTCCGGACTGTCCAAAAACAGTCACATTGTCCGGGGCACCGCCAAAATATGCAATATTTTCCTGGATCCATTTAAGGGCGGCAATGATATCATCGGTCCCTGCATTTCCTGAATTTGCATATTCTTCCCCGAAGTCTGACAGGTCACAGTATCCCAGCACATTTAATCTGTGGTTGATGGACACCACCACCACCTGGCCTCCCCGGCACATATTTTCCCCTTCATAAGCCTGATGTTCAATGGCCGACCCGGACTCATAACCGCCGCCGTGCAGCCATACCAAAACAGGTCTTTTTTCTTTATCACATTGAGGTGTCCAGAGATTCAGATTCAGACAGTCCTCATTCATAACCCAGTAGCGGTGAGGAACCAGAAGCTCTCCGTTTGGCTTTCCCAGCTCCAATAAAGGACACACATAACCGTAGCTTGTAGCGTCCAATACATCATTCCAGGGTTTCACAGGTTCGGGTGCATGAAAACGTTTTGCCTTTGCATAAGGAATTCCCTTAAAGATAAAAATATCTTTGTGAACATACCCCCTTACCTTTCCCTGACGGGTGCTGACCAGGGCAGTTTCAGGATGATAACCGAATAATTTTTGCATCATACAATCCTCCATTTTGTTTATCCCATAAATTTGGATATTCGTACAAAGTGTCTGTGAAATACTTATTTTCAACAGAAATTTTTATTATATGAAAACTTATTTTATCCTCAAAAAAACTCTATGGCAAAGGACTTTGTGTGGTCAAATGACCACATAATACGAATTGTAATTTTATAAGGCATCCATTATGATTAAATAAGTTGTTGTGCAAAAGGGATAAAAAATAGCTGCCGAATACATAATTTTTTGTGCTTTTTGCAAAATAAAGTTTTAGATAGCTATCTTTATTTTGCAGGAGAGAAAATAGATTGAAAAATCAAAGATTTTTCAATCATACAAATTTGTGCTGACGCTCAAATTTGCGGGTTGTTGGTAGCATACAAATTTGTACTGACGCCCAGATTAGCGGGTTATCGAAAACATAGGGGATTAGTATGGTCACAAGAAAAGACATTGCACAAAAGGCCGGGGTTTCGGTTTCCGTTGTTTCCCGTGCGCTCAATAACAGTGGATATGTGGATGCCGAGAAGAAAAAGAAAATTCTGAAGATTGCCCAGGAATTGGGTTTTTATCCCAATCCGGTTGCCATGTCTCTGATGAGCCGGCATACAAAACAGGTTTTGTTTTACTGTAGGGGAATGAAGGATGCCTTTAATATTGAAATGTACGAAGGAATGCTGGATGCGGCTGACAGACGTGGATATTTGGTGTACGTTTGCGGCAAGCTTGATTTCAACAGTATACGGAACACCATGGTGGATGGGTTGATTCTGCCCAATGAGGATGCGGCGCAGCAGTATTTGAAAGATATTGGAAAAAATTATTATTTACCTGTAGTTGCGGCTTCCCGCGGTGAACTCTATTCCTTTGCAAAATCAATTCCGGTGGTAGAGTGTAATCTCTGGGAAGGAACGCGCACGGCTCTGCAATATCTGTGGGATAGAGGGCATTGTAAAATTGCAATGGTTTCACCCTATAATATAAATTTCAGAGACGCCAGAATAATAGCCTGGCTGGAATTTATGAAAAGCGAGCTTGGGGGGCAGATGAAACAATACTTTTTTGGAATAGATAAGGAAGGCCTTGCGGGTGATAAAAGAATTTTAAAGTTCCCGGAGGAAAAGTATGAGGAAAGCTCTTGTATACAGGACTCTTGTTTTGAAAAGGGAATGTTGGCGGCTCAGATTTTTGCAGAGCGAAAATCCGATGCCACTGCGGTGATAGGCTTTAATGATGAGATCATTTTAGGCTTTTATAAGGGACTGACACAGCTGGGCTATCAGATCCCGAAGGATGTATCCCTTGTAGGGATAAATGGCGTTCATTCCAGAAAATATGCGGATTTATCAATCACCTCTTTGGGATTGAATCCCAGGATGATGGGGGAAAAATGTGTGGAGCTTTTGATAGATATTATTAATGGAAAAAAGGCAAAATACGTGACCCATGTACCGGTGAATATTCTGGAAGGGGAATCGGTTCGGGATTTGAGACATTAAAAATTCTTCTGCTTTCATTCCTGCAGGTGGTGCGGAAAACGGCCATGCACAGAAGATAATTTTGGCGCCTCCGGATATTTGCCTCTGGGGAAGCAGTTGAATCATATATTTATTATCATTATGCAAAAGGAGAAAGGGTATGAGAAAAAGAAAATTGAACAGATTTGTGGCAGCTGCTTTGGCGCTGACAATGTCGGCATCACTGCTGGCAGGCTGCGGCAGCAGCAGTAGTGGCAGTGGAAATGGGAGTGCATCCGGCGCATCAGACGGCGGTTCCAAAAGTGCGGAGAAGACAAATGAAGAAAATGCTTCCGCACCTGTAGACACAGAAGAACAGTCTGCGGCGGTTGAGAAAGACCCGTCTTCTATATCCGGAACCATTGAAGTGGGCGGATGGCCGGTAGGGGATGAAGGCTTTGAGGCGGCAATGGCTGGTTTTCATGAGCTTTATCCTAATATAGAAGTAGAGTTGGTATTTTCAGATACGGCATCCCATCATCAGGCGCTCCAGACCGCTTTAACGGCCGGTACAAGCGCACCGGATGTGGCAATGATTGAAGGGGCTTATATTGCTCAGTACAAAGACAGCCCGGCGCTGGCAGATTTAAATACATTTGGCGCCGCTGACTTAAAGGATGATTTTGTTGATTTCAGGTGGGAACAGGCGACATCATCCGACGGGCAGAAATTGATTGCTATTCCCTGGGATTTGGGACCGACACTGTATTATTATCGGACAGATGTGTTTGAGGAGGTAGGCCTTCCCACTGACCCGGATGAGGTGGCTGAGCTTATGCGTACATGGGACGGCGTACTGGAAGTGGCCGAGAAGGTTTCCATTCCCGGACAGAGATGGTTCCTTCCCTCCGCAGCATACCCTTATCAATGGCTTTTTATCAACAGGGATTATTATGATAAAGACTTAAATCTGATAGTGGAAAGAGAGGGAGACCTGGAATGTCTGGAAGCCTGTCTTAAAATTCGTGAGAATGGCTGGGATATGAATGTGGATATGTTCAGCACGGAGGCTTATGCAGCTTATGCGGCGGGCTCTTGTGTCACTTTCGCATCAGGTTCATGGATGTCAGGTGCCTTGAAGACGTTAATCGACCCTGAAGGAGCAGGGCATTGGGGAGCAACTGTTCTCCCGGCAGGTATGACGGATACGAACTGGGGAGGGTCTTTCGTGGCGATTCCCGAGCAGTCGGAAAATAAGGAAGCGGCGTGGGCATTCGTTAAATATATGATGACAGAGGGCCAAAATACCATATTTGAGACAATTGACTTCTTCCCGGCTTACAAACCGGCATGGGATGCGGCACCTGAGCTTTATACAAATGGTGATGATTATTTTGGCGGACAGGCACCTAATGCCATTGCAACGAAGATTGCGGCGAATGTACCTGTTGTATATAATACGATTATGGATACCACTGCAGATAACTATATTTACAGTTCTTTCAATGCGGGAGCAGCGGCGGGAGAAAAACCTGAGCAGATTCGGGAGAGAATGGCAAAGGATATTGATGCTGCCTGTGCGGAACTGAAGGAACAGCAGATTCAGATTCTGAAAGATGCCGGTGTCTGGAACAAATAGGACAGCGGATTCAAATGCTAAAGAATGCTGGTGTCTGGGATAAACAGAATAGCAGATGGGTAAAGAAACAGGGAAACGGCCGGATTTTAAATCCGGCTGTTTTTAGCAATAAGCCGACTCGCGAAGCGTGGAGGCGTTTGATAGTGCGCCTTGCAGTGCACATTCTAATGGGCGAAAGTGCTTGGTCCGCCCTGGTAGTTGAGAAGAACTATACGGGATATGGAATAATTCAATTATTTATTGTGGTGTTTTATCTGATAGGCTAAAATAGTTATATTGTATCATTTCAGCATCGGCAACAAAAATTGTTGTAAACAATATATCTGTTTTGCAAAGAGGAATAGAATATTTCGTTATTGTGACAGGAGGATGAAATATGACGATTGAAGAAATCATGCAGGGAGAATCAAAAAATGTCGAGTTTAAGGCAATACTGCCAAAGGATTCGTCAAAATATGTGAAAACGATTATTGCATTTGCAAATACACAGGGCGGCTGTCTGGTGATTGGTGTGGATGATGCGACACGAAAAGTTATAGGCGTGGATAGTGACTCTGCCTTTCAGGTAATGGACAGTATTGCAAATGCTGTTGCAGATTCCTGCGTGCCACAGATTGTTCCTAACATAGAACTGCAATCGATGGAAGGACATACAATTATTGTTGTCACGGTTTTACCGGAGCCAAACAGACCATACTATTTGAGGTAAAGGGGAAAAGAAAATGGAACATTTATTCGACTGGCGGGAACTTCCAGACCTGCAAATCCTGAAAAAATTAGAGAATTGGAATTAGAAGGCGCACATATTTCATGGGATGAGCTGACGTGCATTGGATATGATGTAACGGATAAGGCGGTAGAAAAATTATGCAATGATATTATGAGATATCGGGAAAACGCAGGATTATCCGGGCGTAAGGTAACAAGCGCCCAGATGATGAACTGGAAACTCCTGAAAAAGGTGGAAAACGCATGGCTTGCATCGAATGCTTTCGTGCTGTTGACCTCTGATTATTTTCCGTTTTCCAAAACGCAGTGTGCCGTGTTTAAAGGAACTGAGCGAACGGTTTTCCTTGATAAGAGGGAGTATACAGGTTCCCTTCATGAGCAGATAGAGCATGCAACTGTATTTGTGCTTCGGAATATCCGGCTCGGTGCAACGATTGAAGGGCTGATTCGAAAAGAAAATTATGAACTCCCGATAGAGGCAATCCGCGAAATGATCATCAATGCACACTGTCACCGCAATCTAACGGACGCATCCTGTGTGCAGGTGGCAGTATACGATGACCGGCTGGAGGTCACATCTCCCGGCGGACTATATAATGGGCTTACCTATGCGGAAATTATGAATGGTCACTCAAAACTCAGGAACAGAACAATTGCCAATATTTTCAACCAGATGGGGCTTATTGAAGCATGGGGAACCGGAATACGGAGAATTAAGGAAGCAGCTAAAAGCTATGGGCTTCCGGAGCCGGAATTTTTGCCTTTTGATGATATGTTCCGGGTGAATCTTTACCGTAGTCCAATGTTAGGGATAAAAGTGTCGGAGAAGCTTCGGAGAAACAACGGAGAAGCCTCGGAGAAACGATGGAGAAGCGTCGGAGAAACAACAGAGAGAATATGCAACAGAGATAAATGATACACAAAGGAAAATTGTGGAATTATTGTCTGAGGACGCGCGGCTTTCTGCGGTAAAACTGGCGGAACAGATTGGCGTGGCGGACAGAACTGTTGAGAGCAATATCAAAAAACTTAAAGAGCAGGGAATACTGGTACGTCATGGATCGCCAAAAAACGGATATTGGGAAGTTATGAGGTGAGAATACGGATTCATATTCCGGTGTGATGGAAAACGGGAGTTTACAGATGAGCTGAATGAAATTGAAAAGATATACCAGATGTATTTCTGGTATGCGGGCGGATGATGCGGCGAGCAGGGAAAGAAGTTTTCCCTGCTCGATTTCGGTCATTTTGCTATGTGGTCGCGCGACCATATAATCAGGAATTGAAAAACTATGGTGTGTTCGCTATTATAAAGCTTGTAAAGACTATACAAAAGGAATAGAGAAAAATAAATTTTTTGTACTTTTTTGTGGTCTTTTGCAGAGCAGTCCTGTACACCGCAGTTTTTTCTGGAAAAGGAGGAACGGAAACATGGCCACCAGAAAAGATATTGCACAGAAGGCGGGAGTTTCGATTTCAGTAGTTTCCCGGGCCCTAAACAACAGCGGATATGTGGATGCTGAGAAGAAAAAGAAAATCCTGGAGATCGCCAAGGAGATGGATTATCATCCCAACCCGGTTGCCATGTCCCTGACAAGCCGGCGTACCAAGCAGATTTTATTTTACTGCCGGGAACTGGAAAATGCCTTTAACATTGAAATGTATGAGGGAATGCTGGATGCGGCATATAAGCAGGGCTATATGGTAGTTATCCATGGAAAGCTGGATTTCAGCAGTATAAAGAATACCATGGTGGATGGGTTGATTTTACCTAACGAGCATATTGCGGAGCTGTATCTGAAAGATATCGGGAAGAATTACCACCTTCCGGTTGTGACGGCTGCTTATTCGGATGTCGCTTCCTTTGAAAAATCTATCCCCACAATTGCATGTGACCTTTGGGAGGGCACCTGGAGAGTGCTGAAATACCTGCGGGAGAGAGGACATCGCAAGATAGCGATTGTGATACCCTACAGTATACAGGCGAAAAATGCCAGAGCCCTTGCATGGTATGAGTTCATGAAAGATGAACTGAAGGATAAGATTGGCCAGTATTATTTCGGAATTGACAGCATGGATATGCCGGATGATGAAAGGGTGATGGAGTTTCCGGAGGAGAGGGACAGGCGAAATCTTTACATACAAGAAACATTTTTTGAAAAAGGGATGCTGGGGGCAAAGATTTTCGCAGAGCGGAATTCGGACGCAACGGCTGTGATGTGTTTTAACGACGAGATAGCCCTTGGCTTTTATAAAGGCATGAGACAGCTGGGATATAAGGTTCCGGAAGACGTCTCGCTGGTAGGGATTGACGGCGTTTATTCCAGAAGATATTCGGATTTGGCCCTTACATCGCTGAGTTTAAATCCAAAGATACAGGGACAGAAATGTGTGGAGGTTTTGTTGAATATTATCAATGGCAAAAAATTTAAATATATAACCCATGTGCCCATGAGGATACTGGAGGGAGATACGGTACGGGACTTGAGAGGTTAGAAATTTATAAAATAGAAATTCTCCTGTCTTTTACAGGGCAAGCCGATTGCGAAGGGAGGCAGCGGCCGGCGCCGATAAGGAAGATGGTAAGGTCGTTGGCAGGCCGGTCCGCAAGGCGCGGCGGTTTGGAAGGAAAAGACGGGTTGAATCAATAAATTAAAAAAGGAGAAAGGGTATGAAAAAGAAAAACTTGAACAGATTCGTGGCAGTTGCTCTGACATTTGCAATGTCAGCATCACTGCTGGCAGGCTGTGGTGGCGGAGATGATGGCTCATCAGATTCATCAGGCGATTCAGGAAGCGCAAGCGTTGAAAACACCACGGAAGAAGAAGGACAGGCTATTGCGGCGGCAGTAGAGGAAGATCCTTCCGCTATTTCCGGAACAATTGAAGTAGGCGGATGGCCGTCAGGTGACGATGGTTTTGAAGCAGCCCTGGCAGGCTTTAATGAGGTTTATCCCAACATTGAAGTAGAGCTTGTATTTACCGATACAACAGCTCATCATCAGGCACTGCAGACAGCTCTCACAGCCGGAACAGGTGCGGTTGACGTGGCAATGGTTGAGGGCGCTTACATAGCACAGTACAGAGACAGTAAGGCTCTTACAGATTTAAATGCACTGGGAGCTGCTGAGCTTAAGGATGATTTCGTTGAATTTAAGTGGGATCAGGCTACATCCTCCGACGGACAGAGATTGATTGGTATTCCTTGGGATTTAGGCCCCACACTTTTCTACTACAGAACAGACGTATTTGAAGAAGTAGGACTTCCCACATCTTCCGAAGAAGTGGCTGAACTGATGAGCACATGGGACGGTGTTATGGAAGTTGCTGAGAAAGTTTCCATTCCCGGACAGAGATGGTTCCTTCCCTCCGCTGCTTATCCTTATCAGTGGCTTTTCATCAACAGAGATTACTATGATGAAGACCTGAACCTGATTCTTGAAAGAGAAGGCGATCTTGAGTGTCTTGAAAACTGCCTTAAGATTCGTGAAAACGGCTGGGATATGAACGTTGATATGTGGAGTACGGAAGCTTACGCTGCTTATGCGGCAGGAACTTGTGTATGCGTAGCGGCAGGTTCATGGTTCTCCGGTTTCTTCAAGACAGACATTGACCCTGACGGAGCAGGACATTGGGGTGCAATTGCTCTCCCTGCAGGCATGAGCGATACCAACTGGGGCGGTTCTTTCCTGGTTATTCCCGAGCAGTGCGAAAACAAAGAAGCTGCATGGGCATTCGTAAAATATATGATGGCTACTACGGAAGCTCAGAACACCATGTTCAAGGCAATCGACTACTTCCCGGCTTACAAACCCGCATGGGATGCAGCACCTGAGCTTTACACAGATGGTGACGATTACTTTGGCGGACAGGCTCCTAACGCTATTGCAACAAAGATTGCAGGCAACGTACCTGTTGTAAACAACACAATCATGGATACCACAGCAGAAGGCTATCTGTACAGCTCCTTCAACGCAGGTGCTGAGGCAGGCGAAACTCCTGAGCAGATCCGTGAGAGACTTGCAAATGATATCAATGCTGCATGTGCAGAATTGAAAGAACAGCAGATTCAGACTCTGAAGGATGCTGGTGTCTGGGAAGAATAAAAACCAGGCAAAGATAAAAGAAATGGAATAAAGAAAAAAACGGGGAATATGGCCAGATCATAGGATCCGGCCATATTCCTTAGTTATAAGCTTCCTTGCGGAGCGTGGCAGCGGCTGATTGCATCACGCAAAATTAACAACTTCTGTGATGAGGCTGTTAAATGTTAAAAAAGAAAGGAATGAGAAGGGTGAAGGGTAACAAAAAAGGATTTCTGAAAACGTTAAAGGAATATCGGGTTGCATATGTTTACATTGCCCCTTTTTACATTTTGTTCGCTATTTTTGGTTTGTTCCCCATGGTAGCCGGCCTGTTCTTGAGTTTCTTCAGATGGGACGGACTGGGAGCAATGCATTTTCTTGGACTTGGAAATTACATAAATTTGTTTAAAGATACATTGTTCTGGAAGGCGCTTTCCAATACGCTGCTGATTGGTATCATTGCGCATATTCCGATTTTATTGGGCGGCCTGGTGCTTGCCTATATTTTGAACTCCAAGCTTGTTAAGGGCCAGAATATTTTTAAGACGATTTATTTCATGCCCATGGTAACAAGCGCGGTTGCAATCACCATTATTTTCCAGAATTTATTTGGATTTAACTATGGTATTATCAACTATTTCGTAGGACTTTTGGGAGAAGACCCCATTAACTGGTTAGGCGGCGATGGTAAGCTGATTAAGGTGGCTGTTATTGTCATGTTTGCCTGGAAATGGGTTGGCTGGAACATGGTAATTTACCTGGCAGGTATGCAGGGAATCAGCAATGATATCTATGAGGCGGCTGAGATTGACGGCGCCAGCCATAGCAAAATTGTTTTTTCCATTGTTATTCCGTTGTTAAAGCCCATTATACTGTTTACGCTGATTCAGTCCAGTATCGGTATGTTTAATCTGTTTACCGAGCCTTTCATCCTGACAGGCAGCAACTGGGGCGGCGGTCCTAACAACGGCGGTCTGACACTGATGACTTACCTGCTCAGCAAAGCGCCTCAGGGTGGTAACGCTTATGGCTATGCCTCCTCAATAGCTTATGTGATCACACTTATGGTAGTGGTTATCTCTGTTGTGCTCAATAAGGTTATGGAAGAAAAAGATACTGTAAAGAGAAAAGGAGGAAAATAAGAATGACAAAATTATTACTTGTGATTGCTGCGGTTGCAGCCGTATTGATTATCATCTCCTTTCTCCATCCGGTTGGAAAAAAGGTGTCACTGTATTTTATATTGGGCCTGATTGCTTTGATCATGTTATTGCCCTTTTTCATGATGTTTGTCATGGCTACGCTAAAGACCAATGAAATTTATTCTTTCCCGCCGATTATGTGGTTTGGAAGCAATCTGGCGGAAAACTTTAAGAACATGGTTGCAACTGTAAACTTCCCACGTTCCTTTATGAACAGCCTTCTGGTAACAGGCTCTCATGTGGTGCTGGTATTGTTCTTTTGCTCCATTGGTGGTTATGCTTTCTCCGTATATGATTTTCCGGGCAGAAACCAGTTATTTGCAATCCTGCTGGCAACCATGATGATTCCTGCAACAGCAGGTATTATCCCCTGGTTCATCATGATGAGTAAGTTTGGCTGGGTAAACGACTTTAAGGCGCTGATTATTCCAAGCTGTGCCAATGCTTTCGGTATCTTCTGGATGCGGCAGTATTGTCAGAACAACGTGCCCAAATCTCTGATGGAGGCGGCGCGGATTGACGGGTGTAGTGAGTGGACCATTTTCTTCAGGGTTATTGCACCTATCCTGAAACCGGCTTACGCTTCCCTGGGTATCATGCAGTTTGTTAACATGTGGAATGAATTCATGCAGGCGCTCATTATCCTGCGTAAAGAAAAGCTGTACACCCTTCCTCTTATGCTTCGTTCTATGGTCTCCGACAGAGGAACGGATTATGGTGCGGTTATGTTTGCCAGCACCTGCGCGGTACTGCCGCTGCTGATTTGTTTCCTGTGCGCATCCAAGTTCTTTATGGATGGTCTGACGGCGGGAGCTGTAAAGGAATAGGGACATTGCGCTTGCTGCAAAGTCCGTAAGAACGTACAATCAAATATTGTAACAGTTCAGCTCGGTTTGAGAAGTTACGTAACTTTTCAGGTAATTGTGGGACGGTAGGCTGCGGAAATGTGATTCGGTTGGCTTATAAAGCTCCACGATTACCTGATTATTTTATAAAATTTAATAAGAAATAAGAAAGGAAACTGAAAATTATGGGAGCAATTTTAGATGGAAACAGACTTGTTCTTGGAACCTGTTATTATCCGGAGCACTGGCCGAAGGAGATTTGGAGAGAAGATCTGGAGCGGATGCTGGCCGCAGGGATTGAGGTTATCCGTATTGCAGAGTTCGCATGGAGCAAGGTAGAGCCCACAGAGGGCAATTTTACTTATTCATTTTTTGATGAGTTTTTAGATCTGGCGGAAGAAGCGGGAATGAAGGTGATCTTCTGTACACCTACCGCAACCCCTCCCGCATGGCTGACAGAAAAATATCCGGAAGTGTTAAATGCAGATATCAACGGTATCCTTTACCGTCATGGAGCAAGAAGACATTACAACTATAATTCTCCGGTTTATCAGGAGCTTTCAGCCCGAATCACGGAGAAGTTTGCTTCCCACTATGCTTCCAGGCCCTGTATCATAGGCTGGCAGATTGACAACGAAGTAAACTGTGAGATGAATGTATTTTATTCGGAGAGCGACAGCAAAGCGTTCCGCGTATTTTTGAAAGAAAAATACGGGACTCTGGATGCCCTCAACGAAGCCTGGGGAACCGCATTCTGGAACCAGACCTACACAGACTGGGAGGAGATCCATGTACCCCGCAAGACCTACAGCGATTCCACCAACCCTCATGAGGTGCTGGATTACACCCGTTTCATTTCTAACAGCGCAAGAAACTTTGTGAAGATGCAGAGTGATATCATCCGCAAATATTTGAAGCCGGATGATTTTATCACCACAAACGGACTTTTCGGAAATCTGGACAATCACCAGATGGTAAAAGAAAGTCTGGATTTTATGACTTACGATTCCTATCCCAATTTTGCATACTGCCTTGGGGCTTATGACGACAAGCCGGGCAATATGAAGGACAGGAAGTGGAGCCGTAACCTGGCGGAGGTTCGTTCCCTCTCACCGGTTTTTGGTATCATGGAACAGCAGTCAGGGGCAAACGGCTGGAATACACGCATGGAAGCGCCTACACCCAGACCGGGTCAGATGACCTTGTGGACCATGCAGTCCGTAGCCCACGGCGCTGATTATGTGAGCTATTTCCGTTGGCGTACCTGTACCATGGGAACAGAGATTTACTGGCATGGAATTTTGGATTATTCCAGCAGAGATAATCGCAGAATTGCCGAGGTAAAGGATATCCATGCAAAGTTCCAGGGAATGAAGGAAATGGCCGGCAGTATCTATGAGGCAAAAGTTGGTATCGTAAAGGATTATGACAATGTGTGGGATGCCCAGCTGGATGTTTGGCATGGCAGAGTGGAAGAAGCAAGCCAGAAGGCTCTGTTTAAGGCGCTGCAGTTAAGCCATACACCTTTTGATTTTGTTTACTTGAATGACGCTTCCAATGCGGAAGACCTGAAAAAGTATCAGGTACTTTTCTATCCTCATGCAACCATCATGACAAAGGAAAGAGAAGCTGTCCTTCGCGCTTATGTAGAAGCAGGAGGCACACTGGTAATCGGATGCCGCAGCGGCTACAAGAATATGAGCGGAAGATGTGTAATGGATAAACTTCCCGGATTGTTATCCGACCTGACAGGAACGGATATCCCTGAATATTCCTTTATTGCTCCTGACGCAGGTAAGGTTACCGTTAAGTGGGACGATACCGAGTTTGAGGCAAGTGTATTTGCAGACCTTTTAGAGCCTGTGGGAGACGGAAAACAGGAAGCTGCTTATACTTCCGATTACTATGCAGGCAGCGGCGCCCTTATCAGCAATGCGGTAGGCAAAGGCAAGGCTTACTACTATGGTAGCGCGTTCAATGCGGAAAGTGCCCGTGTATTCCTTGAAAAGCTGAATGTGATCAATCCTTACGGCGACATTGTAAAGGCACCGGAGGGCTGTGAGATTGCAGTGAGAGCTAAGGGAGAGGATAAGTTCCTGTTCGTATTAAACTATGATAAGAACCCTGTTCAGATTGAACTGTGCAAGAAGGGAACAGACCTGTATACAGGAAAAGAAGTTTCCGGGCAGATGGAGCTTGCTGGGTATCAGGTTTTGGTGGTTAAGCTGTAAAAAGCGGCTGGCTTCAAAAAGAAATAGAAAATAAAAGGACGGCCCTGGGAGATGCGATAGCGGTTTGCATTTCTCAGGGCCGGTTTTTATACTTGTGATTTGAATGCATTTATGCTATCATATATTTATTCAAAAGATAAAAGGAGTTCTAATGTACAAAATAGAGTTTTACAGTACGGTGGATGGTACATCAGAGTTGTGGAATTTCCTTGATGAACTACAGCGAAAAGGTGTAAAAAACAAAGATGCGAGGATACAGCATAAGCAGATTGTCATGTACATTCAGCTTCTTGAGGACCACGGAACACGATTGGGTGAAAATATAACAAAGCATCTGGATGATGACATATGGGAACTTCGTCCGGGGAATAATAGAGTACTCTATTTTTATCATAAGGATGATACTTATGTTCTTCTCCACCAGTTTCGCAAAAAAACACAAAAAACACCACGGCGTGAAATAGAAAGAGCTAAGTCGGAACGTGATGACTGGATTTCCAGAAAGGGGTGATAGTATGGCAACCTGGTCTGATTATAAAAAATATATAAGGGAAAATAATCCTGAAATTGCGAAGGATATTGATGAGGCTGAGGCTCTTTCCCAGATTGTCGGCGCAATGATTGAACGGCGCCATAATCTTGAACTTTCCCAGAGAGAGCTTGCAGAGCTGTGCGGACTTCCACATTCTTCCGTAGCGAGAATTGAATCCGGAAAATCCACACCGAATCTTAGTACTCTTTTGAAAATTTTCAAACAACTTGGTCTTAGTTTTACGATTCAATCTGTTTCTCAAACTGCAACACCGGGAAAATAATGCATTTATAAAAGCAATATCAAAAACAGGATAGTTTCATTGTTTTTGATATTGCTTTTTGAATTCGTAATTTTAGTTCGATAAGCTGACTTCTAAATCCTCTCCAAGCACTTCAAAGCTTACATTTCCGTTTCCACCCGTTACATACAAATCGATATTCCGCCCGTTCCTCACCGCTTCCGCCTGCAGCTGCACTTTACCACTCAGATCCGTCACAGCAGCTTTGGCGCTCATGCCGTCTTCCGGCAGATAGAGAAGGAGCCTTACCCCGTCGGAAAAATCATAGTCAGGCCGTGAGGTTTCCCTTCTCACAGCCAGGATGGTTCCCGGTCTTACCATCAAGGGCAGCGAAAAGAAATCATGGGTTTCCTTATGCCATCCGCCACCTTGCACAGTCGTTTTAGTGAGAAGGTTATACCAAACTCCTTCGGGCAGATAATATTCCACTTCACCGTCCGCACGGAAGACGGGAGCAACCAGCAAAGAGTCGCCCAACATATACTGTCTGTCCAATGTATCGCAGGCTCTGTTCCCGGGAAACTCTGCAAACATAGGCCGCAGCATGGGAATCCCTTCTTCATGGGAGAGCACTGCATAACGGTAGAGATAGGGCATCAGAGCACATTTGAGCTTTACAAATTTGCGCAGCACATCGCAGGCCTCCTCATCAAAAAGCCAGGGCACCCGGTAGGAGGAGGAGCCGTGGAGACGGCTGTGGGAGCTTAAAAGCCCGAACTGGCACCAGCGCTTGTATACATCAGCAGGAGCAGTCTGCTCAAAACCGCCCATGTCGTGGCTCCAGAAACCAAAGCCGGCGCAGGCAAGGGAAAGACCGCCCCGCAGAGTTTCCGCCATGGAAAGGTAGGATGCGGAGCAGTCCCCGCCCCAGTGAGCCGGAAACTGCTGGCCGCCTGTGGTGGCGGAGCGGGCAAACAGAACCGCCTCACCTTTGCCCCTCTCACGTTCTAACAACTGATAAACGCACTGATTATAAAGGAAAGTATAATAGTTGTGCATTTTCACAGGGTCGGAACCGTCAAAATAGACGATATCTTTCACGGGAATTCTCTCCCCGAAATCTGTCTTGAAGCAGTCCACGCCCATGTCCAGAAGGGTTTTTAATTTCTCCTGATACCAGGCAGCCGCATCCGGGTTGGTAAAGTCCACAAGTCCCATACCGGCCTGCCACATATCCGTCTGCCACACACCGCCGTCCGTCTTTTTTACAAGGAAGCCCTGCTTCATGGCCTCATCAAAGAGAGGGGATTTCTGGCCGATATAGGGGTTGATCCATACACATATTTTGAGTCCTTTGTCATGATAGCGTTTCAGCATTCCCACAGGGTCCGGGAAGGTTTTGGGATCCCAGGTAAAGTTGCACCATTCATAGGCGTCCATCCAATAGCAGTCAAAATGGAAAACATGCAAAGGAATATCCCGCTGCGCCATCCCGTCTATAAAGCTGGAAGTAGTCTCCTCATCATAGTCGGTGGTAAAGGAGGTGGTGAGCCAAAGCCCGAAAGACCAGGCAGGGGGAAGGCCGGGCTTTCCGGTGAGCTGTGTATATTTTGCAATGGTTCCCTTGGGGGTGGAGCCGTTTATCAGGTAATAATCAAGCCGCTCGCCCTCTACGGAGAACTGAACCCGTTCCACCTTTTCGCTGGCAATCTCGTAGGAGACATCCCCCACATTGTCAACCAGCACACCATAGCCTTTATTTGTGATGTAAAAAGGAATATTCTTATATGCAATCTCGCTGGAGGTGCCGCCGTCCTCGTTCCACATATCTACGACTTGCCCATTTTTTACAAAAGGCGTGAAACGTTCCCCCAGACCATAAATATATTCGCCAATATCCAGGGCAAGCTGCTCCACCATGTAGGATTTTCCGGTGTCATTGTTTTTCATCCGGGCCATATTGCGGAAACCGGTATCCGTAAGGGGGCGTTCCCCGTCAAAGAAGCGGATGCCCCAGCTCTGGGGACGCTTGTCTATAATGGCTTTGGTACGGCCGGTCTGATAAATGATTTCCGTGTCCGTCTCAGTGATGGAAACCTCAGGGCCGGTTTCCTGCACAGGGGCGAAAGGGCCCATATAAGGGGCTCCCTGAAAGTGGGTGATGGAAACCTTGATGACATCCTCCATGGGACTGGTCAGGCGGATGGTGAGCATGCCGATATTGAGACAGTCTCCCCGGCCTGTGATATGCTTTTCAGGGGCATAAAGGATCAGTTCATTTCCCGAAATCCGATGGTCTGCATATTCTACTGCATAGAGGGGCGTTATTTCTTTCCGCACCATCCAGTATCCTGAAGTGAATTTCATGATTTTGCTCCTCCTTTTTGAAATCCGAATCATTCGGTGTATTTTATATGACTGTTACCTATATTATAATCCGTAAGACGGCGGGAATACAATTTATTCTTGCAATTTTTGGCAATATCTATTATGATTGTTGGGAAATCGTTTTCCAATAAGGAAGGCAAAACATATTTATATTAAGCAGGTGCAATTTGTGCCGGAGTGTCACAAATTGTTTTGATACAATAAGCCGGAGCGCGAAGCAAGGCGGCGTTCGGCGGCAACACTCCGGAATGGGGAATTTTATGGTTTCAATTAAAGATGTGGCAAGGCATGCCGGGGTAGCGATTTCCACGGTCTCAAAGGTGCTGAATCATTACCCGAATGTCAGTGAGGAGACAAAGGAAAAGGTCAACAAATCGGTGGAGGAGCTGAATTTTGTTCCCAATTCCGTGGCTGCCGCACTCTCGTCCAAGCAGGCCGGCCGGGTGGCGCTGCTTGTAAATTTAAGTAAAAAGTCTCAGGTGGTCGGTGAAATTGACTTACAGTACATTCAAGGGGCCATCAACAAGGCTATGGCGCTGAATCTGGATGTAATCACCTTATTTTTTTCCATGTTTCAGAACAAAACTTTGGAGGAAATGATAAGATATCTGCAATCTCAAAGCATCACGGGCATTATTATTTACGGCCTGACCAAAGAAGACACGGAACTGCGGGAGCTGATTGAAAGCGGGCAGTTTAAGTGTGTGGTAATTGACGCGCCCATTGTAAATGAAAACACATCGTCGGTAGGCATTGACCAACGGAAGGCGCAGCATGACGTGGCAGGAAAAACCATAGAGGAAAACAACTGCAGGCAGATTCTGTACATTACCGGTAAAAAGAACGGCTATGTGACTGAGGAACGCCTGTCCGGAATGGAGGATTTGGTGAAGGAGCGGGGGCTTACCATGGAGGTCCTTGACGGCAGCTTTTCAGAGCTGCGGGCCCGCAACATTACCCTGAAATATGGCAGAGAAAAAGATGTGGTGGTCTGTGCGTCCGATCTGATGGCAATCGGCGCCATGAAGGCCTTGACGGAGATGGATATTTTCAGACCGGTGTGCGGCTTTGACGGTATTATCCTGATGGGGTATGTGGGCAAGCAAATGAACACGGTGCGGCAGGACTTTGCGGAAATATCCGCCTGTGCCATGGAGGAACTTTATCTGCTCATAAATGGTGGAAAAGGCCGGCAGGTCAGGGTGCCATACACGCTCGTGCGAATGAAATATATGGATATTATCTGCTGACGGGTTTATACTGTAAATAATTACCGCAGGTAATGTGAGAATTTTGACAGAATATTTTCAATATAGAATTGCCAAGAAAAATTTAAAATGGAGGGAAATTATGACGAAGCAGGCGAACTTACAAAAGGATGTGCTGGTCCTTAACATGGAGCAGCAGATGGAGGAAATCGCGGGACAGATGTTCGGCAAAGAAGTGGCAAAGCTTACAGATGCGGAAACCTACTATGTGATACTGGTGTATGTGAAGCGGCTTATGGCAGTGTCGGACGTAAACGAGGGGGAGAAGAAGGTTTATTACATCTCCGCCGAGTTCCTGATTGGAAAGCTTTTATCTAACAACTTAATTAATCTGAGAATTTATGGCAAGATGAATGAATTCTTAAAGAGCAAAGGAAAAAATCTTTCTACGATTGAAGAAATCGAACCGGAGCCTTCCCTTGGAAATGGGGGCCTGGGACGACTGGCAGCATGTTTCCTTGATTCCATTGCAACAATGGGACTTCCCGGAGCGGGTATTGGCCTGAATTACCACTTCGGACTTTTTAAGCAGGTATTTAAGGACAGATTGCAGTGCGCGGAAAAGAATGACTGGATAGAAGAAAATTCCTGGCTGACCAAAACGGATGTGACCTTTGACGTATATTTTGGGGACAAAAAGGTTACCTCCCGTCTTTATGACATTGATGTCACCGGATATAACAGCGGGGTGAACAGCCTGCATCTGTTTGATATTGAGTCCGTTGACGAGAGTATTGTGAAGGAAGGCATTGACTTTGATAAGGAAGATATTGAAAAGAACCTTACCCTGTTTTTGTACCCGGATGACTCCGATGAGGCGGGACATCTGCTTCGAATCTACCAGCAGTATTTTATGGTGAGCAACGCGGCCCAGCTGATTTTGCGTGAGATGAGGGAGAAGAAATATGATCTGCGCAAAATGTATGAGCATGCGGTGATCCAAATAAATGATACACACCCTACCATGGTTATTCCTGAGCTTATCCGTATTTTGGTGGAGGAGAAGGCCTTTACCATGGATGAAGCGATTGAGGTAGTGAGAAAGACCTGCGCTTACACCAATCACACAATCCTTGCGGAAGCCCTGGAAAAATGGCCTCTTGCTTACCTGGAAAAGGTAGTTCCCCAGCTGGTTCCTTACATTAAGGAACTGGATAAACGGGTTGCTGCAAAATATGAGGATCCCAAGGTACAGATCATTGACGAGGACGGGCGGGTACACATGGCCCATATTGATATCCATTACGGATTCTCTGTGAACGGTGTTGCCGCTATCCATACGGAAATTTTGAAGGATACGGAATTAAACGCTTTTTATAAGATTTATCCTGAGAAATTTAATAACAAGACAAACGGTATTACTTTCAGAAGATGGCTGATTGGCTGTAATCATGAGCTTTCCCGTTTCCTTTCGGATACCATTGGAGACAGCTTTAAAAAGAAAGCTGAGAAGCTTGAAAAGCTTTTGAAGTATCAGGATAATCAGGAGGTGCTTGACCGCCTGGAAGAAATTAAGATGAACCGCAAGAAAGAGCTGGCAGATTATGTACAAAAGGCGGAAGGCGTTACCTTAGATCCTGAGTCCATATTTGACATTCAGATCAAGAGGCTTCATGAGTACAAACGCCAGCAGATGAACGCCCTTTATATCATTCATAAATATCTGGAGATTAAGAATGGCAAAAAGCCTGTAAGGCCTCTTACCTTTATCTTTGGGGCGAAGGCGGCTCCCGCTTATGTGATTGCCCAGGATATTATTCACCTGCTCTTAGTGCTTCAGGAGATTGTAAATAACGACCCGGATGTGAGCCCCTACATGAAGGTGTTGATGGTGGAAAATTACAATGTAAGCTATGCTGAAAAGCTGATTCCTGCCTGTGATATATCCGAACAGATTTCTCTGGCGTCTAAAGAAGCTTCCGGAACCGGTAACATGAAGTTTATGTTAAACGGAGCCGTAACATTAGGTACTTCGGACGGCGCTAACGTGGAAATCCATGAGCTGGTAGGGGACGATAATATTTATATTTTCGGTGAGAAGTCAGAAACCGTTATCAAACACTATGAGAAGGCCGATTACGTGTCTAAGGATTATTATAAAAAGAGCCCTGTGATCAAGGAGGCAGTGGACTTTATTGTAGGAAAACAGGCTCTGGCTGTGGGCCATAAAGAAAATCTGGAGCGGCTTTACAAGGAGCTTTTAAACAAAGACTGGTTTATGACGCTGCTTGATTTGGAGGATTACATTGCGGTTAAGGACAAAGCTTTTGCCGATTATGAAGATAGACAGAA
The DNA here is from genome assembly GCA_910585075.1 of uncultured Lachnospiraceae bacterium. Taxonomy (GTDB): domain Bacteria; phylum Bacillota; class Clostridia; order Lachnospirales; family Lachnospiraceae; genus Suilimivivens. The sequence continues at coordinate 75,240 of CAJUED010000009.1, forward strand.
GTGGAAAAAGATGATGCTTGTGAACATTGCAAAGGCAGGTTTCTTCTCATCTGACAGGACCATTGCGGAATATAATAAGGATATTTGGAAGTTGAAATAAAGGTGTTGTAAACTCAAAGAAGAAGACGTGGAACAGAACAAAGAAGAATAAAGTACAGCGTAAGAGCGCAGAATGGAGAATCTAAGCAATGAGTGAAAAAATTCCTTACAAAATTTATCTGGAAGAAAGTGAGATGCCGGACAGCTGGTACAATGTGCGTGCGGATATGAAAAACAAACCCGCGCCACTTTTGAATCCGGGGACTTTAAAGCCGTTGACTCTTGAGGAGATGAGCGGGATTTTCTGCGAGGAGCTGTGTAAGCAGGAGCTGGACGACACAACGCCCTATTTCAAAATCCCGGAGGAAATCAAGAATTTTTATAAAATGTACCGTCCTTCACCTCTTGTACGCGCATACTGTCTTGAGGAAAAACTGCAGACGCCGGCCAAGATTTACTATAAGTTTGAGGGAAACAATACAAGCGGAAGCCACAAGTTAAATTCTGCCATTGCCCAGGCATATTATGCAAAGAATCAGGGCCTTAAGGGTGTTACCACGGAAACAGGCGCGGGCCAGTGGGGAACCGCCTTGTCCATGGCATGCGCTTATCTGGGACTTGACTGTCAGGTATATATGGTGAAATGTTCTTATGAGCAAAAGCCTTTCCGCAGGGAGGTTATGCGTACTTATGGGGCAAATGTCACACCCTCCCCTTCCGATACCACCAAGGTGGGCCGTAAGATTTTAGAGGAGTTCCCTGGCACCACGGGCAGTCTTGGCTGTGCTATATCAGAGGCAGTGGAGGCAGCTACCTCACAGGAGGGATACCGTTATGTGCTGGGCTCTGTGCTGACACAGGTTCTGCTTCATCAGTCAGTGATTGGCTTGGAGAGCAAGATAGCCATGGATAAGTATGGAATCAAACCGGACATTATCATTGGATGTGCAGGCGGCGGCTCTAACTTAGGCGGATTGATTTCCCCCTTCATGGGCGAGAAGCTGAGGGGAGAAGCGGATTATCGCTTTATAGCGGTGGAACCGGCTTCCTGTCCAAGTCTTACCAGAGGAAAATATGTATATGATTTCTGCGATACGGGTAAGGTGTGTCCTCTTGCAAAGATGTACACCTTAGGCAGCGGTTTTATTCCAGCACCCAACCATGCGGGAGGACTCCGCTATCACGGTATGAGTTCCGTACTGTCCCAGCTGTATGCGGATGGCTATATGGAAGCGGTAAGCGTGGAACAGACAGCCGTATTTAAAGCAGCGGAGGAGTTTGCAAGAGTGGAGGGCATCCTGCCCGCACCGGAAAGCTCCCATGCAATCAAAGTGGCTGTGGACGAAGCTTTAAAGTGTAAAGAGACAGGGGAGGAAAAGACCATTCTCTTTGGACTTACGGGAACAGGCTATTTCGACATGGTGGCATATGAGAGGTTCCACAATGGAGAGATGGTGGATTATATTCCTTCGGATGAGGAGCTGGCGAAGGGATTTGCGGGGATTCCGCAGTTTCCCGGGAATGAGATTTAAGAAAACGATGGGTTTTTTATAAAATGATAATATTTGAATAGTTGAATATAAACTGCAAATCTGATACAATAAGGTTTGCAGTTTTTATTAAGTATATTAGGATGTGCCCGCGCCTGAATTTGTGGGCTGCCTGCAGCATGGAGGCTATAATTATAATGAATATATTCCAGAAAGTATTTGGTACGCACAGTGAGAGAGAATTGAAACGGATTGAGGGGACGGTGCAGGCGATTGAGGACCTGCGGCCTTCCATGCAGGCGTTATCGGATACGGAACTTACGGGGAAGACAGAGGAATTTAAGAAGCGTCTTAAGGACGGGGAAACTTTAGATGATATTTTACCGGAGGCATTTGCAGTGGTCCGGGAGGCGGCTAAGAGGGTGCTGAACATGGAACACTACCGGGTGCAGCTGATTGGTGGTATCATTCTCCATCAGGGGCGCATTTCCGAAATGAAGACCGGTGAAGGAAAAACCCTGGTATCCACCCTGCCCGCTTATCTGAACGCTTTGGAGGGAAAGGGCGTCCACATTGTAACCGTCAATGATTATCTTGCCAAGCGTGATGCGGAGTGGATGGGAGAAGTTCATAAGTTTCTGGGCCTCACTGTTGGCGTGGTACTCAACAGCATGAAGGCGGAGGAGCGGCGTGAGGCTTATAATTGTGATATTACCTATGTAACCAACAATGAGCTGGGATTTGATTATCTGCGTGACAATATGGTCATTTACAAGGCCCAGCTGGTGCTTCGTGGCCTTCATTATGCGATTATCGACGAGGTGGACTCGGTGCTCATTGACGAGGCCAGAACCCCTCTTATCATATCTGGACAGAGCGGGAAATCCACCAAGCTTTATGAGGTGTGCGATATCCTTGCCAAGCAGATGAAGCGCGGCGAGGATATGGAGGACTTAAGTAAGATGGACGCCATCATGGGCGTGGAGCGTGAGGAAACCGGTGATTTTATTGTCAATGAAAAGGACAAGGTGGTGAACCTTACCGCTCAGGGCGTTGACAAGGTAGAAAAGTTCTTCCAGATTGAAAACCTTGCAGACCCGGAAAACATTGAAATCCAGCACAACATTACGCTGGCCCTTCGGGCGAATAATCTGATGTTCCGTGACCAGGATTATGTGGTGAAGGACGACCAGGTGCTGATTGTAGACGAGTTTACCGGACGTATCATGCCGGGACGGCGTTATTCGGACGGTCTCCATCAGGCAATCGAGGCAAAAGAGCATGTGAAGGTAAAGCGTGAGAGCAAGACCCTTGCAACCATCACCTTCCAGAACTTTTTTAATAAATTTGAAAAGAAGGCCGGCATGACAGGTACGGCCCTTACAGAGGAGCGGGAGTTCCGTGATATATACGGGATGGACGTAATTGAAATTCCCACCAACAGACCCATTGCAAGACAAGATTTACAGGATGCGGTTTATAAGACAAGAAAAGAAAAGCTCCATGCCATTGTGGAGGCGGTAAAAGAGTCCCACGCAAAGGGTCAGCCTGTTCTGGTGGGCACGATTACCATTGAAGCTTCCGAGGAGCTCAGCAGGCTTCTCACCAAACAGGGGATTCCGCATAAGGTTTTGAACGCCAAATTCCATGAGCTGGAAGCGGAAATTGTGGCGGATGCCGGTATCCACGGGGCCGTTACCATTGCAACCAACATGGCGGGCCGTGGTACGGATATTAAGCTGGACGACGCGGCAAGGGAGGCTGGCGGTCTTAAGATTATCGGTACCGAGCGCCATGAGTCAAGGCGTATTGACAACCAGCTGCGTGGCCGTGCCGGACGTCAGGGCGACCCGGGTGAGTCCAAGTTCTACATTTCCCTTGAGGATGACTTGATGCGCCTGTTTGGTTCCGAGCGTATGATTACCATGTTCAATGCCCTGGGTATTCCCGAGAATCAGGAAATTGAGCATAAGACCCTGAGCAATGCCATTGAGTCTGCTCAGAAGAAAATAGAGAATAACAACTTTGGTATCCGTAAAAATCTCCTTGAGTACGATCAGGTCATGAATGAGCAGAGAGAGATTATTTACGAAGAAAGACGCCGGGTGTTAGACGGCGAGAGCATGCGGGATGCCATTTACAAGATGATCACGGATATCACGGAAAATGCCGTGGATATTGTGGTTGGGGACGATACGGACTATGACGACTGGAATCTGGAGGAATTAAACACCCTTCTCCTTCCCACAATCCCCTTAAAGCCTGTTAACAGGGGCCGCATCAACACCCCTAAGAAAAATGCTTTAAAACATCAGCTGAAAGAGGAAGCGGTTAAGCTCTACGAGGCAAAGGAAGCGGAATTCCCGGAGCCTGAGGCAATCCGTGAGTTAGAGCGTGTGATTCTGCTGAAAGTGATTGACCGGAAGTGGATGGATCACATTGACGATATGGAGCAGCTCCGCCAGGGCGTGGGCTTGCAGGCATATGGCCAGAGAGACCCCCTTGTGGAGTATAAGCTCAGCGGCTATGAGATGTTCGATGAAATGACACAGAATATCCGGGAGGAGACGGTACGCGTCCTGTTCCATGTACGAGTGGAGCAGAAGGTGGAAAGGGAACAGGTTGCCAAGGTGACCGGTACCAACAAGGATGATTCCGTGGCAAAGGGGCCGGTAAGACGGGAGAAGGCTAAAATTTATCCCAATGACCCCTGCCCATGCGGCAGCGGTAAGAAATATAAGCAGTGCTGCGGACGCAAATAGTAGTGGAAAAATAAAAAAAGAAAGAGGTGACGCAAGGTGGTAGAATTAGATCAGATGAAATCTGAGCTGCAGACTTACAAGAGCCCTTTAGCGGAAGTGAGGGATTCACTTTGACTTAGCAAATAAGTCAAAGAAGATTGAGGAGTTGGAGCGGGAAATGGAGGCCCCCGGATTTTGGGATGACCCGGACAGCTCCAACCGGAAGATGAAAGAACTTAAGAATTTAAAGGATACGGTGGAAACCATAGAGGGACTGGAATCCCAATATGAGGATATTGAGACGCTGATTGAGATGGGATATGAGGAAGAAGACGCCCAGCTGGCGGCTGATATCCGCACCGAGCTGGATGAGTTTATTGCAGTTTTTGAGGATATCCGCATCAGCACACTGCTTTCAGAGGAATATGACAGCTACAATACCATTTTAAAACTGAATGCAGGAGCAGGCGGAACAGAGAGCTGCGACTGGTGCTCCATGCTTTACCGCATGTACACCAGATGGGCGGAGCGGAAGGGCTTTTCCGTGGATGTGTTGGACTATCTGGATGGTGACGAGGCCGGTATCAAGTCAGTGACTTTCCAGGTGAATGGAACTAACGCCTACGGCTATCTGAAATCAGAAAAGGGTGTGCACAGACTGGTGCGTATCTCCCCTTTTAATGCCCAGGGCAAACGCCAGACCTCCTTTGTATCACTGGATGTTATGCCGGATATCGAGGAAGATGTGGATGTGGAGATTAATGAAGATGACCTGCGCATCGATACCTATCGAAGCAGTGGTGCAGGCGGCCAGCATATCAACAAGACTTCATCCGCTATCCGTATCACCCATATTCCCACAGGAATCGTGGTGCAGTGCCAGAATGAGCGCTCCCAATTCCAAAATAAAGATAAGGCTATGCAGATGCTGAAGGCCAGATTGTATCTGCTGAAGAAAGAGGCCAATGCCGAGAAGCTTTCGGATATCCGCGGAGAAGTGAAGGAGATTGGATGGGGGAATCAGATTCGTTCTTATGTAATGCAGCCATACACTATGGTGAAGGACCACAGGACGAATGCGGAGACAGGAAATACGGACGCTGTAATGGACGGGGCGATTGATTCTTTTATTAATGCTTATTTGAAATGGATAAATGTGAAGGGAACAGCTGAGTAATTTGACGGCGTAAGGGCATCTAATGTTATAGGATGCCCTTTTTTAGCAAAATAATAGCGTACAGATTTATGACGCTGCAAAGCAGCAACATGGGGATTGGTGTGACAGGTGGGAGTGGAAAATTATGTATGCAACGCACAGGGTAACGGACAATGATTATAATACAATAGGATTTATGCTGGGAAACGAATTTTGCCCGAATTATGCGATACCTGACGAGATATGTTCTATAGACAATCTGACAGTGGAAAAATCAGGTGAAATAAAAGTAAATCAGGAATTGCCGGTAATTGAATATATCGAAATCATAAACAAAAGAATCTACGCCCAATTGGAAGAAGAAAACCCTTTTTACAGAGATATACAGGAGGAACTGGCAGAGTGGAAAAATGACAGTCAGCATGTGGTATTGCAGTTAGAGGGCACAAGACAGGTAGGAAAGACAACGGAGCTGCAAAAATTTGCATATAAAAATTACGAGTATGTGATATATATCAATATAGCAAATGATAAATATGACTTCATGAAGGTACTAAAATCTCCAAGGATGCTGTCCGGTATGGAAGCCTACTGCAAAAGGGCTCTGCTTCCTGAATTTGTGAATGACAGAAATACAATCATAATCATAGACGAAATCCAGAACAGCAAGGATGCATATAATTCTATAAGGGATATGGATTCTGTCTTTCAATGTGACATAGTGGTTACCGGGAGCTATCTGGGGAGGATTTTGGGAAATGAAAACTTTTTCCTGCCTGCAGGGACCATAGAGACAAGGCAGTTATTTACCTTAAGCTTCAGAGAGTTTTGCAAAATATTTAAGAAGGATGGGCTGCTGGATAGGATAAATTTGTATGGAGAAAGCAGCGAAGACAGCTATGCGGATTTAGAGCGTCTGTATGATTTATATATAAAAACAGGGGGATACCCGGAGGTAGTCAAAAGATATCTTCAAAGCAATGATATAGAGCTGTGCTATGAGGTTATAGACAAGCTGCTGAAGACATTTAAAGAAGAATCAAGAAACTATTTCAGCAGTCCCCGGGATGTGGAAATATTTGAAAGTGTTTACAGGGAAGCGTTAAAAGAAATGTGCAACGAAAAAAAGGGCACAGGTAATAACATCTTAGAAAGAGTAACTTCTCTGACCAAAAGAAATACGGATTTAATTGTGAACAAGAACGAAATAGCTAACGCAATGATGTGGCTGCAATACACGGGAATCATAAGCACATGCGACCTGGCGTTGCAGGGAGACCTGCGAAATATCATACCCAGCAGAAGATTATATTTCTCTGATTGCGGCCTGGTATCATACCTGGCAAGTAAAAGCACCCTTGACGAATCAGCACTGCGCGGCCTTATAACGGAGACATTCATATTTAATGAATTGTACAGGTTATTTAAAGTAAGATATTCCAAAAGAAAAGTGAGAGGGGACAATGTATGCTTTTCAACCTATGAAAAGTATGAGCTGGATTTTGTGATTATGTCAAAGGACAGAGTCGTATATGGGATAGAAGGAAAAACATTAAAAGGAGCGCCAACATCACTTAAGATATTTGTTGACAAGCATTTCATAGATAAAGGAATCGTGGCAAAGCCTACGCCCGGAGGCAGAGGAGATACATTTGACACAATTCCTATATATACGGTAGGATGCAGATTCCCTTATGACTGAAAAAGTTAAATATCCCAAGATGCCAAAAGCACGTTAGTGCGTTGCATCTCTTGTGCATGGCTATTTCCCCGATTATTTGCGGGAAGAAAGAAAGTACCGCTACTGTTTTTTCCTGATTAAATCCAGATAAAAATTTGCATACACAGCCTCCATGTAAGGCAGCAGCCATAAAAACGCGATACCAAAAGAAAGCATACCCAGCAAGAGCAGTGGAACGAAGGACAGGGAAATGTACAGGAGCCGTCCTTTGCTGCCCTTCATAAGGCGTATGCTTCTTTTTAACAGCTCGGGAGCCGTGTATTCAGGGAAATCCAGCGTAAGATAAAATACCTGGGAAAGCAGCAGCGACTGCACATAAAAATTAATAATGGTACCTGCCAGATATAATACAATATAAATCAAAAACAGGGAACCGCTAACCGGTAAAGTTTCCGTGGCCGCCGTATTGATATCAAAGGATAAAATGGAATGGCTTATGAAATTACTCACAATCAGAGCGGGCATGGAACAGAGGATATTAATTGCAGTAAGTACCGCCTGTATGTGAAAAATCTTCAAAGCATCTTCCCGAAAGAAATGGAACAAATCGCTGATAAAGGGCGTCTGGTTGCAGGCAATTTTCAAATAAATGAAAGATTCCCCTGCAATAAAATAACCGGAAAACACACCGAAGATAAACAGTGCAAAGCAGTAAATGAGTGTGCCTGCAAGGCTGTTCGTATTGATAAACAGGGAGATTGCCATGGCAAAGGGAATAAGGCAGATAAAGTGCAGCAGATAAGCACCGATTACCGTCCCATATTTTCCAAGCAATTGTCCCTTGGCCAGCGATTTAAGGCTGGCGGAAGATAAATATTGATTCATTTAATAAAACCTCCAAGCAGCCAACGCCGCGCAAAAACTATATACACAGTATACATTGGCGTTAGCATAAGATTGTTACAACTGAAAAACGATTTTTATACCGCAATATCCAGATTACTGCCCAGGAAGGAAAGGGAATCCAGGGCCTTACGGTTCTGGGTGTAAGGATTATCCTCATTGGAATATTGTATTTTGGTCGCGGTGGTTCCGCCTGCCACATAGCTGCGTCCGCATTCAGGGCAGATTGCGGTTTTCAGGGAAACATTGGCGGCCAGCACTTTACCGTCTTTCTTTGCGGCGTCACGGAAGGCGTTGCTCACATGCTCCTGCTCGTGGGCCCTGACGCGGGACGCGGAGGCCTTGGGTGAAATATGTGCCGCTGATTTAAAAGAAACCATTTCGTCGGAGCCGTCCTGATATTTACGGTTTTTACAGGTCTCGCACTCAGCCGGGGAAGACTTGCGGCCCGGAGAAATCTTGGTGGACTCGCCGGGGTTTAAAGTTGCCTTTCCGGCTTCGGAAACGGGATTTACCTGGTTTGCATTCCCGTAACTGATTGCGGAGGCGCTTGTATATGGAGTTACATTATTGTAAATACCTGTAATCATATATTCTACCTACCCTTTCTGATTTTTTATTTTCCCATAAGTTCCGCATATTGTTTCATGATGTCTTCATAAGACTGACCGAAGACATCTTCAAGCTCCTGTCCTGTCTGCTGTTCAAACTGTCTGTCCATCTGTCTGCCGAAATTCACAAGGTCGTCTCCACTGAGGGACAAAATCATGGCAACCAGAGAGCCAACCACGGAAGCAATCAGAACAATGCCGCCGATACCGGTTCCAATACCCACCCGGGCGGTTGTAAGCATTTTCTTCCCATATCCTTTGGAAAGGATGGCTAAAACAATGGCAAGACTCCCGCAGATAAAGGGAATGTAAACCGTAAACATAGTGACAATGCTTACAATTCCCAGAATCATGGAGGCGGTTGCCAGTGGCTTACCGGGATTGCGGATATATTGTCTCTGACCTGGATAACCGTTGCTGTTTGGCGGCATATATGGATTACCGCCCGGCTGGTTATAAGGGTTGTTGTTTGGATTATACTCCATGATAGACTCCTCCATGTTGCTGACAGCCCATAATCCGGGCGTTGGCATTTTTCGGCGTGTAACTTAGAGCTTCTCCGCGAAGCAGCCTTTGCTGCGCGTGGAGATTGCCAAGGGCAATTAGAAGTTCTTTACACGCTATTCATATAGTATCACTTTCTTGCCGATAATACAAATCTTTCTTAAAGGGCAGCCATACCTTGAAACCGGCATACCCATAGCAGCAAATCTAAAGGCAGGGTTATCGTCAATGGGACGGAAAAACAAGCCCCGAAAGATTTGATTTTGAATCTTTCAGGGCTTAATCTTGTAGTGGACGACACTAGAAATTGCCTTTTCGGGGTTGTAGAAGCTGGCATATATGGCTTTTGCAAGAGCCGGAAAGAGCAATTTATTATGTTGTTGACTATATATGCACTAATTGGTAATGGCACTGTCATCCGGAACATCCAGATTTAAAAAGTTTAAAAAGTCTGTGATATGTTCATCCCAATATTCCCATCCGTGAACGCCGGGATGTTCCTCGTACACGTAGCTGTAAGGATTGCCTTCCATACTCTGAAAGAAATCTCTCATCCTGTGAGCCTCCTCAATCAGGAAATCCTCTGCCCCGCAGGAATGGAAAACTCTTGGCAGCTTTGGCAGATTTTTATTCTTTTCAGCCATATAATAGGTGTCCTCAAAAGTGCCGGAAAGGTCTTTTCCGTCGTTCTGCATTTTATTCCGCATCCGATAGCTCTCATCATCAAACAGGCCGCCCCGGTTGCCAAGGGGCCGACCCGTACTTGCACCTGCGGAGAAACAGCCGATGGCACTGTAACGGTCGGGATGGTTGATACCGATTTTTAAGGAGCCAAAACCGCCCATGGAATTGCCGGCGATAAAATTGTCCTCCCATTTATCGGAGAGTGGGAAAAACTGACGCATAACAGCCGGTAATTCCTCCGTAATATAGTCGTAAAATGCTCCTCCGTGGGCCATATTGCCGTAGGAGCTTAAATGGGCGCTGGGCATCACCACTGCAAGTCCCATTTTGGAGGCGTACCGCTCAATGGAGGTACGTCTTGCCCAGGTGGTATGATCGTCCGTGGCGCCGTGAAGGAGCCATAAAACCGGATGTTTACCGTCACGGGTTTCTTTGGAGTTGATTCCGATTTCCACTTTGGCTGCCTGGGGGAGTACTACTTCCGCCGCCACAGCCATGTGCAGCACCTCGCTGAAAAATTCCACACGCATAAAGGCCATATTAGTTTTCCTCCTTTCCGGTTGTCAAAAACCAATCCAGAATATCCTGGATTTCCCGGTCCCAATATTTCCAGCTATGGTCGCCCGGGGTTTCTTTGTAGGTAAGGTCAAAGCCCAGCTCCTTTAAGTGATTTCGCATGGATATATTTTGTTCATATAAGAAATCCTCTGTGCCGCACCACATATAAAGGGAGGGAGCCTTCACCTGACTTTTTGCCAGCTTTTCCGAAATGGCGAAAATATCATTATCGCTTCCCGCTATCTTTTCGGCCGGACCGAAAATGTCTTCCCAAAGGGTGGGATAAAAAGCGTCCTCATTTCGTTTGGAAGTGGTGCTGGCGTCCAGGCCCCCGGAGAGGCTTGCGGCAGCTCCGAATTTGTCCGGATTAAGGAGCGCGATCTTAAACGCACCGTAGCCGCCCATAGAATTGCCGGCAATAAAAGTATCCTCCCTCCTGGTGGATATACCCGGGAAGAAGCGGCTGCACAGAGCCGGAAGTTCTTTTGCAATATAGGTATAGTATTTAAAACCAATATTCATATCCGTATACCATCCCAGATGGCAGGTGGGCATTACCACTGCTATGCCCCGCTCTGTGGCATATCTTTCAATGGAAGTGTTTCTCTGCCAGGTGGTCTGGTTGTCGGTCATGCCATGGAGCAGATACAAAACTGGGAACTGCTCTATGTCGTCCAGATTTTTAACACCAATCTGTCCGCTTGTTTTCTGAGGAAGGATCACATCCATCTGGGAGCTCATCTCCAAAACCTCAGAAAAGAAATCTACATGTATTAAAGCCATATTTCAATCCCTCCTAATTTTCTTATTTGATTGCGCTGTCCACCTGACTTTGTACAAAAGCATCCTGTAAAATCAGGTAAACAATTGTCAGAGGCAGAATTGCCAGAATGGCTGCTGCCGCCGCTCCACTGTAATCATTGGTAACGCTGGAGAAATATTTTTTGATACACAGGGTGATAGTCTGTAACTCCGGTTTTTGCAGAATGTAAATGGAGTATGCATATTCATTCCAGGCCGCCACGCCGTGGAGGATAACCACGGTTGCAATAATCGGTTTTAACTGAGGCAGTATGATGTGGAAGAAGGTCTGCAATACGTTTGCCCCGTCAATGATACTGGCCTCATCCAAATCTCTGGGTATGGAACCCACGAAGTTGGTAAACAAAAATACGGACATGGGAAGCCCAAAGGCCACATTGGTCAAAATAATCCCCCAATAGGAATTGATTGCGCTGATACCTACCAGAACGGAATACACACCTACTAAGATTGTCAGCGGCGGTATCATCATAACACCCATAAAAATACTGCGCACGAACCGATTGCCCTTTGAATCGTTTCTTGAGAGGGGATAAGCCGCAAGGCAGGCAAACACAACCTCCAGCACAACGGTACAGGAAGCAACGATGGCGGAGTTTTTGATGGCCCTGAAAATGGTTCCGCTTTTGATGGTGGAAAGGTAATTTTCAAAGTACCATACCTCCGGCAGGGACATGGAGCTTGAAAGGTCCGTGGAGCTTTTGAAGGACTGCATCAAAAGTACGTACAGAGGCATCAGGTAGATAAATACGATGAACAGCGCCAGCAGATATTTCCACCACAGTCCTTTTTTCTGACCTGCATAATAATGGGCTTGTTCTTCTTTTTTTTCTTTTAAAAATGCCATTACATTTCCACCTCCTTCTTACGGAAATATCCATTCAGAATCTGCGAACAGAGCATGATGAACAGGAACATGACCACACCGACCGCAGAGGCATAACCGGCCTGTTCCGCCGCCAGATATCTGTTGTTAATATAGTAAGACAGAGAAGACGTCATATAGTTAGGTCCTCCGTTGGAGAGAGATACCACAACGTCATATAATTTCAAGCCGCCGATCAAGTTGATGACAACAGCGGAAGACATAGCGGGAACCAGCAGCGGAAGGGTGATATAGCGGAAAGACTTCCATGAATTGGCGCCGTCAATGGCTGCGGCTTCATAATACTGTCTGGAAATTCCCTGCAGACCGGCCATGTAAATAACCATACAGTAGCCGCAGTACTGCCAGGAGTTGACAAATGTGATGATCCATCTGCCCACATTTCCATCCCCCATCCAGTCCATGCCGTTTATGGAAAACCAGCCCAGGATTTCGTTTAACGCGCCCTGATTGCGGACCACAAAATACATGATATAGCCCATGATCAGGCCGGAGATCATAACAGGCAGGTAGATAATGGTTCTGACAGCCTTATGTCCTCCAAATTTTGTGTTCAGGAAAAGGGCAAAAGCCAGTCCCAGGATGTTTTGCAGTATGGTACTTCCGAAACCATAAAGCAATGTGTTTGTAAACGACAGGGAAAAGTTTTTATCCGATAAAAGATTTTTATAATTATCAAATCCGATAAACATTTTTACCGGGGAGTATCCGTTCCAGTTGTAAAAGGACATTCTGATGGAGCGGATCAGGGGATACAGAACGAATAAAAGGACGATAAACAATGCCGGCAGATACAGCAGGTTCATCTGTATTTTTCTTTTTCTCATAGGGTATGGCCTCCTTTTGAAAAGAGGATGATGTTAAAGCATCACCCTCTGTAAGCTCATAATCTGTATAACAGTTCAGACAAGCTGACCGTCACGATTTATTCATTGTTGGTTGCATAGAGCTGTTCATAAGCCTGCTGCATATACTCTGCTACATCCGGAACAGCGTTTCCGGCTTCTCCAACCTTGTTATTAAAGAGCTGTGCGATACTCTCGGACATGTAATTCCACATACCGCTGGGGAGATACTCACGGTCAAAGAAGTTTGTATAGGTAATATTTGAAACCTTTTCAATGGATGTATTATACTGATTCAGGGAATAGGTATCATCCTGGGAAATGGTGGTGAAGCCGCTTACGGCACCCGTTGCGTCCACATATTCTTTCAGGTTTTCAGGCTGTAACAAAAATTCCAGGAAGGCCTGGCACAGTTCCAGGTTTTCGGTTTTGCTGGAAATAGCGATTGCAGTTCCTTCGCCGACCGTATATGCAGGCTTTCCGCCTTCTTTAACGGCAGGAACAGGAATAATAGCAAAATCGTTGTCAGGGTTTGCAGTCTTCATAAGGTCAACGTATTCCGGTGAGCCCCAAAGTAACATGGCAGCCTGGCCGGTAGCCACATAATTTCTGGCTGTGTCAGGGTCTGCGGTGAACAGATCTTCAATAAAGAATCCACTGTCATAGAGCTCTGCAAATTCCGCAATGATTTCAGGATGCTCTACGAAACTGAAACTTCCATCCTTGAGCTGTGCGCCTCCATCATACATAGCGCCGTCCGCACTGTAAAATACATTGCTCATTTCAAGGTATCCGCCTAAAGAACCGGTAGATTTTCCACCTACCGCGATAGGTGTGATTCCTGCATCCTTTATTGTCTGCAGGGCATTTTTTAAATCATCCCATGTCTTTATGGAATACATATCAATGCCGTTGTCATCCATGATGGTCTTGTTAAATGCAACGCCGTATACCCATTCCGTTAAAGGGCAGGTGCAGACTTTTCCATTGCCGTCGGTAACAACTGCAGCTGCCGCATCAGCCATATCCGGTACCCAGGACTCTCCGGCTAAGTCATAGCAGAACTCGTTGTAACGGATTGTGCTCCATCCGTGTGTGGTAAACATATCGGGCATATCGTTGGAAGCCATTCTGGTTTTCATGATTGCTTCATGGTCGTCACCATTTTCAACAAGTTCAAGCTGTGCGCCTGTCAGATTGTTGAATTCTTCTACTCTGCCTTCAAAGGTGGTAAGAGCATCCCCAATGATGGTTCCATCAATGTCAATTTCTGCTTTCACCCCTGTAAAATCCCATGCAGCGTCTGCGGATTCTGAAGATTCTCCCGTATCCGCACTTTCTTCCGTATCGGAAGATTCCTGAGCATCTGAAGCGGTATCTTCATTTGAAGCTTCTGATGTCTGTGTGTCAGCCTCCGTGGTAGTACCGGAAGAACTGTTGCCACAGGCTGCTAAGGACAGAACCATGGCGGCTGATAACAATACTGAAACTAATTTTCTTTTCATATACTTTCCTCATTTCTGCGCTGCTTGTTTGTGCATACAAGCATGAATGCTTGGGAATGAATGTTTGTACATAAATGCTTATGCATGAATACCTTTACATAAATGCTTGCGGAGTTTGCGGGGCAGCGCGGACGCAAACTCTTTTTGTAAGCGCAGCCCTGTAGGGTTGTGCTTACTTTTTTCCTTTTGGATTACTTTTCAAAGGCCGGTCAGAAACTTAGCGCCGCTTGGCCGGCCGGCAATGTGTGAAAAGTAACCTTTTGGGAGATATATAGTATTTTATTTGGCATTTGTATTATATAGCGAATTGTAGTATACTTTGGTTGTGGAAGATGGTACACAATTGTTAGATTCTGTCGCATATGGAAGTTTAGGGGCGTTATATGAAATTAAAGAAAAAACTGTTGTTGTCATTTGCAGCAATTACCATTATACCGCTTATGTGCGTAACGGTTTTTGCTTATACGCAGTATGTCCAAATCATCAACAGACACATTACAACGATTGCGGATAATGAGTTTAAGAATCTTTCTTTAAAGGTGCGGGAGTCCTACGATTCCATCCGTCAGACTTTAAGCTTTCTGACTTTTTACAGTGCGGACGATAATGCGGTTTTATCCACCCTCCGGAGCCTGAAAAATGAGGAGACAATCAGCGACAATGACATGTATCAGGCCTCCCAGAAAATTAAGACGGCCTGTCAGTCGGTTATGTACAATCAAAAGTATATAAAAAGTATCTACATATTTACCCAAAATCGCTCTGTTTTCGGGCATTCGCGCACTGCGGAGGAGGGTATTTCTCCCGGCTATGACCCTGTAAATGACGAATGGTACCAAAAGACCAATGAATTAAACGGAAGCGTCTATATCAGTCCTTTGGATGTTTATCCTATGTTCGGAACGGATTACGAGTGCTTTTTTGTGGCTCATCTGATTCGGGACGCCGACCGGGATTTTCAGCATCTGGGTGTGATTGTAGTGGAATACTCACCGGAAATATTTGATTTAAGCAAGGAAACGGCTTTGTCGGACATTGCGGATATCACGCTGACCAATACCTTAAATCAGTCGGTTATTTATACCAATATGGAGGAAGAACATGCGGGAATTGTCCCCACAAAGGAAAATACCACTGTGGAATCGGTTTTTCAGACTCCCCTTGAGCTTTCCGTAACCGTTGATTATGCTTCCCTTCGATCGGAATATAACCGCACGCTGGTATTGCTGCTTTTGCTTGTTACTTTTTGTCTGATTTGTATTTTGCTGCTGACCCTGCGGATTACCAGAAGCTTCATCAATCCCATAGAAAAGCTGAGTGGCAGCATGGTGCAGCAGCAGATAACCCAGGTGGAATTACCCGACGGGTACGAAAGCAGAAGGGATGAAATCGGAATTCTGTACCGTCAGTATCATAAAATGATGACGGAAATTAACAATTACATTAAAACGGAATATCAAAATAAATTGATCATCTTAGATGCACAGATGAAGGCCCTGGAGGCCAGAATTAATTCTCATTTTTTATTTAACACATTGGAATCCATCAACAGCATGGCGGAGCTTGCGGAGCAGGAACAGATCAGTACCATGTCCCTGGCCCTTGGACACATGTTCCGCTATGCCATCAAAACGGACAGCGAGCTGGTAACCATAGAGGAGGAGCTGAATCATGTGCGGGACTATATGGTTATTCAGAGGATTAGATGCGATGATAAGTTCCGGTTTGTGGAGGATGTCCCGGAAGAATTTTATGAACAGAAGCTATTAAAGCTCATATTCCAGCCCCTTGTTGAAAACTCGCTGATTCATGGCCTGGAATATGGAAACAGCGGCGATGAAATCAACCTGTCCGTGAGAATCTTACAGGATATGCTGCAAATCGTGATATCGGATAACGGAAAGGGGATTCCGAAAGACCGGCTTGCGGATTTAAGGAGACATCTGCAGGAGGAAATTACCTTTATGGAGCTGGGGCACAGAGAAAGGGAAAGCATCGGTCTTAAAAATATCCAGTCCCGTGTGGAGTTATATTACGGGAAAGGATATGGTCTGACAATTGACAGTACCGAAGGGGAAGGCACCCAAATAGAGATACATATTCCTGTATTTCCGTGCAGCTTTGAGGGGGGGGGTAAAAGTGTATCGGTATATCGTAATAGATGATGAATCGTTGATAAGAAAAGGAACCATTAAGAAACTGAGCGCTCTGTCAGAGCAGGTTGTCTGTTGCGGGGAGGCAGAGAACGGACAGAAGGGGATTGAGCTGATTGAAGAACAGCGTCCGGATTTTGTGATTCTGGACATGTATATGCCGGTTATGAATGGGGTGGAGCTGCTCTCTTATCTGTCGGAGCATTTCCCGGACCTGCCGCTCATTGTAGTCAGTGGGTATCGGAATTTTGATTATATAAAACAGGCAATCACCTCAAAGGCTGTTGATTATATCTTAAAGCCGTTCAGTGCAAAGGAAATTCAGAAGACAGTCCTGTCCACAATAAACGCGCTCAAGACGAAAGAGCACTTAAAGACGCAGATTTCCTCCGTGCAGGAAGACAGGGAAAAAGCATATTATGATTTGGATATCAACTTTTTAAGGGGACAGATACTTGGATATGAATCCGACTCCCAAACCATCCTGTCGGAAAAGCTAAAGTTTATCAATAGCAGGCACCAGCTTATACTGTTTACTCTTTACCTGATGAATTTTTCCGCAAATCTGGGGCTGGAAGAATGGCTGCGGGAAAACGGATTTTCGGAATTTATGGTTTATCTGCCCCATCCCTCCATGGAGCAATTTCGTTTTATCATTTTATTCCTTCCCATGGGCAGCAGGCAGACGGACGCCAATATAGAGCAGTTCTCAGAGATTATACTGCTCTGGGCCTACCGGCAGAACTACGATATACGGATAGGAGTAAGCGGATGCCACGACAACATTTCCCAGCTGAATACGGCGTTTGGGGAAACTACGGAAGCATTGGATGAACAGTCTGTCAGCGGCTTGGGCCATAAATGCTGCTTTTATAAGGAACCGGGCAAGCGGATTTCTTTAAACTGGCCTTTACAGGAAGAATTTTTGTTCCGTATTGAATCGGGCGAGGATGAAAAAGTACGCCTGATGACGGAAGAATTGTTTGACTATTATAAGACGGTTCCAGGATGCACGCTTAAGGATGTGAAGCAAAATTGCGAATACCTGTCCGTCCAGTGTCAGCTTATACTGAATTATTATCTGAACCAGAAGGAGGAGGCCGGAAAGCCCTCCCACAATATGCATGCGATCATCAATACACTGTATTCTGTTGAGGATGTAAAAAAATATTATCAGCAGTTTTTCCTCAATATTACGGCAATGCTCCGGCCACAAAGCGTATATGGGGGGAGCGATTTGATTGACAAGATCAAAATATATGTGGATAACAACTATTATAAGGATTTACCCCGGGATTTTGTGGCTTCTCTTTTTTATATTAACAGCAGTTATCTAAGCCAGGCATTTAAGAAGAGAACAGGTGAAAAATATATTGATTATTTAAACCGCGTCCGAATTGAAAAAGCAAAGGAACTTCTGGAAACTACAAACTTTAAGATGTATCAGATATCAAAGAATGTTGGCTATGAAAATCCTAAGTATTTTTTCAGGATATTTAAGAAAAAGACCGGCATGACGCCTGAACAGTACCAGGAATCGGTGCGGGGCGGAGCGATGTAATGAATACAAATCTTTCTTGAAAAAGTATATGGTTGTTACTATAATAAGAAGGAGTCGGTGCAGTAAAAAAGTAATAGAAAAATGTGAGGATGGGAAAGTATGGATATTTTACTGAAGTTAAAAGAAGAACTGAAGGTTGAAAAGTGGCAGGTGGAGGCAGCTGTGAAGCTGATTGATGAGGGAAACACGATTCCTTTTATTTCACGTTACCGCAAGGAGGCCACAGGTTCTTTGAATGACGAGGTGCTGAGGAATCTTTACGAGAGACTGAATTATCTGCGGAATCTGGAGGAAAAGAAGGAGCAGGTTATCGGAAGTATAGAGGAGCAGGGAAAACTGACTGAGGAGCTTAAGACAAAGATTCTTGCGGCGGAAACCCTTGTGGTGGTGGAGGATTTGTACCGTCCTTACAGGCCAAAGAGAAAGACAAGGGCCAGCGTGGCAAAGGAAAAAGGTCTGGAAGGGCTGGCGGAATATATTTTAAAACAGGATGCGGCCGAGCCTCTTACGGTGGAAGCGGCCAAATATGTCAGCGAGGAAAAGGGAGTAAAGGATGTAAAAGAGGCCCTGCAGGGCGCAAAAGATATTATAGCGGAAATGATTTCCGACGAGGCGGATTACCGTATGTATATCCGCAATATTACCATGGAGGAAGGAACCCTTACCAGCGCGGCCAAGGATGAAAAGGCCCAGAGCGTATACGAGATGTATTATACATATGAGGAGCCGCTTAAAAAAGTGGCAGGCCACCGTGTACTGGCGTTAAACAGAGGGGAAAATGAGAAGTTCCTGACGGTAAAGGTAGTTGCGCCTACGGAGAGAATCCTTACCTATCTGGCGAAAAAGACACTTACCGGTGAGAATGAATATACAACGCCTGTTTTGCAGGAAGTGATACAGGACGCATACGACAGACTGATTGCACCGGCCATTGAGCGTGAAATCAGGAACGAGCTGACGGAAAAGGCGGAGGACGGTGCTATTTCCGTTTTCGGCAAAAATCTGGAGCAGCTTCTGATGCAGCCGCCAATTGCCGGAAGGGTTGTGCTTGGATGGGATCCTGCTTTCCGTACGGGCTGTAAGCTGGCGGTAGTGGACGCCACAGGGAAGGTGCTTGACACCAAGGTAATTTATCCCACGGCCCCCCAGAATAAGGTGGAGGAGTCTAAGGCAGAGCTGAAGAAAATCATTAAAAAATATGGGGTTTCCCTGATCAGTGTTGGGAATGGAACCGCTTCAAGAGAATCGGAGCAGGTTATAGTGGAGCTGCTGAAAGAATTGGATACACCGGTTCAGTATGTGATTGTAAACGAGGCGGGAGCTTCGGTTTACTCTGCAAGTAAGCTTGCTACGGAGGAGTTCCCTAATTTTGATGTGGGACAGAGAAGCGCGGCTTCCATTGCAAGAAGGCTGCAAGATCCTTTGGCGGAGCTTGTAAAGATTGATCCTAAATCCATCGGCGTAGGCCAGTACCAGCACGATATGAACCAGAAAAAGCTGGGAGAAACCCTTGAAGGCGTGGTGGAGGACTGCGTAAATAAAGTGGGCGTGGATTTGAACACTGCTTCCGCGTCACTGCTGGGATACATTTCAGGTATTTCTAAGACTATTGCTAAAAATATTGTGGATTACCGGGAACAGAATGGGCGGTTTTTGAATCGTGCCCAGCTTCTTAAGGTATCCAAATTAGGGCCCAAGGCTTATGAACAGTGTGCCGGTTTCCTGCGGATTCTGGACGGAGATAATCCATTAGACGCCACCAGCGTCCATCCGGAATCTTACGAGGCGGCGTTAAAACTCCTTGACAAGATGGGACTCACCATGGAGGATGTGCGTCTTGCACAGAAACAGGCGGCAAAGAGCACAGGGAGTGTGAAGAAGGAAGCCCCTGCCTCCAGGAAGGAAACACGTGGAAAACAGCAGAAAATTGTAATCCGCAATACAAACACCGCTATGGGGAAGGCCCTGGCGGCGGCTATGGGCGGTATGGCCTTGGATTCCCAGGAGCCGGTTAAGGAAAAAGGAAAGAGTGGGCAGGCAGGTACGGCCGGCGATACGGCACAGACCACTGCAATCGGAACCTTGGAGAAAAAAATCAAAAATAAAAAGCAGATGGCGGAGGAACTGGGCATCGGTGAGATTACCCTGACAGATATTTTGAAGGAGCTGGAGAAGCCCTCAAGAGACCCCAGAGAGAGTATGCCCGCACCGATTTTAAGGAGCGACGTGCTGGATATGAAGGACTTAAAGCCGGGTATGATTTTAAAGGGAACTGTCCGCAATGTAATTGATTTTGGCGTGTTTGTGGATATCGGTGTCCATCAGGACGGGCTGGTTCATATTTCCCAGATTACGGACCGCTTTATCAAGCATCCCTTAGAGGCAGTGCGGGTAGGGGACATTGTGGATGTGCAGGTGCTTACCGTGGATGTGGCGAAAAAGAGAATCGGACTTACCATGAAAATCAATCAAAATAAATAGGCGATTTGTGCGCCTGGCATGTAGAGACAGCATTGATGCAGGAAGAAAGCAGTAAATGCGTCTGTACAAAGAAATGGAGGATGAAAATTGAGTGATTATAAGATGAATACAAAATGTGTACAGGCCGGTTACACGCCGGGAAATGGGGAGCCACGGCAGATTCCCATTGTCCAGTCCACCACATTTAAATATGCCACCAGCGAGGATATGGGAAAGCTGTTTGATTTGGAGGCCTCCGGCTATTTTTATTCAAGACTCCAGAATCCCACCAACGATCATGTGGCGGCCAAGATAGCCGAGCTAGAGGGCGGGACGGCGGCAATGCTCACCTCCTCAGGACAGGCGGCCAACTTCTTTGCACTTTTTAATATCTGCGAGTGCGGAAGCCATATTGTAGCCTCATCCTCCATTTACGGAGGCACATTTAACCTGATTTCCGTGACAATGGCCAAGATGGGAATTGAAACCACCTTTGTCTCACCGGATTGTACAGCTGAGGAGCTGAACGCGGCCTTTCAGGACAATACAAGAGCTGTCTTTGGGGAATCCATAGCCAACCCGGCCCTCACGGTGCTGGACATTGAAAAGTTTGCAAAGGCGGCACATGACCATGGGGTACCGCTGGTTGTGGACAACACCTTCCCTACCCCGGTGAACTGCCGGCCTATTGAATGGGGGGCGGATATTGTGACTCATTCTACCACCAAATATATGGACGGTCATGGGGCGGCTGTGGGGGGCGCAATCGTGGACGGCGGTAAGTTCGACTGGATGGCTCACAGGGAGAAATTTCCGGGACTTTGTACCCCGGATGAATCCTATCATGGAATCACCTATGCGGAAAAGTTCGGAAAGGAAGGCGCCTTTATCACCAAATGTACCTCCCAGCTCATGAGGGACCTTGGATGTGTACAGTCCCCTCAGAGCGCCTATATTTTAAATCTGGGACTGGAATCTTTGCATGTGAGAATGCCGCGTCATGTGGAAAACGGACAGGCTGTGGCGGAGTTCCTTAAAAGGCAGCCTCAGGTGGCTTATGTGAATTATCCGGGACTTGAAGGGGATAAATATTACGAGATTGCGAAAAAGTATATGCCAAATGGGGGATGCGGCGTAGTATCCTTCGAATTAAAGGGAGGCCGCAGTGCGGCGGAAACCTTTATGAAGCATTTGAAGCTGGCAGCCATTGAAACCCATGTGGCAGATGCCAGAACATGCTGTCTGAATCCTGCAACCTCCACTCACAGGCAGATGACCGAGGAGCAGCTCATTGCGGCGGGAGTGCCGGCCGGCCTTGTGCGGATTTCCTGCGGGCTTGAGGACAAGGAAGACTTGATTGCAGATTTGGCACAGGCCCTGGCTGCAATTTGAAGATAAGAAGATAACACATGTGATACAAAGCAAAAGCATAGTAATGGTATGGTGCAGGGGTTGCACGGAAAGGTAAAATAACATATGATACATCATGCAAAATGTTACAGTAAGGATTATCCCAGACCTCAGTTTGTGAGGAGTAATTGGGAGAATTTAAACGGGACCTGGGAGTTTAGATTTGATGACGAGAATGTAGGAGAGAGGGAAAAATGGTATGAGGATTTTAACGGAGCGTGTAAAATCCAGGTTCCCTTCACTTACGAAACGAAGCTGAGCGGTATTGAGGACGAGAACCGCCATGACCATATCTGGTATGGAAGAAAGATACTGGCAGATGGTAGCAGGCTTGAAAAAGAAAATTATGTCATTCATTTTGAAGGCAGTGATTTTTTGACAACCCTGTGGGTGAACGGACAGATGGCCGGAAGCCACAGAGGCGGTTATGCGCGTTTTTCCTTTGATATCACCAATCTTCTAAGGGATGGGGAAAATGAGCTGGTGGTAAAGGTGGAGGATTCCTTTGACATGCAGCAGCCCAGAGGAAAGCAGCGGTGGCAGAAAGAGAACTACGGGTGCTGGTATGTGCAGACCACGGGAATCTGGAAAACTGTGTGGTCGGAGTACGTGCCTAAGATGAGTCTTAAAAATGTGAAAATGACACCTGTTATAGAAGCCGGAACCCTGGAAGTGGAGTATCAGGTGGATGCACTGGAATGTATGTGGGACGGAAGCCTTTGTGTGGAAGCGGACATTACGTTTGGGGGAGAATTTATCAACCGTGTCAGCACAGCTGTTATCTCAGAGCATACATGTGCTAAAATAGATGTATCTAAAAAGAACGGTGGTTATGAATGGGTTGTAAAGACGTGGAGTCCCCAGGAGGCCAATCTGTACGATATCTCTTTTGCCCTGAAAAAGGATGGGGAAGTGATGGATAAGGTTGATTCCTATTTTGCAATGAGGGAAATCCGTATTGATGGAAATAATATTCTTTTAAATGGAAGTCCTCTTTACCAGAGACTGATTTTGGACCAGGGATATTGGCGGGATTCTCATTTGACGCCCCCTGACGAGGAAGCGCTTATAGAGGATATTGATAAAATCCGCGCCCTGGGATACAACGGACTTCGGAAACATCAGAAAACAGAGGATGAGAGATTCCTGTACTGGTGTGATGTGAAGGGGATGCTGGTGTGGAGTGAAATGGCGGCGGCCTATGATTTTTCCGATTATGCCGTTTCGGAATTTACCAGAGAGTGGATGGAAATTGTAAATCAAAATTATAACCATCCCTGTATTATCACATGGACGCCCTTTAATGAGTCCTGGGGAATCAGCCAGGTGAAGACGAAGCGGCCACAGCAGCATTTCACGGAAGCGATTTACCACCTGACAAAAAGCATGGACCCGTACCGGCCGGTTATCGTAAACGACGGATGGGAGCACACGGTTTCAGATATTATCACTCTCCACGATTATGAGGCGTCGGGGGAGATTTTCAAGAGCCGGTATGGAGATTTGAAAGATGAAATCCTTTCATCGGAGGTATACCACTGTTATATGAAGTCAGCTCTGGCGAATGGGTATGATTATACCGGACAGCCTGTTATCATCAGTGAGTTTGGCGGAATCGCTTTCAACGAAGACAGAGGCTGGGGATATGGAGATAAAGTAAACACTAAGGAGGATTTTATTGAAAGATTCGATAAAATAACAACTGCAATAAAAGAAATTCCCTACGTGTGTGGCTATTGTTATACCCAGGTCAGCGATGTACAGCAGGAGATAAACGGGCTGATGGATATTGACAGAAATTATAAGGTGGATTCGGAGAAAATCAGGGAAATCAACGAGCGTCAGGTAGGATTTTGGCGACAATATAAATAAGATTGTAAATAAAATTATAAATAAGGTCAAATGCTCGTGCATGCACGCACTTGACTCATTGCTCGCGGAAATAAAGATATTTACAATTTTTACATGACATAAAATTTCATCAGTGTCCGCACAATAAGATTGGAGGTGAGGACACATGATGAATGATGGATATGCCAATGTGCCTCTTGGGTTTGGCATGGGACTTGTGATGGACGACCATGCGAAGCAAAGATATGAGAGTTTAAGCGAGGCGGAAAAAGAAGACATTATTTTAAGATGTAAGGATGCAAAATCTAAGGATGAGATGGCAAAAATCATCAATTCCGTTTCATCCCCCGGAGAAATTGAAGGACTGCTGGGAGAAGAAAACGTGGTAGGTTAAGGGTGCTGATCAGACCCGGCATCATCTGCTTTGACCATATTTATCTTGTGCAATCTCGTGAAAATCGAGTGAAGCATAAAAATAAATGGGGTGGCGGATGATGCCGGGCCTTTTTAGATGGGCATAAGTTTATGAGTCAGTCCGGGGACTGTGTATTTACGATATTTTTTACCCATCCATATTTTTTGTAATGTCTGTACACCACGGGAAGCTTTATGATTTCGTCCAGATTCAGTGCAAAATATACTGCGAGTACCGGAAGCTTTAAGACGAAGGCGGCCACACATCCCAGGGGGATTGTGATACACCACAGTGTGATGGTGTCGCAGATAAGGCCAAAGCGGGAATCGCCGCCGGCAGGGAAAATGCCGCTGATGGTCATAGCGTTAATGGATTTGCCTATGAGATAATAGGAACTCATTAAAAGC
>CAJUED010000009.1:99931-115525 GCA_910585075.1 uncultured Lachnospiraceae bacterium
AGCATTCCCCGGAGATATTCTTTGGCTGTGGGCGTCATAAGAACCAACCTCACGATAAGGGGCGAGAGAATCAGCAAAAACAATCCTGTGAGAACACCGGCTAAAATGGATATTTTTGTCAATATGCTTCCCGCCTTTTTGGCCTCATCAAAGTGGTCTGCACCAAGTTCATTTCCTACAATGATACTTCCGGCGTTGCCGAAGCCGTAACACAGGCATACAACAAGATTTTTGGAAATATTTGCAATACTGTTTGCGGCAACGGCGTCCGTTCCCAGATGGCCCATGATAACGGAATACATGGTAAAGCCTCCGCCCCAGGCCAGTTCATTTAAAAGAACGGGAGTTGTCTTTTCCCAGAAGCGTCTGGTTAAATCCTGATTGCGGGATAACAGCTGTATTTTCAGGCCTTTCATTTTTACTGCCACATACACGATACACCAAACGGTCTGAACTGCGGTTGCCAGTACGGTAGCCAGGGCGGCGCCCCGGATTCCAAGAGCCGGAAAGCCCGCAAGTCCAAAAATAAATATGGCGTTGAGCGCAATGTTCAGGATTACCGTGGTGCTGCTGATGATTGTACTTAAGTTCACGGCGTTGCAATTTTTCATAAAAGTCAGATAAATCTGGGAGATTGCGGATAACAGATAGGAAATACCTACATATTTCAGGTACTGGCTTCCCATCCGGATCAGCTCCTGCTCATTTGTAAGAATACGCATTATACTTTGGGGGAAAAGCAGGGTGCCAAGTAAAAACAAAGTACCGGCAAGGCCGGAAAGACGGAAGACCAGATTAAATACGTCGGAGATGCCTTTATAATCCTCTTTGCCATAGTATTGGGCAATAAACATATTTTCACCGATGACAAATGCGGCGATAAACAGATTAAATACAAATGTGACCTGTGATGCCAGAGATACCGCGGCCATGGAATCCTGGCTTAAACGCCCCAGCATGACGGCGTCGCTTGCGCCTACTAGTGCGAGCATAAACTGCTGGAAGGCCATGGGCAGAACCAGCTTGATCATTTTCTTTTTCATAGTAGTAGTTTCTTTCATATCAATCTCCATTCTTGCTAGTACTCTGTCCTGAAAACCCTTGTGCAAATATTTCGGTCTATTTCTCCGATTGCACAAGTCCGGAATACTCGGGATTCTTTTAGTTGACAATAACAGGTTTTGGATTTAAAATCATTCAAAATCTGTTATAATTATATAACAATCTTCTTTTTTGAGATTGATGTGAAACAGAAATTTTTCCACGGTGGATTTGTGCCCGCGCAAACGCTCTGGAAAGGGGGCTTTTATTATGAAAGAAAAGGGAAAACACTGTTCCGTATTCAATGCGGATTTTTCGGAAACGGTTGCCTATAACAATCCACTGTTTCCGGCCTATGGCTCGTATGACTTTTTATCCACCTATCCGGACTATTCGGGTATCAGCCACTGGCACAAGGATTTGGAGTTCATTGTGGTTAAAAAGGGAACCCTGACTTACAATGTGAATGGAAAATTGACAGAGATGACCGAAGGAAATGGGATTATGGTCAACAGCAGACAGCTTCACTATGGATTTTCCCCTGAGCACAGGGAATGTGAATTTATCTGTATCATACTTTCTCCGGAACTGATGCAGGGAAATAACTGGTTCTATCAGAACTGCATTGAGGGAATCACGGAGAATCCGGCTTATGCTTACCTATACCTGTGCCGGGACGACTGGACGGCGCCTGTCCTTGAAAAGCTGGAGAGGATGTACGATTCCATTGGCGCTTCTTCCCAAAAGGGACTGGCCTGTTTTCATGTGATGGAAGATTTTATTGCAATCATGGAGATATTGTATGAAAATCTGGACATTGAAAACCGGATTCAGGTAGCGGAATCCTCGGAACTTTCTTGTCTGAGGACCATGATAACCTACATAGAGGATCATTACATGGAGCATATGACGCTGGCGGATATTGCTTTGTCCGGCGCCTGTTGTAAAAGCAAGTGTTCCCTGCTATTTAAAAAGTATCTGCGGGACACACCCATAACCTACACTACAAAGCTGCGCCTCAGAAAAAGCCTTGGTGCGCTTGTGAGTTCAGATAAAAATATCTCAGATATCGCTTACGAATATGGTTTTGGAGGGGCGAGCTATTATTGCGAGACTTTTAAGAGGTACTACGGCGTATCCCCCTTGAGCTATAAGAAGGGGTTGGCGTGAAGATAAGTTCATAACCATTTGAGCCGCGGGAGGCGGTATAAAGGATTATTTATGATATTGAATACAGGCAGCCGGACAGATATACCGGCCTTTTACAGCGATTGGTTTTACAATCGAATCAGGGAGGGCTTTGTGCTTGTGAGAAACCCTTATGAGCCCACGCAGATAACCAGATATCTGCTGAACCCGGAAGTGATAGACGCCATTATATTTTGTACCAAAAATCCTTTTCCTATGTTTGAAAAAGCAGGGCTTTTGGCGCAGTTTGACCAGTTTTGGTTTGTGACAATCACTCCTTACGGGAAAGAAATCGAGCCTTTTGTGCCGGATAAGGAGCTGGTGATCTCGTATTTTCAAAAGCTCTCCGGGATGGTGGGGAAGGAAAAAATCAGCTGGCGGTATGATCCGGTTTTTGTTACGGATAAATATACGGCCACGTATCACATAGAGCAGTTTGGGAAGATGGCGGAAGGGCTCTATGGATATACGGACCAGTGTGTGGTAAGCTTCATTGATTTATATGAAAAAACAAAGCGGAATTTTAAAGGGATCCGCAGTGTCACCGGGAAAGAACAGGAAATGCTGATAGATGGATTTTCACGGATTGCAAAAGAACAGGGAATACAGATTCACTTATGCTGCGAGGACGCCGGGCTTATCCGGGAAAATGTGGACGCAAAGGGCTGTATGTCAAAGGCCGTGCTTGAGAAGGCTTTGGGATACAGACTGGACGTACCGAAAAAGAAAACGGCCCGCAGCGAATGCGCCTGCCTGTTGGGGGCGGATATTGGGGCATATAACAGCTGTCTTCACGGATGCCTGTATTGCTATGCCAATTATGATAAGGAAACGGTGATGAAAAATAAAAGGCTGCATAATCCTTTTTCGCCGCTGCTGATTGGGGAAGTTTCCGAATATGATGTGATAAAGCAGGCGGAGCAAAAGGCGTGGAGAAACGGGCAGATGGATTTCTTTGATTTGCTGTAGAGGTTTGCGCTAAGGACAAAGCACTGGTAAAATCAGAGAAAATCAAGTATAATAGGTACGGGCTGGTGACAGTTTGGCCCAGGACTTTGCACTTGTTTAAAAATGAAAAAACAGGTGTTAAGATTATTGCATGTAAATTGCAGGAAAAGAGGAGAAAATTGAAAGATTTTTCAAATCTTTTAATCTACAAGTTTGTGTCTGCGCTGTATCCACAAACTTGGTATGCGCAAAAAGCAGCGCAGAAATGGGGTAAAAATGAAAGTTACGGAAATATTTGAAGCAAAGAAAAAAGAGGGAAAGCCGGTTTTATCCTTTGAGATTTTTCCGCCGAAAAAGGAGGAGGCACTGAAGAATATTGACGTCACATTGGAGATGCTCTGCGATCTGCACCCGGATTTTATCAGTGTTACTTTTGGCGCGGGAGGAAGCGCAGTGGATAATAAGACGGTGGAGATTGCAAAGAAGATTAAGAATACATACAAGGTGGAGCCCATTGTGCATTTGACCTGCCTTCATTATGATAAGGAAGAAATCAGTGAGATTTTAAGACAGCTGCAGGAGGCCGGTATTGAGAATGTGCTTGCCCTTCGGGGGGACGTGAACCCTAATGTTCCCATGAAGCATGATTTCAGGTATGCAAATGAACTGGTGGAGTTTATAAAGACCCAGGGGGATTTTCACATCAGTGGGGCCTGCTATCCCGAGACGCATTTGGAGGCGCCGGACGCTATAACGGATATTCACAATCTGAAAAGGAAAGTGGATGCAGGGGTGACCCATCTGGTATCCCAGTTATTCTTTGATAATGAAGCTTTTTACCGTTTTTATGAAAAAACCCGGATTGCGGGCATAACCACACCGGTTGAGGCGGGAATTATGCCGGTGACCAACAAGGCCAACATTGAGCGGATGGTAAACTTATGCGGCGCGACCCTGCCAAAGAAGTTTGAGAGGATTCTTGGAAAGTATGAGGACAACAAGGAAGCCCTTTTGGATGCGGGGATGGCTTATGCCATCAATCAGATTGTGGATTTGATTGCCAATGATGTGGACGGTATTCATATTTACACCATGAATAATCCGAAAGTGGCCCGGCGAATCTGCGACGGAATCAGGAACCTTATTTAGGGATGGAGCATATGAAAAAGAAAGCACTGATTACAGGCGCCTCCCGTGGAATCGGAGCTGCTGCTGCGAAGGCCCTTGCCCGGGACGGATACGATCTGTTTCTGGTATGCGGAAAATCCGGGGAAGCCATGGAGAAAATCGGGGCGGAGCTTAAGAAAATTTATGGAATAGGCTGTGAAACCGCCCTCTGTGATGTATCAAACCCGGTGGCAGTGGAGACAATGATGAAACAGGCGGGGGAAATCCATGTGCTTGTGAATAACGCCGCAATTTCTTATGTAGGACTGTTAACGGATATGTCTTTGGATGAGTGGCATCAGGTCATGGACACCAATTTAAACGCCCTGTTTTATACCTGCCGTCTGGCAGTGCCGCAGATGGTGCGGCGCAGGGAAGGGAAGATTATCAATGTTTCCTCCATCTGGGGAAATGTGGGAGCGTCCATGGAGGTGGCTTACAGCACAGCCAAGGGAGGGGTAAACAGCTTTACAAGAGCCCTTGCCAAGGAGCTGGCCCCCAGCAACGTACAGGTCAACGGCGTTGCCTTTGGGGTGATGGACACCAGCATGAACGCATGCTTTTCCAAGGAGGAGATGGAGGCCCTGCGGGAGGAGATACCGGCGGACAGACTTGGAAGCGTGGAAGAAGCAGGGGAAATGATACGAATGCTGGCAAAGGCGCCTGCCTATCTGACCGGGCAGATTATTACCATGGACGGGGGATATATTTGACAGGAAATTTGTTCTGTTTCGGAATGGGGAATGTGCATTTAGAATGATAATGTGGGAAAGGTGAAAGAATGATGTATGATGTTGTGATAATTGGTTCGGGTCCTGCCGGGCTGTCCGCATCCATATACGCAAAAAGGGCGGGGCTTAAGGCGGTTACTTTGGAGCAGAGTCCCATGAGCGGCGGCCAGGTTCTGAATACCTATGAAGTGGATAATTATCCGGGACTGCCGGGGATAAACGGTTTTGAACTTGGCATGAAATTCCGGGAACATGCGGATAAGCTGGGATGTGAATTTAAGGATGCGGCTGTTGTTACGGTAAAGGAGCTGGTCCGGTTCTCAGGGGAAGAACAGGATGGCCTTGAGGACAGAGCAGGGGAGAGTGGCAGGAAGGGAGCAGACGGCGGACGCAGGCATGTGCAGGAAAGAGCGGGAAGCGCCGGAGAGGGTGAACTCCAGGCGGCTTCGTTTAGAGAGGAGCCGGAAGAAGGTCCGGTAAAAGGAAATGAAGGATTTACGGTGGTCACAGATCAGGGTGAGTTAAGGACAAGGACAGTGATTGCGGCCATGGGGGCCACCCATGCAAAGCTGGGAATACCGGGGGAGGAAGCCTTTGCAGGTAAAGGCGTATCTTATTGCGCTACTTGTGACGGCGCTTTTTTCAGAGGAAAGGTGACGGCTGTTATAGGTGGCGGCGATGTTGCTGTGGAGGACGCCATTTTCCTTTCAAGAGGCTGTGAAAAGGTGTACCTGATCCACCGGCGGGATGAGCTGCGGGCCGCGGCAATTTTACAAAAAGAAGTGATGAATCTGTCCAACGTAGAAATTCTCTGGGATACGGTTGCCGAGAGGATTGAAGGGGAAGAAAGGGTTGAAAGGCTTTTTTGCAAAAATGTAAAAACAGGGGTGGAAAAAGAACTTTCGGTAGACGGTGTCTTTGTGGCTGTTGGAATCATTCCCTCCGGTGATGTGATCAGCCATTTGGTGGAGTGCGACGAAAAGGGTTATCTGATAGCTGGGGAGGACTGCGCTACGGCCACGCCGGGAATTTTTGCAGCCGGAGATGTGCGAAAGAAAAAGCTGCGGCAGATTGTGACTGCGGCGGCGGACGGGGCCAATGCGGTCACTTCCATACTGGAATATCTGCATTAAATTGTGAGAATACTTGGTTCACGTGAAAAACGGCAGTGGTCAAGTTCATGCAAGTATGACCTTGACTCGCTGTCTGCGGGGTATTGCACCCTCGCGGCATTTGCTGATTTTATGCTCGTGCAAGCACGGCACTTGACTCATTGCTCGCGGGAATAAAAGGTTACGGTGTTGGCAGTAAGAAAGGTTACCATATGAAAAAACAAAGACACACGACAACGGGAATTATCATGTTGGGATTTTTGTTAGGGGCTTTGGGGGGAACAGTATGTCTGTTGCTTCCTGTCAGCTTAAAACCGGGGTGCCGGCTGGACTTTTTTGACGCTTTGTTTGTTGCAACGTCCAGCGTCTGTGTCACCGGCCTGTCAACGGTGAACATAGGGCAGACCTTTTCGGCATTTGGCCAGGTGGTGCTGCTTTTTTTGATTCAGTTTGGGGGGCTGGGGATTGTAACTTTTACAACCCTGGTTTTATGCCTGTTCCGGCGGAGAATTACCCTGACGGACAGAATGTTGATTCAGAACGCTTACAATCTGGATACCCTGTCAGGTCTGGTACGGCTGACCATGCGGATTTTACAGGTTACGCTTTGCCTGGAAGGGATAGGGGCTGTGGGCTATGCTTTTGTGTTTGTTCCGGAATATGGGGCGAAGGGAATCTGGTACAGCATTTTTCACGCGGTGTCGGCTTTTTGCAATGCGGGAATTGATCTTTTGGGAGGTAACAGCTTCTGCAAGTATGCGGATAATGTTATGGTGAATATGGTCACTGTTTTTCTGATCATTGTCAGCGGCCTTGGGTTCCCGGTTTACTGGGAGATTGCGCGGACAACGCGTATGAGGGTGCCTGGTAAGAAAGGAAATGGTAATACATATGTGCGCAAGATGAACCTGCAGGCAAAAATCGTGCTTTTGTCCACCTTATTCCTGATTTTGTCCGGAACTGTGCTGACTCTTATCTTCGAATGGCATAATCCGGATACTCTTGGGGAAATGGGATGGGGACAAAAGCTTATGGCGGCGCTGTTTCAGTCGGTGACGCTGCGTACGGCGGGCTTTGCAACCATCAGCCAGGAGGCTTTCAGACCGGCTTCCTGTCTCACTTATCTTGTGCTGATGTTCATAGGTGGATCGCCGGCGGGAACGGCGGGAGGCGTGAAGACGGTGACAATTGTCCTTTTAATTGCCTCCATGTTTGCCAATATCCGGGGGAAAAAGGATGTGGGCATCATGCACAGAAAAATCGAAGATGAGACCATAAGAAGATGTGTGGCGATTGTTGTTTTCAGCTTTTCGGTGCTGCTTGTGCTGACGGTGGCGCTTTTAGCGGTGCAGAACAGCAATTTTCTGGATACCCTGTATGAGATGACTTCGGCAATTGCAACGGTGGGGCTCTCAAGGGGACTGACCGGCATGCTGAAACCGGCGGGGAAACTGATTGTGGCCCTTACCATGTATTTAGGGCGGATTGGGCCGATCACTCTGGCTCTGGCATTTAACAGCCGCAGCCCGGCGGAGGATTTTTCTTATGCGGAGAGTAAGGTGATTATCGGATAGGGACAGCTGACAGGGGGATAGATATGAAAAAACACGTGCAGAAAGAATATATAGTGATTGGACTTGGAAGATTTGGCAGCAATGTGGCAAAGCAGCTGGAGGCCAACGGCTGCAAGGTGCTTGCCATTGACAATAATGAAAAGAGGGTGGCGCAGATTGCCGATTACGTAACCCTGGCCATGTGTGTGGATGTGAAAAATGAGGAGGCATTAAAGGAGCTGGGAGGCAGAAACTTTGACGGGGCGGTTATCTCCATTGGTCACAGTCTGGATGCATCGGTGCTTGCCGCAATCTGGGCCAAAGAACAGGGAATCGGGCAGATTATCGCCAAGGCATATGACGATATGCAGGGGAAGATTCTGACGAAAATCGGTGTGGATGAGATTGTTCATCCGGAAAAAGAAATGGGTGTGCATCTGGCGAACAATCTTGCTTTTAACAATCTGTTTGACGCAATCGAGCTGACCAGCGAGTATTCCATTGCGGATGTGGGAACTCTGGATGTGTGGGCGGGAAAGAGCCTGAAGGAGCTGAAGATACGGGAAAAGTATGGGGTGAACGTAATTGCCATCAAACGGGCGGGAGCGCTGATCATCAATCCACCGGCGGACGAACCCACGAAAAAGAGTGATGTTTTTGTACTTCTGGGGCTGAACAGTACTTTAAAGAAAATTGCAAATGCATTTGCTTCCCAAAAGAAATAAACGTATCCGGCCGGATTGAAAAGAGTCTTTTTGGATTTGCGAACGAAGAATTGACTGCCGCTGCGGTGGTTCTGCTGCCGGAACAATAGAAAGCATAGAATTTGTACACTAAACATAGAAAAACGAAAATTGTTATAGAAAAAATATGCGATAAAATAATTTACAGCTATAAAAGCGCAAAATAGGGAATACCACAAATTATAAAAGCAGGAGGACGAGGCGTATGTTCTATACCGACAGAAAATTAGACAGAAGGATTAGTGAAGTAAAGAATTATAGATATCGCAATATTACCCCGCTGAAGGAATTTGCCATGTGTGAAGATGAGCAGGGAGTTGTAAACCCCAGGGTTCCGGTCAGCTTTGAAAACTGGGACACGATAAAGGTCGGGGATCTGTGGTCCGGCCGCGACCTTTATCTCTGGATGCACAGAGAAGTGTCCATTCCAAAGGAATGGGAGGGACAGCGGGTAGTAGGCATCTTTGATTTCGGCAACACAGGAGCCGGAAACAACTCCGGGTTTGAGGCGATGTGCTATATCAACGAAAAGCCTTATCAGGGAGTGGATGCGAATCATATGGAGGTCTTTTTCCCTCAGGAATTGTGCGGAACTACGTTCCGTCTGACCTTCCGTCTCTGGTCGGGGCTGGAGGGCGGCGGTGTGCCGAAGGACCAGGAACACAGGATTAACAGGGCGGATCTGGCGTGCCTGGATGAGAAGACGGATGACTTCTATTATATGGGTTCTCTGGTGCTGGATACGGTGAACCATCTGGAGGATGGAGACCCGGTAAAATATGATCTCAGGATTGCATTGGACCGGGCCTGCCACTGTATCGACTGGTCTTATCCGGGAAGTGAAATTTTTTACGAAACGGTACATCAGGCAGATGACATACTAAATGAAAAGATCGAGGGCATGGATAAGCAGTCTCTGGTCAATGTACATTGTGTGGGCCATACGCACATTGATATGGCATGGCTTTGGCGGCTGAAGCATACCCACGAGAAGGCGTCCCGCTCCTTTTCCACGGTGCTGCGCATGATGGAGATGTTCCCGGAATATATTTTCCTGCAGACACAGCCTCAGATTTATGAATATATCAAAGAGGATTTTCCGGAAATCTATGAGGAAATCAGGAAAAG
Source organism: uncultured Lachnospiraceae bacterium (assembly GCA_910585075.1). GTDB lineage: Bacteria > Bacillota > Clostridia > Lachnospirales > Lachnospiraceae > Suilimivivens. The sequence goes on from CAJUED010000009.1 coordinate 109,543, forward strand.
AGTGAAGGAAGGACGCTGGGAGACGGACGGCGGTATGTGGGTGGAAGCGGACTGTAATCTCACGAGCGGAGAGTCTCTGACACGTCAGCTCCTGCTGGGAAGCCGGTTTCTCAAAGAAGAATTTGGTAAGGATGTAGAGTACCTGTGGCTCCCGGATGTGTTCGGTTATTCCTGGGCGCTGCCTCAGATTTTAAGAAAATCGGGTATCGACATGTTCATGACCACTAAAATAAGCTGGAATCAGTATAACCGGATGCCTCATGATACGTTTTACTGGAAGGGCATGGACGGATCGCAGGTGCTGACACATTTCATCACGACACCGGATCCATGGAGTGAGCCGGGCTCCTGGTTTTACACATACAACGGGCGTCTGACTGCAAAGACGGTGAAAGGCGTATGGGAAGCATACAGAGACAAAGAGGTCAATAAGGATATGCTGATCTCCTTCGGGTATGGGGACGGAGGCGGAGGGGTAAACAGAGACCTTCTGGAAGCAAGGAGGAGACTTGATAAAATTCCGGGTCTGCCGAATGTAAAGACATCCACGGCGGGAGAGTACTTCCGCAAGCTGAAAAAGACGGTGCAGGATACGGAGCAATATGTGCATACATGGGACGGGGAGCTGTATCTGGAATATCACAGGGGCACCTATACAAGTCAGGGTTATAATAAGCGGATGAACCGCAAGATGGAGCTGCTTTACCGGAAGGCGGAGTGGATGACGGTTATGAATGCTGTCAGGGAAAATAATTTGGCCATGGCGCAGCAGGAGGAGCTTACCAAAGGGTGGAAGAAGATTTTGACAAATCAGTTCCATGACATCATCCCGGGATCCTCTATCCATGAGGTCTATGAGGACTCCCGAAGGGATTATGAGGTGATCAGGCAGATTGGGGAAGATGTGCTCTCCGCTTATAAAGAAAGGGCGCTGGCTGCCGGGGAGGGCGGTTATACCGTGTATAATGCGTCGGGCTGGACATTGGATACCATGGCGGCTGTCCGCGGCAATGATGCAGGGAGCTTCACCGATGATGAGGGGAATGTGCTTCCTTCCCAGCAGGCGGACGGTGTGCATTATGTGTATGTGAAAGATGTGCCTCCCATGGGACATAAGACCATTCGGTTCACAAAAGGAAAAGAGGCGCCTGAGAACAGTGTTTTCACAGTGAACGGGAAAAATATTGAAACGCCATTTTATTCTGTCTGCCTGAATGATTACGGACAGATTACCAGACTGTTTGACAAGCAGGAGGAAAGGGAAGTTCTGGCCCGCGGAGAGAGAGGAAATGTGCTGCAGGTATTTGAGGATAAGCCGATTGACAATGACGCATGGGATATTGACATTTTCTATCAGCAGAAGATGCGGGAAATCACAGACCTGACCGTCTTTGAGGTGACACAGTGCGGGGCTTTATGTCTGGTAATCCATATGGAGTGGAAGTATATGAATACGACAATCTGTCAGGATATGACGCTCTACAGTAAGGACAGAAGGATCGACTTTAAGACAGATGTGGATTTCAGAGAGCGCCAGCAGCTTTTAAAAGCAGCTTTCACGGTGGATATCAGGAGCACTTATGCCACATACGATATTCAGTATGGCAATGTGCGCCGTCCGAATCACTGGAATACAAGCTGGGATCAGGCAAGATTTGAGTCTGTAGGGCACAGGTATGCGGATCTGTCAGAGAGAAATTACGGTGTAGCTCTTATGAATGACTGCAAATACGGTTACGACATCAAGGATAATGTACTGCGCATATCTCTGCTGCGCTCAGGCCTGCAGCCGGATCATCTGCAGGATGTAGGGAAGCATCAGTTCACCTATGCGCTTCTGCCCCATAAGGGGGATTTTGTGGAAGGCCACGTTGTGGAGAGCGCCTATGTGCTGAATAACCCCATGGACGTGTATGAAGGCGTACAGAAAGAGCCCTGCGGAAGCTTCTTTACATTAGATAATGAGCAGATCGAGATTGATGCCGTGAAAAAATCGGAGGATGGACGTTATCTGGTGGTCCGTTTCCATGATTTTGCAGGAGCAAGACAGAGAGTGGAAATAACCCCTTCCTTTGCTTATAAAGCATGGGCGGAAAGCAATCTGATGGAACGGCCGATTAGCGGATTTGAAGACGGAAGAGTGGTTATGGAGCTGCATCCGTATGAGATCAAAACCCTTTTATTTGAATTGTAGAGGTTGAATGGCTGATGGAGAAGATAAGGCCGAAACAGTTATATTTTAAAATGTTCTACACTTATACGGCGATAATCCTTTGTATTGTGACTGCGCTTGTGATCTACTTTATTTCCGATGCGCGCAAAAGGCTGTTAGAGTCAAACCGCGAGGAAATTGAAAGGATCCATGCGCAGGCACTGGGATACGTAGAAGATATCAGGCGGGCGGCAGACTACATTCACAAGGATCTGTACCGCTCACCGTCAGAGCTGAACGATCTGTTGGAATATTTCCGATTGGAGCCGGAGGCCTATCAGGAATATACCTTAGACAGATACAGTTCCTCCGGTGAACTGGTCTATAAGGGGATTTTTCGCTTGGTGAATGAGGCCTTTGAGGCAAATCAGCAGTTGGAAAAAGTCGAGATGATTAGCTATGAGACTTCCCAAATGACGGAATGCTATCCGGAAAAAAATGTTTATCCCGGCAAGGATGGAAAGCCAAGACTGCATCAGATACAAAATAACGATTTCTGCGAAGCGGGGAAGTTGGTTTATTTAAAAGAAATACGAAATCCTGATACGATGAAGCCAGCGGGGTGTATTCTGTTTACTTTTGAGGCAGAAAATGCGCTTGAGGAGATGCAAAGAACAAATCCGTATGCAGAAATGGTTGTCTTATTTGAGGAGGGCAATGTAATCTTTGCAGAACCGGATGCAGAAAGCTATGCATCCAATCTTAGGCAGGGACAATATTTCTCCTGCACGGAATCGGTAGGTGAATATCAGGTCTGTACTTTCATGGATGAAAAACTGGCGGCACAGCTGCCGGCGGCAAGATTTTTCCTGATTCTGGCGGCGGGGGCGGTGGCCAGCGCCGCCGGGGTGGTTTATATTGCGTTCTATGTGAAGCGTCTTACCGGAAGGGTGGACATGATCCTGGAGGCTATGAATCAGGTGACTACCGGTGACTTCAAAGTCCGGTTGAACATATGGAAAAAAGAGGATGAGCTGGACATGATCGCGGATAATTTTAACGGAATGTGCGAGAAGCTTGAGCTGTACATCGAAAAAAGTTATCTGGAAGAAATCGAACGCAAGAATGCGCAGATGCAGGCGCTTCAGAACCAGATCAATCCGCACTTCCTCTACAACACGCTGGAGGCAATCCGGATGAAGGCAATCTGCAACGGCGACAAGGAAGTCGGTAAAATGTTATATAGTATGGTGGTCCTGTTCCGAAGCCAGCTAAAAGAGGCAGATGTCATCACGTTGGGACAGGAACTGGACTACTGCAAACAGTATCTGGAATTATTTGAGTATCGGTATCAGGGCAGTTTCCGGTCAAAAGTGGAATGTCCCGCAGAACTACTTCCGGTGCCGGTCATTAAATTTGTGCTGCAGCCTGTGATTGAGAATTATTTTATCCATGGCATAGAGCGTGACAGACAGGATAATCTGGTACATATCTGGGCAAGACGCGAAGATACTACGCTGTATCTGTATGTTCAGGATAATGGGCGCGGGATGAAAGAAGAGGAACTGGCAAAGAAGAATAAGGAATTAAGTGATAATATAAAGACGAAAAACAGTAATGAAAGTATCGGTATCCATAATGTCAACAGAAGGATCAAGGCAATCTACGGAGAGGAATACGGTATTTTTCTGAAAATGGCACAGCCGAAAGGGCTGCTGGTTATTCTGACAGTCAGAATAGAAGAGGGAGAAGCGTATGAGAAAGGTGATGCTGGTTGAGGATGAGGAATTTATTCTTCAGGGAATTCGTTGCATTATTGACTGGGAAGAAATTTCAATGTCCGTGGTGTCTATGGTCCATAATGGAAAAGAGGCGTTGGAGCAGTTTCAGAAAGAGCCGGTGGATATTATCGTAACAGATGTGGAAATGCCTCTGATGAACGGATTGGAGCTTTTGGAAGAAATCAGGAAGATCAATCCTAAGACCAGATGTATCATTTTGTCAGGATATGACGAATTTGAATATGCCAGAACGGCATTGAAATTAGATGTGGAAGAATATATTTTAAAGCCGATCAATGAAGAACAGTTAAAACAGGCGCTGTTAGATGCCGCAAAACAGCTCGATGAAATCGAACGAAAAAGTGTGGAGGACATGGAGGATACGATTGGCTGGCACAAACTGTTAAGAGGAAAATTAAGCGGTGATGAGGCAGCAGAGTTCTATCGTATGCTTCCGAAAATTGACAGTGGAGAAAGAATATATGCTTCCATTATGAAAATCGATACAGGAAGCGTTGAGAATAAAGAGGGGCTCCAGGTGATCCTTTCCCAGATTCAGCAAATGCCCCATAAAATAAAGCCAATCTACCTTTCACCGGATACGTTGTTCCTGTTGTTATATACAGGAGGAGACGGTAAAGACAGGGAAGCGCTGGAAATATTCGGAAGACTGCAAAATACGCTTGAGAGCACATATGGGATCATGAGTTTTTTTACGGTGGCATCGCCAATCCAGGAATACGGAGAGCTGCCGGAGTGCTATAAGATGGTTTCCAAAATGCAAAAATACAGGATTCTGGAGGGATATGGGAGCTGCATAGCAGAGAGTTATATTCTGGAGAGAAAGACACAGGATGTGGTGATTGATGAGACGCTTCTTCGCAAAATGATCCTGAAAAAAGATCAGGATGGTGTTTTGCAATACATAGAAGACCTGTTTATCAACAACTTAAGATCGGAAGTCAATGTGGATGTATTGTATCAGTTAGCACTGAAACTGACGGTTCTGCTGCAGGATATCAAATCGGAATATAAGCTGGGACAGTCGAGAAATTTCCAGAATCTCTCGGAAATGATGGAAAAAATTTATCAGGCAGATGATATATTCGGATTGAAAGCGATTTTTATTTCGGAGATTGTGGAGATTATTACTTATCTGCATATGGAGGATTCGCAATATACGCCGGTGGTGAAGCAGATTATAGAGGAAGTGCAGAAGAATTACAAGGAGGATATGAATCTGAAGACGTTGTCTTATAAATACCATATGAATGCTTCCTATCTGGGACAAATTTTCCAGAGAGAAGTCGGATGTTCTTTTGCCATGTACCTGAGCAATACCAAAAACAAGGTGGCAAAGGATTTGATTTTGAACACTAACATGAAGATCAATGATATCGCAAAAGAGGTGGGATATCCGGATACCAGCTATTTTTACAGGAAGTTCAAGCAGTGCTATGGTGTATCCCCGGCATCGCTGCGCACGATAAAAAAATATTGATTGTTGTAGATTCTGCCCCGAGGCTCAAATGCTTCGGGGTATTTTTGATTCAATAAGCTGTCCTGCGAAGGATGACGGCGTTTGATGCGCAGGGACGTGTAAGAAAATTAGCAGCTTTTACGGTATGCTCTAGAATTTGTACAATAAAACTGGAAATTTTCGACTAGGATTTGTAAGTTATTAAGGGTATGATTTGATGGTAAGTAACAGAAAGGGGGACGAGATGAATAAATATATAAAAAATGCAATAATCCTGTCAACAGTGTTCCTCCTTGTGTTAGGTCTTGTGTCCGGCTGTGGAAAGAAAACGGAAGCGGTTCGGAAGGAAGAAGAAGTAGTAGAACTGATATGGTATCAGGTAGGAGATTCACAAAGTGATGACCAAATGGTTCTTGAGCAGGTAAATCAATATATTCAGGAGAAAATCGGTGTAAAACTAAATATTGTAAAAGTAGGATGGGGCGATTACAGCCAGAAGATGCAGGTGGTCATCAATACAGATGATGTGTGGGATATTTTACTCCGTATAGATGGTGGAAAAACCCCATG
>CAJUED010000010.1:0-2622 GCA_910585075.1 uncultured Lachnospiraceae bacterium
TAGGGCGAAGCCCGCGAGCGAGGAAAACCGAAGGTTTTTCGAGCGTGCACTGCGGCCACCATATAGGAACAGTGCGCAGACGGAAGATGAAAAGCGGCAGCTTGCTGACGATTTTTTCAGGTTGCGGATGCATAGGGCGAAGCCCGCGAATGAGGAAAGCCGGAGGTTTCCCGAATGCGCACTGCGGCCACCATATAGGAATAGTGCCAAGCAGTAAGATAGAAAAGCAACAGGAGGTACCTATGAGTATAGATCAAAGTAAAATCAGAAATTTTTGTATTGTGGCCCACATTGACCACGGCAAATCCACCTTAGCAGACCGTATCATAGAGCGGACCGGCCTCTTAACCAGCAGAGAAATGCAGGCCCAGGTCCTTGATAACATGGATTTGGAGCGGGAGCGTGGTATCACCATCAAAGCCCAGGCGGTCCGCACCATTTACAGAGCAAAGGACGGGGAGGAGTATATTCTCAACCTGATTGACACACCGGGCCATGTGGACTTTAACTACGAGGTCAGTAGAAGTTTAGCGGCCTGCGACGGCGCCGTTCTGGTGGTGGACGCGGCCCAGGGAATCGAGGCCCAGACCCTTGCCAATGTTTATCTGGCTCTTGACCACAATCTGGAGGTCTTTCCGGTAATCAACAAGATAGACCTTCCCAGCGCGGAGCCCGACAGGGTAAAAAGTGAGATTGAAGATGTGATAGGAATCGAGGCCATGGACGCCCCGCTCATTTCCGCCAAGAATGGGGTTGGAATTGACGACGTATTAGAGGCCATTATACAAAAAATCCCGGCCCCTTCAGGAAGCCCGGACAGCCCCTTGAAAGCTCTTATATTTGACTCTCTTTACGATTCCTACAAAGGAGTGATTGTTTTCTTCCGCATTATGGAGGGGAGAGTGGCCAAAGGGACAAGCATTCAAATGATGGCCACAGGAGCCAGGTACGAGGTGGTTGAGGTTGGCTACTTTGGTGCAGGACAGTTTATTCCCTGTGAGGAGCTCACAGCAGGGATGGTTGGTTATCTTACGGCCTCTATCAAAAACGTGAAGGACACAGCAGTGGGAGATACCATCACAGATGCAAAGAACCCCTGTGCAGAGCCACTTCCCGGTTATAAAAAAGTAAATTCCATGGTATACTGCGGTATTTACCCGGCAGATGGAGCCAAATATCCGGATTTGCGGGACGCTCTTGAGAAATTACAGTTAAACGACGCATCCCTGCGCTATGAGCCGGAGACATCTATTGCCCTTGGATTTGGGTTCCGCTGCGGATTCCTGGGACTTTTGCACCTGGAAATCATTCAGGAACGGTTAGAGCGGGAGTATAATCTGGATCTGGTGACAACAGCCCCGGGCGTTGTCTATAAGGTGTGCAAGACAGACGGGGAAGTGATAGAGCTGACCAATCCTTCCAACCTGCCCGACCCGTCGGTGATAGAATATATGGAAGAACCGGTGGTTTCGGCGGAAATTATGGTGACGACGGAGTTTATAGGCCCCATTATGGAGCTCTGCCAGGAGCGGCGGGGCAGATATCTGGGCATGGAATATATAGAGGCAACAAGGGCCCTTTTAAAATACGAGCTTCCTTTAAATGAGATTATATACGATTTCTTTGACGCACTGAAATCCCGTTCCCGGGGATATGCGTCCTTTGATTATGAGCTGAAGGGGTACGAGCAGTCCGAGCTGGTAAAACTGGATATTCTGATTAACAGAGAGGAAGTGGACGCTTTATCCTTCATTGTGCACAGGGACAGCGCTTATGAGCGGGGCAGGAAAATGTGTGAAAAGCTTAAGGAGGAGATTCCGAGACATCTGTTCGAAATTCCCATTCAGGCGGCCATCGGCGGCAAGATTATCGCAAGGGAGACGGTGAAGGCTGTGCGTAAAGACGTGCTTGCCAAGTGCTATGGCGGTGATATCACCCGTAAGAAGAAGCTCCTTGAGAAGCAAAAAGAGGGAAAGAAACGCATGCGCCAGATTGGCAGCGTGGAGATTCCGCAGAAGGCTTTTATGAGCGTTTTGAAGCTGGATGACAAATAAAAATCGGATGGTAAATAAAAGCCGGATGACCAATAGAAGTTGAATGATAAATGAAGGTTTTGGACGACAAATACAAATAGGATGATATATAGAAGCCAAATATAAACAATGATATAGAGGAGCTGTCGGAATGGAAGGAAAGGAGCCTAAGCCTTTAGGAATATACATTCACATTCCCTTTTGTGTGCGCAAATGTCTTTACTGTGATTTTTTATCGGCGCCTGCCGGCAAGGAAGAACAGGAGCGTTATGTGGAGGCATTGTGCCGGGAAATAGACAGAGAAAGTATAAATTACAGAAGTTATTTTGTAAATACGGTTTTTATAGGAGGTGGTACGCCATCTTTGTTAGATGGGGAAAATATTGGAAGGATTTTGGGTAAGGTGCATGAGAAATACAGACTAAGCCCGAACTGCGAAATATCTATGGAGGCCAATCCGGGAACTGTTACCTGGGAAAAACTGATAGAGTTTCGCAAAAGTGGAGGGAACAGACTCAGCCTGGGGCTCCAATCGGCGTCAGATGACGAACTTAAAGGTCTTGGGCGGATTCATTCTTATCAAGATTTC
>CAJUED010000010.1:2632-87696 GCA_910585075.1 uncultured Lachnospiraceae bacterium
ACCTACGAGCTGGCCGTGAAAGCAGGTTTTTCCAACATCAATGTGGATTTGATGACGGCAGTTCCCGGGCAGACGGTGGACAGCCTTATGGATACCCTGCAAAAGGTGACAGGCCTGCGGCCCAAACCCACCCATATTTCCGCTTACAGTCTGATCATAGAGGAAGGTACGCCTTTTTTTGAAAAGACGCCTGAGTTACCGGACGAGGATTTAGAGAGAAAATTATATAAAATAACTGGTGAATTTTTAAAGGAAAATGGGTACCAACAATATGAAATTTCCAACTATGCCTTGCCGGGATATACATGCAGACACAACGAGACCTACTGGCGCAGAGGAAACTATGTAGGATTTGGTATAGGAGCCGCTTCCATGATTGACAATGTGCGGTTCCACAATACCGTAGACCGGGAAAGGTATGTGGAATACTATTTAAATAACGTAGAACATTTTAAAAATGAGTTTAATTCATCCTTTGCACGCGTTGGAGCGAAAGAACAAAAAAATAAAAAAACATATGGTTTTTTTAAGGACCTGGTTCATGCCGGAGATTCGACTCAATCGACCCGAATAAAAGAAGATGTACAAATCCTTTCAAGAGAAGAACAGATGGAGGAGTTTATGTTCCTTGGGCTGCGTATGACGGAAGGGGTCTGTGGGGATGAATTCTTACGCACTTTTGGAGTGCATATTGATGAGGTTTACCCGGGAGTTGTGGATAGCTTCTGCCAAAAGGGACTGCTTATGCGGAGAAAGAAACAAAGAGCCAATAAAGAACAGACAGTCGGGGAGGAATGGATTGCCCTTACGCCTTTTGGAATGGACGTGAGCAACAGGGTGATGGCGGAATTTTTACTGACATAATTTTCTTACCGAAGAAGAAACGACAGTCTTTGAAATGAGTGTAGCATGGTCTGCATATTAAAATTAATGTTGGAAAGGCACTAGAGGGCTTATAGGGTCATAGAATAATAGAAAAGACTTTGGGGGCGCCCTTTGAAGACCTTTCAAAAACCATTATCAGCAGCGGAGGAAGCCCATTATATACAGGTGCTACAGAAAGGAACCGGTGATGAGGCCGCTGCAGCAAAGGAAATACTGATTGAGAGGAACCTGCGTCTGGTGGCCCACATTGCCAAAAAATATCAAAATGTTGATGAGGATATGGAGGATTTGATATCTATAGGAACCATAGGACTGATCAAGGCCATATCATCATTTGACGCAGGGAAGGGGAAGCTCAGTACTTATGCCTCCCGATGTATTGACAATGAACTGCTTATGCTCCTTCGCTCCAAGAAAAAGAGCAGAGGGGAGGTATCCTTGTTTGAACCCATTGGAACAGATAAGGAAGGAAATGAAATTAATCTGCTGGATATCATAGAACACGAGCAGGAAGATATCACAGAGCAGATGGCGCTGTACGAAAATACCAAAAAGCTGGTAAAGCTTTTAGGAGAGGTACTGACAGACAGGGAGAGACAGATAATCTGCTTAAGGTACGGACTTTTAACCGGAAAAGAAGTAACCCAGCGGGAGATTGGAGAGATGCTTCATATTTCACGGAGCTATGTGTCGAGAATAGAAAAACGCGCGTTATTAAAACTCCGGGAGAAATTTGAGGAAGTATAAAGTGAATAGGGAAACGATAAAAAGCAATCTGAAGTGAGTAAATATGCTGCTTTGGATTGTTTTTTATAAGTTAATTTATGAATATGAGATTTACAGATGTGTACAACCGACGGCTGTCTCATAGGTGCCTGCTAAATACATATACGGTATTCCATCAGCATTTTTTAATTTGAAATTCCTGTAATATTGTTTATTATCAACTTTTACTTTAAGGATATGCCTGACATTATCAATCTCATATACCATTCCATCAAACAAAGTGGCTGGTAATATTATGTAAGCGTCCGCTACAATGATTTCCTTATGGACAATCGGCAAGTCTTTAAAATGAATATTTCCAAAATCAAAATTCACTCTATACAGGTCACCTGATGAACTGCCGCCGATGCCTTTTAAATGTATTTTCCGATTCTCTTTGATTGCGCCCTTTATTTTCAGGGGTATAATGCTTTTTATCCATATGGGTATTGTTGCACCTGTATCAATGAGTGCCCTGCAATTGTTAAACCAGGATAACACAATAACAGGGCTGTTTCTTTTATGTCTAAATGATATAGTTCCTCTGTCATCATAATGTCATAACCCCCACGTTTATTTTATTTCCGGTGGTGTACCAACACATAATATCTTCTGCGCCTGAAACCTGTAAAGTGAGAAGTTCCTCAGGAGATTTGTCTTTTGGTGTATATACTATCTCTGCCGATTCTATTGTTATGCCATCATCATTTTCGTATTTGATATTTCTAATTCCAATGTTCTGATTGGGGAATTTCTCCGCCATTTGCCTGCGGGTTAATCGTTCCGTCATATGTAATCCTCCTTTTTATATTTGCTGGTAATAAGGAAAACAGTCATTTTTCTAAGGATACCTGGCTTCAGTTAGTTTGTTGGTTTTTGTATAACAAATTTTGACTGATATATAAAATTGGGAACTAAAACCAGATTGCCCCTGATAGGATTGTTTCGTTCAGTGTAGCAGATGTCATTTAAAAAATCAATCAGATACGTTATTTTTGCCAAAAATTTTATAAAAATTTAATTGAAATTTGTGTAAAATTCGGATAACATAGAAATATCTTCTATATATACGAATCGATATGAAATTTTCAAATCCTTAAAGTAAGTTCTGGAACGTATTTCACGTAAATGTATTCCGTTAAAAATTTGAGGTGTAAGGAGGTATCTTTGTTCAGTGCTGTTTTATCGGGGACGGTCTGCGGTATCGAGGGCTGTCTGGTTCAGGTGGAGGTGGATTTATCCCAGGGTCTGCCATGCTTTGTGATGGTGGGAAGCCTTGGCGGCGAGGTGAAGGAGTCAGGAGAGCGGGTGAGGGTGGCACTTAAGAATATGGGGATAGCCCTGCCGCCCATGCATGTTTCCGTGAATCTGTCCCCGGCGGATTTGAAGAAGGCGGGGACAGGATTTGACCTGCCTATCGCAATGGGAGTGCTTGCGGCAATGGAAAAACTGCCGCAAACAGCCACAGAAGGAATGCTTGTGCTGGGAGAACTGGGGCTGAACGGAGAAATCAGACCTGTAAAAGGGGTGCTTCCCATTGCCGCCGGAGCTCTTAAGGCGGGTATTCAAAGGTGTATTGTGCCAAAGGAAAATGCAAAGGAGGCCGCGGTGGCAGGGCTAAAGACGGCGGGGGTCATGGACTTAAAGCAGGTGATTGATTACTTAAGGCTTCTGGAAAAGGAGCGGGATGCGGCGCTGCCGCCTGAAAAGGTAGATTTTAGCCAATATATTGAGGAACGGGAGAGAGCGCGGCCGGGAGCGGATTTTTCGGAGATTATCGGACAGGAAAGTGTAAAGCGTGCCGCGCTGATCGGGGCGGCAGGATTCCATCATTTGCTCATAAAAGGACCGCCAGGGGGAGGCAAGACAATGATTGCAAAGCGGATTCCCTCGATTTTACCGGAACTTTCCCTGAAAGAAAACCTGGAGGTTTCCTCCATATACAGTGTTGCGGGAAAGCTGCCTAAAGGAAGCTGTCTTTTAAAGGAAAGGCCTTTTTTAAGTCCCCATCACACCATTTCTCCGCAGGCCCTTTCGGGAGGAGGGAAAATACCGAGACCGGGGATTATTACACTGGCCCACAGGGGCGTACTTTTTTTGGACGAGCTGCCTGAATTTAAAAGGCAGACCCTGGATTTGCTGCGGCAGCCTTTGGAGGAGCGAACCATACAGATTGACCGGAGTGGAGGCTCCTTTACATTCCCGGCGGATTTGATGCTGGTTGGAGCCATGAATCCTTGTCCCTGCGGTTATTACCCGGATAAAAATAGGTGCCGCTGTACGCCTTTTGAGATTCACAACTATTTGAGCCATATTTCCGGTCCGATTCTGGACAGGATAGATATTTGCGTGGATGCGCCGCAGATTGGGATAGGGCAGCTGCAGGCGGGGCAAAAGGGAGAGAGCAGCGAGGCTATGAGAAAAAAGGTGATGACTGCCAGAGGATTGCAGGAGAAGCGGTATCAGGGCACACGTATCCGGTTTAACTCGGAGCTGCCTGCCGGGGAAATCGAAAAGTACTGCGGGCTTGGCAGAAAGGAGAATGATATGCTTAAAGAGCTGTTTACAGCCTTTCATTTCAGCGCGAGGGCTTACCACAAGCTTTTGAAGGTTGCAAGAACCATAGCGGATCTGGAGGAAAGCGACCTGGTTTTAAGGAAACATCTGCAGGAAGCAGCCTGCTATCAAATCAAAGATTTAACCGGGAGGTGTGGGGATGGAGGAAGATAAGGCTTATGGATATTGGATGCACAACTTGCCGGGAATCGGGGACAGAACCATAGAGAAGCTTTTGAAAATATACGGAAGTGCGAGAGAGGTTTACGCCGCCTGGGAAAATGATAAAGGAAATTCTCCGGAAAAGGTGCTGGGGAAGGATAAAGCTGAGAAAATCAAAGAATTTTCAAAAAATTGGGATGTGGAGAAAAAATATGAGCAGCTTACAAAGACAGGTATCGCGTTTTATTCTTTGGAGGACAAGGCATATCCGAAAAAGCTAAGGGAGCTTACCCATCCGCCTTACGGTCTGTATTGCATGGGAAATCTACCTGGGGAGGGCGTGCCTGCGGCTGCGGTAATAGGGGCCAGAGAATGCTCGGAATATGGCAGATACATGGCAAAGGCCTTTGCCGGAAAGCTGGCTGGCGCCGGGGTGTCCATAGTAAGCGGCATGGCCCGGGGAATTGACGGAATCGGGCAGAAGGCAGCCCTTGAGAGCGGAGGAAAAACCTATGCGGTTTTGGGAAGCGGCGTTGATGTGATTTATCCTTTGTGCAACCAGAAGCTGTATCATGAAATCCTGGAAAAAGGGGGCGGAATCCTGTCAGTGTTTCCCCCGGGAACAAAACCGGCAAAGAATTATTTCCCGGAGCGGAATCGGATTGTTGCAGGACTGTGCGATGTGCTTCTGGTGGTGGAGGCAAGGATAAAAAGCGGTACCTGGATTACGGTGGATATGGCGTTGGAGCAGGGAAAAAATGTCTATGCGGTGCCGGGACGGCTGACGGACCGATTAAGCGACGGGTGCAATCTCCTAATCAGACAGGGGGCGGGAATTGCTCTCTCGCCCTCGGACATTATGGCCGAACTTGCCGTACTTTTGGGCAGAAAAGGGGAAATGGGACAGGAAAAAAATCCGAAACCTTCATATTATAAAGGGGCAGGAAAGAAAAGAAGAAATTTCCGGAGTGATGTATCTGCGGACGATGGAGCGGGCGGGGAGAAAATGGCAGGGGAGGACAGGAAGGAAACGGAAGGCGCAGATGCGGCGCTGCTTTCCTGCCTGGACTATTATCCCGCGTCCGCAGATGAAATTCTGGAAAGGATGAGAAAGAATGGGAAGCAGATGGAAATGGCGGTGCTTTTACCCAGGCTCATGGAGCTGTGCATGGAAGGGAAGGCGAAGCAGACGGGAAGCACCTATTTTGCAAAAACACAGCAGGCAGTGCCGGTGAACTGACACGTAACAGTGAAACCGAAGGCCGAACTGTTATGGTGACGTTGCGGGTGTCTGCATCGGGTATTGACAACATAAGGGACTGATATGGTACAATGTGGCAGCGGCACGGTACGCCCAAAGCAGATAAAAACAGAAAAGGAAAGGGATGGAGTATGAACGTATTTTTTTATGAGGTGGTAAGCATTGACGGGGATTATGCCAATCTGAAAAGGACGGATGAGGAGAGTGATGATTTAAAGCTGGTGGCAAGAGCCCTTCTCCCTCCTGAAACAGCGGAAGGAACCAAATTGAAATATGAGTGGATGCAGTACGAAATCATTTCTTAGGCGGGGACAGAGACAGAAGGCAGAAATTTTTTACTTGCAACCCTTGGACAATTAGTGTATAGTGGTGCACGGAAATTCCCGCAAGTCTGCACCGAAGGGGGGCGGCAGGCGGGAATGCGATCCGGAATTATAAATTAAAGGGGAAATATTATGGCGAAGTATCTGGTAATTGTGGAATCACCGGCCAAGGTGAAAACAATCCGGAAGTTTTTGGGTTCTAATTATGAGGTGGCAGCCAGCAACGGGCATGTGAGGGATTTGCCTAAAAGTCAGTTGGGGATTGACGTGGAAAATGGTTTTGAGCCCAAATATATCACCATCCGGGGAAAAGGCGATGTGCTTGCAAACCTTAGGAAAGAAGTAAAGAAGGCTCAAAAAATTTATCTGGCAACCGACCCTGACCGTGAGGGAGAGGCTATTTCCTGGCATCTTTCCAAGGCGCTTAAGCTGGAGGAAAAAAAGACATGCCGCATTACTTTTAACGAAATTACAAAGAATGCGGTGAAGGAGTCCCTGAAAAATCCCAGGGAGATTGATATGGATCTTGTGAATGCCCAGCAGGCAAGGCGTATGCTTGACCGTATGGTTGGGTACCGAATCTCCCCCCTTCTGTGGGCTAAGGTAAAACGGGGGCTTTCCGCCGGGCGGGTTCAGTCTGTGGCCATGCGGATTATCTGCGACAGGGAGGATGAGATAAACAGTTTTATCCCGGAAGAATACTGGACGTTGGATGTATCCCTTGCCATACCGGGCGCAAAGAAGCCCTTAGTGGCAAAATATTACGGGACGAAGAAAAACAAGGTGTCCCTTTCCTCAAAAGAGGAAGTGGATAAAGTGATAGCAGAAATAGGGGACGCTCCTTTTCGTGTCAGTGAAGTAAAAAAGGGAGAGAGAATAAGAAAGACCCCCCTTCCCTTTACAACCTCCACGTTACAGCAGGAGGCCAGCAAGGTGCTCAATTTCACAACCCAAAAGACAATGCGGCTGGCACAGCAGCTTTATGAGGGGATTGAAATTGAAGGAAATGGGACGGTTGGTATTATCACATATCTGCGTACCGATTCCACCAGGGTTTCAAATGAGGCTATGAGCAGTGCCGAGGCCTACATCAAGAAAAATTATGGGAAAGAGTATGCCCGGGAGAAGGAAGTGGCCGCCCAGGGCAATAAAAAAATACAGGATGCCCATGAAGCTATCCGCCCTACGGACATTGCCCGCACGCCCCTTGAGATAAAGGATTCTTTGAGCAGAGACCAGTTCCGCCTTTATCAGCTTATCTGGAAACGCTTTGTGGCCAGCAGGATGGAAGCGGCAAAGTATGAGACTACTTCCATCAAGATTGATGCGGGGGAGCATCGCTTTACCGTGGCGGCTTCCAGAATGCTTTTTGACGGTTTTACCTGCGTTTATGCCCAGGAGGATGAGAAGGAGGAGGGCAATACCCTGACAAAAGAAGTGGATACGGACACTTCCTTAAAGCTGATAGAATTTGAGGATAAGCAGCATTTTACCCAGCCCGCCCCTCATTATACGGAGGCGTCTTTAGTCAGGGAACTTGAGGAACTGGGAATTGGACGTCCCAGTACTTATGCGCCTATCATTACCACGATTTTAGCAAGGCGTTATGTGGTAAAAGAAAACAAGAATCTGTATGTGACGGAGCTTGGGGAAGTAGTAAACCACATTATGAGAGAAGCTTTCCCGAGTATAGTGGATGTGAATTTTACAGCCAATATGGAGGCTCTCCTAGACGGGGTAGAGGAGGGAAATGTCAACTGGAAGACGGTGGTATCCAATTTTTACCCTGATTTGGAGGAAGCCATTGCGGTTGCCCAGAGCGAGCTTGAAAAAGTGAAAATCGAGGATGAGGTTTCTGATGAGATCTGCGAGGTCTGCGGAAAGCAGATGGTTATCAAGTATGGAGCTCACGGCAGATTCCTGGCCTGTCCGGGGTTCCCGGAATGCCGGTTTACAAAAAGTTACTATGAAAAAACAGGCGTGGCCTGTCCCAAGTGCGGTGGGGACATTGTACTGAAAAAGACCAAAAAAGGGAGAAAATACTACGGTTGTATCAACAATCCGGAGTGCGACTTTATGGTCTGGCAGGCACCCTCAAATGAGAAATGTCCTATGTGCGACTCCATGATGCTTTATAAAGGGAACAAACTTGTGTGCATGGACATGGCCTGCGGACATGTGATGCCGAGTCCTGAAGCTGGTAAATAGTAACAGTTCAGACCAGCATCTGTCCGTCAAATTCATGCAAGCATGATTTGCCAGCCAAATGCCGGTCTGGCTGAACTATTACGATAAATAAGTCAGAATATTCCAGTTAATTGCCTGAATTATATAAAATTTTCAGATTGGTCGTTGAAATCGCCTGAATTATATGATACTATAGCTGTAGTGAGCTTTGATAACAGTCGGACAGGTCTGCATCTTTACCGGGCGGACCGTGGGAATATGCGTCAGAAGCGGAGGTATAGGATGGGCAGCGTACAATTATTGGATAAAACCAGGAAGATTGGTAAACTACTTCACAACAATAACTCCAGCAAAGTTGTTTTTAACGACATTTGTTCGGTATTGTGTGAGATATTGTCCTCCAACGTGCTGGTTATCAGCAGAAAGGGAAAGGTGCTTGGAGTAGGGGACGCCTATGGAGTTGATTCCATCACAGAGCTGATTGTGGATCAGGTGGGCGGCTTTATCGACTCCATGTTAAATGAAAGACTGCTTGCAGTTCTTTCCACCAAGGAGAATGTGAATCTGGAAACCCTTGGTTTTGAAGCGGAAGATGTGAAGCGGTTCCGGGCGATTATAACCCCCATTGAGATTGCGGGAGAGAGACTGGGAACACTTTTCATTTACAAGTGTGCGGACCAGTACGAGATTGACGACATTATTCTGTGTGAGTACGGCACCACCGTGGTAGGGCTTGAGATGCTCCGGGCAGTGAACGAAGAAAACGCAGAGGAAAGCAGGAAGCTGGCCGTCATCAAATCGGCAATCAACACCTTGTCCTATTCGGAGATGGAGGCGGTGGTTCACATTTTTGAGGAATTAAACGGCATGGAAGGAATTCTGGTGGCAAGTAAGATTGCGGACAGGGTGGGGATTACCCGTTCCGTTATCGTGAATGCCCTTCGGAAATTCGAAAGCGCCGGCGTCATTGAGTCCAGATCTTCAGGGATGAAGGGGACTTATATTAAGGTCTTAAATGACATGGTATTTGACGAAGTGGAAAAACTTCGGAAAGAAAACATGAAGTAAACTGAATAAAGACATAACGGATTATGGATAAAATAAAAGGATTTATGAGCTTACAGACAGGCGTAAATCCTTTTTCTTTATTTTTAGATGAAAATGTCCTGAAAAAATTTGGGTTTTGGGGAATAAAATAGCAGTGGTTCTGTAAAAGATTTCTATAAAAAAAGTCTTGTGTTTTTCACTAAATAAATTATAATGGAATAGAGTGGGTGAAATAGACTGGAACAGTTTATGTAAATCTATTGTGGAAGGGAGTTTTTTAAAATGATTAACAGCAATGTGTTTGACTACGTGAATGTGCTTGGAAGAACCGCAGATGCTGCCTGGAAAAGAAACGAGATTATTGGCAACAATATATCGAATGTAGATACGCCGGGGTATAAGAGGCAGGATATTGACTTTGAATCCCAGCTGCGTCAGGCTCTGGGGAATTCCAGATATGAGACCGTAGACGCTAAGGTCGCACGCCTTAGAGATACGGAACTCACACCCAGGGTGTATACGGACAGCGCTAATTTTTCCTATCGTTTAGATGGCAATAATGTTGACATTGACACGGAGGGCGTTACCCTGGCGGCGAACCAGATCAAGTATAACGGGTTAATAGACAGTATTAAACAGGAATTTGCTAATTTGAAAATGGTGATTAAGTAAGGAGGTAAGGAAACATGAGTTTATTCAGTTCATTTGATATCAATGCCTCCGGTATGACGGCGGAGCGTTTCAGGATGGATACCATATCCGAAAATGTGGCAAATGCCGACACCACCAGAACACAGGACGGAACCCCTTACAGGCGTAAGGTGGTTACCTTTGAACAAAGAGGCGAGAGAGCTAAGACTTTCAGCAGTTTCCTTGGAGATGCCAGCAGCAGATTTAAGGGACAGGGCGTGAGAGTGGGCAAGGTCATGGAGGATGAATGGACCAATATGAAAATGGTTTACGACCCTTCCCATCCCGATGCGGATGAAAATGGCTATGTTACATATCCCAACGTGAATATCGTCACTGAAATGACAAACTTAATTGACGCAAGCCGGGCTTTTGAGGCTAACGCCACTGCTTTTGGTGCAAGTAAAAGCATAGCGGTAAAAGGGCTTGAAATCATACAATCGTAGGTTAAGGAGGAAGGAATAAATGGATATCACATCACTTTATAATATCTCCTCCGGTGTCATCAAGGAGGCGGCGGAGAACGCGGCACAGACAAGGCAGGCGGAATCCACCGGGGAATTCGGAAATTTCTTTCAGAAAGCAATTGAAAGTTTAAATACCACCAACGCTTATCTTTCCGATGCGGAAAATGAGAAGCTGCGCTGGGCTTTGGGGGAGACGGATAATACCAATGAACTTGGCATAGCCCTTCAGAAGGCATCGACCGCATTACAGTACACAGTGGCAGTGCGCGATAAGTTTATTGAGGCATATAAAGAAATTATGCAGATGCAGATTTAACAGGGGAGTAAAATACCCTGCAGCAATTGGGGGACTTAACACCCCGAAACAGTGGTCAGAGTCATGAGAAGGATTTTGACTTATTACTGGCGGAAATAAACGGAAGAAGGTTTAAGTGATGGCTGAACGTGCTAAGGAACTTTTAGGAAAGATCCTTGAGTGGTGGAATCGGTTTTCCACCAAACAAAAGACATTTATCATATCGGCAGGGGCGGCAATTATTCTTGCCTTTGCAATTTTAATTACGGTATTGACCAGACCCCAGTACGTGGTACTTCTTAACTGTGAGACTACAAAGCAGGCGTCTGAGGTGGCGGAACTATTAGAGGGCGAGGGACTTGATTATGAGGTCTCTGACGACGCCTATCAGATTAAAATCAATAAAGACCAGGAGTCCCAGGCCAATCTGCTTCTTGCGGCCAATGATATCCAATCTTATTCTTATTCCATAGATAAGGTAACGGAGGGCGGCTTCAGTACAACCGAGGCGGATAAGCAAAGGAAATATGAGCTGTATCTGGAGAGCCGTCTGGCAAATGATATTCTTGGGAAGTATTCTTCCATCAAGAGCGCCGCAGTGAAGCTGTACATACCGGAAAGGAGCGGTACATTGATCGACACCGAGGAGGAGTCGGGCATATGGATCACGCTTGAGCTTGACGGAGAATTTACAACGGAAAACGCAGCAGGACTGGCAAAGGCGGTGGCGGTTGCAATTGGAAATAAAACCACCGAAAAAATTGTTATTCTGGATATCAACAACAACGTTCTTTTTACAGGTGATAATGATTACAGTGCTTCCGGTGCGGCCAGTTCCCAGATGGGGGTAAAGGCCCAATGGGAAAATAAGGTAAAAAATGACGTCAGACAGGTGATGCTCGGAACCGGCAGCTTTGCCAAGGTGGAAGTGGCGGTTAATCTTGATATGGATTTTTCTTCCACGGAAATTACGGATCATCAGTACTATGTGGAGGATGGAAACTCTCAGGGATATCTGGCCTCCCAGAGGACATTCAGTTCGGAATCTGCCAATGCAAACGGGGATGTACCGGGGACGGATTCAAATGGAGAACAGCCCGAATATGTTTATCAGGATAATACGGAGAGCAATACAAGCACCACCGAGCAGGAGGATAAATACCTGCCGTCGGAGCGTATTACCAACCAGAGTATTCTGCCGGGAAGCATCAATTATGACCAGTCCTCCATCTCACTGGCGTGCACCAACATGAATGTGGTCAGGGAAGAAGATGTACGTTCCCAGGGACTTCTGGACGGAGGTGTTACCTGGGATGAGTATAAGCTCCAGAATGCGGGACGTGAAATGGTGGAAGTCCCGGATGAATGGTATCAGCTTGTTGCCAAAGCAACAGGATTCCCAGTGGAAAACATTGCAATTATCGCTTACTCGGAAAATGCGTTTTTTGACAGAGAAGGCTTTAATATATCCGCATCGGATATCATGCAGATAGTTCTTATTGTTGTGATTCTGGCGTTGCTTGGCTTTGTGGTGTTCAGAAGCATGCGTTCGGAGAAGGAGCCGGAGCAGCCGGAGGAATTGTCCGTGGAAAATCTGCTTCAGTCCCAGCCGGAGGTTGATATTGGAGATATCGGTATAGAGCAAATCTCCGAAAACAGAAAATTAATTGAAAAATTTGTGGATGAAAATCCGGAGGCCGCAGCAAATCTTCTTCGCAACTGGTTGAATGAGGAATGGAGTTGATCAGTTGTGGATTTTAAAAGGAGGTTAAACAGGTATGCCAAAGAATACTGAGGATAAGATACCGGGAATTCAGAAAGCGGCAATTTTATTAATTGCTTTGGGACCCGAGAGGTCAGCGCTGATTTTTAAGCATCTGAAGGATGAAGAAATCGAGGAACTGACCCTTGAAATAGCAAATACAAGGAGTGTTACTCCTCAGGTAAAGGATGCAATTATAGACGAGTTTTACGAAGTCTGCCTTGCCCAGCAGTACATAGCCGAGGGCGGCATCAACTACGCCAAAGAGCTTTTGGAGAAGGCCCTTGGCAACGAGAAGGCAATGGACGTGATTGGAAAGCTGACAGCATCCCTTCAGGTCAAGCCTTTCGAGTTTGTGCGTAAGACGGACGCGTCTCAGCTTCTTAACTTTATACAGGATGAGCACCCTCAGACAATAGCGCTTATTTTGTCCTATCTTGCGCCTCAGCAGGCAGCGCTGATTATTTCGGCTCTGCCCCCTGAACAGCAGTCGGATGTGGCGAAGCGTATTGCCGTGATGGACAGAACCAGCCCGGATGTTGTGAAAGAGGTTGAGAAAGTGCTTGAATCAAAACTTGCATCCTTAGTAAATCAGGACTACACCATTATTGGTGGCGTGGATGCCGTAGTGGAAATCTTAAATACGGTGGACAGAGGTACGGAGAAACATATTATGGAAACTCTGGAAGTGGAGGATCCGGAATTGGCGGACGAGATCAGAAAGAAGATGTTTGTATTCGAGGATATCCTTCTTCTGGACGACCGTGCTATTCAGAGAGTGCTGCGTGAGGTTGACAACAATGACCTGGCTCTTTCCCTTAAGGGAGGCAATGAGCAGGTACAGACTGCAATCTTTAATAACCTTTCCAAGCGTCTTGCTGTTATGATCAAGGAGGACATGGAATTCATGGGTCCTGTCCGTATGAAAGATGTTGAGGAAGCCCAGCAGAAGATAGTGGGCGTCATAAGGAGACTGGAGGAAGCAGGAGAAATCGTGATTTCCAGAGGTGGAGGTGACGAGATCGTTGTATAGTAATCTTTACAAGGCGGGCTGGGTCATGATGGACAGCGACGCCCGTGTGATTGATACAAATGAACTGGTGGAGTCTAAGCTGAAGGAAATGTCGGCCTTGCAGGCAGCAAGGGAAGAAGGCGCCATGGAGGGTGAGGAGGGCTTTAACCCTGGAATTGACCCTGAGGTGGTGGATGCGCTGCTTGCCAAAGACGGCGGGGAGAGTATCCTCAAAAGCGCAGCCATGAAGGAAAAGGCGGCTCTTGACCAGGAGCTTGAGGAGACCAGAAAAGAGCTGGATACACTGAAAACCCAGGCGGCGCATATGCTTCAGAACGCCAACGCCCAAATCGAGAGAATGCGGGTGGACGCTCTGACAAAAGCAAAGGAGCAGGGATATCAGCAGGGCTATGATGAAGGAATGGCCCAGGCCCAGGCCTTAAAGGATGAATACATCCAAAGGAAGGAAGAACTTGAACAGGAGTATGAACGCACGATTCTGGAGTTAGAACCCCTGTTCATTGAGAACCTGACGGAAATATACGAGCATATTTTCAAGGTGGATTTAAGCGGGCATGAGCAGATAGTAACCAATCTGCTGATTGATACCATGCAGAAAATGAATTATGCCAAGAGTTTTATCGTACATGTATCGAAGAAGGACTACCCGAAGGTAAGCGGTCAGAAAGAGAGAATCCAGGAGGAAACAGGCACTTTGGCGGAGAATCTTGAGATTATCACGGACGTAACCCTGGCAGAATCCCAGTGTATGATTGAAACGGAGGGCGGTATTTATGACTGCTCCCTTGGAACGCAGCTTGAGGAGCTCAAAAGAAAATTACGGCTCCTTTCTTATAAACAGAGGCGCATGTAGGAAAAGCCGCTTTGCGGTATGTGGTCTTGCGCAACTTAAGAAATAAATAAGAGAGGGCGGAATATAAATTGACGGTACCAGCAATTAATTTTGAAAAATATAAAAGTGTGTTAGACGAGTCTCTCTTTAAGGTCAGCGGCAAGGTGGTAAACGTAGTAGGCCTTACCATTGAGTCAGCAGGTCCGGCAGCAAAGCTTGGGGATATCTGCATGGTCTATCCTGTGGAGGGAGGCCGTGACGCCAATCCTTCTCCGGCTGAAATAGTGGGCTTTAAAGAGGGGAAGAATCTTTTGATGCCCTATCGGAATGTGGAGGGAATCGGCCCCGGGAGTATTGTGGAAAATACCGGGGCTCCTTTAAAAGTTAGGGTGGATGGCGGGCTGCTTGGTCATGTTCTTGACGGCCTTGGACATCCGGATACGGGAGAGGAACCCACAGGGGAGGAATATACGGTGGAGGCCAAGCCCCCTGACCCTATGGCCAGAAAGATTATCGACGAGGTTCTGCCCCTTGGAGTAAAAGCAGTGGACGGCCTGATTACGGTGGGAAAGGGTCAGAGAATCGGTATATTTGCCGGCTCGGGCGTGGGAAAATCCACGCTTATGGGTATGTTTGCGAGAAATACCAAAGCGGACATCAATGTCATTGCTCTGATTGGAGAGCGTGGCAGAGAGGTTCGGGAATTTATAGAGAGAGATTTAGGGCCGGAGGGCATGAAAAGGTCGGTGGTAGTGGTGGCAACCTCCGATAAACCTGCCCTGGAACGTAAAAAAGCGGCCCAGACGGCAACCGCTATAGCGGAATATTTCAGAGACCAGGGGAAGGACGTCCTTTTGATGATGGACTCTCTTACCCGTTTTTCTATGGCCCAGCGGGAGATTGGCCTTGCCAGCGGAGAGCCGCCTGTGTCAAGAGGGTATCCGCCCAGTGTGTATTCTGAAATGCCCAAGCTCTTAGAGCGGGCGGGAAGGTCGGATAAGGGCTCCATTACCGGATTATATACGGTCTTGGTGGATGGCGATGATTTTAACGAGCCGATCACAGATACCGCAAGAAGTATCTTAGACGGGCATATTATGCTGGATAGGAAGTTAGCCCACAAGAATCATTATCCCGCTATCGACGTACTACAGAGCATATCGAGGTGTATGAGCCAGATTGCGGACAGAGACCACAAAAGCTATGCCGGCAAGCTGAAAAATGTACTTGCAACTTACACCGAGGCGGAGGATTTGATCAATATCGGCGCTTATAAGTCCGGCAGCAATCCGGAGATTGATTATGCAATCCAAAAAATCGGAGAGGTGAATCAGTTCCTGATGCAGAATGTGGAAGATAAACTGACCTTTGAGGAGTCCGTAAAGCTGTTAAAAGAAATTTTTGTAAGCGGAGAGTAATCTTTAAGCTCAATTTTATTGTCGTGACGGAGAGAAGTGACAGATGGCAAGATTCAGATACCGGATGCAGAGTATCCTGAACATCAAGGAAAAAATGGAAGAACAGGCCAAAATGGATTTTGCGGCCGCCAGAATGCATCTGGACGAGGAAGAAGAAAAACTGCAGGTACTTTATAATAGGAAGGAATCCTATGAAAATAAAGGCAGAGAGCTTCAAAAGGACAGCTTAAAGGTTCTGGAAATTCTGGAAAACAGGGACGCCATTGCGATAATGGATGAATTTATTATGGTCCAGAAACAGCAGATTAAGCTGGCTGAGGACAGACTGGAGGCGGCCCGCCGGAAGCTGCAGCTTGCAAGGCAGGAGAGTAAAACCCAGGAAAGGCTTAAGGAAAAGGCCTTTGAGGTATTTATCCATGAGGAGAATGCAAGGGAAGCCAAGGAGATAGATGAGCTCACCAGTTATACCCACGGACGAAAATAGCATGAATGCCTGCTCCAATTTGCGGGTCATTGACAGCATGGAGGATTATTATGCCAATAGATGAGGAAATGAGCTTTGATGACGCGAAATTAGAAAAAAAGCGTCTCAAGGAAGAAAAGAAGAAATTAAAACAGGAACAGAAAGAACAGAGAAAGGCAGCGAAGGCAAGGGCAAAAGAAATCGCGGATCAGGAAGAAGAACTGGTGGACGGAGAAAGTACGGGCGCCGGATCGGTTTTCCTTGTCACATTTATCATTGTACTTATCTGGGTTGCCATACTGTGCCTGATCATCAAACTGGATTTCGGCGGATTTGGAAGTAATGTGCTGACTCCCATTTTAAAGGATGTGCCTGTGCTTAACATGATTCTGCCAAACGCGGCGGATACGGGAGTCCCGGAGGGAGAGGAAGAAGAAGGTTACGGCGGCTACACGGACCTGCGGGAAGCAGTGGATTATATCAAGGAGCTGGAACTTGAGTTAGAGCGGGCTCAGTCCTCCCAGTCGGATACATCTGCCGAGGTGGATGAGCTTAAGGCTGAGGTGGACCGTCTTAAGACTTTTGAGGACAGCCAGGTGGAATTCCAGAGGATTAAAACGGAGTTCTATGAGGAAGTGGTTTATGCGGACAAAGGCCCCGGCATAGAGGAGTATAAGAAGTATTATGAGCAGATGGACCCGGCAACCGCAGAATATCTTTATAAGCAGGTAGTCGGACAGACTGCGGAGAGCGCCGAGATTGAGGAATATGCAAAGACTTATTCCGCCATGAAACCCAAGGCGGCAGCCGCGATTTTGGCGGAAATGACAGATAATCTGGATTTGGCAGTCAGAATACTGGGTGCAATGGAAGCAGACGGCAGAGCCAAAATTTTGGAGGCAATGGACCCTGAAATTGCGGCACGGATCACCAAAATTATGGATCCTGAACCTTAAAAAATCTGTTTCCTTGACCGATATAAATGATGTACCTTGAAAAAGAGTCCGAAAAGGACTTATAAAGACAGGAGGGATGTGTAAATGACAAGTGCACCTGTAAAGGATGTGAATTCCCTGATGGATTTTGCCCGGGGAAGGAATTCCGTGAAGACAGGCAGTACGGATAAGTCAGAGAGTTTTGGAGATGTAATGAACAAAACAAAAGGCGGCAGTTCGTACAATCAATTTCAGGCAGTTGCCAGTGGAAACAGCAGTAAGATAGCGGCGGCGCCTGTACAGGGCAGCCGAAAGGAGCCTGTGAAGGTACAGGAGCCGGTGAAAGAAACCGCGAAACCCCAGGATATGACAAAAGACCAGTCAAAAGCCATTGAGGAAGCCGGGGAAGAATTAACCGGTGAAATTGCCGAGGAATTTGGAGTTTCCAAGGAGGATGTGGAGAAGGCCATGGAGGAATTAGGGCTTTCGGTATACGATCTGTTTGATTCTGCCAAGCTGACGCAGCTGGTATTACAGCTAAACGGCGGACAGGATATGACAGCGCTCCTTACGGACGGCAATCTCTTTGACAGCCTGCAGAATTTACTTGGCGTGATGCAGGATATGAAGGCGGCGCTTGCACAGGAAATGGGGATTGAGCCCGAAGACATGCAGTCGAT
This sequence comes from uncultured Lachnospiraceae bacterium, assembly GCA_910585075.1. GTDB lineage: Bacteria > Bacillota > Clostridia > Lachnospirales > Lachnospiraceae > Suilimivivens. The sequence goes on from CAJUED010000010.1 coordinate 20,394, forward strand.
TCTTGAGGATTTACAAAACGGCATGACACAGGAGACGGAAGCGGAAGCAGAGACGGAAGATGTAAGTAAGCCTCAGATTACCGTGGAGGTAAAATCCGGTGATGAAACCGTTAAGATGGCAGCCGATGAAAAGGGCAACACCACCAAAGTAGTGGATGTGGCCACCGCAAAGCCGGAAACCGTAGTGGAAAAGGCCCCTGAAAGCCAGAGACAGCAGCAGACGGAAGAAGGGGATGGAAAGGGACAATCTGAGGAATCACAGACAGGTAATTTACTCCTTAACAACCTTTCTCAGGATGAGATGCAGGTAAAGGAAGTTCCCTTTGAACAGACCACGGAAGTGTTCAGCCAGCAGTCCAGGGAGATTATGGACCAGATAATGGATTACATGCGGATTCAGTTAAAACCCGGTATGGACCAGCTTGAAATGCAGCTGCACCCGGAAAGCCTTGGAACCGTACATGTTCAGCTGACTTCTAAAGGCGGCGAGGTTACGGCACAGTTCCAGGTACAAAATGAAGCCGTGAAAGCAGCTATTGAAAGCCAGGTTACGGCCCTTCAGGAAAGTCTGCGGGCTCAGGGCGTAAAGGTGGAAGCAGTGCAGGTTACTGTGGAAAGCCACGGCTTTGAGAGCAATCTCTGGCAGGGACAGGGCAGGGAAGAAAACGCTAATGCTTCCTCTCAAAATGGAAGAAGAACTCTCCGGAGAATCAATTTAAACGATTTGGAAGGTGGATTCGGGGAAGAAGCAACCGAGGAAGAAGTCCTTGCGGCAAAGATGATGGAAGTAAACGGAAACACAGTGGATTATACCGCGTAATATGTGCGGAAAGAGCAGAAAGGAGTAAATATGGCAGTAGGTGCAGTAGTAAAAGACGGCGTCATTCAGGAAACCGCATCAGAAAGTTCCGTCAAGAAAGCCGCAACCAAAAACGGCATGGATAAGGATGCGTTTTTACAGCTCCTGGTAGCCCAAATGAAATACCAGGATCCATTAGAGCCCACCTCCAATACGGAGTATATCTCACAGTATGCAACCTTCTCACAGGTGGAGCAGATGCAGAATATGGCGGCAACCATGGAACTTACCAGAGCATCTTCAATGGTAGGCAAGTTGGTGCAGGTAGATACTGTGGACAGTGCAGGTAACTATAAATCAATTCAGGGTACGGTGGAATACGTGACCTATGAAAACAACAAAGCTTTTGTGTCTATAGACGGCGCTCTTTATTCTTTGGATGACGTGGTTGCAATCGTAGACGATACTTATCAGACAGCCATTGATTTGGCAGTATCATTCACGGCAGCTCTTGATAAGCTTCCGAGACTTGAGTTTGTCACTCTTGAGGATAAGGATAATATTGAGATTCTTCAGAAAGCCTTTAACAGCATGACCTCTTATCAGCAGTCCTTTATTGATAAGAAAAATGTTGAGAAGCTCCAGAAGTATGTTGAGAGAATTGCAGAACTCACAGAAGCGGCCGAGGCAAACAAGCCGGGCAGTGACGATAAGGTAGAGGACGGCGATGACAAGGTAGAAGAAGGCGACAACGTAGGAGATAAGGACAAGGAAGAAGAAACCGGAGACGGCAGTGAAGGCGGGGACGAAGGAACAGGTGAATAACCCCGGCTGTGATATTTAAAAGCGCACAATATTCACCGGAAATTGCAGGATGCAGGATTAACCGCTTAAGGAGGAGAGAGGAATATGAAAGTTCAAAATAATGGATTCCTTTCAATTGAACAATTACAGGACCAGTACCTGAAACAAAATAAAAGCGGGACATCAATGAAGGCCACGGAGGGTCAGTCTTTTCAGGAAATTTTAGAAAGCAGCCGTGTCAGGGCCGGCGGAGAAGTGAAATTTTCCAAGCATGCCGCAGGAAGACTTGCGGACAGGAAGATTGAGCTTACAAGCGGCCAGATGGAACGTTTGCAGGAAGGCGCAGCAAAAGCCCAGAGGAAGGGAATCAAAGAATCCCTGGTGATTGTTGATCAGCTTGCCTTTATCGTAAATATACCGAACAATACGGTGGTAACGGCAATGCATCAGCAGGACGCAGCGGAAAACATATTTACAAACATTGACGGTGCCGTAATTATATAGCCGGACCTTTAAGGAGGCTTGGTGTTCCTGAATGACGGAAGGGACAAAACGGCACGAGATTTAAGGAGGTCATTTCATTATGATGAGATCATTATTCTCTGGTGTGGCAGGACTTAGAACCCACCAGACAAGAATGGACGTTATCGGTAACAATATTGCCAACGTCAACACCACAGCATACAAATCACAGTCCATGACATTTGCTGATTTGATGTATCAGACTACACAGGCAGCTTCAGGCGCCAACCCGGTAACAGGAGTGGCAGGTACCAACGCAAGACAGATTGGTCTCGGTGCAAAGACCAGTGCCATCAAGACAAACATCTCCGGCCAGGGTTCCGCACAGAGTACCAACGACCCTTTTGATATCATGATCAGCGGAGACGCATTCTTCGTAGTAAGCAACGGCTCGGAAAACTTCTTCACAAGAGACGGTTCCTTCTACATTGACGGAAAAGGAAACCTGGCCATGACCAGTACCGGTTACAATGTAATGGGCTGGGGCGTAGACCCTGACAATCCGGACAATATTAAGAAAGCCAGAGTACAGCCTCTTAAGATTATGACAGAGGAAAACATGACCTATCCTCCGGAGAATACTTCACTGGCAACAGTAGGCGGCCTTGTTGACAAAAATGACCCTGACATTAATAGTCCGGATGGTAGAATACTTGATTTGGAATTTTTTGATAATCAGGGATATAAGTACACAGCGAGAATGAGCGTTCATGCTATTGATGGAGATACCGGTCAATTTTATGTGAAGCTGGATGATATTATTGACGAAAGCAGTGGCAAATCCATCATGTACCAGTTGAATGCGGATGGTGATATTCAGTACGATAACAATGGAGACCCTATATTGTCAACGATTGGCCAGCAGGTTAAGTTTAATGAGGGTGGGCCGGCCGTAACTTACACAAAAACAGAGGCGGATGGTACAACATCTACTGTTACCGTAGCAAATGCAGCGTACCTGAATTACAGAAATGGTAAAGGTACATTCCAGAGTGTTGGCGATACTCATAATGCGGATAAAGATTACACAACAGTGGGGACCCGTTCTATTACATTAGGATTAGCGGGGATTCCTAATTTCGGAGATATTGATATAGATTTCTCCGCAACCAGCAACTACGACAATAACGGTGTTGCAACAGTCAGCGCATACGCAGGTGACCAGAGTGGTTTGGGAGAGGGCCGTAAGGAAGGCGAGCTCAGCGGTATTTCAATCCAGAGAGACGGTAAGATTTATGCTTCCTACGACAATGGCCAGAGAAGGCTTTTGGGCCAGATAGCATCCGCAACATTTGCAAACCCGTCCGGTCTTTCCAAGGAAGGTGATAACCTTTACTCCTCAACCTTAAACTCCGGAGAATTTGACGGAATCGGCGAGGACATTACAGCAGGCGGCGGTAAGATGGAGTCCGGCGTACTGGAAATGAGTAACGTGGACTTGGCTTCCGAGTTTACCGAAATGATTACAACCCAGAGAGGTTTCCAGGCTAACAGCCGAATCATAACGGTTTCGGATACTCTGCTTGAGGAACTTACCAACTTAAAGAGATAATTTCAGCTCTCTTTTATACCTGGCTGCCTGACATAAAGAATCATAGAAAACGCCGGGCAGTAATATAAATAGACATATAAAAATAATGGGGAACCGAGCAAAACCCGGTTCCCTTTAGCGTTGAATATAAAGAAACAGTTAATTTTTCCTATTGTCACATCATTGAAAAAATTTACAGTAGCGCAGGAAGGAACAAAGTGATATGATAGAGGTGACCAAAATCAATGGCACAAAGGTTTTAATCAATCCCGACCTGATGGAACTTGTGGAGGAAACACCCGACACAGTGATTGCCTTTACAACGGGCCGAAAAATAATTGTAAAAGAAAGTAGACAAGAAGTAAAAAATCTTGTAAAATCGTATAGAAAGGATTTTTTTGCTAACTAATGCAAAAGGGGTGAGGAATTGTGGATATAGCGTCAATTTTAGGTTTAGTGCTTTGTTTTGCCATGTGTGCGTTCGGTATTCTCAATGCGGCAGGTATCGCGAACATAGGAAGATATGTTGATGTGGCGTCCGCCATCATTACTTTTGGCGGTTCTTTCTTTGCCGTCCTGGCGTCTAAGTCTTTATCCGACTACATAGCAGGACTGAAAAGCTTTCTTCTGGTATTTAAAGCTCCAAGCACAGACACCAAGGAAATGATACAGAAGATCATTGACCTGTCCAACATAGCAAGAAAAGAAGGACTCCTTTCACTGGAGGAGGCTGCGTCCGGTCTGGATGATGAGTTTATGAAAAAGGGAGTTCTCCTTATCGTAGACGGAACCGATCCGGAGCTGGTACGTGGAATTATGGAAACCGAGCTGGTCAGCACGGAGGACAGACACAAAAGTAAGATTGCGTTCTGGGAGGATCTCGGAGCCATGGGCCCTGCCTGGGGTATGATCGGTACCTTGGTTGGTCTGGTTAACATGCTCTACGAGATGGATAATCCTTCCACCATCGGACCATCCATGGCGGTAGCTCTTATCACAACCCTGTATGGTTCCCTTCTGGCTAACTGGATTTGTGCTCCGGTAGCAGGTAAGTTAAAATCAAATAATGCCAGTGAGATTATGCTCAAAGAAATTATGATTGAAGGTCTTCTTTCTATTCAGGCAGGTGAAAACCCAAGAGTAATAGAGGAGAAACTGAAGTCATTCATGGCACCGGGCGACCGAATGCTGGGTGACGGAGGTGATGAGAATGGCTAAGAGAAAACCGGATGAACCACCGAAAGGCGCCCCGGCTTGGCAATCCACCTTTGCGGACCTGATGAATCTGCTTCTTTGTTTTTTCGTCATGCTGTTTTCCATGTCAACGGTGGATGCACAGAAGTTTGAACAGCTGGCAGCTTCTTTTAACCAGACTTTCAGCATCTTTACCGCAGGCGCAACTGCAATTGGCGACGGTATTCTCATCAGCAACGGCGTGAGCCAGTTAAATGAGCTTGATAACTACATAAACAGCACGGGCAGGGACGCCGAGGGCGATATGATACCTGAGGATTTGGAATCCGCCGTGGAGCTTATGGAGGAAGCCAAAATTAAAGAATCCGAAGAACTTGCCGAAAAGATTGAGGAGGTTCTGGAAGAAAGAAATCTGGATAAGGAAGTGGATATTGAATTTACTTCCCAGTATGTGCAGCTCACATTAAACGGTGCGCTTTTGTTCGATTCGGGCAGCGTTGTAATAAAGGAGGACGCCCTTCCGCTGATGGGACAGCTTGGAGTTATCCTGCAGAGATTCAGCGAAGGAACCATAGAAATCGAAGGACATACGGATAATAAACCCATGTCAGGCGCAAAGTATTCCAATAATGATGAGTTGAGCAGCGGCAGAGCTTTGTCTGTTTTCTATTATCTGGAAGAAAACACCTTGCTGGACATGAGTAAGGTCAAACATTCCGGCCGTGGGGAATACCTTCCGATTGCGGATAATTCCACAGAGGAAGGCAGGGCCAAAAACAGAAGAGTGGAAATAAAAATATATAATGCATTAAGTTCATATTGACAGAGAAAGGCTGATTTATTATGAAAAGAAATTTGATTTCAATTTTGATATTAGCGTTATTGATTGTAAATATAGTTCTTACAGCAATTATGATGTTCAGTGTAACCGGCACCAACAGAAAGACTGCGGAGTTAGTGAGCGATATTGCTTCGGCGATCAGCCTTGATATCGGCAGCGGATATGCGGGAGGCGGAGCTTCGGAAGTTCTTGTACCGTTGGAAGATACGGTGACTTATACCATTTCGGATTTACAGATTCCGATGAAAAGAGCGGAAGGGGACGAGAAGGATCATTATGGTATGATCACGGTAACTCTGTCCATGAACAGCAAGCATGAAGATTATAAAACTTACGGCGAGGGAGATCTTTCCAGCAGAGAGGATTTGATCCGCGGACAGATTTTCGAATTGGTCGGACAATACACCATGGATGAAGCGAAGACTAATTCAGGGCAGCTCAAAGCCGATATATTATCAAGTGTTCAGACACTTTTTGGCTCGGATTTTATTTTTGATGTGACACTGGTGGCACTTTATCAGTAAATGCCTGATGACTTGTAAATAAAAACTGGCAGAGATGAAGGAGGTGTAACCTGTGAGCGATATATTATCCCAAAGCGAAATAGACAGTCTGCTGGCGGCTATGAGCAGCGGCGAGCTGGATGTGGAGCAAATGCCGGATAAAGGGGATAGACAAATAAAAAATTATGATTTCAAGAGACCTGCAAAGTTCTCCAAGGAACACCTGCGTACCCTTGAGATTATATATGAACATTACGGGAGACTGCTTTCCACGAACCTTCCGGTTTATCTGAGAAAAAGTATTCAGGTATCGGTGTCAAGCTCTGAAACCTTTACTTTTTCGGAATTTTCAAATGCACTTTCCAATCCGGTTATACTAAGTATAGTGGATTTTCAGCCTTTAAATGGTAATATTATTATTGAATTGTCTTCCAATTTAGGTTTTGCAATGATTGACCGTATGTTGGGCGGTCAAGGGCAGCCTTTGGAAAAGAATAGAGATTTTTCGGAGATAGAGCTTTCGATTTTGGAAAAGCTCATGGTAATCTGCATGCAGCATATGCGGGAGCCCTGGAAGAATGTGGTGGAGGTCAATCCGGTGCTTGAGAGGATTGAGACCAACGCTCAGTTTGCCCAGGTGATTGCTCCAAGCGATATGGTTGCAATTGTTTCCTTCAACATAAAAATAGGTGATGTTGAGGGGTACATGAATGTCTGTCTTCCATATTTTACTTTGGAAGATGTGATGGATAAGCTGAATACCAAATATTGGTATTCTACAATGCAGAAAGAGGATAAAGCAAATTACGAGCAGCAGCTTGAATCACTCATTAAGAGAATAGATGTGCCGGTCAGGGCTGTCCTTGGCAGAAGCCAGGTGTCCGTAAGCGATTTCCTGAATTTACAGATTGGGGATATCATAAGATTGGATACCAAGGTTGACTCGGAAATGAAGATTTATGTGGGTAATATCAAAAAATTTATCGCACTTCCAGGGTCGAGCCGGGATAGTTATGCGGTTCAGGTGACATCAGTGATCAGAGAGGAGGAATAGAGTATGGACGGCGGAATACTGTCACAGGATGAGATACAGGCGCTTCTTTCAAGCATGGATTTGTCCGAGAATCCGGAAGGAACTGAAAAGGCGGAAGGCGGAGAGCCCAAGGAGGATGCGGCGCCTGCAGCGAACGAGGATACGGATGCGCTGCTTACACCGGTGGAAAAGGATGCAATCGGGGAAATTGCCAATATCAGTTTGGGGTCCTCTGCAACCACTTTATATTCTCTGGTGAATACAAAGGTGGATATCACCACCCCTACCGTTATGGTGGCAAATTGGGAGTCTGTGGTTAACGATTATGAGCGTCCCTGTGTTTTTATACAGATTCGCTATACAACCGGCCTTAACGGCTCCAACATCATGATTTTGAAAGAGCATGATGTAAAAATCATTGCGGATTTGATGATGGGCGGGGATGGCAGCAATACGGACGGAGAACTTGGCGAGCTTCATTTGAGCGCCATTTCAGAAGCCATGAACCAGATGATGGGCGCTGCGGCCACTTCCATGTCTACCATGCTTGGAAAGATGATAGATATCAGCCCCCCGGAGGCTTCTTTAATAGATTTGAATGATGTTGCAACAGGCGGAGATATTGACCCGTTTCTGCAGGGTAATTTCGTTAAAATTTCTTTCAGGATGCAGATAGGGGATTTGGTGGACAGCTCCATCATGCAGTTATACCCTATCGACTTTGCAAAGAGTCTGTACGATACTTTCGTTGTAACAAAAGCACCGGCTGAGCCGGAGCCTTCACCAGCACCCCAGGCCGCACCTTATGCGGCACCTGCGGCAAATGAACAGATGCCCCAGCAGGGAAATCCGGGACAGCAGGATATGGGGATGGGAAATCCTCAGATGAACATGGGCATGCAGATGCCGATGGGAGGAATGCCAATGATGGGAATGCCTGGAATGAATATGGGATATCCTCAGATGAATATGCAGGGGATGAATGTACAGCCTGCTCAGTTCCAGAGCTTTAATAACAATATGGGTGGAATGCCTGCTCAGGAGAACATAGGCTTGATCAGGGATGTGCCTTTGGATGTTACAGTGGAGCTTGGCAGAACTAAAAAATCCATATCAGAAATATTGGACTTCGCACCGGGAACAATTATTGAGCTTGACAGAATAGCCGGTGAACCGATAGATGTACTTGTCAATGGCAAGTTTGTAGCGAAGGGTGAGGTCGTGGTTATTGAAGAAAGTTTCGGCATCCGCGTAACCGAGATTATTAATTAAGGAGAAAGAAAATGGCAAAAAATATTTTGATTGTTGACGATGCTGCGTTTATGAGAATGATGATTAAGGATATTCTCACAAAGAATGGTTATAACGTAGTGGGAGAAGCAGAAAACGGTGCAAAGGCTTTTGAGAAGTACAATGAGGTAAAGCCGGATCTGGTGCTTATGGATATTACCATGCCGGAAGTTGACGGTATTGCAGCTCTTAAAATGATTATGGGAGCTGACCCGGGAGCAAAGGTTATCATGTGTTCCGCCATGGGACAGCAGGCTATGGTTATTGATGCAATTCATTCCGGAGCGAAGGACTTTATTGTAAAACCTTTCCAGCCTGACCGTGTTTTGGAAGCAGTGCAGAAGGTAATTGGCTGATATGCTTTTGACGACTGTTTCGAGAACGGACAGCTATGTTCAGTTTATAACAGTGCTTATTCTTTTTGTTTTCGTACTTGCCATTACCTATCTGGTAACGAAATGGATAGCCGGTTATCAGAAAGGGAAGGCGGGGTGCGGGAATCTGGAAATAGTGGAGACCTGCCGGATTACCCCTAATAAGTATATTCAGATTGTAAGAGCAGGGACAAAGTACCTGGTAATTGCCGTTGGGAAGGACGAGGTACACATGCTTTCAGAACTTTCAGCAGATGAATTGCGCCTTCAGGAAGATAGTGTGGGGCAAATGACAGATTTTGCAGGTATATTTGACAGAGTGAAGAAGCTGAAAGAAAAAGATAAGGATTAAGGGACAGGCAATTGTATGAAAAGTAATTTTGCCGCAAAAATAGTAATGAGGATAATATGCCTGCTGATGACGGTAGGCATATTGTGTATTATTCCCACGCTGCCCGTGATGGCTACGGAAACCGATTCCGTGGTCACAGGCACCGAGGAGGAGCGGACCAATATAGACGAGCCGGGAAGTTCCGATTCAAGGGAAGATTTATCAGAATTAAATATAGCGAACAATCTGACGGTTACGGTAAATAATGGCAATGGTCAGGTCAACGGCAATCTCCGGATACTGCTTACGCTTACTTTGATAGCGCTGGCGCCTTCTTTGCTCATTATGCTGACCTCCTTTACCAGAACGATCATTGTTCTGCATTTTACCAGGGCAGCTCTTAACACGCAGACGGCTCCGCCGAACCAGGTGCTTATGGGGATTGCTTTGTTTTTGACGTACTTTATTATGCAGCCCACCTTGACGAGGATTTATCAGGAAGCAGTGGTTCCTTTTGAGGCAGGTGAGATGACCCAGGAGGAATTCTTTGAAGCCGGGATACAGCCTCTGCGGGATTTTATGTATACCCAGACCCAGACCCAGGATGTGAGAGTGTTTCTGGAAATATCCGGACAGGAGTGGGATGGAAATCTGGACAGTATTCCTTTTGCAGTGCTGGTTCCAAGCTTTATGATCGGAGAGCTCAGGCAGGCATTTATTTTGGGATTTATCATTTATATTCCGTTTATTGTAATTGATATGGTGGTGGCGTCCACTTTGATGAGTATGGGTATGATGATGCTGCCGCCCACAACGATTTCAATGCCCTTTAAAATACTGCTGTTTGTACTGGCAGACGGCTGGAACCTGATAATCGTAAATCTGGTTGAGACGTTTTACTGAGTTTTTCTTGTGGAGCATGGCGGTATCTGATATATTAACCGACCTGCATGCAGCACGACGATGGTCGGTGTGGCGGGGCGGCCGGCGGATTATGATAATGGTTGATGTGTGATGCAGGCCTGAAGACCAGGGCAGTATTTGAGAAAAAGATGGAAAGGGGAATGAATTATGTCTGTTGATGAGGTTACGGCGATTGCCAGTTCAGCGTTATTTCTGGTTATAAAAGTTGCGGCGCCGGTTTTACTGGTGTCTTTGGTGGTGGGACTTACCATCAGTATCTTTCAGACGGTTACCTCTATTCAGGAGCAGACCCTTACTTTTGTGCCCAAGGTAATTTCCATTTTTCTTGCGCTTATTATATTGGGGAACTGGATGCTAAGTGAGTTGTCCGGCTTTATGGTGGATTTATGGTCTGATTTCAGTCGGTATGTAAGGTAAAGGATTATGCTGGATTATACGTTTGCTTATGCGGAGCTTGAGTATTTCTTTTTAATACTTATGAGGGTTGGCAGCTTTATGGTGGTGGCTCCCTTTTTCAGCATGAACAATACGCCCAGACGGGTGAGAATCGCCTTTGCCTTTTTTGTGTCTCTTTTGTTTTATCAGGGATTACCGCGCCAGACGGTCAGCTACGAAACGCTGCTTGGCTATACGGTGATCGTGTTTAAGGAAGTGATAACCGGGCTTATGATTGGCTTTGCCGCCAATTTATGCACTTCGGTGGTTGCTTTTGCGGGCCAGATTGCGGATATGGAGATGGGACTTTCCATGGCAAGCCTGATGGACCCGGCCACAAGACAAAACAGTACCATTACCGGTATTTATTATAATTATATGATTATGCTGATGCTGTTTCTCTCCGGAATGCACCGGTATCTGCTGAAGGCCCTTGCGGAAACCTATATTCTGATTCCCGTAAACGGCGCCATCTTCAGGCGGGATAAAATTGTGCTGGCGGTCATTGAATTCCTGGGCGATTATATTGTGATTGGCTTTCGGATATGTCTGCCCATATTTGCGGTTATGATCATCCTAAACGCCGTGCTTGGAGTTCTGGCCAAGGTATCGCCGCAGTTTAACATGTTTGCGGTAGGTATCCAAATGAAGGTGCTGACAGGTCTTTGTATTTTGTTTTTTTCAACGGCCATGCTGCCGGGAGCGGCCAATTTTATCTATGACCAGATGAAGCATATGGTAGCTGTTTTTGTGGAGGTAATGACGCCGCTGTGACAGACAGTTATACCTGTGCATGTCAGGGATGGAATAAAATCCTCAGGGCATGTATGAAAAATGCTCCGGTACGGTGGAAACCGGAAGGTGTGGGAGAGAATAGAAAAGGAGGCGGATTCGTGGAGGAAAGTAGATTACTGTTACGGTATAACTTACAGTTCTTTGCGAAGGACGGCCCCGGCGGTGAGAAGACGGAACAGCCTACCGCCAAAAAATTAAACGATGCCAGAAGCGAAGGACAGGTGGCCAAGAGCAAGGAGGTTGCAAATGCTTTTGGTATGCTTTCTTTGTTTTTGATTTTAAAGTTGTATCTGGGAACCATAGGCACAAGCTTTATCGAATATTTCAATATGGTTTACAGACAGATGCCCGATGTGATCAAGCGTTTTAACGGGCGTACGCCCTTTGAGGGCCTGCAGGTGTTAATCAGGAGCATGATGGTCCAAATGCTACTGCTTATCCTGCCCATACTTTTGATTGGTTTTGCGGTGGCTTTTATATGCGATTATATGCAGGTGAAGTGGAGGCCCACCACCAAGCCCATACGGCCGAAATTCAGTAAATTGAGCCCTATGAAGGGATTTAAAAGAATCTTTTCCGCGGCATCCCTGATGGAGCTGTTTAAATCTATTTTAAAGCTTGCGGTAATTGGATATGTGGCTTATTCCTATTTAAAGGACAGAACAGGCCAAATCCTTATTTTGTATGATATCGCATTAAACCGGGCGATCGGCCTGATTGGGGAGATTGTGGTTGACTTAGGCATCCGGATTGCGGCGGTATATATGGTGATTGCTTTTGTGGATTATAAGTATCAGAAGTGGAAATTCAATGAAGACATGAAAATGACCAAGCAGGAGGTCAAGGACGAGTTTAAGAACGCGGAAGGAGACCCTCAGATTAAGGGAAAGCAGAAGCAGCGTATGAGGGAGGCTTCCATGCGAAGGATGATGCAGCAGCTGCCGGAGGCGGATGTAGTCATCACCAACCCCACCCACTATGCGGTGGCAATCAAATATGACCCGGATAAATATGATGCTCCTTATGTGCTTGCAAAGGGAGAAGATTATCTGGCGCAGAAAATCAAAGAAGTTGCAAAAGAAAATAACGTGGAAATTGTGGAAAACAAACCACTTGCAAGAATGCTTTACGCCAATGTGGACGTGGGCGGCCTGGTTCCGCCGGAGCTCTACCAGTCAGTGGCGGAGGTACTTGCATTTGTATATCACTTAAAGGGCAAGATATAAATCATAGTAAACGACATAACAAATGCCTCTTTCCGCTTCCTGCAAAATCCATATATGTAAGCTTTTGCAGGAGCAAAAAGGACATTTCTAATGTCGTTAACTATAGAAATTTATACTAGAATTTGAAGAAAGGGGAATGGGTATGAAAAAAGCGGATATTGGCGTTGCGGCTTATGTGCTCGCGGCATTTATCATGTTCATTGTGCCGATTCCAAATTGGCTTTTGGACGTGTTGCTGGCCTGCAACATGGCGATTGCATTTACCATTCTCTTCGGCACTATGTTTACAAAAGAAGTTCTGGATATGTCTTTTTATCCTACCATGCTCCTCTTTACTACCATATTCAGAATTTCCCTTAACGTTTCCTCAACCAGACTGATTCTGACAACCGGTGATCCGGGCCAGGTGGTTGCCACTTTCGGTAACTATGTAGGTGCAGGTAATCTGGTGGTGGGCAGTATTGTTTTTATCATTCTGATTATTATTCAGTTTATGGTCATCAATAAAGGTTCCGAGAGAGTGGCGGAGGTAACCGCAAGATTTACTCTGGACGCTATGCCGGGTAAGCAGATGGCCATTGACGCGGATTTAAATACCGGTGCAATCTCAGATGCGGAAGCGAAGGTGCGCCGGGATAAGATTCAGGAAGAATCCAGCTTCTTCGGTTCCATGGATGGTGCCGTTAAGTATGTAAAGGGAGACGCCACAGCAGGTTTGATCATCACTTTCGTCAATGTAATCGGTGGTATCGCCATGGGAGTCCTTTATCAGAATCTGGAAATTGGGGCGGCGGTACAAAAGTACGTTATCCTTACCATCGGTGACGGACTTGTGAGTCAGATTCCCTCTCTCTTGATTTCCCTCTCAACCGGTATCCTTGTGACCAAGGGGTCAAAGGATGCGGATTTTGGAACGGTGCTGGTGGGCCAGCTCTTTGGTATTCCCAAAGCACTTTATCTGGTTGGGGGCGTGATTGCAGGACTGGGCATTGTAACCCCTCTGCCTGACCTGATATTCCTGACCCTGGGACTTATTTTTATCGTGACAGGAAGAATGGTTGCGGGCACTCTTGAAACGGCTCAGATAGAGAGCGAGGTAAGTGCGGATGAGATTGCAGCTGAGGAGATCAGACAGCCTGAGAATGTGAACAGCCTTCTGCAGGTGGATCCTATTGAGCTTGAATTTGGTTACGGCATTATCCCCCTTGCGGATGTGAATCAGGGTGGCGATTTGTTAGACCGTGTGGTAATGATCAGAAGGCAGATTGCGCTTGAACTTGGTACGGTGGTTCCCATTATCAGACTTCGCGATAACATTCAATTGAATCCAAATCAATATATCATTAAAATAAAGGGCATACAGGTCAGCGAGGGAGAAATCCTTTTTGACCATTATATGGCCATGAATCCGGGATATGTGGAGGAGGAGATTACAGGTATTCCCACTTTCGAGCCTTCATTCCATCTGCCGGCCATCTGGATAACGGAAGGGCAGAGGGAGCGTGCGGAGAGTATGGGATATACGGTTGTGGATCCGCCGTCTATTATAGCCACACATCTGACGGAAATTATCAGGCAGCATATTTCCGAGCTGCTTACAAGACAGGATGTACAGAACCTGACCGACAACTTAAAGGAGACAAATCCGTCTCTGGTGGAAGAACTTGTGCCAAAGCTTTTGGGACTTGGCGAGATACAGAAGGTTTTGCAGAATCTCTTAAAAGAGGGAATTTCCATAAGAGACTTGCTTACCATTTTTGAGACATTGGCGGATTATGCGGCTACCTCCAGAGATACGGATATCCTTACGGAATATGTAAGGCAGAGTTTAAAGAGAGCCATATCAGTGAAGTTCTTCCCCCAGGGGGAGACCACCAGTGTGGCAACTTTAGACCCTAAGCTGGAGCAGGAGATCATGGCAAGCGTGAAACAGACGGAGACAGGCGCATACCTGACTCTTGACCCGGAAAAAACCAGGGCAATCATGAAATCCGTAGGTGATGAAATTGCAAAGTTGGAGAACTTGGGAAAGAGCCCCATTATCATCACTTCTCCAATCGTGCGTATGTATTTTAAGAGACTGACGGAAGATTATTACAGAGATTTAATTGTGGTTTCGTATAATGAGATAGACAGTAATATTGAATTACAATCTGTAGGAATGGTGACGGCATGATAATTAAAAAATTTCAGGGAAAAACAGAAGCGCAGGCAGTGGAAAGCGCCAAAAAAGAGCTGGGCAGCGGCGTGGTGATCATGAATGTTCGGAATGTGAAAAGCAATGGAATCTTCAGCTTTTTGAAACCGCAGATGGTGGAGGTTACGGTTGCCCTTGAGGATGAACCGGTGAACATTCCCATTCAAAAGAAACCCGAGCCAAGGCCGCAGCCGCCCCAACAGGAGGCTGTGGTGAAAGAGAAGCCCCAGACGGCGCCTTCGGAGAGTGGAAAGGCGGAAGAAGAAGATAAAAATGCGGCCGCTATGGTGGACAACAGCAATCTGGAAGAAAAAATAAATACGCTGCACAGCCTGCTTGAACAGCAGCTGCAAAAGCCCGAGGAAACCAGGGATGAGGAGCAGGAGCAGGAAGAAACCGAGGTGGATCGGTTTATGAAACTGCTTTACTATACCATGCTTGAAAACGAGGTAAATGAGCAGTACGCCAATCAAATAGTAGATGAGATTAAGAAGATTAATAAGCCTAATATGCCTTTTAATTATGCATTGGCCAACACTTATCAGAAAATGATTTTAAAATTTGGCAAACCTGTGGAAATTACGCCTGCGGAAAAGGGACCAAAGGTAATATTTTTCGTGGGACCCACCGGAGTGGGGAAAACCACCACAATCGCAAAGATTGCCTCCAAATTCAGCGTGGAGGGGGATAAGAAGGTTGCCCTGCTTACGGCGGATACCTACCGGATTGCGGCAGCGGAGCAGCTTCGCACCTACGCAAACATCATGGAGGTGCCTTTCAGGGTGATCTACTCCACAGAGGAGATTGAGCAGGCCCTTCGGGACTTTAGGGATTATGACTTTATTATGGTGGATACGGCCGGACATTCCCCTAAAAACGAGGACCAGAAAGAGGCAATGGTCGGATTTATCCATTCTGTGGACGGACTTGCCCAGAAAGATGTGTTCCTTGTGCTGAGTGCCACCACAAAATACAAGGACTTGCTCAGCATTGCGGACAGTTATTCCGCTATGACGGATTACAACCTTATTTTTACCAAATTGGATGAAACCAGCACTTTGGGAAGTCTTTTGAACATAAGGCTCCATACGGGCGCCCCCTTATCCTATGTAACTTATGGGCAGAATGTGCCTGACGACATAGAATGTTTTAATCCACAAAAGACGGTAAAGCAGCTTTTGGGCGGCAAAAAGAACTGACAATGATAAACCACGGATAAGTGAGGAAGATACATGGATCAGGCTGAACAGTTACGTAATATTATTAAAGCAGGCGCCGTCACCCACGATAAGCCCCTGGCAAGAGTTATCACTGTTACAAGCGGTAAGGGCGGTGTGGGGAAGTCCAGCGTGGCCATCAATCTGGCAATACAGTTCAGAAAAATGGGGCAGAAGGTCATTATTCTGGATGCGGATTTCGGGCTGGCCAACATTGAAATTATGTTTGGGACGGCTCCGCAATATAATTTAAGTGATTTAATCTACAGAGGAAAAAGGATCAGAGATATCATAACATGGGGCCCTATGGAAGTGGGCTTCATATCGGGAGGCTCGGGGATTACCGGGCTCACCAATTTAAACAAGGATTATTTGTCATATATTATTAATAATCTTTCCGAATTGGACGCGATTGCCGATACTATAATTGTGGATACCGCGGCGGGAATATCAGACACGGTGCTGGAATTTCTTGTGGCCAGCGAGGAGATTTTGCTGATAGCAACTCCGGAGCCCACTTCCCTTGCCGATTCCTATTCTCTTTTAAAGGCGCTGAACAGGCATCCAAGATTTTCAAAGGAGAAAACGAAGGTCAGGGTGATCGCAAACAAAGTGGATGTGCCAAAAGAGGGGGATGCACTTTTCGGGAAGCTGAATGCGGTGGTAGGCAATTATCTGAAAATCCCTATTGTGTACCTTGGGGTCATCCCAAGGGACAGCCAGCTGCCGAAAGCGGTGATGCATCAGATGCCGGTGTCTCTAAAGACGCCTGCGTCAAAATCGGTGGCAGCCTTTGAAAGGATTGCCGCGAACCTGATGGATAAGGAAAAGGAGCAGAGTCTTCCAAAGAGGGGAGTGGCGGCTTTTTTTTCATATATATTAACAGGTAAAAATGTTTAGCAGGAGGTAAGGGTATGCTTTTAGAGTATGTGGAACCGGGTAACAAGATAGAAATGCAGGCGGTGGAGCGTGGACAGGACATTGATGAACTTGAGAATAAGAGAGTATACGAGTCTCAGGTTCTGGATATTCTTTCCGAAGACAGGCTTGAGATTGCAATGCCTATGGAAAAGATGAAGCTTATTTTGCTGCCGGTGAATACGGAATATGATATATGTTTTTATACGCCTTCCGGTCTGTACCAGTGCTTTGCGGACGTGATAGACAGATATAAGTCGGGAGGACAGTACATTCTGCTTATGGAGCTCACCAGCAATCTGCGGAAGCATCAGCGCAGAGAATATTATCGTTTGAGCTGTGCCCTTGATATGGATTCAAGACCCCTTGGAAAGGAAGAAATCGCCGCTGTGGAGAACAGAAGCGATTACCTTGCGCCGGGACTTCCCTTAAAACACAGTGTGATTGTGGATATCAGCGGGGGCGGCGTGCGCTTTGTATCCGATTATGCTTATGAGCCGGACAGTCTTGTTTACTGCAAATACAATCTGTCCATTGACGGGGAAAATAAAGAATACACGCTGGTGGCCAAGGTCCTTCGGGTGAAGGAGCTTGACGGGAAACCGGGCATGTATGAGCACCGCGCCCAGTATATTAATATTGATACGGTGGAGCGTGAGGAAATCATTCGTTTCATTTTTGAGGAAGAAAGAAAAATAAGGAAACGTAAAAAAAGGTGATACGTGGTTACTTTGCACCCATGTGAAGAATGTTTTGTGGTATACTGTGTTTGGCAGCGGAGGGTAGAGATTTGAATCCCTGCGAAGCCGTGTAGCACTTTAGAGGTATGAACTGTTGAAAGACGGTTAAAGGTGAAAAAGGATTTAGTATGATAACGAAGGCAGATGAAATCAAAGCCGGTAGAAAAATTGTTGCAATTGCCAGCTCAACCGGCGGACCTAAGGCATTGCAGGGATTGATTCCGCTACTGCCTGCCAATCTGAATGCGCCTGTTTTGATTGTACAGCATATGCCTGCAGGGTTTACCGAGGCTCTTGCGGCCAGGCTTAATACTTTAAGCCCGCTTGCGGTAAAGGAAGCGGCGGATGGAGATGTGATTAAGCAGGGGCAGGTTTATTTGGCCCGGGGCGGGAGACATATGAAGGCGGTAAGAAGCGGGGCCAGACATGTGATACGCTATTCGGATGAACCTCCAAGAGAGGGAGTTCGCCCCTGTGCCAATTATATGTATGAGTCATTGGCGACATGTAACTATGACGAAATCGTATGTGCGGTTCTCACAGGTATGGGAGCGGACGGTACGGCCGGAATCAAAAATTTAAAAGAAAAGAAAAGGGTGAAGGTTTTTGCCCAGAGCGAGGAGAGCTCTACCGTGTACGGCATGCCAAAGGCTATTGTGACAGCAGGACTTTCAGGCAAAGGAATCTCTTTGGAGAGAATTGCACAGGAAATTATAAGGAACGTGGGGGTAATTTAGATGGATGTAAATCAATATCTGGAAATTTTTCTTGATGAAACGAAGGAGCACCTTGAGAGTCTGAACACACAGATACTTAATCTGGAGCAGGAACCGGAGGATACGGATACAATTAACGAAATTTTCCGGGCGGCCCATTCCTTAAAGGGTATGGCAGGAACCATGGGATATAAGAGAATGCAGACGCTGACCCATGATATGGAAAACGTATTTTCGGAAATCAGAAACGGCACCATGAAAGTCAATTCCAATCTGATTGACACTTTGTTCCAGTGTCTGGATGCCCTTGAAGAATATACCAACAATATCCAGGAGACCGCTGACGAGGGAACTAACGATAATCAGCAGCTTATTAATCAGTTAAACGAATACTTAAATGCCAGCAAGAACGGAGGGGAAGCGCCTGCTAAGGCTCCCGCGCCGGCTGCGGAAGAAAAGAATGAGGTTCCCGAAGAAGGGGCTGCGGAAGAAAAGTGGAAGACCATCAACGTCGGAGAGTCCGAACAGGTGGTTTTGGAAGCAGCCAAATCTCAGGGAAAGAATATATTTGGCATCAGTGTTTATATACAGGAAAACTGTCTCCTTAAGGCGGCCAGAGCTTTTCAGGTGTATAAGGAGATAGAGGAGCGGTCTGAGGTGATCGTCTGCAATCCTCCCGTACAGGATATAGAAGATGAAAAGTTCGACCTGGATTTCAGCCTTATCGTGATTGCCGACTGTGAGCTTGACGAGATTTTAAAGAGTGCGGGAAATGTCTCTGAAATCGAAAAAGTAGTGGGCGCGGTCTATGAGGTTGAGGTGTCTGAGGCGAAAGAGGAAGCTGAGACGACGGCCGTTGCCACCCAGGAAGAAAAGAAGTCGGCAAAGACGCCGGCTAAGACCCAGAATGCACCGGCTAAGGCAAATGAGAAAAAGACAGCGGGTAAACCTGTGGCAAACAGAACGGTCCGCGTGGATATCGAAAAGCTGGATGTACTGATGAATCTGGTCAGCGAACTTATCATTGCAAAGAATTCTATGGTGGCGGATTCAAGAGGGGAAGGCGGAAGCGGCTTCAGGGAACATATTGAATATCTGGAGAGCGTGACTACAAATCTCCATGAGTCCGTTATGAAGGTCAGGATGGTTCCCATTGAGAGCGTTGTGAGCAAGTTCCCGAGAATGATCCGTGACTTATCCAAGAAATTAAATAAAAAAATGGAACTTTATATGTCAGGTGAGGAGACAGAGCTTGACAGAACCGTGGTGGATGAGATTGGCGATCCCTTGATGCACCTTCTGCGGAACGCAGCCGATCATGGTCTTGAGTCCGGAGAGCTGCGAATCAAGAGAGGTAAACCCGAGGTTGGCTCCATTTTTCTGAATGCATATCAGGATGGTAACAATGTTGTCATCGAGGTAAAGGATGATGGTAACGGAATTGATGTGGAATCCGTTAAAAATAAAGCCATTGAGCGTGGCGTCATCACCGCCGATCAGGCACTTGGCATGAGTGAGAAGGATATCATTAATCTTCTTTTCCATGCAGGCTTTTCAACGGCTAAGACCATATCGGATGTATCAGGAAGAGGCGTTGGCCTTGATGTGGTGAAGTCAAAGATTGAGTCCTTAAGCGGTGAGGTGGAAGTGAAATCCAGCCTTGAGGAAGGAAGTACCTGGACCATAAGGCTTCCGCTGACCCTTGCAATCATTCAGGCACTGATGGTAACGGTGGGAGGAGAAAAATATGCCATTTCTCTTGGCAGTATCCAGACCATTGAGGATATCAGTCCGGATGATGTAAAGCTGGTGGAGAACAGGGAGGTAATCAACCTGCGAGGCAGCGTCATCCCGATTATCAGATTAAGCAGGGAGCTGGATATAGAGAGCAGTAAGGCGCCGGATGAGAATATCATGGTGGTTATCGTCAAGAAAGGCGAGCGCTATGCGGGCCTGGTGGTGGATGAGCTGATAGGACAGCAGGAGATTGTAATTAAGTCGCTTGGCAAATATATCAGTAAGTGCAGAATCATCAGCGGCGCAACCATTTTGGGCGATGGCGAAGTGGCACTTATTCTGGATGCAAATGCATTGATATAGGACAGGGGGAAGAAGAATGGATGAACTTAGAGTTTCCGGTCTGGACGGAGCTGATGTTAAGGCAGGATATGATGCGCAGCAGTATATTGTGATAAAACTGGGACATGAGCAGTATGGAATTGACATTAAATTTATAGACAATATTGTACGTATGCAGCATATTACCAGAGTGCCAATGGTGGCTGATTATCTTAAGGGAGTTATTAATCTGCGTGGTGAGGTTATACCCGTTATGAGTCTTCGGATTAAGATGGGCCTGCCTGCGGACGAGATGACCAAGGCTACCAGAATCATTATCCTGAAGCTGGAGCAGCACGGTACCATTGGGATTATCGTGGATGAAGTGAGAGAGGTTGTCACCTTAAGCCCGAGCCAGATTGAAAGAGCGGCCTATGACGGGAAAGAGGATAAGACCAGCTTTATCATGGGAATTGGTAAGCATGAGAATGAATTGATATCTCTTCTGGATTTAAATGCCGTAGCTTTGGAAAAATAAATGGATTAACAGTAATAAGAGAAGGTTAGTGTCAGCGGCAGGTTTGGCAGGGTCTGCGCATTTATCGGGCAGACGGCAGTTTGCCGGACCGGCTGCTGTCAGTGTTACAGTTAGGAGGGACCATGAAGGACCTTAATATGGATCAGTTATCCAATCAATATTTAGATGTGTTAAAGGAATTAGGCAATATAGGGGCAGGAAATGCAACCACAGCCCTGGCACAATTGATTAACTGCAAAGTGGATATGGCCGTACCCCAGGTTAAGATGCTTGACTTTCAGGATCTGGGAGATGTAGTAGGCGGGGATGAAGAAATCATGGTCGGGATATATCTTCAGGTTTCGGGGGATATAGAAGGCAGTATGATGTTTATCCTTCCTCAAAAGGCCGCCGCCCATCTGGTCAATAAACTGATGTGCGGTATGCTGGGTATTGAGGAGGAAGTAAAGGAAGAATACGAGTTTGGGGAGATGGAGTGCTCTGCAATCAAGGAGGTCGGAAATATTATAACCGGTGCGTACTTAAATGCGCTGTCCGGGCTCACCAACCTTCAGATTACGCCATCAATACCACAGCTTGGCATTGATATGGCGGGAGCCCTGCTTGGAGTCCCGGCGGTTGAGTTTGGCATTTTAGGGGATAAAATCCTGTTGATTGAAACGCAATTTTCAGATGATATAGAATTAGACGGTTATTTTATTATGATTCCGGAAATGGAGTCCTACGAAAAGATTTTAAAATCACTTGGTGTAATGTAGGCTTCGGCGGAAAAAGGCGGGAGACGGTAAGAACATGGGTGTTATTATAAAAGTGGGAATGGCGGATTTAAAAACATGCAAAGGTGAAGATGGAGTAACTACATTAGGGCTGGGTTCTTGTGTAGGGATTGCAATAAGGGACCCTGCAAATGGAATTGGAGGCCTGGCTCATATAATGTTACCCGACAGCACAGAAATCAGAAATAATACAAACAGACCGAAATTTGCAGATACAGGAATAGAAGATTTAGTAAATGAGATAGTACGTTTAGGAGGAAATCGAAGCAGGCTTGTAGCCAAAATTGCCGGTGGTGCACAGATGTTTGCTTTCGGCGGAAAAAATGACAGTATACGTGTTGGAGAGCGCAACGTTCTTGCCAGTAAGAAAAAACTCAGTGCCATGAGGATTCCTATCCTTGCGGAGGATACGGGAAAAACATACGGCAGAACAGTTGTTTTTTATCCCAAAACAGGGGATTTCCACATACGTTCCGTGGGTATGCCGGAAAAAATACTGTAAAAACGACAGAGCTGTTTTCGCTGTGGAGGATTTCAATGAAAAAGAATAAGTTATTTGCACCATTTTTGATGCTTTTTGCAGGGGCGGTTGTCAGCTTGATGATGTA
This sequence comes from uncultured Lachnospiraceae bacterium, assembly GCA_910585075.1. Taxonomy (GTDB): domain Bacteria; phylum Bacillota; class Clostridia; order Lachnospirales; family Lachnospiraceae; genus Suilimivivens. The sequence continues at coordinate 42,764 of CAJUED010000010.1, forward strand.
TTTTTTCCATTACAGTACAGGAGAGATGCTTCCAATCCTATTGATTGTACTTGTGGTTTTTTATATGGCGGGCAGTTTTATTCAAATGAAAGTGAATGCCTTTGTCAGACAGATTGACGAGGAGCAGGCGGCAAGGGAAGCGGAAGAAGCCAAGAAGGCGGAAGAAGAAGCATTGGAAAATGTGGAGGCAGCACAGGAAACAGAAAATTCAGAAGTCAGTGGGGAAAATTAATTGTGGGTTTTTGACTTTAGGTGATGGAGGCAGCAATGGACGAAGCGGGAAAAAATAAGCTTTGGGAAAGTTATGAAAAAACGAAATCGCCTGAAATCAGGGAGAAGCTTATCTTGGAATATGCGCCCCTTGTAAAACTTGTGGCAGGGCGGCTGAGCATGTATCTGGGATATAATGTGGAGTATGAGGACCTTGTAAGTTATGGCATTTTCGGGTTGATTGATGCGATTGATAAATTTGACAGCATGAAGGCGGTCAAATTTGAAACTTATGCCAGTCTGCGTATCCGTGGCTCGATTCTTGACCAGATTAGAAAAATGGACTGGATACCAAGGACCATCAGGCAGAAGCAAAAGAAAATAGATACTGCTGTGAAGGAAATTGAGGCGGCTACGGGACGGACGGCAACGGATGAAGAAATTGCCGCCAGCCTTGGCATTTCAGAGGATGATTATACAGCCTGGCAGTCGCAGATGAAAATCACCGGGGTGGTTTCTTTAAACGAATTTATGGAGTCCGGGGCGGAGATACCGGCGCAGCAGACCCAGCAGCGGCGTTTTGACAGTCCCGAGGAGGTCATAGAAAAGGAAGAACTGAAAAAGATTTTACAGCAGGCCCTTGAACTTCTGACGGAAAAGGAGAAGAAAGTTATTTTGCTGTATTATTATGAGGATTTGACCCTTAAGGAAATAAGCAATGTGCTGGAGGTATCGGAATCAAGAATATCCCAGCTTCATACAAGGGCCCTCCAAAAAATGAAATCAAAGATGGGAAATTATATGGGGATATTTTCGGTGTAGCTTTTATATCTATCATTTGATGGGAATAAAAATCCGTCGGAAGGGGGATGGTATTTTATGACAATCAGTCGGATGGAGCTTCAGGGCCAGGTAACACGGGCGCAGGATTTTACCACAATCAAGCATAATGAAGACAATAAGGTGACGGTGGACCAGTCAAACTTCCAACAGCAGTTTGACAGGACAGTGGAAAACAAGGTACGCCAGGTACGCCAGGGAGACCGGGCGGAGAGCAGTGAAAAGCGCTATGATGCCAAGGACGAGGGTAATGGAAAATACACCGGCGATGGTGGCAGAAAGCGCAAAAAGGAAGAAAAAGAAGCGGATGGGAAAGTGGTCTTTAAGGGATATCGTGGTTTTGACATGAAAGCGTAAGAGACTTCGAAGGACCAAAAGCGAATTATAATACGGATTTTGCCGGGCCCAGGCTTACGGCGTCGGCAGTATGGAGCAGAAATATGGGAGTAATGGAGATAGTTCTTATTTTGCTTGGAGTCGCGGTTTTTGTAGCAAGTTTTTTGATTCCGGCAGGGAAAAAAGAAGATACGGAATACAACATGGGCTTAAGTGAGGACGCTGTCAGGGAGATGGTGCAAAAAGAAGCCGGAAACGTGAAATCCACGGTCAGCGATATGGTGGATGAGACGATTACCTATGCCATTGAGAAGTCGGAGCGCGCCATGGAGCGGCTTACAAATGAGAAGATTATGGCGGTCAATGAGTATTCCGACACGGTGCTTGAGGAAATCAATAAAAATCATAAGGAGGTTGTATTCCTCTATGATATGTTAAATGACAAGCACGAGAGTCTTACCGCAACGGTGGGAGAGGCAATCAAAAAAGAAAGTGAAATCAAGCAGACTTTAACAGATGCCGAGGTTACCGCAAAGGAAGCGGAAACCAAGGCAAATGCAATACAGAGCGCCTTGGGGAAGGCGGTGGAGAACACCATGAAAGCCATTGAGGCTGCAGCTTCCGTGGACAGGGACAGGGCGGCAGCTAAGGAAGCCGTGCCGGAAGTAAAACAGGAGCCGGCGGCTGTGGAAGATACGGCAAATGGTTTCAAACCCATCAGCGCAAAGAGTCTTGAGGTGATTCATGAGTCTGACGTGAGTGTGCAGTCAGTTCCCGAGCAGTCAGCAGTTGCACCTTCGGAAGAAAAGAAGGAGGCAAAGACGTCTGCCAAAGGAACCGGCAGAGGCAGAAAAAAATCCAAAACTTCAAAAACAGCTTTGAAGGATATCCTGCCGGAGGTGGTGCTTCCGGAAGAAGTGACGGCACAGATATCGGTTGAGGAACCGGCAGCGGAAGCTACAGCCGGGGAAGCTGCTCCGGTCGAAGAAAGCGATGATACGAGAAATAGCAATGAAAAAATATTAGAACTTCACGAAGCAGGAAAATCTAATGTGACAATTGCCAAGGAACTTGGTCTCGGCGTGGGAGAAGTGAAACTGGTGATTGATTTGTATGAAGGAAATTAAGGAACGCTGATAGATATGATGAATTTAAAATATTATCTGAGAGGCCTTGGAGTAGGCATTATTGTGACAGCGCTGATCATGGGCATTGCCCTCGGCGGGAAAAAACAGACTCTCAGCGATGACGAGATAAGAGAAAGAGCAAAGGAACTGGGCATGGTGGAGGAGAGCGCTGTGCTTTCCGACACGGTTGCCGGTCAGTCCGCAAGTGCTGCAAGCGGACCAGGAACGGAAGAAGACGGGGCCGGGGCGGTTGATACCCCGGCTCCCCTTGATAAGGCGCCTGATTCTTCCGAGGAAGAAGACGCCGATAACGCAGGCAAGGAGGAAGAACCCTCCCCATCGGATGAAAATCAGGGAGTGGAATCTCCTTCTAAGGATGATACGGCCAAATCGGATAGTGGCGAGCAGGTGAAGGAAAAAGAGACGCCTGCTTCAGCGCAGAAGACACCTGCTTCGGCAGAGAAGAAGACGCCTGTTCCTTCGGAAAAAAAGACCCCTGAACGGTCCCCGTCAGATGCGATAACACAGGCAAAGGCGGATACACCGGCGCCCTCGGCGTCAGTAGCACCTCAATCGGAGCGTGAGGAGGATGCCGGAGCGGAAGAAGCTGACACGCCGGCAGAACCGGCAACTGAAGGTACTACGCAGACATCCACGCCGGAGAGTGAGGATGAGCCGGCAGAGGGGACGCAGACGAATGGAACCTTATCCTCCCCGGGAAGTATTCAGATTAACAGCGGGGAAGGCTCCTATACGGTGAGCGTGAGACTGCAGGAAGCGGGCATTATCAGTTCAGCCTCTGAGTTTGACAGATTTTTGTGTCAGAATGGGTATGACAGGAAAATCCGCACCGGGAATTTTGAGATACCGGCTGGAGCGGATGTGGAGAAAATTGCACAGATTATTACAAGAACAAATTAGAGAGCCGTTGTCCTTTTTGTGGGTGGCGGCTTTTCTTATATATAATAGTTCAGTGTATGCCATTTGCAAAACGTGCTTACAACGCTTTTCGCTGCTTTGCAGTTATCCGAAATTGAATAGGTCTCAATAACGGGGTTGACCATGGGTCGGGTAAGTGTTATAGTGGATATATAGTAAATTCGACTGACGGTCGAGAAGGAGGCTGCCCATGAAATTTGAAGAACTTTTTGAGATGGTAAAAGAGAAATTTACGCAGTTGGATGTGAGCGTTATGAAGGAGCATCTGGCTTATCAATTTAATATTGAAGGGGATGCTGAAGGAATTTTTTATGTGGAGCTGAAGGATGGTAAGTTGGGTGTGGAGCCTTATGAGTATCATGACAGAGATACCTTATTTACATGTAAGGCGGAGACACTGCAGAGAATAGCGGAAGGACATTTAGACCCCATAAAGGCTGTCAGCCTGCAGCTGCTTAAGGTGGAAGGGGACATCGGAAAGGCATTGAAGTTTAAGGATTTGTTAAAATAATTATGAATTAGTAACAGATGAAAAAAGGAAGCACAGGACAATAAAAATTTGTCCGCGGGCTTCCTTTTTTTGATGGCAATAAGCTACCAAGCTTCACGGCAGCGTTTGTTACAATAAGCTGCCAAAGCTTTATGGCAGCGTTTGTTACAATAAGCTACCAAAGCTTTATGGTAGCGTTTGTTATTCCGCTTTCTTGTTGATGTAATTGGCTTTGTATTTGGAGTACATGATTTTCTGGCTGTGATAAAGTCCATAATAGCCGGAGAGCATGTAACTGAATGCAACCGTCAGAAGAAAGTAAGGCATTCCCTGATAACCGAACAGCTCAAAGCTGATAAGCAATGAGGAAATAGGGCAGTTGGTTACGCCGCAGAAGACGGCGGTCATGCCCACAGCGGTACAAAGCTGCACAGGCGAACCGGTAAGGACGGCAAAGAGACATCCAAAGGAGGCGCCGATACAGAAGGAGGGAACGATTTCACCGCCCTTATAACCGGCACCGATGGTGGCGGCGGTGAACAGCATCTTGAGGAGAAACATTTGCGGCAGCACCTGGCCTTCCATGCAAGGCTCGATCAGTGCGATGCCTGAGCCGTTGTAGCGCTGGTCCCCCACAAGAAGGGTCAGAACAATGATAAAACAGCCTCCCGCAAAGATTCTAATATAAGGGTTTGAGAAAAATTTCTGGTAAAGATGTTCGGCCTGGTGGAGCATGATGCAGAACAGAACGCTTACCAGTGCGCACAGTGCCGATAAGACGGAGACCGTGACTGCGGAACCAATTGTAAAGGCAGGAACGCCGTCCAGTAAAAAAAGCTCCGCCTCAGCGCCAAAATAAGAAGCAATGGCGTTGGCAATCAGAGAGGCAATGACACAGGGAACCAGCGCGGCGTAATGCATGATGCCAACGCTGACCACCTCCATGGAAAAAATCGCCGCAGCCATGGGGGTTCCGAACAGGGCGGAAAAGGCGGCGCTCATGCCGCACATGGTCATGATGTGTTTGTCCTTCTCATCAAAATGAAAGAGCTTCCCGATTTCATTTCCAAGGCTGCCGCCCAATTGCAGTGCGGCTCCCTCACGTCCGGCGGAGCCTCCCAGCAGATGGGTGATAAGGGTGGAAACAAAAATAAGGGGCGCCATACGCATGGGCAGTCTGTCCCCCGAATGAATGGAGGAGAGCACCAGATTGGTTCCGGAATCCTTTTCATCATGGAGCAGGTGATAGGCGCCTACAATGAGAAGGCCGCCAAAGGGAAGTAGAAAAATAAGCCAGGAGTTTGCAACCCGCAGGCCTGTGACCTTATCCATACAGAAGTAGAAAAGGGTTCCCACGATTCCCACGGCGATTCCCGAGAGGATAGAAAAGATAATCCATTTTATGGAGCGTCTCACACGCTGTAAATTATGCAGAAGTTTGTGCTTTAATTGTTCATTTGTCATAGTAATAAACATGCTCCTTCCATAACCCGCAAACTTTGGGCCGCAGGCACAAATTTGCCTGTGAAAAATTTATTTTTCACAGTATGATACCTGTGTTTTTACCGGCAACCGTAAAGAATCTGATGAAAAGTTAAAAGTTCATGCAGGATGCCGGACAAAATTATAAAATGGCAACTCCTTTTTTGGTCAGTTCCTCCATGGCGGGTGCGGGCCAGAGGGAGGACTGCACCTCACCGATGTGGGCCTTTCGCAGGAAGAACATACAGATTCTGGACTGGCCGATACCGCCGCCGATTGTAAAGGGCAGTTCATCGTTTAATATGGCTTCCTGGAAGGGAAGTTTGGCCCGCTCAGGGCATCCTGCCTTCTCCAGCTGGCTTTTCAGGGAATCGGCGTCCACCCGGATGCCCATGGAGGAGAGCTCTAAGGCAATGTCAAGGACGGGATAGTAAACCAGAATATCCGCGTTCAGGGCCCAGTCGTCATAGTCCGGGGCACGGCCGTCATGGGGAATGCCTGAGGCGAGCAAATCTCCTATCTGCATGAGACATACGGCCCCTTTTTCCTTTGTAATATGGTATTCCCGCTCCTTGGGCGTGCAGTCGGGATAGAGGTCCTCAAGCTCCTGGGTGGTGATAAAAAAGATGTCCTCCGGCAAAATTTCCGTTATGTAGTCATAGCGGATGGACATATACTTTTCAGTTTTCCGCAAAACTTTGTATACATTTCGAACGGTGGACTTTAAAGTATCCACACAGCGCTGGTCCCGGGAGATTATTTTTTCCCAGTCCCACTGGTCCACGTAAATGGAATGTATGTTATCCGTCTCCTCATCCCGGCGGATGGCGCTCATGTCCGTGTACAGACCTTCGCCCAGCTGAAAACCATATTTTTTCAGGGCATAGCGTTTCCATTTGGCCAGGGAATGAACAATTTCCGCCGGGGCGTCTCCCTGTTCCTTAATGCCAAAGGAAACCGGGCGCTCCACACCGTTTAAGTTGTCATTAAGACCTGAGGCCGGGTCCACAAATAAAGGAGCGGACACCCGCAAAAGATTTAAACGTTCCGACAAAAGATTCTGAAAAAAATCCTTCACGGTTTTGATTGCAATCTGTGTTTCGTGAAGATTAAGTGCTGACTGGTAATCATCAGGAATAATTGATTGTTTCATGGGTTTTATCCTTTCTTTTAATCTAAAACCGGCGTAAAGGACGCCGTATCATTACCTATTATAATGAATATGCACCTTTTCGCAAGTTCAAAATAAAAAATAATTAAATTTCTTGCAGGTGAAATACATTTATGCTATAATTTCACGGTGTGACAATAAAACACGCACATTTATTGAATGCTGGTGCTTCCGGCCGGGACGTTATCGGAAATCAGGCAGGAGGTTGCAGGAGAGAAGAATGTGCGGAGGAAAAACCAAATGGAGGTAGAGAAATGAGCGTTATTTCAATGAAACAGTTGCTGGAAGCAGGTGTTCACTTTGGACATCAGACAAGAAGATGGAACCCTAAGATGGCTCCTTACATCTTCACCGAGAGAAACGGTATCCACATTATTGACCTGCAGAAGTCTGTGGGCAAGGTGGACGAGGCTTACAGAGCGGTGTTTGAGATTGCTTCCCAGGGTGGAACCATTCTTTTCGTTGGAACCAAGAAGCAGGCACAGGATGCTGTTAAGGCTGAAGCTGAGCGTTGCGGTATGTACTATGTAAACGAGAGATGGTTAGGCGGTATGCTGACCAACTTTAAGACCATCCAGAGCAGAATTGAGCGTCTTCGTGCAATTGAGACCATGGCAGAGGACGGTACTTTTGATGTACTTCCCAAGAAAGAGGTTATTGCCCTTAAGAAAGAATGGGAGAAGCTTGAGAAAAACTTAGGCGGTATCAAGAACATGAGCAGAATTCCCGATGCTGTTTTCGTAGTGGACCCTAAGAAAGAAAGAATCTGCGTACAGGAAGCTCATGCACTGGGGATTACCCTGATTGGTATCGGCGATACTAACTGCGACCCTGAAGAACTTGACTATATTATTCCTGGTAATGACGATGCGATTCGTGCGGTTAAACTGATTGCTTCCAAGATGGCGGATGCAGTTATCGAGGCAAATCAGGGCGAAGAAAATGTAGAGGCTGAAATGGAAGAAGCAGCTGCAGCAGAGGAAACACAGGAACCTAAGGATATTGAGGAAGTTGTTGCGGCGGATGCAGAATAATAAACCAGCCGTATCAATGTATGAAGAATAACAGTTCAGACAGGCACAGACCGGCCCTTACAGGCCTTGCCTGCCTGAATTTTTTGCCAGAGCAAGGGCGTTTGATGAAGATTGACAGATAAGTGTTTGAGAATGGAGGAAAAAATGGCTAATATTACAGCAGCTATGGTAAAAGAATTAAGAGAAATGACCGGGGCAGGCATGATGGATTGTAAGAAAGCCCTGAATGAAACAGATGGAGATATGGATGCGGCGGTTGAGTTCCTTAGAAAGAACGGACAGGCCAAAGCTGAAAAGAAAGCCGGCAGAATTGCTGCGGAGGGACTTTGCAAGGTGGCCCTTAAGGATGATAAGACAGCCGCTGTTGTGGAAGTAAACTCTGAGACAGACTTTGTGGCTAAGAACGAAGAATTCCAGAATTTTGTAGATACGGTTGCAAATCAGGCAGTTGAATCTGATGCTGCTGATATGGATGCATTTATGGCAGAGAGCTGGAAACTTGACGCATCAAAGACCGTAAAGGACGCTCTCGTAGAGAAGATTGCCAAGATTGGCGAGAACTTAAACATCAGAAGATTTGAAAAGGTAACAGCTGAAAACGGCTGTGTTGTGTCTTATGTACATGGCGGCGGCAGAATCGGCGTTATTGTGGAAGCTGCTACTGATGTTGTGAATGACGCGGTGAAAGAAGCTATGACAAACATTGCAATGCAGGTTGCAGCTCTTTCCCCTAAGTATGTGTCCACAGCAGATGTTTCAGAGGAATACAAGGCACATGAAAAAGAAATTCTGATGGCGCAGATTGCCAATGACCCTAAGATGGCAGGAAAGCCTGAGAAGGTAATCGAGGGTGCGGTGACAGGACGTCTCAACAAGGAATTAAAAGAGGTTTGTCTGTTAGAGCAGGTATATGTAAAGGCTGAAGACGGCAAGCAGACTGTTGCACAGTATGTTGCTCAGGTGGCAAAAGAAAACGGCGCCAACCTTTCCATCAAGAAATTTGTACGTTTTGAGACAGGCGAAGGTCTTGAGAAAAAGGTAGATGATTTTGCAGCTGAGGTTGCAGCACAAGCAGGTATGTAAGATATACAGGTAATGCCGTATTTGAAATAAAAGTGATTTCGCAGGCGATGAAATCGGGATTCCGCAGGGAATCCCGATTTTTTAGAGCAATTTTCAAACAAACTTCGGACAAAAAAAGAAAAAAGTGAAAAAAAAAGATAAAAATTGTAGATTGTAAATCTATAATTTAGTATAATGATACATAACAATTTTGGCTCTTTCACATAAAGGCATATTGTGTTACAATAGGTTCAGGTTAGTTACAAGGAGTTAAAGACTTATGGCGGGAGAATATGATCGACGTAAACGGATCAGACGGCTGAAAAAGATCATATTGGGAACGGTTGCGGCGGCAATCATCATTCCGATTATCGTGAGCATTCTGCTGGGAATACGGGTGGTTTCCCTGGGAAACCGGGTAAAGGAATTAGAGACCATGCTCATAATGGAACAGGAGAAAAACGCAGGAGCCGGAGTATTTTCTTCCTCATCCGTTGAGGAGTCGGGCCGTGATAGGGAAGAAGTCATACAGGATGAGAATAACCTGCCGCCGGAGACGGAAGATGCCAGGAAGGAAGTGTACCTTACTTTTGATGACGGCCCAAGCCAAAGCACAGATAAGATACTGGACATTTTAAAGGAATATGATGTGAAAGCCACATTTTTCGTGGTGGGAAAGACAGATGAACATTCTGTCAGCATGTACCAGCGGATTGTGGATGAGGGGCACACCCTTGCGATGCATTCCTACAGTCATAAGTACGACGAGATTTATGAGAGCAAGGAAAGCTTTGTGGAGGATCTGACGAAGCTGCAGGAATATCTGTATCAGATTACAGGTGTCTGGCCCAGATTTTATCGTTTCCCGGGAGGAAGTTCCAATACGGTAAGCACGGTGGATATGCAGGACCTGATTGCCTGGCTTAATGAAAATGGGATTACCTATTATGACTGGAATGTTTCCTCAGGAGATGCAACCAGAGAGAATCTCAGTGTGGATGAAATTGTGGAAAATTGTGTGGGCAAGCTTGATAATGTTAATGTCTGCATGATTTTAATGCATGATGCAAATGATAAGATTACAACGGTGGAAGCCCTTCCCAAGGTGATTGAGAGGATCAGTGAACGGGGAGATGCGGCGATTCTGCCGGTTACGGATGAATCAAAACCGGTTCAGCATGTTATACCAAAGTAACAGAACGGATTGGCCGAACTGTTATATGGCAAATAATATAAATTAAGAAAGACAGGAATGGAGGATTTTCAAGATGGGTTTTTTCTCAGATTTAAAGGATGATTTATCTCAGGCAGTGAATGAATTGTTGCCGGAGGAAGGCGCAGCGGAAACGGAAAAGACAGCTGTGCAGGTAGAAACAGCGGCCGGGGCGGCGGAGAGCGGTATGGAGAATACTTCTTCAGAGATGGAATCATCTTCAGATACCCAGGAAAGCACAGTATCTTACGGTTCCGGAAATGAGACAAGATATGTACAGGAAAATACGGTGGAAAAGACGGTCAATGATTTTGCTGCCAACTTAAGCCAGATGCTGGAAAACGTAGATGATGTAAAAGTGCCTGAGGAACCGGAGCCGGTTTATACACCGCCCGTAGTTGAAAAAAAGGAGCCGATAGAGATGCCGGTAATGACTTCCAAAACGCCCACCGATGAGACTTCCATATTGACGGAATCTATGATTATCAACGGAAATATAGCAACAGAAGGGGCACTTGATGTGCGCGGAAGCATTGTTGGAAATGTGGAGGCTTTAGGCAAGTTAAACATTACAGGTATTATACAGGGTAATTCCCAGGCAGCGGAAATCTTCGCAGATGGAGCAAGGGTGACAGGAGAGCTCAGAAGCCAGGGCAGCATCAAGGTAGGACAGAGCACAGTTATTCTGGGCAACATTTATGCGAACAGCGCAGTGATTGCAGGGGCTGTAAAGGGTGATATTGATGTGAGAGGCCCTGTTATTTTGGATGCATCTGCCATTGTCATGGGAGATATCAAGTCTAAATCCGTACAGATTAACAATGGTGCGGTAATTGAAGGTATGTGCTCTCAGTGCTATGCAGAGGTAAATCCTTCATCCTTCTTTGAAGAACTGAAGAAAATGAAATAAGTGTGACGGCGTTTGATACAATGAGTCGATGTGCAGAGGACATAGATGCCTGATATGCATCTTTAGGAGCAAATGCGGCATGGAGGTTTATATGCAGAGAATTTTACTGAAATTGAGCGGGGAAGCCCTTGCAGGGGATAAGAAAACCGGCTTCGACGAGGATACGGTGCGTGCGGTTGCACTACAGGTGAAGCAGCTGACTGAAGATGGCATTCAGGTTGGGATTGTCACCGGCGGCGGAAATTTCTGGCGGGGAAGAACCAGCGAAGCCATTGACAGAGTGAAGGCTGACCAGATTGGGATGCTTGCAACGGTCATGAATTGTATTTATGTGTCGGAGATTTTCCGAAGCGTGGGCATGAAAACAGCGGTTCTCACTCCTTTTGAATGCGGCTCTTTTACAAAGCTCTTTTCAAAGGACAGAGCGAATAAATACTTCGAAAAGGGTATGGTGGTCTTCTTTGCAGGAGGAACGGGGCATCCTTACTTTTCCACGGATACGGGAGTTGTGCTGCGGGCTGTGGAGGTGGAGGCCGATGTGATTTTGCTTGCAAAATCCATTGATGGCGTCTATGATAGTGACCCGAAGATAAATCCTGATGCAAAGAAGTATGACGAAATCAGTATAGACGATGTGATTGCCGGTAATCTGCAGGTGGTGGATATGACGGCATCCATCTTAGCCAGAGATAATAAGATGCCCATGTGGGTGTTTGGCTTAAGCGAGAAGGACAGTATTGTAAACACTGTCAGGGGAAAGTTTAACGGGACAAAAATAGTACTGTGAAAATCAGTTGGGGTTTAACGATATCCCACGGCATTTGCAACGGATAAATTTGCGGATTTAAGCAGGAATGGAGGATTCTTATGGACGAGAGATTGGAACTTTACGACAGCAAAATGCGAAAAACATATGAACATTTGGACGGGGACTACCAGGGCATCAGGGCAGGGCGTGCCAACCCTCATGTGCTCGACAAGCTGCGGGTAGATTATTACGGGACCCCCACACCGATTCAGCAGGTGGGAAATGTTACTGTCCCGGATGCGAGGATGATTCAGATTGCTCCCTGGGAGAAGTCTTTGATCAAGGCAATTGAGAAAGCTATTTTGGCTTCCGATATCGGTATTACTCCTTCCAATGACGGTTCGGTGATAAGGCTTACTTTCCCGGAACTCACCGAGGAACGCAGAAAAGACTTGGTGAAGGACGTAAAGAAGAAAGCGGAAGAATGCAAGGTTGCCATCCGCAACATCAGAAGGGATGGAAACGATGCATTTAAGAAACTGGCAAAGGCGGAAGTTTCCGAGGATGAAATCAAGGAGCTTACGGATAATTTGCAGAAACTTACGGATAAATACATCAAGGAAGTTGACAAATTGATGGACGAGAAATCCAAAGAAATCCTTACGGTGTAAAGAAAAGCACAAGGCGGTTTAATAGGTGTGACGGTACTTGAGACCGTTACACCATAAGGCATAGATTTATGGAGAAGGAGGGGCAGGCGATTATGTTTAATCGTATGGCCCTTTATTCCCGTAAGTAATGAGGAAAATAGCCATGCACAGGAGATGCCTTTGGCATCTCTGGATATTTGACTCCCGTGAGCAGTGAGTCAAGTGACGTGAGAAATATGATATTGGCAGATAGAAGAAAGGTGTATCCTATGGCGGAAAAAAATGAACTGGTAATGCCGCAGCATGTGGCGATTATCCTGGACGGAAACGGAAGATGGGCAAAGAGTAAGGGAATGCCCAGAAATTACGGACATATTCAGGGGGCCAAGACGGTGGAGGTCATCTGTGAGGAGGCCTACAGGATGGGAATCCGGTATCTTACGGTGTATGCTTTCAGCACGGAAAACTGGAACCGTCCCAAGGACGAAGTGGACGCCCTTATGAAGCTGCTCCGCAATTATATGAAAACCTGTCTCACCACGGCCAAGAAGAATCGTATGTGCGTGCGGGTGCTGGGAGATAAGACCGGCCTGGATGAGGATATCAGGAACAGGATAGCCCAGCTGGAGGAGTCCACCAAGGATAACGACGGTCTGCATTTCCAGATTGCTTTAAATTACGGAGGGCGGGACGAGATTGTCCGCGCGGTAAAAAGGATTGCCGGGGAGGCGGCAAAGGGGGAAATCTCTCCGGAGGATGTGACGGAGGATTATCTGTCAAATCTCCTTGACACCCGGGGACTTCCGGAACCTGACTTGCTGATCCGCACCTGTAATGAACAGAGAATATCCAATTTCCTGCTCTGGCAGCTGGCCTATACGGAATTTTATTTTACGCCGGTGGCATGGCCTGATTTTTCAAAGGAAGAATTGATAAAAGCTGTGGAGGCATATAATCATAGAGACAGAAGATACGGCCGGGTAGAGGAGGAATAGGCCATGTTTATGACGAGGTTGTTCAGCAGTATTGTTTTGGTGATACTGGCGCTTACCACTGTGCTGGCAGGAGGATATCTTCTGGCGGCAGTGCTTCTTTTTTTAGCCCTTGTGGCATACGGCGAGCTCATGAAGGCCTGCTCCCTTAAGGGGGGGAATGGAAAGCCGGGGGGAATGGAAGTGATTGGCTGTGGGGGAATCATTGCTTATTATTTTTTGATGGTATTTGTGCGGGATCCTCATTATCTTTTCCTGGCGCTGATTACCATTTTAGTGGCTTTTATGTTCTTTTATGTGTTTACCTTTCCAAAGTACAGGGCGGAGCAGATTATGTGCGCCTTTTTCTGCGTGGCCTATGCGCCGGTTATGCTGTCCTTTATTTATCTGGTAAGGGAGCTTCCTTATGGGATTTACACTGTGTGGATGATTTTTATCAGTTCATGGATTTGTGATACCTGTGCCTACGGAGTGGGGATTTTGTTTGGAAAACATAAGCTTGTGCCGATATTGAGCCCGAAAAAGTCCATTGAGGGGGCCATAGGAGGGGTTGCAGGCTCAGCGCTGGTGGGAGCGGCCTACGCATATTTTATTGTGGAGCCAGCGGTCAGCGGACAGAAGATTACGTGGATTTTCGTGTTGATAAGCGCGGTGGGAGCCGTGATTTCCCAGGTAGGCGATTTGGCGGCCTCCGCCATCAAAAGAAATCATGAGATTAAGGATTATGGGAAACTGATACCGGGCCATGGAGGCGTTATGGATCGGTTTGACAGTGTGATTTTTACGGCGCCCATGATTTATTTTCTGGCGCTGTTACTGATACATGGTTAGTGCGTGTAGGCATGTGCTTACGCATGGAGGTAAGAGTCTCCACAGGTTTGTGTCTGCGCTGCATCCGCAAACCTGATATGCGCAAAAAACAGCGCAGAAATGAGGAAATGTATGAAAAAGATAGGAATTTTAGGTTCAACCGGCTCCATTGGAACCCAGACTCTTGAAATTGTCAGAGGCAATCAGGATTTACAGGTGGTGGCCCTGGCGGCTGGGAGCAATGTGTCAATGCTGGAAGAACAGATTCGGGAATTTTCTCCGAAGATTGCGGTTCTCTGGGATGAAAAGGCGGCCGGTGAACTGCAGGTAAGAGTTGCAGACACTGATACAAAGGTGCGCTGGGGTATGGAAGGGCTTTTGGAAATTGCTGTCATGGAGGAAATGGAGGTTTTGGTAACCGCAGTTGTGGGCATGATAGGGATAAGGCCCACCATAGCGGCAATCGAAGCCGGCAAGACCATCGCCCTTGCCAACAAAGAAACGCTGGTGACGGCGGGACATATTATTATGCCTTTAGCTGCCAAAAAAAATGTTTCCATTTTTCCGGTGGACAGTGAACACAGTGCGATTTTTCAGTCCATGCACGGGGAAAACAGAGAGCGGGTCAGTAAAATTTTGCTGACTGCCTCAGGCGGTCCTTTCCGGGGAAGAACCAGAGAGGATTTAAGTAAGGTGACGGTTGAGGATGCTTTAAATCATCCCAACTGGGCCATGGGAAAGAAAATTACGGTGGATTCCGCAACTCTGGTCAATAAAGGGCTTGAGGTAATTGAGGCAAAGTGGCTTTTTGGAGTGGAACCGGAAAAGATTCAGGTGGTGGTTCATCCCCAGAGCATTATTCATTCTATGGTGGAGTATGTGGATGGGGGCATTATGGCTCAGCTGGGTATGCCGGATATGAAGCTGCCCATTCAGTATGCTCTGTTTTATCCGGACAGACGGCCCATGGAGGGAAAAAGAGTGGATTTCTTTGCCCTTTCCTCCCTTACATTTGAAAGACCCGACACGGAAACTTTTAAAGGGCTTCAAATGGCTTATGATGCCATCAGAGAAGGAGGCAGCATGCCCACGGTTTACAATGCGGCAAATGAAAGGGCCGTGGCTCTGTTCCTGAACAGGGAAATTTCTTTCCTGGAAATTTATGATCTGATTCAGGGCGCCATGGAGGGGCATAAGGTGGTTCCCAATCCTTCCGTGGATGAAATACTAAATGCAGAGGCGGAAGCTTATGAATATATAAACGCGCACAGGAAATAGGCGGGAAAGCTTTCCTGTTCGATTCAACAAGTTTGTGTCTGTGCTGCAACCACAAACTTGGAAAACTGCAAAGTCAGTGTAAAAAAGCAGCGCAGAAATGAGGAAAAATGTGATAGTATCGGTTCTTTTATTTTTAATTATATTTTTTGTAGTGGTTATCTCCCATGAATTCGGCCATTTTATTGTGGCAAAGAAAAATGGAATCCGGGTGGTGGAGTTTTTTATCGGGATGGGGCCGTCTCTGTTTTCCTTTCAAAAAGGAGAGACCAAGTATTCCCTCAAGCTTTTCCCCATTGGCGGGGCCTGCATGTTTGAGGGAGAGGACGGACTTGCGACGGAAAACGGTGAAATGTCTGAGCGGGCGTTTCCCAACGCGCCGGTGTGGGCCCGGTTTGCAACGGTTTTTGCGGGACCGTTGTTTAACTTTTTGATTGCTTATCTGATGGCGCTGATTCTGGTGTCTGCCTGCGGAATCACTACATCTGAGGTTCAGGCTGTGACCGAGGGAAGCAGGGCGGAGGAAGCGGGACTTAAGGCCGGGGATGTGCTTACGGAAATCAATGAAAAGCGTATCCATTTAGGGGGCGAGGTCACTTTGATTTCCCAGCTGAACACAAAGGGTGAGAGCTTTACCGTCACCTACAGCCGTGACGGGCAGGAACATACGGTGGTGATAAATCCCAGCTATGACGAGGAAACCCAGCGGTATTATATGGGAATCGTGGCAGGCGCTTATCTGAAATGTAATGTGCCCCAAACCTTTCAATATGCTTTTTACACCATGAAGTTCTATGTGGAAACTACCTTCCAGAGCTTAAAAATGCTGGTTACGGGGCAGCTCTCCAGAGACGATGTGTCAGGTCCTGTGGGCCTTGTGAAGGTGGTGGATGATGTTTACGATTCTGCCAAGGCTTACGGGGCAATTGAGGTAATGCTCAATATGATTAACATAGCGCTGCTGTTGTCGGTGAATCTGGGAATCATGAATTTACTGCCGCTGCCGGCTCTCGACGGCGGACGACTGGTATTTTTGCTGGTGGAGGCTGTCAGAGGAAAACCGATTCCGCCGGAGAAGGAAGGAATGGTGCATTTAGCCGGGATGGTGGCGTTGATGCTGCTCATGGTAGTGGTATTCTTTAACGATATTACGAAGTTTTTCTGATATTTTGATGCATGGTGAAAAGAATCCTTGTGCAGAATTGCCGAAGTTTTGACTTTGGTAATTTTGTATAATGGATTCTTTTTTGTGCGGGGTATATAATTTGAGTTATATCTTTTTATTCAACAGGCCGGTTCGCGGAAGGCAGCGGTGTTTGTACAATAAGCTGATTCACAGGGGCATTGTTTGTACAACAAGCTGTTTCATAGAGCAAGGCAGGGATTGCTGTTCTGTGAGTGACAATTCATTTAAAAACAATTCATTCGGTAAAAGTCGTAGGTTTTCCAGTTTTCACAGGATTATAAGGATAGCATAAGGACTAGCACAAGCATGGCGATAAGAGGATATCTCTGTCCTGAAATTTTCAGAGATATATGGAGTATTAAGAAAATCTCATGTGCCTTTACGGAAGGTGGGATTTTTGTAATCCCATCCTTGTGGTTTTGCAGATGGGATATATGAGGGGGTATTGTAAGCGCATCGGAGGAATTTGCAGTAAAGAAGGAAGGAGAAAGGGATTGAGGGTGATTTCAGGTGTGTATTGGGATAAGGGAGGTAGAGAGGTGAATCAGGACTCCGTTATGGTGCAGCAGGCGGTGACGAGGGCCGGGAGGATGACGCTTGCGGTGGTGAGCGATGGGATTGGAGGACTTTGGGAAGGGGAAGTTGCCAGCGGGTATATTACGGAGAGGCTGATTGAGAATTTTTATGGGCAGATGGCTGCACTGGTTGGAAGAAGGCGGGGAAAGAAGGCGGTGGCAAGAAGCATGCTGCGGTGCCTGTATGAGATAAATGGAGAACTGAATGCTTACGGGAAGGGGAAGGATTTGAAGCTTGGGGCAACAATGTCTTTGCTTTTCCTGTGGGGAAAACGGTATTTGATTGTCCACATTGGGGACAGCAGAATCTATTCATACCACCGGGGTAAGGTGAAACTTTTGACGAGAGATCACTCGGACGGGGGGAGGGGACTTACCCGGTGTGTGGGAAGTTTTCCTTATCAGGCTCCGGATATTTTATGCGGGAGAGTTTGGGGAAGGCAGGGATTTTTGCTGTGTACCGACGGGTTTTATAAAAGATTGGATAAGGAAGCTTTTCGGATACTTTCTCCCGGGGATATTGACAGGGAAGAACAGATTGGCAGAAGGCTGCGGGAGATGGGCGATGTGGCCCACAAGAGAGGGGAAAAGGATAATATGTCGGCGGTTTATGCGGTGATACAATAAGCCGGCTTGTGAATTGTGGCGTGTTTGATACGGTAAGCTGGCTTGTGAATTGTGGCGGCGTTTGATACGGTAAGCCGGCCTGTGAATCGTGGCGACGTTTGATACGGTAAGCTGGCTTGTGAATCATGGCGTGTTTGATACGGCAAGCTGGCTTGTGAATCGTGGCGGCGTCTGATAGGATAAACCGGTCCGCAAAGGGTGACAGGATTGCCCTGATATGTAAATGTTCCGGGAAGGAGATTTTGATGGGGGAGATTTTATTTTACAAATATGAGCTGCTTGGCCCGTTGGGCAGCGGCGGTGCGGGTAAGGTATATCTGGCAAAGGATTTGCATTTAAACCGGCTTGTGGCGGCCAAGGAAAGCGGGGAGGAATTTCCGGCTGTGGAGGTGAAGCTCTTACAGGAGTTGGAGCATCCGGGACTGCCAGGAATATATGACTGTTTTCAGTGGGAGAAGAAAACTTGGGTGGTTATGGAGTATGTTGACGGCATGAACCTGCGGCAATATCTGGACAGATACGGCAGAGTGGAGGAGGGACAGGCGGTCAAATGGGCGGTGGAACTGTGCGGCATACTGGGCTATCTGCACGAGAGACATCCCGCCATTATTTATCGGGATTTAAAGCCTGAAAATATTATGATTCGTCGGGACGGAAAGTTGAAGCTGATAGATTTGGGCGGCGCTTTGCAGTTTGCCTGCGGCAGTAAAAGGCAGGAGCTGTGTGTGGGCACCCCGGGATATGCTCCGCCTGAACAGTGGAGGGAACCCCAGGGAGATGTGAGCTGGGATGTATACGGACTGGGAGCGGTGCTTCACGAAATGCTCACAGGGGAAAATCCTTTAAGGCCTCCTTATCAAAGACTGCCGCTTAGTGTATATGGTAAAGGGCATCCCAAAGCACTGGAAAAAATCGTGCGGACCTGTACGGAAGAAAAGGCCGGTGACAGATACCGCTGCGTGGAACAGGTTGCGAATGCACTGCTTGCTTACCGGAAGGAAAACCTTTGGGAACGGATAAGGGAACCTGTGAAAGGAGTGGTTGTTTCAGGGATAGGAGCGTGTGGGGGCGTCTGCCTGGCAGCGCCTTTGCTCAAAGGGGTACCTGCAAATCAGATTCCTTTTCCGTATTTGATAAAGCCTTTGATATTCCTGACACTTTCATGGATTTTATATCTGATACTGTTTAAAATAAAAAAGAAAAAAAGTTTTTTGCGCAGGCAGGAGAAAAATATATGGCTGACGGAAAAGAAATTTTCCGGGCTGTTTTCTCTTTTGCCATATATATTCGGTGGTATGCTGACGATATCACTTTTTGCCGCGCCTATGCCGCCGGTGTATGCCGGGGATACGGCGTCTGCGGAAGAAAAGCTCTGGGTGGAGATGCGGGATGGACAGGGGAGAAAAATGCTTTTAAAGGATGGGGCCGTTTACCGGACAAGTGACTGCGTGCGTTTTGAATTGCCGGCCGGAAGACTTCCGGACGAGGAACTTTCGGTGCGGCTGGTGGCGGAGGGGGAGGATGGGAGAAGATATTTCAGCAGAGTTTTTTTGGTCAGGGCGGAATGAGTAAGGGAGTTTCAGTAACAGTTCAGCCCAGGACTTTGCACTTGCTGCAAAGTCCGTAAGAAAGCGTGGCGGTCTCGAAAATCCGGCTTCTTTGCCGAAGGCAAACTTTAAATGAGCCGGATTTCGTAACTATGAAGCCGAAGGCTGAATAGTTACAAGTTTCAAACGCCGTTGCTTGAAAACCCTTGTGACATCCTATATAATAGAGGGACGGGAAACAGGGGAATAGAAGAAACGGAGGCATAGACATGACTGTATTAAGACAAAGTGCAATGGCGGAGCTGGAAAGGGTACCGGAAGATAAATTGGGCGCTGTGATTAATTTTATAGATAAATTAGTCAGGGAAACTGATGCAAAAGAAAAGAAAAGGGATTTAGAGCAATTTGTGATGCCTCCTACGGAAAGGGGACAGGATGCAGATGCCTATGTAAGGGAATTAAGGGATAATGACAGGATTTAAAAGAGTCTATATTGACACTTCACCCTTTATATATTATCTGGAAAACAATGTTCAATACAGTGGTATGATAAAAAGATTTTTTGAAACATGCCTGCATGATAATATTCAAATTATCACTTCAGTGATTACGATTGAGGAATATCTTGTTTTTCCTTATACCAGCGGTAAAATGGAACTTGCAGATAATTTCAAAGGGTTTATGAAATATATGAACATTAAGGTAATAAATGTGGATGCTGAAATAGCGGAATGTGCGGCAAAGATACGGAGCCGATACAAGAATTTTAAGGCGATGGATTCTTTACAGATTGCAGCTGCACTTGTCAGCAGATGCGACATGTTTTTTACTAATGATAAACAGTTAAGACAGGAAAAGGAACTGCCATGTATGACTATGGAAGATTTGTGGCAATGAACTGCCACGCGAAGCGGGACAGTGTTTGAGACAATAAGCTGACAAGTAAATCAGGCGGTACCTGATAAGAAGGAGGAACATATGACAAGAGAAAACACCAGAGTGGTTCAAATTGGCGACAGGGTGATAGGAGGCGGAAACCCCATTCTGATACAGTCCATGACAAATACCAGAACGGAGGATGTGGCGGCTACGGTGGAGCAGATTCACAGGCTGGAGGCGGCGGGCTGTGAGATTATCAGGTGCACTGTGCCCACTAAGGAGGCGGCGCAGGCGATTGGGGAGATTAAGAAGCAGATTTCCATTCCCCTTGTGGCGGATATTCATTTTGATTATAAGATGGCGATTGCGGCCATGGAAAATGGCGCGGACAAAATCAGGATTAACCCGGGAAACATTGGCGGGAAGGATAAGGTTGCCAGCGTGGTGGCGGTTGCCAGGGAGAGGAATATACCAATCCGGGTAGGGGTAAACAGCGGCTCTCTTGAAAAGGAGCTGGTGGAAAAGTACCATGGCGTTACCGCCGAAGGAATTGTGGAGAGCGCTCTTGACAAGGTACATATGATTGAAGACATAGGCTATGAAAACATGGTAATCAGCATCAAATCCTCTGACGTTATGATGTGTGTAAGGGCCCATGAGATTTTGGCGCAGAAGACGGATTATCCGTTGCATGTGGGAATTACCGAGTCAGGAACGATTATCAGCGGCAATATCAAGTCTTCCATTGGGCTTGGTTTAATCCTGCATCAGGGAATCGGGGACACCATCAGGGTTTCTCTTACAGGAGATCCGGTGGAGGAAATTAAGTCCGCAAAGCTGATTTTAAGGACTCTGGGTCTTCGAAAGGGCGGGATAGAAGTGGTTTCCTGCCCCACCTGCGGAAGGACAAAGATTGATTTGATAGGGCTTGCCAATCAGGTTGAGAGTATGGCGGCCGAGTTCCCGCTGGACATTAAGGTGGCCGTGATGGGCTGCGCGGTAAACGGTCCCGGAGAGGCAAAGGAAGCGGACATCGGAATTGCAGGGGGAATTGGGGAAGGCCTTTTGATTAAAAAGGGAGAGATTATAAAGAAAGTACCTGAACAGCAGCTGCTTTCCGTGCTCAGGGAGGAGCTTGCGCACTGGGGACAGGAGAGATAGGGGTTTTACCTGAAGCATAGAAGCAAACTTTCATACTGAATTTGTGGGTCAGATGTGTGCGCAGACGCGTTTGTTTGACTCATGTGTAACAAATTTGTACTAAGTAAAAATAAAGGTAAGGTTAAAGAATGGCAAAGCAGTTTTTTGAAGTGTTTCCTAAATTGAATCTTGAGCAAAAAGTGCAGGATTTGTTTGAGCAGGTCAGGGTGGAAAAGGTTTCCGCCACGAAAAGCAGGGACTTTATCCGGGTTACAATCATCAGCGACTATCTGATTGATAAGGAAACGATTTTTAAGGTGGAATCCGAAATCAAAAAACAATTCTTTGCCATTCACAATGTGGTGGTTAAGCTGTACGAGCGGTTTCATTTGTCGGAGCAGTACACGCCCCAAAAGCTGCTTGACGCTTACAGAGATAGCATTTTGGTTGAGCTTAAGGCTTACAGTCCTATTGAATATAATTTGTTTAAAGGAGCGGATATTGCCTTTACAGGGGATAAGGAGCTTAAGCTGGTGATTGAAGATACGATACCTGCCAGAAGCAGGTCGGCGGAGCTGTCAAGGATTCTTGAGAAAATCTTTAACGAGCGTTGCGGCTTTGGTATTGCCTGCGAGGTGGAGTATAAGGAAAAGAAGTCGGGAAAACATCAGCAGGAGGATGATTTGAAAATTGCCCGTCAGGTGGCGGAGATTACGGCCAGAGCCATGGGAGGCCATGGCGGCGGAATAGGTGATGCCGCGGTGGAGGCTATGGAGGGGAGCAGTTTCCAGAGTTCGGCCCAGGGCGCATTACAGGGTGCACTATCATCAGGAAATGAATCTTTGAAAGCCCAGGGCGCCAAGGGGCAAAAGAGCGGTGAAACAAGGGTACAGAGAGGAAATGGAGCGGCCTTTGAAGGTGCATCCGCCGGAGCAAAGAAAGGCGCCGGGGCAGGCAGTGTGTCAGACTTTGGCAGCAGAGAAAAAGGAGGCCTGCGCAAAGGCGACTTTAAGGGCGGCAGGGGTGATTTCAGGCGGGCTCTTAAGAGAAGCGATAATCCGGATGTGCTATACGGGAGGGATTTTGAGGAAGAAGCCATGCCTATAGAGGATATCGCGGGCGAGATGGGCGAGGTGGTGATTCGCGGAAAAATCATCCGGTTTGACACCAGAGAAATCAAAAACGAAAGAACCATATTCATGTTTGACGTGACAGACTTTACGGATACCATGACCATCAAGCTGTTTGTACATAACGACCAGGTGGATGAAATGAAGCAGGGGATTAAGCCCGGGGCTTTTGTAAAGCTTAAGGGTTTAACTTCCATTGACCGGTTTGACAATGAGCTTACAATCGGCTCCCTTGCAGGAATTAAAAAAATACCGGACTTTACGGTCTCGCGAAATGACAACAGTGCCCGCAAGAGGGTGGAGCTCCACTGCCATACGAAAATGAGCGATATGGATGGAGTATCCGAGGCCAAGGATATTGTGAAACGGGCCTATAAATGGGGGCATCCAGCTATTGCTATTACGGATCATGGGGTAGTACAGTCCTTCCCGGACGCCAATCACGTGTGGGAGGACCTTTGGAAGGCGGAAAAGGCAAAATGTAAGGAAGCGGGAGAAGGGGCGCCGGATAAGCAGGATTTCTTTAAGATTATCTATGGCATGGAAGCTTATCTGGTGGATGACCTTCAGGAGATCGTGACAGGGGAGCATGGGCAGGATTTTAGTGCAGACTTTGTGGTTTTTGACATAGAGACTACAGGGTTTTCGCCTGTGAACAATCGTATCATCGAGATCGGGGCGGTGAAGGTCAGGAAGGGGGAAATCACAGACAAATTTTCCACTTTTGTAAATCCGGACGTGCCTATTCCCTTTGAGATAGAAAAGCTCACCGGCATCAACGACAGCATGGTAATGGATGCGCCGTTCATTGAACAGGTGCTTCCGGAATTTTTGGATTTTTGCGGGGATGCGGTATTGGTTGCCCACAATGCAAACTTTGATATGAGCTTTATCAAGGAAAATGCCCTGCGTCAGAAGATAAGCCGGGAGTTTTCCTATGTGGATACGGTGGGAATTGCCAGAATTCTCCTGCCCCATCAGGGAAAGCATACTCTGGATGCGGTGGCGAAGACCATGGGGGTGTCTCTGGAAAATCACCACCGGGCGGTAGACGATGCCCAGGCAACCGCTGAAATTTTTGTAAAATTTATTCCTATGTTAAAGGAGACGGGGGCTGATACCCTTGCCAAAGTAAATGCCCTGGGGGATGCCAGTCCTGAAATTATCAAAAGGCTCCCTTCCTATCATGCGATCATACTGGCGGAAAATAATATTGGCAGGGAAAATCTCTATGCTCTTGTATCGGCTTCCCATCTGACCTATTACAGCAAGCGGCCCAGAGTGCCAAAAAGTCTTCTTATGAAACACAGGGAAGGGTTGATTTTGGGAAGCGCCTGCGAGGCCGGGGAGTTGTACCGCGCTTTGCTGGAAGGAAAACCGGAAACGGAGATTGCCCGGCTGGTGAATTTTTATGATTATCTGGAAATACAGCCTCTTGGCAACAATAAATTTATGATTGATTCCGAGCGGATATCTGCCATAAACAGCATGGAAGATATTATGAATATCAACAGGAAGATAGTTGCCTTGGGGGAGGAGTTCCATAAGCCTGTGGTTGCCACCTGTGATGTGCATTTTCTGGACCCGGAGGATGAGGTTTACCGAAGGATTATTATGGCGGGCAAGGGATTTGCGGATGCGGACGAGCAGGCTCCTTTGTATCTGCGCACCACGGAAGAAATGCTGGAGGAGTTTTCCTACTTAGGCAGCGATAAGGCCGAGGAGGTGGTGATTACCAACACCAACAAGATTGCGGACAGAATTGATGTGATGGCGCCGGTGCGGCCGGATAAGTGCCCGCCGGTTATTCCGGACAGCGATAAGACTCTGACCGATATCTGCTACAAACGGGCTCATGAGCTGTACGGGGAGGAACTGCCTCAGATTGTGAAGGACCGTCTGGAAAAGGAGCTTCATTCCATCATTACCAATGGCTTTGCGGTTATGTATATCATTGCACAAAAGCTGGTGTGGAAATCGGTGGAGGACGGATATCTGGTGGGCTCCCGTGGATCCGTTGGCTCCTCCCTGGTGGCATTTATGGCGGGAATTACCGAGGTGAATTCCTTAAGCGCACACTACAGATGTCCCAACTGCTTTTATTATGATTTCGATTCTCCGGAGGTGAAGGCCTATGCGGGAAACGCCGGCTGTGATATGCCGGATAAGACCTGTCCCGTATGTGGAAAGCCTTTGATGAAGGATGGATTTGACATTCCCTTTGAGACGTTCCTGGGATTCAAGGGGGATAAGGAGCCGGATATTGATCTGAATTTTTCAGGAGAATACCAGAGTAAAGCCCATAAATATACGGAGGTTATTTTTGGCTATGGACAGACCTACCGGGCCGGTACCATTGCCACGCTGGCTGATAAAACAGCCTATGGATATGTGAAAAATTATTATGAGGAACGGGGAAGACGAAAACGGGTCTGTGAAATCAACCGTATTGTGGGAGGCTGTACCGGCATCAGGAGAAGCACCGGGCAGCATCCCGGCGGAATCATTGTCCTGCCCGTGGGAGAGGATATCAATTCCTTTACACCGGTGCAGCATCCGGCCAATGATATGAGTACGGACATAGTAACCACCCATTTTGATTATCATTCCATTGACCACAACCTGCTAAAGCTTGACATACTGGGCCATGATGATCCCACCATGATTCGTATGTTACAGGATTTGACCGGGATTGACCCTACGAAAATTCCACTGGACGATCCGCAGGTGATGTCACTGTTCCAGAATACTTCGGCCCTGGGGATCAGGCCGGAGCAGATTGACGGCTGTCCTGTAGGTTCTCTTGGCATACCGGAGTTTGGTACGGAATTTGTCATTCAGATGCTCCTTGACACCAAGCCCAAACAGTTCTCAGACCTGATTCGGATTTCCGGATTAGGGCATGGTACGGATGTGTGGCTGGGGAATGCACAGACGCTGATTATGGATGGAAAGGCGACCATTTCAACGGCAATCTGCTGTCGTGACGATATTATGATATATCTGATTAATCAGGGGATGGACAGTGCTTTATCTTTTACCATCATGGAGAGCGTGCGTAAAGGTAAAGGCTTAAAACCCGAGTGGGAGGAAGCGATGGTAAAGCAGGGAATACCGGATTGGTATATCTGGTCCTGCAAGAAGATTAAATACATGTTCCCCAAGGCCCACGCGGCGGCTTATGTTATGATGGCATGGCGGATTGCTTACTGTAAAATCAATTATCCACTGGCCTATTATGCGGCTTATTTTTCTATCCGTGCATCGGCATTTTCCTATGAATTGATGTGTCTGGGGCAGCAGCATCTTGAAAACGCCATGGCAGATTATAAGAGAAGAAGCGATACCCTGTCAAAGAAGGAGCAGGATACATTTAAAGATATGAAGATTGTCCAGGAGATGTATGCCCGGGGCTTTGATTTTGTACCCATTGACATCTTTCTGGCTCATTCGCGGAACTTTCAAATCGTGGACGGAAAACTGATGCCTTCCTTAAACAGTATCGACGGATTGGGAGAGAAGGCGGCGGATTCCATTGTGGAGGCGGCAAAGGGCGGTCCCTTTTTATCCAAGGATGATTTCAGAGAGCGGGCAAAGGTGTCAAAATCCATTGTAGATTTGATGTACAGCCTGCATCTGTTAGGGGAGCTGCCGGAGTCAAACCAGATTAGTCTGTTTGACTTTGTAATGTAAAAGCTGATTATGGATATGGACTAAAGGACAGAAAAAGATGGAAACATATGCAGAGATAAACGATTCGGATATAAAGTATTTATATGTGCAGGGATTTTGCAGGGAAACCCATTATACAGGCTTACAGCCGGTAGCTTATGTAAGGGATGAACAGAATAATATTTATACAAAAACCCGTATGGCGTGTGTATGCGCCGGGGGATTATGTGACAGGAAGGAGAGTTGTGATTTGCTGGGTAACGCCCCGGATGTGATAGAGCCGGAAAAGGAATGGAAACTTCGGGATAAGATGCGGGGGACGAAAGAATAAAAGGGAAAATTTTTACAGCCGGAAAGTGATAAGATAATCTTTCCGGCTGTGAAAATTACTTCAATATACTGTCAAGAGTCTGTAACAAGATTTTTATGTCAATAGGTTTGGCAATATGGCCGTTCATACCTGCCCGCAGGGCTTCCTGCTTATCTTCAATGAAGGCGTTGGCCGTCATTGCAATGATGGGAATCGAGGACAGCCGGGATTCTTCCAGCCCGCGAATGAGTTTGGTGGCCTCATAACCGTCCATTACGGGCATCTGCACATCCATAAGAATAAGCTGATAGTAGCCGGGCGTTGAGTTCTTTAGCATATCTACGGCAATCCGGCCGTTTCCTGCAACTTCAACGGAAAATCCCGCTTCATTTAAAATGGCGGTGGCAATTTCCTGATTCAGTTCATTATCCTCAGCCAACAAAATACGTCCTGTGCGTTCTCCGGACAGTTCATTTATTCCTTCGGCTTTATCGGAATCGTCTGCGTTTACGATGGAGTGCAGGCAGTTTCTCAAATCCGACATAAACAAAGGCTTGCTGCAAAAGGCCGTGACGCCGGCTTCTTTTGCTTCCTCCTCTATATCCGACCAGTCATATGCCGTCAGAACAATGATCGGTACATCTTCCCCCATTTCCTTTCGGATTCTGCGGGTAACCTCTACGCCGTTCATATCGGGCAGACGCCAGTCAATGATATAAACACAATAATTGTCATTGCGGGTAAGGGCCTGACGGGTGCGAAGGACAGCTTCCTTTCCGGAGAGAGTCCACTCTGCACGCATGCCTATCTGCTGAAGCATGTAGGTTACACTGTCGCAGGTGTTGAAATCATCATCAACGACCAGAGCCCGGCAATCCTTGAATTCCGGTATGACGACAGGCTCTTTGGTGCCGGAATACAGACGGAAGGTAAGCGTAAGGATAAATTCGGTTCCCACACCTTTTTCTGTTTTTACCTGAATGGTTCCATTCATCATGTCTACGATATTTTTTGTGATTGCCATTCCCAGGCCGGTTCCCTGGATACCGCTGATGGTGGAATTGCGTTCCCGCTCAAAGGGTTCAAAAATTCGGGCGGCAAAATCCTGACTCATTCCAATACCGGTGTCTTTGATATGGAATTCATAGGTCGCATGCCCTGCCGGGGCCCCGGTTTTTTCCGTAACACGTATACTGACTGTGCCGCCGGCGGCAGTGTACTTAATGGAATTGCTGAGCAGATTTAAAAGCACCTGATTAAGCCGCAGTCTGTCACAATAAATCTCCTCATCAAGAACATCCACCGCATCCATGTAGAGCTCTAACTGTTTGGCGTAAACATCTGCCTGAACAATATTGCGAAGCCCGTGCAAAATATCAGGCAGGCTGCAGCGTTTTTCATCCAGATGCATTTTTCCGCTTTCAATACGGCTCATATCCAGAATATCATTAATCAGGCTCAGGAGATGATTTCCGGAGGTCATAATCTTTTTCAGATATTCCTCCACCAGTTCTTTCTGTTCAATATGGGTGAGGGCAAGGGCCGTAAAGCCGACGATTGCATTCATTGGAGTGCGGATGTCGTGGGACATATTTGAGAGAAATACGCTTTTTGCCTTACTTGCCCGGTTGGCCTGCATGAGGGCATCCTCTAAAAGCGCTTTCTTTTCCAGCTCCCGGCGGGTTTCTTCATCCACGCTTCTGAAGCCTAAAACAGCGCCCTGGTGCTCTGATTTTCTGTCTACAAGTACCAGCTTTATCTGATAATATTTTAACTGGCCGTTGCAGAATGTGCGGTAATTGATATAATATGTCTTTTTTTCAAGTAAATCGTCTTTCAGATGGCCATGGAGAAATGCCTGACGCATCATATCCCGATCGTCCTGATAAACGCAGGTTTGTATGTAGCGTTCCATGCTTTCATTCAGCGATATATCACCGGAAAAAATAGAGCTTAATATATGCTGGCGGCAATCTTCAAGGCGAAGGGCCTTTCCGGCGCCGGTTGCAAGATCGAAATAGCAGACAAGAACATAGTCAATGCTGAGTGCGCGGACCAACTCGGCCTGCCGCTGCTCCTGCTCCATACGTTCTCTCTTTTCCTGTAGTTTCTGAGCGGTATAGTCTAAAAGGAAACGTTGATAGAACAGTTCCCCATGTTCCTCAACCAGCTTGACGTTGCCAAGCACATGAAGAATCTCCCCGTCACCGCGCCGCACGCGGTATTCCACACTGACATTGTCCCCTGCCTTTTTTAAGGATTGGATGGAGGAGCGAAGGGTTTCCTTGTCCTCGTCCATTACAGAGGTTGCAACCATATCAAATCCGTCGTTTTGCAGTTCTTCCTCAGATTCATAGCCTAAAATTTTAAGAGCGGCCCTGTTGATGCTTATGATACGGGAACCATCCAGAGAATGGCACATGACGCCGCAGTCCATGGTGGTGAAAAGAGTTTCCAGAGTATGGTTTTTCTGGATAATCTCACGTTCATATGCACGCTCCTGCGTTACGTCAATGGCAACGCCCAAGGTTCCCATTACACTTCCATCCAGGTCATACAACGGGGATTTATAGGTGGTAAGGAGTCGTTTCCCTTCACCGGTCTGAATAATCTCCTCGGACACACAGGTTTTCTTTAAACGCATAACGGTGTCTTCGGATTCTATACAGGCGGGATCATCCTGTTCCACATCCCATATATAAGCATGGCGGCGGCCCTGAACCTGCTCTTTTGTCTTGTTTACGGTTTTACAAAAACTGTCGTTTACTTTTTCATGGATGCCGTCTTTCGTTTTATACCAGACCAAGCTTGGGATACTGTTGATGGTGGATTCCAAATATTGATTGGTCTGCCAGAAATCCTTGCTTTGCTTATAAGCCTGCTGCCACCTTAAAAAGCGGAAACGGATTTCGGATTCTGACATGGGCAGAGTCCATATATCTTTTATCCGGGTCAGCTCCTCCGGGGAAGGAGGAAAATTTTCTTTATCCATAAGCAAAATCAGTTCCGTATCCTGGCGCATACCGCCAATAAGGGTTTGCAGCGTGCAGCTGACGTCCAGTCCCTGTGAATGAACGAAAATCACATCTGCCTTAGCGGCAGACGCCGCATCCGGCTCATCACTTTCAAAAAAATCATGTGTAAAATTATCAAGGGCAGGTATTTCCCTGATAATGTCAAACAGACTGCATTGACGGCCTGCTAAATAGAAATGAACGTGGCAACGGTACATTTCTGCTCCCTCCCTTAGGTAACAAAAAAATTCATATACCCTTATATTTTACAATGCAAGTCCCTAATCTGTCAATTATGCGGAGAGGGATTTTGCGGATGCTGATTTTAGCTGATCTTACGAAGTGAAAGTGCCAGGGAGTTAAAATATGCCGGTGATAAATATCTCCAATCCTATGACGATCAGTATGGCACCTCCGGCAATGGATGCTTTATCGGAAAGACAGGTACCGAATTTTTTCCCGATGACAAGTCCCGCCATACAAATGAAAAATGTTACGGTTGCAATAATCAGTGCGCAGACACAGGCTTTGTAAAGGCTGTAATCCGCTATGGTAAAGCCCACGGACAGCGCATCTATAGAGGTGGCAATACCCTGTACAAAAAGAGCGGAGAGCCCAACTTTAGGCGTTTCATCTTCCGTTTCCCGGTTCCAAATGCCCTGGGCCAACATTTTTCCGCCGATAAAAAGAAGCAGTATGAGGGCAATCCATGGAATCAGTTTTTCAAATGCGCGGATGTACCCGACAATTGTGTGTACGCATACCCAGCCGATGAGCGGCATCAGAGCCTGAAAAAATGCAAAAATCCCGGCAATACCGTACATCTTGGTGCACTTCATTTCGGGTTCGTGGAGACCGTTTGCAAGGGATACCGAAAAGGCATCCATGGCAAGGCCGATTCCAAGTAAAATACTGTTAAAGAAAAATAATAAATTCCATTCCATATGTTTTTTCCTCCGTACACACCAAACACTGACAGGTCAGCTTATTGGTCAAACGCTAGTAGCTTATTGGTCAAACGCCGACAGGTCAGCTTATTGGTCAAATGCTGACGTATCAGCTTATTACTATCATGGAATAGAGTGATTGTCAAATAAAATCAGGATTAAAAGAATCTGAAAAGTAACTGGCAGTGAACAGATTATGCTTTCGTAAAATTTTGGAAAGTGCCTGCCTGATTCAATATGGATAAAATGTGGATTGTATGTGCATTTAAAAATGCATAAAACAATAAAAAGTGGTTGAGAAATGGATTGAAATAGAGTAAAATATGGATATAAACAAAGATGTTGATGGATATATATGGAGGGTGATTCATGACAATCGAAGAAATGAAAGAACGCAAAAAAGAAATGGGCTTTTCGTATGAGCAGATTGCGGAGCGGTCAGGCCTTCCTGTTGGCACGGTCCAGAAAGTTTTAGGGGGCATTACGAAGGCACCACGTTACGAAACACTGCAGGCGCTTGAAAGAGTATTTCTTGCGGAGAAATCCACAATAATGGAACCGTCGGCAATTTATTCTTATGAAAAGAGACAGGGAGACTATACGGTGGAAGACTATTATCGAATTCCGGAAGAACATAGGGTGGAACTGATTGACGGCGTGATTTATGATATGGCGGCGCCGAATTACATTCATCAGATGATTGGAGGGGAAATATTCAACCGTATATCCAATTACATCAGGCAGAATAAAGGAAAATGTATCCCGGGATATGCGCCGCTGGATGTTCGGCTGGATTGCGATAATAAAACGATGGTTCAACCTGATGTGTTTGTGGTATGCGACAGGGAGAAACTGCGCGGCGGTATGGTGTATGGCGCACCGGATTTTGTAGCCGAGATATTTTCAAAATCCACGCGGAAGAAGGACATGTATTTAAAATTGCAGAAATATGCGGACGCAGGGGTCAGGGAATATTGGATGATAGACCCGGAACATCAGAAGGTGATTGTGCATGACCTGGAGCATGCGGCACCTCCCGCCATATATGGATTTGGGGATGTGGTTCCGGTACAGATTTTCGAAGGGGACTGCCGGATTGATTTCGGGGAGATTTATGATTATATACGGCCGTTCATGGACACACTTGACCTGTCGTCACCGGAATAAGGGATTATGCATAAGCCCTGCCGCCTTTTGCGGGTTGCTTTAAAGGGCGGCAGGGTGACCTGTCAGGAAAGAGCAAAAAATGCGACTGCAATGGCCCCAGGGCCTACATGGGTTCCGATAGTGCCGCCCACAGTGGCAACAGGAAGACTGTCCACATGTTCCCTCCAGAGGGTTTCACTGTCAGTGATATATTTTTGCATCAGTGTATCGCTTAAACCTGTGTAGCCTAAGAAATAAGGCTTCGTAAAATCAATGCCGCCTGAAGTGGCAATATGCTGGGCAAGAAGATTGTTACCCTGCTTGGAACCCCTCGCTTTTCCCAGCATGGCAACCTCGCCGTCCACAACCCCTACAACAGGTTTAATGGACAGGACATTTCCGGCAAAGGCCACGGTTTTGGAGATACGGCCGCCTTTTTTCAAATATTCCAGTGTGTCTAAAAGGGCAATCAGCCGGATTTTCTTTTTATCAGCCTCAAGCTTTTCCACAATGGCCTGGGGCTCCATGCCAGCATCCTTAAGCTGAAGGGCATATTCCACCAGAGCACGTTCCCCTACGGTTGCGTTTTCACTGTCCACCACGAAGGCTCTGCCTTCAAATTCCTGTGCGGCGATACATGCGCTCTGATAGGTACCGGAGAGTTTACCGGACAAGGTGATGATAATGGCAATGCCGCCGGCTTCGGTCACCTTTCTGATGGCCTCACCAAACTCATAGGGAGGAATCTGGCTGGTGGTGGGCAGGGCATCACATTCAATGAGTCTTTCATAAAATTCTTTGTGGGTCAGGTTTACACCGTCAAGGAATTCTTCTTCGTCAAAGGTAATTTTCATGGGAAGGACAGTAAGATCCTCACGGGTTACGTTTACAATATCCGATGATGAATCGGTGATAATCTGAATATTCATTGCTATCTCCTTCGTGCTCACGCTTCTTTTTTATAATTGCGTAGAATTAAAATAATTCCGGTAAAAATCAAGATAAATGTTACGGCAATCATAACATATATAACTGTCATGTCGGCGGGACCGTAAAGAACAAGACATTCTCCATCTGAATAGGAGGAGAGGAGTTCTTCTATCTCGCTCTTAGTGTAGCCCATGTATTCCAGTTGTTCCCGAAAGGCACTTTCCAGACCTTTCAGGTTGGCGTTCATTTTTACGGCAACTCCATCAAAATGAATGCTGGTTTCAGGGAAACTTCCACCTGTTAAATAGTCATAGGTTTCATCCGTCAGCTGCTCCATGGCATCCAAATCATCCTTGCGGATATACACTCCGGCCATTCCGCCTTCCCCCACAGGAATCAGGTAATAATAGCCATTGGTTTTGGAGGGGGTTCTGGAATTCTCGTATTGGGTGTAGCTTTCTTTTGAAGCAAAGCTGCCGAGACTGTAAAACAGTTCTCCTTTAACATGCATGCCCTTTTTTAATCCCTTTTCCAGCACGTAATCATAATCCTGGGAGGGCAGCAGGATTTGCGGAAAGACGCCTTGCTTTATCATGACACCAAGAAGAATGCAGCCAAAAAATAAAAGGGTTGCGGAAAATGTGGAAAAGCTTCTAATCAATCGTCCTATCATACGCGTCTCCATTTCTCCTGTTTATGACCTTCTTTTTCCAGACGGCTGCGCAGCTCCTCTAAGAAGTCCAGGAATTTTTCTCTTTCCTCGACCTGAACCAGGTTGGCAATGCCGGCCACCGTTTTGCTGCCGGTGTCGCTAATGTTGAATTGCTCCCCAAAAGAACCATAGTTTTTGCGGTAGAGAAGCCATGCCTGCTTTACTTTAGGCTCATAGCTTACGCCTACAACCGCGTCCATATCCACATAAAAAGCTTCACTGTGCTGGGTCAATTCCCGGTCTACCTGTATCATGGCAATTTTGCTGTCGCTTTTGCGATAGCCTACGATATAGTGGTAAAAGGTTGTAGTGTTGGTATCGAAAAAGAATCCCTGTTCAAATTTGGAAGATGTCTGGCCGGCAAGGAGAATTTCATAGCTGTCCCCGTCAGCAATTTCCTCATTCCACATTTTGCGCATGATTTCCTTTTTCCTTTGGCACTCTGCCGCATCGTACACTAATTCTTTTGGCTTTTTTGAAAACAATCCCATTTTAATATTCCTCCTTTTATGATTGGGGCAGTGAGAGAGCGTAGTGGCACATTCCAGTGTGTACATTATATCATGAATCATAGTTTCATGATTGCCGTTCACCGCTCGTCGAACATGCAAGTATGCTCTCCTTGCTAACGCCCATTATAACATTTTTTGTGAGGATGTACATTATATTTTTGAGGGTGGTGCTTAAGAGGGTGGTGTGGTATAGTATGGAGGAGATTTGCAGGCTGAGAAGCGTTTACAGGCTGAGAAGTGTTTACGGGCTTGGAAGTATTTGTGGGTTTAGAAATATTTATAGGCTTAGAAGTATTTATGGATAAAGAAGTATTTGCAGGCTGAGAAGCATATGCAGATTAAGAAGTATTTGCAAGGTGAGAAGTATTTGTAACTTAAGAAGTGTTTGAACTTAGAGGTTATGGAAAGGAATGGTGTGGAGATGGAGAAAGAATTTTATCAGGGAAACAGGGAGCGGATGTATCGGGAGATGAAAGCGGATTCTCTGCTGGTGATGTTTTCGGGCAGGGAAGTGCGTAAGACCAACGACGAATATTATCCCTTTTATACGGACAGGAATTTTCTGTATTTAACCGGACTTGACAGCAAGGAGTTTGTTTTGCTGGCTGTGAAGGATTCGGCGGGAAATGTGGAGGAAAAGATTTATATTCTGCCCCCTGACCCGATGAAAGAGCGGTGGACGGGAGAGCGGCTTAAGCCGGAGCAGGTGCAGGAGTTATCAGGGATACGGGAGCTTGCCTATGTGCAGGAATTTGGAGGGGATTTTCATAAGCTGGCTTCCGTTGGGAATTACCGGTATCTGTATTTGGATCTTTACAAGGAGGAGCCTGACGACAGGGACAGGCCGGAGCACTGGCTGCTGGCCCAGACATCGGCCGCTTACCCATACTTACGGATTGAAAACGCCAATGCTATCCTGCGCCGTCTGCGGACAATCAAGCAGCCTTGTGAGATAGCGGCTATGCGGGAGGCGGAAAAGATTACAAGGGACGGTATCACAGCCATGATGAAGGCTTCAAAACCTGGCATGTATGAGTATCAGTACAAGGCGGTATTTGACTATGTTTTAGGACAGTACGGCCCCCAAGGGCCGGCATTTCCCTCTATTATTTCCGCAGGGAAAAATAATTTTTGTATTCATTATTATTCCTACAAAGGACAGGCCTTGGACGGGGATATGGTACTGAATGATGTGGGTGCATGGTATGACAACCTGATGAACGACGTGTCCAGAGGATGGCCCTGCAATGGAAAATATAATGAAAAGCAAAGGCTGCTTTATGAGTGCGCGCTTAGGACTTCCAATCATATGTTCAGTATGATTAAACCGGGTATGCTTATGGCTGATGTGGACGGGGAAATCAGAAGGTATAACGCGGTTATGTTAAAGGAAGCGGGTGTGTTGAAAAATGTGGAGGATATCGGCACCTATATGTGGCATGGAGGAGCCCATCATGTGGGCTTTGACGTACATGATGTGATTGAACTGCCAAAGGTAATTGCACCGGGGATGGTTTTCTGCGTGGATGTGGGAATTTACCATGAGGAGTGGGGGATCGGATTCAGGCTGGAGGACAACTGTCTTGTGACGGAAGATGGTTGTGAGAATCTTTCGGTGATTACCCCGAGAACTATAGAAGAAATAGAGGATACCATGCAGAAGGGGTGCTGGGCGCCCGGGAGAATTTGAAACAGCCGGTAGATGCAGTGGAGGCTGTCACAGGTTGCAGCAGCCGGATTTAAGGTTATCCTTAAGTTGGCGGGACCGAGTCCGGCATGCTTTTGCGGACAGGAGGCTTGACGAAAAACCTGTATGATGAAAAGGGCAGCAGGAGGTTTAACGAAAAACCTGTATGATGAAAAGGGCAACAGGAGGACTTGGCATGAACCGTGTATTAATGCTGATTATGGCAGCAGGTGTGATAGTAGGAGGAATCGACAGCATCAGGGGAAACAAGCGTGGCTATGGGGAAAGGTTTGAAGAAGGATTCTGTCTCCTTGGCCCTACGGCTCTTTCCATGGCGGGGATGATTTGTCTTGCGCCTGTGCTGGCGGATGTGCTTGGAAGGCTTATTGTGCCCTTTTATCGGAAAATCGGCGTGGATCCGGCCATGTTTGGAAGCCTGCTTGCCATTGATATGGGCGGCTATCAGCTTGCAATGGAGCTGGCGATGGATAAGAGCATTGGGAGCTATAGTGGGATTGTGTCCGGTGCAATTTTCGGATGCACACTTGTGTTTACCATTCCGGTGGGCATGGGGATGATTGATAAGCAGGAGCGGCAGTTTTTTGCAAGAGGAATCATGTACGGTCTGATTACCATGCCTGTGGGACTTTTAGCGGGCGGGGTACTTGCAGGGATTCCACTGGGACGCTGCTTTCACCAGAATCTGCCCACTTTTGCGCTGGCTGTTTTGCTGTTAGTAGGCCTATGGAAAAATCCGGACAAAATGGTCCGGGGATTTTGCGGATTTGCAAGGGGCATCCGGGTAGTGATTCTGGTGGGGCTGATATTGGCGGCAGTGGAATATATGTGCGGCATCAATCCGGTAAAGGGAATGGCGCCGATAAAAGAGGCAATGGACGTAGTGGCTTCCATTGGGATTGTCATGCTGGGAAGTCTCCCCGCCGCGGAATTTTTGCAGAGGCTGTTGAAAAAGCCTTTTACATGGCTGGGCGGAAAGCTTGGCATGAAGCCCGAGAGCATGGCCGGGCTGCTTGTGGGAAGTGTAAGCGTGATTCCTGCGCTGGCTATGTATTCGAATATGGATGAAAAGGGAAAAGTGGTGAACGCTGCTTTCCTGGTAAGCGCGGCAAGCCTTTTGGCGGCCCATATTGGGTTTACCATAAGTACCGAACCGGAGTTATTGGGCCCTTTGCTGGGAGGAAAGCTGAGCGGGGCGGTAGCGGCGCTGGCGCTTTCTCTGTGCATGTGTGGAAAGGAAAAGCCCTCCGGAGCGGTTCGGAAGTCAGCTTGCTGAATCAGTCGTCACCGGTCTTTTGTTCTGTAAAATACGACCAATTGTGGAACAGCTTCAAATGAGACAGATTTTGTAACAAAGAAGCCAAAGGCAAGTGGCTGCGTGGAACATGCTTTTTTTTAACAATTTGTGAGGTTGCAGTTTAACGCAATGTAAAGTAAAATGTTTTAAGTAACAAAATGTTACTAACATTAAGAAATTTAAGATAGTAAAGAAAATGTTTTGAAGAATGGGGATTTTTATGAAGAAGAATACCGAAGCCGTTGCATAGCAGTGGCTATGACAACTATAGCAGGCGACATATGCCGCCTAGTATAAAATTAAAATTGTTATGGCCATTGCCTTTCCTGAAAGTAAATAATTAGGAGGCGGCTATGAGCTATAGAAGGGCGGATGATGTTCTGCCAAAAAACGTTCTTGAGATTCTGCAGATGTATGTAAGCGGAGAGACAATTTATGTCCCTCAAAAGGAAGCGTGCAGGGAAAAATGGGGTTCCGGTACAGGCGTAAGTGAAAGGTTGCGCATAAGGAACGAGGAAATTTTTGTCCGGTATCAAAGTGGCATTTCCATTAAAGAGCTGGCGCAGAGCTATTACCTGACGGAAAAGAGTATACAGAGAATTCTCAGAAATATGCGAAAGAAACCTCCTGTAAGCAGTAGTTCAAGGAATTGCGATTGAAAGAACCACGGTTCTGATAATTACAATTCTTAAGATAATGAATTCAGACATGGAGGGGATACAATTGAATAGGGAAAATAAAAGAAAATCATTTGAGAAAGGGTATTACAGAAGGCACGCCTGCAATGAAGTGTTCGTGTGCAGGGGCTGTGGAAGGGAAGTGGTGCCGGAGGGCGCAGGGAGCGACCACAGGAATCATTGTCCCAACTGCCTGATGAGCCTGCATGTGGATATAGAGCCAGGGGATCGGGCGTCGGACTGCGGCGGCTATATGGAGCCGGTGGCTGTGTGGGTCAGGAAAAAGGGTGAGTGGGCAATTATACACCGCTGTCGGCAGTGCGGACAGATGAGCTCTAACCGGATTGCGGCTGACGATAATCCCATGAAGCTTATGTCCATTGCAATGAAACCGCTTACCGCGCCGCCCTTTCCGCTTGAGCGCATTGAAGAAATGACAAGGCTGATGGGTGGAGAGGGAACCATGGCCTGAGATATGGACCTTTAAGATGATAAGCCTGCAGGCGTTTTGTGTGACGTCTGCAGGCTTTTTTATAAAATATACTTTAATAAAACGTACTTTAATAAAACGTATTTTAATAAAACATATTTTAGTAAAATGCATTGAGATAATTAATCAGGGATAATGAAATAGTTTAGAGCAAAATGAAAAGGGAAATACGCTTGTCAGAGAGAGTTGCCGTATGCTACTATTAGTGAAGAAACTAATACGTGGATGGAAATGGAGGACTACTATGAGATATCCCGCTTCTTTAAAGAAAAAAATTGGTTTTGTGGCGCCTTCCTTTGGGTGCGCGACGGAGCCTTATAAAACAGCTTTTGTGAATGCCCAAAAGAAATGGAAGGATATGGGCTATGAATTGGAGCTTGGGCCCAACTGCTATGCCCAGGAGGGAATCGGCATCAGCAATACGCCGGAAAAATGCGGTGCGGAACTGACGGAATACTATTTAAGTGAGAATAACGAGTGCCTGATTTCCTGCGGCGGTGGTGAGATGATGTGCGAGACCCTGGAATATGTAGACTTTCAGGCGATAAAAAAAGCTTCTCCCAAGTGGTATATGGGATTTTCGGATAACACGAATATGACTTTTTTGCTGACCACACTGTGCGATACGGCCTCTGTTTACGGCCCCTGTGCGGCGGCTTTTGGCATGGAGCCGTGGCATCCTTCCCTTACGGACGCCATGGAGATTTTACATGGAAAGAGAAAAACGGTGGGCAGCTATGGCAAGTGGGAGAAAGAAGGCATAAAGGATGAAGAAAACCCGCTGGCTCCTTATCAGTGCACGGAAGAATTAAATTTGAAGCTTTATACACCGGGCGAGGGCGGAAGGCTGACAGAGAGTAGCAGCATTTCCATGGAAGGGCGCCTTTTGGGAGGATGTATGGACTGCCTGGTCAATCTGCTGGGAACTCGTTTTGACAAGGTGAAGGATTTTTCGGAAAAATATAAAGAAGACGGATTTATCTGGTTCCTGGAATCCTGCGATTTAAATGTTTTTGCAATCAGACGTGCTATGTGGCAGATGGAGCAGGCCGGGTGGTTTGAGCATGTGAAAGGTTTTCTGATTGGACGTCCTCTCTGCCATGGACAGGAAATGATGGGGCTTGACCAGTATCAGGCGATTCTGCCTACGGTGCAAAAGCACAAGGTGCCGGTGATTATGGATGCGGATTTGGGCCATCTGCCGCCTATGATGCCTTTGGTAACAGGGAGTAAAGCGGTGGTTACGGCTGTGGGGAACAGGATGGAAGTGAAGATGGAGTTTATATAGTAAAGAAAGCCGTGAGAACAGGAGTTTTTACGGCTTTTTAAGCATGGGGGCTGCCGTCAGCAAAAAGGAGAATCGGAATGTACGTATATCACGTTGTAACAGAAAGGCCTATGCAGGAAGGCCAGCAGATTATTTTTGATGAAACACATCACAACGGCGTTTATCAGAGAGTGATGGAAAGACAAAGAATCGTGGATGAAATTTACGAAAATCCTGCCCGGTATGAAGCTGAAAAGTCGGAGCATCACACTTTGGTAGCCTTAAGGGAGCTGGCAATGGAGGAGGTCAGGAGGAAAGAATATCCGGGCTTCCCTTCAAGGATGAGTTGTCTGTATGTGTCGAAAACCTTTGAGGAGGCGGAAAAGTGGGCCCAGTTTTTTGTCAGAATCGGACGGCCCACTTTTCATATCGTCAAGCTCTATGTGGAGGGTAACTATTTTGTGGGCGACGCTACCAAATGCTTTGACGGGACTGCGCACAAAGAAGAAAATTTAAGGCTTGCAAGGCGGTATTGGGAAAACAAAAATGAGGATAAGGGGGATGAGCCGCCGGTTTATGAGATGCTGGTCGACGGGCATATTGAGGTGGTCCGGATTGTGAAAGAAATAAGCTAAGCGCATAGGCGTCCTCGAGTATGCTGGCTATGGCGGCCGGGAAACCGCAGGAAGGATATGTTCATCCGCAGCATCATCCCCAGGTGAGGTTTGATGAAAATGCACAGGTGAAGGGCTGTGCGGTTTATGCATATATGGCAATGCGGTGGCTTGAGGAGCATAAGGAATTGGCAGAATGATGAAATACAGCTGGAAAAAACAGATTGAATATTATATGATAGTAACAGGATGAATATTTCGGAAGGAGAAAAATCATGGCAAATTATACACTGGATATGAACAGGTACCGCGCCCTCGCAAGGCAGGTTGCAGGAGAGAGCTGCGTGCTGCTGAAAAATGACAAACAGACATTGCCGATTCATAAGGGCAGCAAGGTATCGGTGTTCGGAAGGATTGCGCTGCATTATTATAAAAGCGGAACAGGCTCAGGGGGACTTGTGAATGTGAAGCGGGTTGTGGGTATTTTGGATGCCTTGAAGGAAAATGAGGATATTCGGCTGAATGAGAAGCTGATGGAGGTGTATGACGGCTGGGTAAAGGAGCATCCTTTTGATAAGGGTGCAGGCTGGGGCCAGGAGCCCTGGAGCCAGCAGGAAATGCCCTTGACGAAGGAGCTTGTGGAGGAAGCTGCAAGGGAATCCGATATTGCCATTGTAGTGATTGGCCGGACAGCCGGAGAGGATCAGGATGCAAAGGCCATACCGGGAAGCTATCTTCTCACGGAGGCTGAGGAGGATATGCTTGCGAAGGTGTGCGGAGCTTTTGAAAAAGTTGCCGTTCTTTTGAATGTGGGAAATATCATTGATATGAAATGGGTGGAGAAATACAATCCTTCCGCCGTCATGTATGTATGGCAGGGCGGACAGGAAGGCGGAAACGGAGCGGTGGACGTTCTGTGCGGAAAGGTATCGCCCAGCGGTAAGCTTTCGGATACGATTGCAAAGGATATTGAAGATTATCCCTCCACGAAAAATTTTGGGGATGCAAAGGAGAATTTTTATCAGGAGGATATCTATGTAGGCTACCGTTATTTTGAGACTTTTGCGAAGGATAAGGTGCTGTATCCTTTCGGCTTTGGCCTGTCTTATACGGATTTTACAGTGGAAATATCCGATTTCCGGGAGGAAACTTTGTCCGGGGAAACAGGTCAGGGAAAAGTTTCAACATGGGAGAAAGAGCGGATTTGCGTGGATGTGACCGTAAAAAATACGGGAGCATTTTCAGGAAAAGAAGTGGTTCAGCTTTATGTGGCGGCTCCTCAGGGCAAGCTGGGCAAACCTGTAAGGGAATTAAAGGCTTATGAAAAGACCGGGGAGCTTGCGCCGGGGGAGGCATGTACGCTTTCGTTTTCCGTGCCAAAGGCGTCTCTGGCATCTTATGATGACAGTGGGTGTACAGGCCATAAATCCTGTTATGTTTTGGAGGCAGGGACCTATGGCATTTATGCAGGAACGGATGTAAGAGGCGCAGTCCTTGCAGGTTCCTTTGAAGTAAAAGAGACGGTGGTGACGGAGCAGCTGAAAGAGGCCATGGCGCCTGTGCAGTCCTTTGAGCGTTTCCGCCCGGCTGTAGACGGGGAAGAATATTCCCTGGGCTATGAGGCAGTGCCTTTGAGGACGATAAATCCTGTGGATAAAATCGCGAAGGAGCGTCCGGAGGACATTCCTTACAGCGGCGATAAAGGGTATAAACTTGCAGATGTTTATGAAAAACGTATAGATATGAAAACCTTCCTGGCTCAGCTTAGCAACGAAGATTTGGCCTGTATTGTGCGGGGAGAAGGCATGTGCAGTCCTAAGGTAACGCCGGGAACGGCAGCAGCTTTTGGAGGCGTGACCGAGCGCCTTGAGGAATTCGGCATTCCGGTTGGCTGCTGTGCGGACGGTCCTTCCGGTATTCGTATGGACTGCGGCACACGGGCATTTTCCCTTCCAAATGGAACCGCTCTCGGATGTACCTACAATATGGCCCTGGTGGAGGAACTCTATCAGATGGAAGGAATGGAGCTGCGCAAAAATAAGATTGACACTTTGTTAGGCCCTGGGATCAATATTCACCGCAATCCTTTAAACGGGCGTAACTTTGAATATATTTCGGAAGACCCGTATCTCACCGGAACCATGGCGGCGGCCCAGATTAAGGGTATGGGTTATGCAGGCGTTACCGGTACCATGAAGCATTTTACCGCCAACAACCAGGAATTCCACCGTCATGATATTGATTCCGTGGTGTCGGAGAGAGCCCTTCGGGAAATCTATTTGAAAGGTTTTGAGATTGCGGTAAAGGATGGCGGCGCTTATTCTATCATGACGACCTACGGCGCGGTAAACGGTATCTGGACGGCAGGTAATTATGACCTTGTGACAGATATTCTGCGCAGGGAGTGGGGATTTGACGGTATTGTTATGACGGATTGGTGGGCAAAAATGAACGAAGAAGGCCAAAAACCGTCCTTGCAGAATACAAGTGTGATGGTGCGGGCTCAGAACGATTTGTTCATGGTGACAGCGGATTCCGCATCCAATGCAACGCATGATGATTCCATGGAAGCTATGGAAAAGGGCAGGACAACCAGAGGAGAGTATTTAAGGTGCGCCGATAATATCTGCCGGATGCTTATGCGCTCGCCTGTGATGGATCGTTTCCTCGGAAAGACCCCTGAGGATGACCTTATAGTGGTTGGAAATGAGGATGATGTAGAGGAAGATATGCAGAATATTGTGTATCATGTGATTGAGAAAGATACAATCCTTGATATGAGCGGTGTGAGCACAGAGGGCGGAAGCAGTGAGATGTTTGGTATTCAGGCGAAGGAACGGGGACTTTACGGACTTTCTGCAAAGATGCGCGCCGGTGCGGATACGGCGGAACTTTCACAAATGTCTGTGTCAGTGTTTATGGACAACCAGCTGAAAGGAACCTTCCATATAAATGGTTCTGATAAGGAATGGACGAAGCAGTCGCTGGATTTGGGATTCGTTATGGGGAACCACTACATAAAGCTTTATTTTTCAGTAAGCGGAATGGAACTTTCGGAGCTCCAAATCGAGAAAACAGGGGAGGTAGAGCTGCCCTTTTAAGAGGCGGCGCAGACTTAAGAATCGGTTTTGAAGAAGCGGAAAACGGATAGCGGAGATAAAGAAATGGTAATACGTTGTGCAAAAGAGGAAGATTTTCAGTGCATTATGGAGATTTATGCCTATGCCCGGCAGTTCATGGCGGAGCATAATAATCCAAATCAATGGGGGCCCACAAACTGGCCCCCAAAAGGATTAATACGGGAAGATATTGGGAAAGGCAAAAGCTATGTCTGCATCAGCGAGGGCAGAATCGTGGGCACGTTTTTCTTTGATTATGGTAAGGACGTGGAGCCGGCTTATAAGATGATAGAAGACGGCAGGTGGACTAAGGAGAGTCCATATGGGGTTATCCACCGAATCGCAGGGGACGGAACCGTGAAAGGCATTGGGAAATGCTGTATTGACTGGGCCTTTGAGAAGTGCGGCCATCTGCGCATGGATACCCATGGGGACAATTATGTGATGCAGAATCTGCTTGAAAAAAATGGTTTTGTCCACTGTGGAACGATATATGTGACGGAGGATAATTATCCAAGGCTGGCATATGAAAAAATTTCATAACGGTATTAATATTTGTTTTGAAAAGGGTATTGACAGAAATAGTCGGCAGATATAAAATTAAAAACATAATAAAACTAATTAATAAAGTAGAAAATAAAGCGAGTAAAAAATCAGGAGGGTAACAACATGGAAGGTAAAATGAAAGTGGCGGTAATGCTGGGGATTGGAAAGATGGGATTTGAGGAACGGGATATCCCTAAAGCAAAGGACAATGAGGTGCTTGTTAAGCTTGAGTATGTGGGTATCTGCGGCAGTGACCTGCATTATTACGAGTCAGGGGCCATTGGAGATTATGTGGTAAAGCCGCCCTTTGTACTTGGACACGAGCCAGGGGGAACGGTTGTGGAAGTGGGTAAGGATGTGAAGCATCTTAAGGTTGGCGACAGAGTGGCTTTAGAGCCCGGAAAGACCTGCGGCCACTGTGAATTCTGCAAAACAGGCCGTTACAATCTCTGCCCGGATGTAGTCTTTTTTGCAACGCCGCCGGTAGACGGTGTATTTCAGGAGTACGTGGCCCATGAG
Source organism: uncultured Lachnospiraceae bacterium (assembly GCA_910585075.1). GTDB lineage: Bacteria > Bacillota > Clostridia > Lachnospirales > Lachnospiraceae > Suilimivivens. The sequence goes on from CAJUED010000010.1 coordinate 86,614, forward strand.
GCGGATTTATGCTTTAAGCTGCCGGATAATGTAAGCACCATGGAGGGCGCATTGATTGAGCCTTTGGCAGTAGGGTTCCATGCAGCTATGCAGGGAGGTGCAAGAGCGGGACAGACTGCAGTGGTTATGGGAGCAGGGTGTATCGGTCTTGTGTCTATGATGGCTTTAAAGGCAATGGGCGTATCTAAGGTATATGTGGTGGATATCATGGAAAAACGTCTGCAAAAGGCATTGGAGTTAGGCGCGGATGGCGTTATCAACGGCAGTGAGAAGGATGTGGTGGAGGAAGTAAGGAAGCTGACAGACGGAAAAGGGTGCGACCTGGCAATTGAGACAGCGGGCACACAGGTGACAACCGTCCAGACCATACATATGACCAAGAAGGGCGCCACCATTGTGCTGGTGGGCTACAGCAAGAGCGGAGAGATGACGCTGCCCATGAGCCTTGCGCTGGATAAGGAGCTGACCTTCAAGACCGTTTTCCGTTATCGTCATATTTATCCTATGGCAATTGATGCGGTTGCATCAGGCAAGGTAAATCTGAAAGGCATTGTGACGGATATATTTGATTTGGATGATGCCCAGAAGGCTATGGATTACAGTGTGAACAATAAGGCGGATATTGTAAAGGCGGTTATCCGTATTGCAGAGTCATAAAAGGAACAATACTGTGGGACTTAAGATTTAGATTTGTGAGGGAAAGCACCGGACGACGCAAAGTGCAGGCACCCAGCCGGGCAGGCCTCCACGCATTTGCCGCATCTTATGCATTCCCCGGAGCAGGATATTTCCTTAGGGGAAAGGGATACGGGGCAGGCCTTTTCACAGGCCATGCAGGAGGTGCACAGGTCTTTTTCCCAATGGATTTGGAAAAGGCTGAAACGGTTAAACCATCCGTAAATTGCGCCTAAGGGGCATAAATACTGGCAGAAAGGCCGGTATACCTTGATGGACAGGAACAGGATAAGCAGCAGGATTCCCAGTTTCCAAAAAAACAGGCCGCCAATTTGAGCACGGAGCTGTGGTCCTGCGGTAAGCAGGGGGATAGCGCCAAAGAGTGTGCCTGAGGGGCACAGGTACTTA
>CAJUED010000010.1:87706-114153 GCA_910585075.1 uncultured Lachnospiraceae bacterium
AAAAAGCGGGAACTTTTGCAAACCCTCCAAACAGGAACAGGGAGCCTGCGCATACCAGCAGAAATAAGACTGCGTACTTGCCATATTTTAGGATATGATGCAGGGGCAGTCTTTTTTGCTTGTGGAAAATGGGAATTTTATGCAAGAGGTCCTGTACCAGCCCGAAGGGGCATAGCCAGCCACAGACAAAGCGGCCCAAAAGGCTTCCAAACAGAAAGAAAAATCCAAGGGCGGCAAATGGAATCTGAAATCCCTGCTGATTTAAAAGGGCCTGGAGGGCGCCTATGGGGCAGGAGGCCACCGCTCCCGGACAGGAATAGCAATTGAGCCCCGGAACACAGGCATACTTTAGTGGGCCCTGATAGATTTTTCCATTGAAAAATCCATAGGCGTATCCGTTTGTAAAAATTGTAAAAAGGAGCTGTACGCTCAGACGCAGTTTTTTCATAATTTCCCTCATTTAAGGCATCAGCCAATCCCGATACATTCCATGCAAATCATAACCGCTTTTCTCCATATAACATCAAACTGTCCACAGGCGGCGCCAACGCCAAGGAATAAAATTCCCATAAGCACCCCCCATATCCATCCGGTTTTTTTATTGCTTTTCCAGAAGACCATTGATTTTTTCCTCCCATGCGGATTTTTTCATGGCTCCGATTACCGTATCTACGATTACGCCGTTTTCATCAATAAAAAAAGTGGTGGGAACAGCGCTCACATCTGTAAGAAGTCCATGAAAAATGGATTCATTCAAGAGAAGATGCGGGTAGTCTGCGCCGGTCTGTTCAATCAGACTGGCGGCAAGGTCTATAGACTCCTGCTTTCCTCCTTCCAATACATCACTGATGATTCCGATGATTTGGAATGTTTCCGGGTCGTATTCGGAAGCCAGCTGCCCGAGCTCCGGCATCTCGCTTAAACATGGGTTACAGTAAGTTGCCCATACATTTACCATTGTAAGCTTTGAATTGGCAAAAACTGCGGAGGTAACCTTATTTCCATCCATATCCACACCTTCAAAAATGATCTGAGAGGATGCAGTTTCATCTTCTGATAAAGGTGCGGCATCTGACGCAGGGGCGGGAGCATTTTGAGAGGTTTTATCGGTTTTGGCTTCGGCACCGGAGCCTTTGGAACAGCCGACCAGCAAAGCGGCAAGAAGGAAAAGTGTAAGTAGAGATTTCCTGCGGTTTCCTTTCATATGGTTTTTCTCCGGTGTTCTCTTTATATGGGTTCTTTTCATAATAAGATATCCAATCCTTTCATTTTATGCAGGTATGAAACATTGTGAAATGATTTTACCTGAGCTTTTATCTAATATAAAGAATACGTCTGTTCTTTCAGTTTGTCCAATACTTTTTTACTCCCAGGTACAACGAGTCAAAGTGATGTAAAAGCAGACAAAAAACAGGGCGAAAAAGGTAAAAAAATTGTCTGTTTTGTTCTTGATACAACCTATTGTATTTCTCAAATAAAGAGAATATAATAGGCGGTACGTTGCTCAAAAATATTTTTTGTGGAGGGTACATATTAGGTCATGAAAACGAACAGGTATAAGCTTTCCAATCAGATAACGGAAGGGGTCATCTGGAAACAGCTGCTGTTTTTCTTTTTCCCGATTTTGTTCGGGACTTTTTTTCAGCAGCTTTATAACACCACGGATGCCGTGATTGTGGGAAAGTTTGTGGGCAAAGAAGCGCTTGCCGCAGTGGGCGGACCGGCGGCCACGCTGATCAACTTGTTGATCGGCTTTTTTACCGGGCTTTCATCCGGAGCCACGGTAATTATTTCTCAGTATTATGGCGCCAAAAAAGAAGAAGATGTGAAAAATACGGTGCACACTGCCATGGCTCTTTCCATAGCGGGGGGCGCTGTGATTATGGTGCTTGGGCTTATTTTTGCCGGGGTTGCATTAAAAGCTCTGAATACGCCGGAGGAGATTTTAAGGATGTCCGTTGTCTATATGCGGGTGTATTTCCTGGGAGTGATTCCTTCCCTGATCTATAATATGGGTTCGGGTATCTTAAGGGCTGTGGGAGATTCCAAGCGTCCGCTTTACTTTTTGATATTGTCCTGCATCACAAATATTATATTGGACATTCTTTTTGTGACAGTCCTTAAGATGGGAGTGGTAGGCGTGGCAGTGGCCACAACCCTGTCTCAGGTTATCAGTGCGCTTATGGTCTGCACTGCCCTGATACGGACAAAGGACTCTTACAAAATGTATATAAAGGAAATCCGCTTTCACCCGGTTTTACTGCACAGCATTGTGCGTATCGGCCTTCCGGCAGGGATTCAGTCAACCATGTATTCCCTTTCCAACCTGATTGTCCAGTCAAGCATCAATTCCTTTGGCACGGACACCATTGCGGCCTGGACAGCCTTTGGCAAGATAGACGGTATTTTCTGGATGATTCTGGGTGCATATGGGGTGGCAATCACTACCTTTGCAGGACAGAATTTCGGGGCAGGCAAATACGACAGAATTAAAAAGAGCGTGCGTATCTGCCTTGGAATGGCGGCTTTTACAAGCCTTTTGCTGACAGTTGTCCTGATGTCAGGGGGACAGATGTTCTTCCATCTGTTTACGGATGATGTGGATGTGGTAGCCATTGGCCTTGGCATGATGAAGGTGATTTCCCCCAGTTATATCACTTTTATCTTCATTGAGATTTTAGGCGGCGCCACAAGAGGCTGCGGCGACGCCATTCTGCCTATGGCAATGACCGGAATTGGGGTTTGCGTGCTGCGTGTGGTATGGGTCTGGGTGGCAGTTCCCATGCGGCCGGAAGTTTCCACAGTGGCGTTCAGCTATCCCCTGACCTGGGTGGTGACTTCGATTTTGTTCATTATTTATTATAAAAGAGGAAATTGGTTGAAGCGCTGTAGGGGTATACAATAGCATCTTATAAAAGAGATTCAGCCGGGGCGGCATGTACCGACCCGGCTGAAATTGCGTTTATTTCTATGAATTTTATTTCTATGAATTTTCAGTCCGACCGCCGCCAAGCAATTTTCTGACGGTAAAGGTAAATAGGATTATGGTAACAGTCACGGAGATAAAATCCGCCACAGGCTCCGCCCGGTAGACTCCCTGTACGCCCATGAATTTAGGGAAAATAATGGCAAGGGGAATCAGCAGTATAACCTTTCTAAGCAGGGCAATAAACAGAGAGACCTTTGCCTGGCCCAGCGCAAGGAAAGTGGTCTGACATCCCAGCTGTATGCCGAAGATGGTCATACCAAGGAAGTATACGGGCATATACTGACAGGTGAGTGCCACAAGTTCTTCGTTACTGCTGAACAGTCGGGCATACAACTGGGGCGTCAGTACAGCTAGGCCGCCGAATAAAAGGGTGCAGGCCAGGCAGACCACAATCATGCGAAGGAAAGTTGATTTTACTCTTTCCAGCTTCCCGGCACCGTAGTTGTAACTCATAATGGGCTGGATTCCCTGTGAGATACCCTGCACCGGTACGGTGATCAGCTGCATGACGCTGCTCATAATGGACATGGTACCTACATACAAATCTCCGCCGTATTTCTGTAACCCTGAGTTTAAGGTGATCATCACAAGGCTTTCCGTGCTTTGCATGATAAAGGGCGAAATACCAAGGGCGGCAATACCAGCTATGATTTTTCCGTCCAGGCGGAAGTATTTTTTGCGGATGCGGATAACACTCTTTTGGGAGGTAAGGAAGCGGATGACCCAGATAGCGCTGAATGCCTGGGAAATAATGGTGGCGAGAGCCGCACCGCTGACACCCATCCCAAATACAAAAATGAAAATCGGATCCAAAACAATATTTGTCCCAGCCCCTAAGAGGACGGAGAGCATGGCCACCTTTGCATTTCCCTGTCCGCTGATATAGGTATTGAGACCTAAGGCATACTGGACAAATATGGTTCCTATCAGATAAATGGTGATATACTCCCTGGCATAGATGATGGTATTGTCGCTGGCACCGAAGGCATATAAAACCGGGTTTTTAAACACCTGAAAAAGGATGGTCAAAACCACGGAAAACAGTAAAAGCATAGCGGCGCTGCTTCCCAAAATCCGTTCCGCGCCTTCGTAATTTTTCTTTCCCAGCTGAATGGAAGCCTGGGGGGCGCCGCCCATCCCGGCAAAGGCGCTGAAAGCGGAAATCACCATCAAAATGGGGGCGGTAATCCCTACCCCGGTGAGAGCCAGTTCACCATATCCGGGAATATGCCCGATATAAATTCTGTCTACAATATTATAAAGTACGTTGATAATCTGAGCCGCCACTGCGGGAAGGGCCATACTGAGCATCAATTTTCCCAGAGGGGCTGTTCCTAATTTCTCATCATTTTTTTCCATAGTAACACTTAACCTTTCCAATTGTATTTTCAGATGACTGCCGGCAAAACGAACGGTAAGACCGGGTAAAAACCGGTAAAGCCGGGCAAATTCAATATTAATTGTAGTCCGAAAAAAGGGGGATTGTCAATGCTTTGTGGAAAGCCGGCTGCTTTTACATGTCGGAAAGCCGTCCGAACTAGGCTATTGTGCGAATCCCTGAAGATAAATGAAACATGGACTGCTCTTGTAGAATTTATATTTTTAGAGTGTAAAAATATTCTATATTATGATACAATGGGCGATAGTGAGTTGGGATGCTTGCATACTTGACGAACGAGGAAGGGCGGTTATATATCGGAGATTTGTAATCTGCCCGGAAAGTTTATGATGAAACCAGGAGGAATGGAAAGTGGAAAGAGAAAGACTTGGCTCGCGGATGGGCTTCATTTTACTGTCGGCAGGATGTGCCATAGGAATTGGAAATGTGTGGAGGTTTCCTTATATTACAGGATTGTACGGCGGAGGCGTGTTCGTACTTTTTTATCTGTTTTTCCTGATTACCATGGGTGTGCCGGTGATGACCATGGAATTTGCAGTAGGGCGTGCCAGCAGGAAAAGTATTATCAAAAGCTATACGGAACTGGAAAAGCCGGGGCAGAAATGGCATCTGCATGGATACCTGGGTATGGCGGGCAACTATCTTTTGATGATGTTTTATACAACTGTGGCGGGATGGATGCTGTATTATTTCTTTCAGATGCTGACAGGAAAATTTGAAGGAAAAGATTTAGAGCAGGTGGGGGGAATGTTCCAGGAAATGCTTGACAGTCCCGGCGTGCTCACCACTGTGATGGTTATTATTGTAGTGGCGGGAATTCTCATTTGTTCCATGGGCCTGCAAAAGGGCGTGGAGAGGATAACGAAAATTATGATGAGTCTGTTGCTGCTGATTATTATTGTGCTTGCAGTGCACAGCATGACGTTAAAAGGCGGTATGGAAGGTCTGAAATTTTACCTTCTTCCGGACTGGCAGAGGATGAAGGAGGTAGGAATCTGGGAAACGGTCACGGCGGCCATGAATCAGGCTTTCTTCACATTAAGTCTGGGGATTGGGGCTATGGCGATTTTTGGCAGTTACATAGACAATAAGCGCTCTCTCCTTGGGGAATCCGTTAACATTGCCATTTTGGATACCTTTGTGGCAGTTGTATCGGGACTGATTATTTTTCCCAGCTGTTTTGCATTTGGCATTAATCCGGATATGGGGCCCAGCCTTATTTTTGTCACCCTGCCCAATGTATTTAACGGAATGGCGGGAGGCAGAATCTGGGGGACTTTGTTCTTTATTTTCATGACATTTGCGGCATTTTCCACCATACTTGCGGTGTTTGAAAATATTATTTCCTGCGGAATGGATTTATTTCATTGGAGCAGGAAGAAATCCTGTATGGTGAATCTGGTTGCGCTGATTGTGCTGTCACTTCCCTGCGTGCTGGGGTATAATTTGTGGTCCGGAATTCAGCCTATGGGAGAGGGAAGTACCATTCTGGATTTTGAGGACTTTTTGGTCAGCAATATCATTCTGCCCATTGGCTCTTTGTGGTATTTGATCTTTTGTGTGTCAAAATGGGGCTGGGGATTTGAAAAGTACAGGAAGGAAGCCAATATCGGGGAAGGACTTAAGGTGCCCGGATGGATTCGGATTTATGCGACTTATATTCTGCCGGTGTTGTTGCTGTTTCTGATTATTTTAGGGTGGATAGGTTAAAAAATCAAAGATTTTTTAACCAACAAATTTGCAGGTTTTTGGAAGTATGTGGAATTTGGTTTGGATTATGGAAAGGCAGGGTGTGGATGGCGCTTGAAAACAGGCTTCATATTACAGATTCGGCAGAACCTGCCCGGGTGGAGGAAAGGATAAGTAAGAAAAAGGCGGCGCTGCTTTTTGAAAGCGGATATTTGCATACATTAAAGGCTGGAACCTTTGACAGCCTTTCCAAAATCCACAAATATCTTTTCGACGAAATTTATGATTTTGCCGGCGAAGTCAGACAGGTGAACCTTTCAAAGGGAAACTTCAAATTTGCACCTGTTATGTACCTGCAGGCGGCTCTTGAAAATATTGAGAAAATGCCTCAGCCTACTTTTTCTGAAATTGCAGAAAAGTATGTGGAAATGAATGTTGCCCATCCATTCAGGGAGGGCAATGGGAGAAGCATGAAGATTTGGCTGGATTTGATTTTAAGTAAAGAGCTGGGCATGGTGTTGGACTGGAGCAAAATTGATAAGGATGATTATCTGCTTGCAATGGAAAGGAGTCCCATTCGGGATATTGAGATAAAGTATCTCTTAAAGGAAGCCCTGACAGATAAAATAAATGACAGGGAAATCTACATGAAAGGAATAGACCATAGTTATTACTATGAGGGCTATTCCACTTATAAAGCAGAAGAACTGTAGTAATGAAAAGAGTTGAAGCCGTGGAATATATGGGAAAAGTAAAAATGAAAAACAAGTTGATTATTTCTCATAATCTGTATATACTATAAGTAGAAGTAAATGTATGCCGCTTGCTGATGGTGCGGGGTATAAGTGATTCAGTTCGTAAATGTTGCCACTTGCTATACAGGTGGGATATAAATGGTATAGTGTGTAAATATTCCCCACTGACTGATGTCGGTGGGGAATTTACATAAGAGAGACCTAAAGGAGAATGTTGCAGTATATGGAGATACGACAGGGATATTCTTATCATATCAAAGATGGATTTTTTGATATGGTGCAGGATAAATACTTAATGAGCAATAAAGAAAATGGAAATTATCGCCCACATTTTTATGCTGTACAAGATAAGAAGAATCAAGAGCTTTATTGGATGATTCCTATAAGTTCACAGGTGGAAAAATATAAAGTCATTATAGAAAAGAAGAAAAGAAAATACGGAAAATGTAATACAATAATCATAGGTAAGTTTGCAGGAAAGGAAAATGCATTTTTGATTCAGAATGCTTTTCCTGTTATTGCAAAATTTTTTGACCATATACATACAGTTGAAAATAAACCGGTAACAGTACATAATGAACTGAACAGGGTTCTTATTGAGAATTTAAGGGAAGTGCTTGCGCTGTATAACCGTGGAATTAATTTATTATACACAGATATTGCCCAAATTAAGACGGTTATGGAACAAGAATTAGAAAAAAATATTTTTGTCTGCCATCTGTAACCAAGGCATATCAACAATCCCACTGACACTTCTTCATATTTATATGTGTATCATCCTTAAATTCCACACCCTCATCCAGCAGCAGATTTCTCTGCTCATAAAAATGAGGGGCCGTCCGCCCGGCATGGTTTACAACCCGATGGCAGGGATACTGGCCGTAATACTCCGACATGCCAAGGACCTTTCCCACCAGTCTAGCGTTTTTATCCCGCCCAATCAGCTTTGCAATCTGCCCATAGGAAGCGACTTTTCCTTCAGGTATTTCTTCCACCACGGAAAGAATTTCATAAATTAAATTTTCTGTGAGTACCATAGACTTTTAACCGTGCCTTTCTGTGTCTGAAAGATTTGAGAACGACACAAACCTTTGTAGTTATTCTTTAAATAATTTATTCTTGTGTAACGCTGAAAAACAGCGAAGCATACTATAAGCATGTATAAGTATGCTGTAGATATTTTAAAATTGCATTTTTTCAGGGATACGTCCCTGTGATAAAAACACATATCTGTCTTCAGATGACAATTCCTTTGAAAAGGAAAATCCAAGGCTGTCAAAATCCTTGATATGTTCTAATTCTTTGATTTGATTTTCCGCCATAAAACGTACCATTTCTCCCCGGGCCATTTTCGCCAGAGTTCCTTTCTGCCTCACTTTTCCCTGTATCAGTTCACCAAATTCAACGGTAAGAAACCTGTCTTTAGGAGTGAGATATTTTTCAATACACTGTGCATATTCTTTGGAGGCCAGGTTGACAATGATTCTGTCATCATCCGGCAGTCTTTGGTATAAACGGTCTTTCCAGAAATCGTATAAGTTGTCATTGTCATTTACATATAATTTGGCCTGCATTTCCAAACGGTAGGGCGTGATCCCGTCAAAAGGCTTTAGCAGTCCGTAGAAACCGGATAAAATGCGAAGATGTTCTTCAATGTAAGAAAGAGCTCCAGCGGTAAATACCACAGGCGCCATATGCTGGTATTGTAATCCTTCATATGAGAGGACTGCCGGAGTCAGCATCCGTTCCAAATCCATATTTTGGAAACGCTCACAATTTAATTCTGCAAGCTTGTCATTACATTTCCACAGAGCCTTTGCTTCAGACAAAGTCAAAGCCTTTATGGTATTCATAAGAACTTTGGCATCTTCTATAAATTCCGGTATTTGGCTGATTGGAAAGGTGTCTGTATCTACATTCATTTTCTTGGCAGGTGAAATGATTATTTTCATGTTTGCTTATCCTTGTTGTATTGTAAATTTTCCGAAGTTATAGGGGGAGACCTATTCAGTATAGCAAATCATATTTTTGAATTCAAGGAAGGGATTGCGAATTTTCTGTCAAAAGCCCTTTGAAAGAAAATTTATAAGTATATTGAAGAATATCGATTAAAATGGCAAATAATAATTTGGAATAAGCAAAGGAAAGACATAAAAATTGTAATAAAATAGGGCCGGAAACTGCTGACAGAGAGGCATGTAAGGCTTTTGGACCTTTGTACAGATAAAAATGCCATGTTGTGGAAGGAAGAAGTAGAAAAGAACCTGAAATGGCATGAGAATAAAAATTTTGAGAGTCAACAACCCTGCTGGTTCAAGCCTGGTTGTTGACTTTTTCTATAGCCGAATGTACAATATTTTAAAAAGAATTCACACTTTTTTGTGTGGAATAATAACTTGTTTATAGAAGTATGTGTATTAATGTGATGAATTTGCAAGGGGGAATTATTGTGAACAGGAAATGGATAAGGGGACTGGGGGTATTATCTGTTGCCGTTGGTTTATTATTGTCCGGGTGTGCGGTATTAAGTAACGGCTCTGCCAGGAACGATAATACGCTTCTATGGGGAACCTGGGGCAGCTATGAGAGACACGAACCGTTTTTAAATCTGTTACAGGAAACCTATCCGGAAATTGACCTGGAGTTTGTTTCCTATGCGGGAGCAAATCGTACCGGCTACAGCTGGGCGCAGATGCGCGCAGATGATATTCCGGATATTTTTATGACATCCCAGATTTTGGATGAGGAGCTGGCGAAGGAGCGGCTGGTGGATTTATCAGGGTATCCTTTTATCAGCGATTTGTCTACGGCGGTTTTGGACCAGGTGGAGATAGACGGAGGGCTTTATTTGCTACCGGTGGATTATTCCATATACGGTATTTTTTATAATAAGACGCTGATGGAGGAAAAGGGCTGGGAGCTGCCCTCAGATTTCGGGGAGCTTGAAGCTCTGTGTGAGGAAATCAAAGAGGAAGGTCTGATTCCTGGGGTTATAGCAACCCAGCTTACCGGAGGACCTTTTTCAGCGGTGTTCAATCTGGCAAAAACCGATTGGCTGACCACTGTGGAGGGCAGGGCCTGGGAGAGGGACTTCCTTGCAGGGAATGCCACAGCAAAGGGAAACTGGGAGGATACCATGGCCTATGTGCAGAGGTACATAGATATCGGTATGTTCACTGCTGACCCGGAGGACAGGGATCATGATGTGCTGGTAAAAGATTATCTGGGTAACCGCAAGGCTGTGTTCTGTACGGCGGTACACGCTATTAACAGGACGGTTGCCGGCGGGGAGGGAACCGACGAGATTGGAATTATGCCCTATATCAGTGAGGATGGAAGCAAAAATATTTATATGTACAGCCCGTCCTGCTATTTTGGAATCAGCAAACGCCTGACAGAGCCGGGAAATGAGAAAAAGCTGGAGGATGCAATTAAGATTTTGTCCCTGCTTTACTCTCCGGAGGGACAAGAGGCGCTTATGGGAAATGATTCTCCTATTACCTTAAGTGTGCTGAGCAATTCCGAGCTCCCGGAGGATTCTCTGGTGCATGATGCCCAGAAGGCTATGCAGGAGGGGAGAGTATTTCCGATGACCTATGCCCGCTGGGAAAACACTCTGTCCGATATGGGGCAGGCATTTAAAGAATGGTTCCGGGGCGAGGAAGGGATGGACGGCGAACAGTGTATTGCACGGATGGATGCAATTGAGCAGGAATATTTAAGCCGGGCAGGAGAGAGTTATTTTTGCAAAAGTACGGATGATTTTACGCTGGAGGAAACTGCCGCTTTGGTGGGCGAAGCCCTGGGAAGCGCAGCAGGAACCGACGGAGTGTTGGTTCCTATAGGGGCCTTTCATGACGGCGTGGAGCTGAAAGCGGGGGTAAACGGAAAGCTCTATAAAGGGAACATTGATGTGGAAGTGGCCAATACCCTATGCCCGGGAATTGACGGGGAATACGCTGTGATGAAAATGACAGGAGCCCAGGTAAAGGAGATTTTGCAGGCCGGATTTGATATGGAGGGCAACGGCAATCCGTTTTCCTATGTGCTGGTGACCAGAGGTGATATGGAGCTTGAGGATGGCCAGACCTACCAGATAGCCTTTTTTATGGAAGGGTATACGGAAGAAGTGGGGCAGACTTATGGGGCGGAGGTAATCAAAGGCTCAGTCAGAGGTTTCCTGCGCACGTATCTGGAAGAAAAGGGAGAGGTTTCTCCTTCGAAAAATCTTTGGAAATAGGTTGAAAAATCAAAGATTTTTCAACCATACAAATTTGCGGGCTGTTGGACGCAGGAGGATTTGAATGGAAAAAAGAAAATATGTGTTTTCGCTAGTGTTGACAGCAGCCTTGCTATCTTTTTTATGGGGATGCGGAGGGGAAAGGAAAGGCAGCGAAAGCGGGCAAAGGACGGCGGATGGAAAAGAAAAGGTTACGGTTGCATTGTGGGGGGATCAGCTGACGGAGGGTTACGGAAAATATCTCCAGGAAACCTTTCCGGAGGTGGAATTTGAATTTTATGCGGCCACCAATTCCACTGATTTCTATCGTTTTAAAGAGGAAAGGGGAGAACTTCCGGATATACTGACGGTTCGGCGTTTTTCTTTGAATGATGTTGCGTCGTGGAAGGATTCTCTGATGGATTTGAGCGATACGGATTTGGTAAACAGGTTTCATCAGTCCTATCTGCGCAGTTATACATACAGTGACGGCACTGTAAACTGGCTGCCCACCTGCGCGGAGATAGACAGTATTTTGATAAACAAAGATTTGCTTGAAGAAAATGGCATGGAGATTCCTTTAAACTATCAGGAATTTACGGACACCTGCGCTGCTTTAAAGGAATTGGGAATACGTCCTTTCCTGTCTAATTTTGGCGCTGATTATACCTGTATGGAAATTTTGCAGGGGCTTTCCGTTTCTGAGCTGACTTCCCAGGAAGGAAGGGAATGGCGGCAGCAGTACGAGAGCGGGCAGACCGAAGAATTAAGCGAGGAGGTCTGGATGCCTGTTTTTGAGCGGATGCAAGACTTTATTGAATACGCGGGGATTACGGAGGAGGATTTGGAAGGGGATACGGCTCAGGTGTATGAGGCGTACAAAAACCGGGAGGTGGCCATGATCCGCACCACCAGCAATGAATCCGTAAAGTATGAGGCCTTAGGGGAATCGGTACTGATGCCTTATTATGGGGAGCGGGAGGAGAACAACTGGTATCTGACTTATCCGGCCTTTCAGGTGGCCGCTAATGTAAATGCGGAGGAAAGCCCGGAGCGCAAGGAACTGATCCTGCGCATCATGACGGCAATGCTGAATGAGGATGGGCTGCACCATATCACCAACGGAGAAAATATGATTGCGTACAGTAAGGACGTCACATTGGATATTTCACCGCTTCTGAGTTATCTTCCTGCATGCAGTGAAGACAACAGGCTATATATCCGATTAGCTTCCTCAGATATGTTTTCCATATCGCAAAAAGTGGTACAGGGAATGATAACAGGAAAGTATCCCGATGCCCGTTCCGCCTTTGAAGCCTTTAATGAGGAAATGAAAACGGATAATGTCAAGGAGTCTGCGGCAGCACATATCGACAGGGATTATTCCTATGGCTTCAATCCTCATGGGGGGAGCCAGGCGGCATCGGCAATTATGAATACTCTGCGGGAGGAATTAGAGACGGATTTGCTGGTGGGGCAGGCATGTAATGTTGCCGGTAATATTTGTGCAGGGGATTATACGGAAACAGAGCTTCGATTTCTGACTATGGGGGAATCAATGGATATTCTGCTATGCCATATGACGGGAGAGCAGTTGTATCAATATATGGATTATGTCTTGACAGTTCCGGGCAGAACAGGCTCTGTGATCAACGATTCCACACTGTATGTATCCAGTGGATTTGAAATGGAGATTCAAAAGACGGATAATGTGTACCAGGTAAATAAGCTGACTGTCAGCGGTAAAGAAATAGAAAAAGACGGCCGTTACTTTGTGGCTGTTTTGGGCAATGAGGCGATGATGCATAAGGAAGCCCTTGCATCTGTGGGAATTACGGAGTATGAGAGGGTGGAAGCGCAGTTTAAGCAGATAATTGTTGACCGACTTGCAAAAGAGGGGAAGCAGCTTGCATCACCTACGGATTATATAACCCTTAAGTCAAATACCCCTTAGCAGGCTGACGAGGCATGTAACTTTGGTGGTATCGTCAAATATCCGGAGATGCCAAAAGCGCTTTTGGTGCTTTGTATCTCTTGTGCATGGCTATTTTCCTCATGACTTGCGGGAATAAAGAAAGGAAGCAGGAGACGTGAATTGCTTGAAAGCTATGGGCAAAAAACGTAATATCATATATTTTTTTATATCGGTGGCAGGCCTATCTTTGTTTTTACTGGTTGGCGGAATTTATTTTAAAGGCTATCTGGACCAGCAGATATTTATTGAACGTGCCACTCAGTTAAATGAGATTACCGCACAGGTGCGGGAGAACCTGAACAATGCTTTGGATTCTCATTGGAATTATCTGGAGGCCGCAGTAAATCTGCTGGAAGGATGGGATGAGCCTGGCTCAGAGGATGATGTGACGGATTATATAGATGACCTGGAAGAAATTCTGGAAATGGATCATTATAATTCTATGCTGATGCTTTTGGACAGTCAGGGAAACTGCTATGACGACTCAGGCAGACATGGTGTCTGGACGGATATTGATCAGATTTCCGGCGGAGAGGATCGCTATGCTTTTATATCCCGCACAGATATTTATGAAAACAGTCACTGGGCTTTTGTGGAAAAGTTTCAGCAGCCTCTCAGGATAAAGGATTCTGACATCAGTTTTACCCACGCAGTTCTTTTGAAGGATATATACACGCTGACCCAATATTATGACAGTGGGGCTTATAGCAGTAAAAATGAGACTTATATTTTAAAAAGCAACGGTACGCGGATGCATGACGACATCACGTCAAATAAGACCATTCAGGCCTACAATGTACTGAAAGTACTGGAGGATATGGAAGGACAGAAAATCCCGGATATCAAGGCAGCCATGGAGGAAACGAATATCATCAGTACTAACTTTTGGTATGAGGGCATGGAGTATTATTACTGTCTCACATCTCTGGAAAAGTATGATACGTTGCTGCTGTTTTTGATTCCGGCCGAGTATGTGGCCTCAGGAACCGTGGATATGGTAGGGGCGGTTGTCAGGATGGTGTTGTTTTTGGCTGCATTTCTGATTGTATTGCTGATTCTTGTGATTGTATCCGTTACAAGGCAGCAGAGCAGCATCCGGCTGTTCCGGCAGGAACAGGAGAATCTGCACCGGCAGGAGCAAATGAATGTGCAGCTGGAGGAATCCAATGCCATGCTTGCCCGGTCTAAGGAAACGGCGGAACAGGCATTTCAGATTGCCGAGGAGGCAAACAGGGCAAAAAGTTCTTTCCTGTCCAATATGAGCCATGACATCCGCACGCCCATGAATGCGATAGTGGGTTTTGCCACTCTCCTTACCAAGGATGCGGAAGATCCGGATAAGGTAAGGGAATATACAAAGAAGATTACGGCCTCCAGCCAGCATTTGCTGGGCCTTATCAATGATATTCTGGACATCAGTAAAATCGAGGCGGGCAAAACAACCTTAAACCTGTCGGATGAAAATATTGTGGATTTGATGGAAGGGATTGATGTGATTATCCGTCCTCAAATGAAAGCAAAGAATCATACTTTTGAGGTGCGTAACCAGGGGCTTAAGCATGAGCAGGTAATCATGGATAAAATTCGCTTAAACCAGATTCTGTTAAATCTGCTGTCCAATGCGGTGAAGTACACGCAGGAGGGCGGACATATCACCTTTACGGTACAGGAACTGCCCCAGTACACCAATCAGCTGGCCCGGTTTCAGTTTATTGTGTCAGATAACGGTTATGGCATGAGCAAGGAGTATCAAAAGAAAATCTTTCAGGCATTTACCAGGGAGGAGGACAGCGTAACCAATAAAATCCAGGGAACCGGCCTGGGAATGTCCATCACCAAAAGCCTGCTGGATTTGATGGGCGGAACCATCACCGTGGAAAGCGAAAAAGATAAGGGCTCCACCTTTACGGTGAATTTAGACCTTCATGTCAGCGAACATGAGATTGATCAGGATTACTGGCGGAAAAACGGCATTACCAGAATGCTTGTGGTGGATGACGAGGAGGTCATCTGCCAGAACATACAGCTGACCATGGAGGAAACGGGAGTCACGGTGGATTATGTTCTGAACGGAAAGAGCGCCATAGAAATGGTGAAACAGTCCGAAACAGATAAAACACCGTACCAGGTTGTGCTGTTAGACTGGAAAATGCCAGGCTTAAGCGGGGTGGAAACAGCCAAATGCATCCGAAAGGAAACTACGAGCAAAGTACCTGTCCTGGTGCTGACCAGCTATGACTGGCTGGAAATTGAGGAAGAAGCAAGAGAAGCCGGAGTAGATGCTTTTATCTCAAAGCCCTTCTTCCTGACTAGCTTCCGTCAGAAGGTGGAGGGTATACTGAGCCGGGATTTACAGGCAGGAGGAAGCCTGCAGGATGCGGAGGGAGACCTTCATAATATGCATATCCTTGCGGCGGAGGACAATGAAATCAATGCGGAAATCCTGCAAGAGCTGCTGGGGATGGAAGGGGCCTTCTGCGATATCTGCGAAAACGGACAGCTTGTGGTGGAAGCCTTTGAAAAATCGGAGCCGGGGCAGTACCAGCTGATACTTATGGATGTACAGATGCCGGTGATGAACGGATATGAGGCCACGAAGGCAATCAGGGCGTCGAATCACTCCATGGCCGGAACAATTCCGGTGATCGCCATGACTGCCAACGCTTTCGCAGACGATATTCGGGATGCACTGGAATCCGGTATGAACGCCCATATCGCAAAGCCCATTGATATGACCGTGTTAAAACAAACGGTCAAAGGGGTAATGGAAGCGCAAAAAGATAAGGAAGAAAACATATGATAGAAAATGAAATTCCCTGGTCGCTTGATAGGCGGACCGGGGAATTTTTATGCGCAGGGCCGCCCACACGCAAAAATGCGTGGGAAGATTGTCAGCAGAGCTGACAGGCGGCCCGGGCGGCGAGTAGGGGGAAGAACCTTCCCTGCTCGATTTTGGACTTAGGATTTCTTTTTATCAATAAGACGATGTGCGGAGCGTTGCTGTTCGTAGTCCTGCAGGGATTTTATAGCCTGCGGCGCTAAAGGAATCAGAGCAATCATGTTAAAGACAGTCATCAGCCCCACGCCGATATCTCCTAAATCCCAGACAAATGTGTAAGCAGCCAACCCGCCGATAAAGAGCATGATAAGGGCCAGAACCTTGTACAGGGTCTGGGAGAGCCAATTGTCCCCGAACAGATAGGCAACATTTGGCCGTGCATAAAACAAAATGCCGATAAAGGTTGAAAAGCTGAACAGCCACAAAATGGCGGCGATAAAGATAACCCCAAACCCGCCCATATGATGTTCCATGGCGGTCTGAAGAAGATCCATGCCGGATAACCCATTTGTCAGCTCTGCAGGGGCAAGGAGCATGATCATAGCGGAGCAGCTGCAGATAACAATGGTGTCAATGAATACGCCGAGAGCTTGCAGGAGTCCTTCCTTGGCAGGATGGCTGATATCCGCGGCTGCAGCGGCGCAGGGGGCGGAACCGGAGCCGGCCTCATTGGAAAACAATCCTCTTTTTGCACCGTTCATAATAACCGCACCAAACCCGCCGGCTACTGCCTGGCGCAGACCGAAGGCCTCGGCAAAAATCTGTTTGAATACGGAGGGCAGCAGTCCAATGTTTTTGAAGATAATAAATAAAGTAATCAAAAAATAACAGGCAGCCATAATCGGCACCAGAATATCCAGAACCTTTACGGTTGCATTTTTGCGGAGCACAATAACCGCCGAGATAATCACAAGGATAATTGTGGTGTACAGAGGCGGAATGTGGAATGCATTTTCAAAAGCCGAGGAAACGGAGTTGCCGATAACCTGGCTGATGCCGCACCAGCAGATCAGACCGGAAATTGCAAACAAAATGGCTATGAGAGAACGCTTCCGAATACTGTCCTTTTTGATGAAAAAGCGATGAATATAGTAGGCCGGTCCTCCTCTGTAGCCGCCGTAAAGAGGGTCTTCTTCCTTATAAAGCTGGGCTAAGGTTCCTTCTACAAAGGCAGTTGAGGAACCAAGGAGGGCGATAAGCCACATCCAGAAAACCGCCCCTGCCCCGCCGGCTGAAATAGCGGCCACCACGCCTACCAGATTACCCATACCCACCCGGGTGGCGGTAGATACAATCAGAGCCTGAAGGCCGGAGATGGCGTCTCCACGGCTTACATTCCGCTTTTCGGCGGTAATTTTTATCATTTCAGGGAAAAGTCTGAAAGGAAGAAAACGAGTACGCACCGTAAAGTAAATCCCGGATGGAATCAAAATGAGAACCAGAAGTGATAAGCCTAAGGAACTTCCGCCTGGCAGAGGAATGGTGATCAGGTCACCCCATAAAATATGGTAGATTCCATAAAATACAGTTACGATAAAATCAGATGCTTTTGTAAAAAAATTCATGTGTCCTGTCCTTATTTTCTGTGTGGTAAACTCTATTATTTTAAGAGTTTAGGGGAAATAGGTATTTACATAGTATATCCTGTAAAAGGGCATATGTAAATGGGAAAATAGATGATTGATATTCAGAGCGTGTCGGTTTCAATGGTTTTTAACACTTTGGCCGGAACGCCGCCCACCACGGTATAAGGAGGCACATCTTTTGTCACCACCGCCCCTGCGGCCACCACGGCCCAATCTCCGATGGTTACTCCCGGAAGGACAGTGGCATTTGAGCCTATCCAGACATGTCTGCCTATGACAATCGGGCTGTAATGATTTTGCCGGTTGTTTTTCGGGTCAAGGTCGTGGTTAATGGTTGCCAACACTACATTGTGACCAATCAGGGAGCAGTCGCCAATGGTGATACCACCCTGATCCTGAAAATGACAGCCGGAATTGATAAAGACTTCCCTGCCAATGGTAATGTTCTTCCCAAAGTCGGCATAGAAGGGAGGAAACATACGGAAAGTTTCATCAACCTTTTTCCCGGTCAACTGTCCCATGAGACCCCGGAGTTCATCCGGGGTATGATAATGAGCATTCATTTCCATACCAATCTGAATGGCTTCCTGAAAAAGTGTGTCGGCGTATGTGTTGCGCTCTGAATCCTCCGGTGCGTTGTCTTCAAATCCTTTGATTACATCCTCAACTGTTATGTTCATATTGTCTCCTTTCAAGGTCCGGTATAAGATGGCCGAATTCAATCTTTTTGCTGTATTTCAGATTTCCTATTGCCTTATTATAAAATCCATGTTTTGAAATATCAAATTCATATAGAGAATGATTATTTATACTTGAAAGGTATGAGTGTGTTGGCTATAATGAACCTAAATAAACTTATAATAAATATAGCACAGGCATTCTTTGTGAGCAAAAAAGTGTGTGTCGGGGATTTTATATATCTGCATGGAAATTGCTTTCCGTGGCAATCAGAAGAAATTTTACCGCCATGCTGAAAAATGCTTTACAAGGGTTATGAAAGATAAGAAAGGTGAGAGAGAGGAGGTTACATATTTGGATATACGGGTATTACAGTATTTTCTTACTGTGGCACGGGAGGAAAGTATTACCAAAGCGGCACAGCAGCTTCACATGACCCAGCCGCCCCTGTCAAGGCAGCTGAAAGACCTGGAGAAAGAATTAGGAAAGCAGCTGCTGATAAGGGGAAACAGGAAGGTCATGCTAACGGAAGACGGTATTCTTTTGCGCAAGCGGGCGGAGGAATTGGTTGACCTTATGGAAAAGACAAAAGAGGAGCTTTCTTCCTCCGATAGAAATTTAAGTGGAGACATCCGTATCGGCTGTGGGGAGACCGAGGCGATTTCCTTTCTGGCACAGGCGGCAAAAAGCCTGCAGCGTGAGCATCCGCTCATTCATTACCATATTTACAGTGGTGATGCGGAGCGTGTTATGGAGCGCCTTGATAAAGGCTTGATTGATTTTGGCCTTCTGGTGGGAAGGGTAGATATCAATAAATACGACTACATAAAGCTCCCTGCGAAAGACACATGGGGGGTTTTGATGCGAAAGGACAGTCCATTGGCGGAAAAGGAAGCAATCTGCGCCGAGGATTTGTGGGACAAACCCCTTATTTTGTCCCATCAGGCGGCGGCCAACAGCGAAATGAACGCCTGGCTGAAAACGGATATATCAAAATTGAATATCACAGCCACCTATGATTTGATTTATAATGCCTCTGTGTTTGTAAAAAAGGGATTGGGGTATGTGATTGGACTGGATAAGCTGATTAACACTTCGGGTGAAAGTGTGCTTTGCTTCAGACCTCTTTATCCTGCACTGGAGGCGGAGCTTTGTGTGATATGGAAGAAATATCAGATTTTTTCAAAGGCATCCGGTGCCTTTCTTTGCCAGCTGCAGGAGGAATTGAATGAAGGGGAAACAACGTAATTTATACGAAGCTATGTGGGGAAACAGGGAGTTTTTGTTTCCGGTTGAAAAGACGAAGGTACCGGGCGGCTATTCAAACAATTCCTACTCTTTGATTGGTGCATCCTCCACGGATATGAACGTATGCTGTCAGCGCATTATGGAACTATTTTCCATAGAGGATAAAGGATTGTTCAGAGAAAAATTTGTGCAGAGCTGCAGTGGAAGTGGGCAGGAACTGAAAAGGATTGCCACAGTGCATTCCTCATCCCTGTGTGCGCTTTTATTTTTCTACCGTGTAACACCGGAGCATCCGTTGGCTATTTGTCTGGAGGGTGAAAAATGCATCTTTGATTTTTCCTGCTTTGAGTATCAAAACACGGTGATTGAAGGGAGAAATCCTTCCAATATGGATGTGGTCTTGGCAGGACAGAATGAGTCAGGCCGACCGGTGGTATTATTTTTAGAGTCGAAATTTTCCGAATACTACATGAGAACAGGGAGAAAGCTTGAGATTGCCGAAGAATATCTGGACAACAGGTTTGGCAGGCGGTTGTATACGGAAAGTATTATGGGACAACTGGGTTTTGAAATAGAGCATCCGGTGCCTGGAGGTAAAACATTTGGACTTGTATCAAGAGATACGTGTTATATTGAGGGAATTAAGCAGATGATTTCGCATTATATTGGGGTGCGCAACCTGTATGAGCGAATACAAAGGGATACTTCCAATAAGGATATCATAGGCAAAAATATCGTAGAAAAAATACGTGCCGGAGCCCCAATATACCTTGGAGAAATCCTTTTTGACAAAAAAATAGGAAAGCTTATCATTGGAAATAAAAAAAGCTGTTTTGATTCTTACAGAGAAAAATACATGATTTTATCCGGGCTTTTAAACGGACAATTGCAGGAGGACGGAATGCTGGGACATATGGTTTTACTGCAGGATTTGCTTCAATATTCCATATTTGAAAATACAAATTATCGTTTAGAAGAAGCAATCAGGAAATTTTATGACATTTAATAAATGAAAAAATTCCGTAGAGGGCGCGAGGCATGGCAAGGCTGCCTCCCACGGCGACATCGACTTCGCCGCCCCAGATAAAGCCGATTTTCCGGCACCGGTTCTGCTTTTTTCAATAATTTTTGAAAATTGGTTGGAGTTTTGCCGTATATGTGCTAATGCAATCATAGACCGTAGGAAGGCATGGACCACAAGTTTGCTTCCGGGGAATGGAAATGAACTATATTGTTATAGCTGGATAAATGTAATATAATGAATCTAGCGATAAATCGGAATTGTCGGGGGATAATTGATTATGAATAAGGTATGGTCAGAAATGAATAAAACAATGCAAGCGCAAATCAAAAAGAAAGATACCTATAAAGCAGGTATTATCACATTATTTGATTTGCGAAATCAGTTAATGGAAACCTTAGCTTCATTTAATGAGGAATTAAGCAGAAAAGATTTTGACGCAATTCCATTTATAAATGCAGACGGTTATCATAGTAAAACGATTGCATATTCAATTTGGCATATCTTTCGTATTGAAGATATAGTTGCCCACACATTGATAAGTGAAAGCGAGCAAGTCTTTTTTTCGGGCAATTATCAAGAACGTATCAATTCGCCTATAATTACAACAGGAAATGAACTTGTAAAAGAGCAGATTGCAGATTTTTCAAAACAACTTAACTTGAAAGAACTTTATTCATATATTTTTGAGGTAAAGGATAGCACTGAGAAGATAATCAATCGTTTATCCTATGATGAATTGAAAAAGAAAATATCAGAAGAAAGAAAAGAACAGTTAAAATTATTAAAGGTTGTTAGTAATGATGAGAATGCAATTTGGCTTATTGATTATTGGTGCGGTAAAGATATTCGGGGGCTAATACGAATGCCATTTTCAAGACATTGGATTATGCACATAGAAGCAAGTTTGCGTATAAAAAATAAGATATATTCATAAGCGCAAATTCCAGTTTGTTCCCGCGAGCAACGAGTCAAAGTCATGCTTGCATGACCTTGACGACTGCCGCGAGGGTCCAATACCATAGCGTCCTTTGGACGCATTATGCCCTGTAGCGCTACAAGCTCCATGCCCCGTTGCTTGTAGCGGGGTTATTGACTGAGGTGAGTTATGAGTAAAGAAGAACGATTGGAAGCGTTTGAGAAAATGCTTCAAAATGTAAATGACAGGTATTCTGATATCATTTCTAAAATGGAAAAATTAAAGGCGGAGGGAAAGATAAAAAGTGTTACATATAATCAGTTGATGGCTGAGAAACTTTCTCTACAAAAAATAATTTCTATGTATGAGATTTATGGATTGATTGAGCGATAGCTTCCGGTTTGTAGAACCGGAAAAGTCGGAACTTGTGGAGGCAAATGAAAATGGAAAGAATAATTGTGCCTATGGAAGAAAAATACCTTCTTTCATCGTTGGAATTGGTTGAAGATGTTTTTGCAACATGGGACAGCCCTAAAGAAGGTAAAGTTGTACGACAACTGGTTGAAGAAATCAGGTCAAAAAAATACTATGTTCCAGAGTTGGAATTGATCATGGTCAATGAGAACGATGAGGTTATTGGGTATGCGATGTTTTCTCGTTTTCATATCGAAGGCAGATATGAGAATGAACTGCTGATACTGACACCTGTTGCAGTAAAAACAGAATTGCAGAGACAACATATATCAAAGGATTTATTGGAATATGGATTTAAAAAGGCACAGGAATTGGGCTTTAAGGCAATACTTGTAGAAGGAAATCCTCAAAATTACAATCCTCGTGGCTTCAAGGCAAGCTATAGATTTGGGATAGAAGCAGGACCCAATATAACGTTGCCACACCCTGACTGTTTGATGGTCAAGGAACTGGAAAAGGGTGCGCTGAACAAAATGAGCGGCCTTGTTGATTATTCGTTTTACGAATCATTACATGAGGGGTAAGATAAATTCCTCTTTTGTATAGTTGGATAAAAAATTGAATACCCTATTGCACCGTGAGCGCAATACACTGAAAGCAGGAAACCATAAAAAGTTTTCTGTTTTTTTGCGCCCATTTTTGGCATTTCGATCAAACGCCTTTATCACAGAACAAAAAGAAATTAGAAAAAATATTTTTTTCAACGCGACCAATTGGTGTTATAGTTCATCTAATAAATGTAAACAAAAATCAGTGTACATTGAATCGTTATAAGTATTATAAGAAATAGCCGGCAGAAAGGACGTTATGACAAAAGAACAATTAGGAAATTTAATCATCGCATCGGAGGACACAATGTATCATGTGGCAAAAACCCTGCTGTACAGTGATGCGGATTGTGCGGATGCTATACAGGAGGCAATTGTCAAGGCGTTTTCTTCGATACATACACTGCGCAGAGACGCCTATGCGAAGACATGGCTGGTTCGTATCGTGATTAATGAATGCTATGCAATTATGCGGCGGGAGAAGAAGCTGGTGTCCCTGGAGGATTATTCTCTGGAGGAAGCAGCGCAGGAGAGAGAGGACTATTCCGACTTGTATGAGGCGCTCAGTCATCTTTCGAAGGAAATCAGGCTTACGGTCACGTTGTATTATATGGAGGGCTACAGCGTCAAGGAAATCGCGGCTCTGATGACGACGACAGAGAGCGCAGTGAAAAGCCGCCTTGCGCGGGCGAGGGATAAGATGAAAAAAGAGCTTGCGAAGGCACAGTGAGGAATTTAATGGACTGATAGTGTCTGAGCCCTGGTTTAAGGGTTCAGACAGAAATGGAGATTAGGAATGAGACAGGAAGAAATGAAATTAGAAGATTTAAAACAAAATTTCCCCGAAATGCCATCGGAGCTCAGGAGGATGGTTGAGAGGGAAGTACAAGAACAAATCAGGATAGTGCCAACAAAAAGGAGAAGAAGACATATGACCAGAAAAACGATTGCAGCCGTATTTGCGGCAGTTATGTTGATTGGAACGACAGCGTTTGCCGGTATTGCCTATAAAATGCACAGTGAACCCGTGGGGAAATATGGGGTGAATACAAAAATAGAGGATATGAGCCAGGTGGAAACTGAGGAAAACAGTTCCGCAACAGGGCAGACACAGGAAGTCATTGATATCAAGAATGTCAGAATGGAAGTTTCTTATCTGCCGGAGGGTATGGTTGAGACAGAAGATGGGAAATACAGCTATACGGATGCCCTGTATAAGGGGGGCGTGTCAATCACCTTTTATAAAATGGATACCGGAGATGCGCAGTTTGACATGCTTACCAGGAATGTCAAGGAGAGCGAGAAAATCAAAGCCGGAGGTTATGAGGGTATCTATTGTGAGCTGTATGGAGGAGATGACGGGGAGATTTCATTTAACCAGCGAATCTATGTGGCGTATACGGATGTACATTATGTGATGGAGATGTATGCTGCATCAGATGTGGCAAAGGAGGAAGCATTGAAGATTGCGGAGGGTGTTCATTTACAGCCTGTTTCCGATGGGAATACGCAGGATATTGTACACGCTTACAATTGGAGTGAATATGTAAAATCAAGAAATGAGGAGACGGTTGAGTGGAATATGTCGGTTACCGTACCGAAATCCGCGATGAAGAATACCCATGCAGTTGGGGAAGCATTTACAGCAGCGAATGTGGAGTCACCGGAAGACGATTGGCAGGGGCTTAGCAATATCCGGATCAAAGTGACAGATGTTCAGGTCAGCGATAAGATTGATCTACTTGATTTATCTGTGATGGATGCTGATTTCAGGGAGGAATTGCAGAAGGAGGTCAATCAGGCAGGAGAATTGCTTCCGGCAAAGATCAATTATATGAAATACGGCAACGGCATTGATACCTTGAATGAAGTAGTAGAGAGCCGGGAGGTACCGCAGAAGCTGGTATATGTCACTGTAGAATACACGAATATCGGTGCGGAAGAATTGGATGAAATACTGTTTTTTGGAAGCCTGATGAAAATTGTGGAGGAAAACGGTCAGATGAAAATGTACACAGGAAAGGCATCTGACGAAGGTGTAGCGTGGGACGATGCAGTGCCTGCAGGGCTCGCGGGTAACAGGGAAATGTGGTATTATGATGTACATGGTGGAGAGCAGGGAAATAATTATATTACGGATTTAAAAGCAGGTGAGTCAGCAACCGTTCATATGGCATGGATTGTGCCGGAGGAAGAATTGGGTTATCTGTATCTGAATCTTGATACGTTTAGCGGAAGCTATGAATTTAGCGAGAGTTCGCTCGCTCTCGGGTATGTGGATATCAGGCAGTAGATGTACTTGTTTGGTTAAATTTGTTGGGATGATAAGTTTATCGTACAGAGTTGCTTTCTTTTGTAATAGTTATTGCAAACTATTTATACATGAGAAAGTCCTGTACGATACTTTTTTATTCCGGCGAGCAATGAGTCAAGTACTGTGCTTGCACGAGCATAAAACCAGCAAGCTGATTTGACGAATGCCGTGAGGGTGCAATACCATAGCGTCCTTTGGACGCATTGTGCTCTGCTGCGTAGCAAGTTTGATGCCCCGTCGGCTTGCTGTGCGGGATTTGACTTTGCAATTTTGCGAAGGTTTACTTCAGGTATATTGCTATCCGATATATAATTTCATAAAAAATTAAAAAAAATGCGACATTCTGCCCCAATAAATCGTATTTATATATGGAGGTGAAAAAAATGGATTCTTCATTGTATAAGGATGAAGAAATTGCAAAAATCTACAATCGTCAGTATAACACTGTCTACCGTATTTGCTTTTCGTTTATGAAAAATTCGGAAGATGCGGAAGATATGGTGCAGGAGACATTTTTAAAGCTTATTTCAAGCAAAAAACAGTTTGCGTCGGAGAAGCACGAGAGGGCGTGGCTTATTGTAACAGCATCTAATACCTGCAAAGATGAACTGAGACGGTGGAAGAAAAGACTGGAAAATATTACGTCGTTATTCCAACAGGAAACGGTCAGTCAGAAAGAAGATGACAGAGTTCTTGAATGGGTGATGGCGCTTCCGGTCAAGTATAAACAGGTCATTTACATGTATTATTATGAGGGATACAGCACTTCGGAAATCGCAGTTATGATGAATTGTCCGGAGTCAACAGTACGAAACCAATTGTTAAGGGGGCGGAGGCTTTTGAAAAAGAGCAGTGTACACCATATAAAATCGGGAGCTGTTTTGGCTGCGGTTTTGGCGGGAAGCCTGTTTGCAGTGACAACAGTATATGCCTTTTATGTCTATGGATTAGGGAATCTCCATCTGGGAAAAGAAACTGTTTTAGATATATCCAAACGAGATGAGCTGCCGGAGGAAGTGTCTGAAAAAGATATCCCGAAAAAAGAAGTGGATATCATTACCCTGGGCGGGATAGCGGGAAGTCCGGAGTACAGTGCATGCAGAGAATGGAAAGATTTCCTTGACGGGTATGATACGGATGGAGCGATAGCTTCGGAAATTGGAAACGGTTTTGCGGGATTAGGTGAGTATGAGCTTATCTATCACTGTTATACACAGGATATGACGGACAAGTTAGACGAGATTTGCGAAAAGTTTGAATTATCCAGACTGCATGGACAGAGTATTGTGAATGATTATGCCGCTTTGTGCGGACAGGCAGGTATCGGCGACATCTGCACAGGCGATGACGGAACTGTGAAATGGGATTACGGCGGCGGTATCTTATATGATGATGGAACATTTAGTATGGATGGTAAAGTGGCATGGAAAGGCTCATCGGCACTATGTGTGACGGATTATCAATTTGAACGGACTATGAAAGGCTCTTTTAATCCTGTTACACTTAATGTGGGTGCGGTAGAAGAATATCATGAATGGGATTATTCAACTGAAAGCGGGCAGATTGTGCGGCTGGCAAACAGCAGCCTTAAAGCGCTGATTCTTGCAGAGAAGGATAATTCTTTTATCGTAGTGAATGTTCTGGGAGACCTGCATGGAGACACATTTGAGATGAGTGATGAAATGCTGGAAGAACTGGCGGATCTTTTTGATTTTTCAGTGATACCATAAGAAATGATAGTAGGAGCATTCCTGTAATTCAGAAATAACGCCAATTGAATAAAAAGAAACCTCG
>CAJUED010000011.1:0-8975 GCA_910585075.1 uncultured Lachnospiraceae bacterium
AATTTGAAAAATAAGAAATAGCCGTCCTGACTTTGGCAGAGCAGACGGCTATTTCTTAGCTTAAAACTTATTCGCCGGGTCGGGTGAGCTGCATTCACCTTCCGGCTCCCTTGTTAAGCATATTATAACCAATGCCCAAAAATCTGTCAAACAGAAAAACCCTGCATTTAATTTTTTGTTAAGAGGATTTTAGATTTTTATCATAAATCGGACACATTTTAAACACATTTTACCAGTATGATAATAACCAAGATAGTTGAACAACTCACTATCTCCCCCCTCATAAGAATGCAAGGCCCTCGGTAATACCGAGGGCCTTTGCATTTCATAACCTAAGCCTCCATGCTATCAACAGTACACTATGTGTCAGCACAAATTTGTATTATCATCAATAACGGACAACTTTTACCTGTTCCATCAATTCCTCCGCCTTATCCATTGGAATCACCGCGCTCTCAAGGGTAGTTGCATTCGCCGCCGATATTCCCACACAGAATTTAAGGAGCTCCTCATTGCTCATTCCCTGTTCATGGGCCATTGCAAAGGCAGCCACCACACTGTCACCGCACCCAACCGTGTTGACAGCCTTTACCTGAGGCGCTTTGGCGTACATGATTTCCCTGTTATTAATGTACAAAAGCCCTTTTGCACCCATGGAAACCATCACATGGTTGATTCCCCTTCCGCCGATTTGAAGGGCCGCGCCTATGGCATCCTCCATCCTTTTAATCTTCCTTCCGGACAAAATTTCAAGCTCCTTGATATTGGGTTTGACCATATATGGGCAGGCATTGATGCTTTCTTTCAGAAAAACGCCGCTGCTGTCCAAAATCACTTTCTTTCCCCTGCTTTTGGCCCGAAGAATCAAATCCTGATAAATCGTCGGCGGAACTCCTTCCGATGCACTGCCGGAAAGGATCACCAGCTGGCTGTCCTCGATTCCCTTATCAAAATCCACAAGAAAACGGCCTAACTCCTTCTCCCCCACATCAGGCCCCGGCTCTAAGAGCTCCGTCACATATCCGTCCTGAGAAAGGATGTTGATGTTGACCCTGGTTTCTCCGTCTACGTAGGTAAAAAAGCACTCTGCGCCAATTGACCTTACATAATCTTCAATGAATTTCCCTGTATACCCTCCAAGAAATCCCAGCGTGCGCACCTCGTAACCGTACTGGCGAAGTACCTTGGTTACATTAATTCCCTTTCCTCCGGCAATGTTCTTCACACTGTCAATTCTGTTTACCTGCCCTAAAATCATTCTAGCCGTAGTGAAGGTTCTATCCTGTGCCGGGTTTAAAGTTACAGTTGTTATCATATATTCATCCCCTCTCTTTTTTCAGGCCGAGCTAAAATAACATTCATTCTTGTTATCTTAACCTGTTTCCTGATTCACTTTATCTTGTCTCAAATATCCTTCAGCTGCCGAAAAAAGTTCAGCAATAATGCTGCATAACAATCTGCACGCTTTCCCTCCCTCCGTAACTGTTCAAATCCGGATAGTAGGCCATGCTGATTTCCATCTGCCCGGCTGGAAGGCCCTGTGCATACAATCTTTCCACCACGGCGCTCCCGAAACGTTCATTTAAAAACACCTCAAATTTATCCAAATCTCCAAAGTAAATCATTTCGTAACGAATGTTATTTTCATCCGCAATCTGAAACTTTCCAACATTTCTGTTTTTCCCTATCCTTCTGCCGGAAAGGAGACTGATTCCCTTCCTTGCAAAGAGCGGTTTCGAGTTCCCCACTCCAAAAGGTTCTAACAGGGATAGTTCCTTTATGAAATTACGGTCCGCACAAACCAGAGGCATAGGAACGTCAATATGTACAATCTCCTCGAAATCTTCTTCCGTCAGGCTACAGTTTTCATTCACTCTCCTTCTGAATGTTTCCGCCGATTCTTCATCCGGAAGTGAAAGCCCCGCCGCCATCTTATGGCCTCCAAACCGGGTAAACAGCTCCTTGCATTTGCTTATCTCCTCGTACATATGGTAGGCCTCTATAGAGCGGCCGCTTCCCTTTACGCCCTCCTCGCCTTTGGTCAGCACAAATGTAGGACGGCCATATTTTTCCCTGATTCTGCCTGCAATGATGCCTGCAAGGCTCTCGTGGCACTCAGGGAGATAAACCACCAGCACTCTGTCCGTGACAGGACTTTTCTCCACCAGCTCTATGGCCTCCTGCACCCCTTCCTCTGTCATTTGCTTGCGGCTCTCATTCAGGCTTTTCAAATCACCCGCTATGGTAACGGCCTCTTTCCAGTCTCCGGCCTCAAACAATTGAAGGGCCCGCTTGGCCGTATCAAGCCTTCCTGTAGCATTGATACACGGGCCAATCACAAAGCCTGCATGATAAGGGGATAGCGCTTTATCCTCCAATCCGTTCACCATAAGAAGGGCTTTCAGTCCATAATTGCTCGTCCTGTTCATCAAGGCAAGTCCTTTTTTTCCGATAATTCTATTCTCATCCCGAAGCTCCATCACATCGCAGACCGTTGCCAGGGCTTCAAAGGTAAGTATTTCTTCCATAACAGCACTGTATTTTTCTTTGTCTCTGTCCGCCAGATGATTTTGCTCAAACAGCACCTGCGCCAGCTTGGCCGCCACCACGGCACCGCAAATCTGTTTATATGGATATTCACATCCCGGCTGCTTGGGATCCACCACTGCATCTGCCTCCGGGATCAAATAACTGCGTTCTCCCGCCTTTTCCTCAAAAGGTACCTCATGATGGTCTGTAACCACCACGGTCATCCCCATCTTCTTAGCAAGATTTATCTGGGACAGTGCCGCTATGCCATTGTCACAGGTTATTATGGTGTCAATCCCCTCATCTCCGGCCCGCTGAATCAGGCTTTCATTCAGTCCGTACCCATCTTTAATCCTGTGGGGAATATCCGTATCCACCCTTCCGCCAAGCGCTCTGATAGCAGTCAGCAAAATATGCGTGGCGCAGATACCATCCACGTCATAATCTCCAATGATCCGTATGGCTTTTCCTTCACTTATCTTATTATGGACAATCTCAGCCGCCTGCTCCATATCCTTCATCAGAAGGGGATCATACAAATCCTTTATGCCGCCATACAGAAATTTTTGAATTTCTCTGTCCCCTATCACATCCCGATTCCGAAGAATTCGAGCCAGCACCAGCGTAATCCTGTATTTCTCCGCTATTTGATTAAAATCCGCCTTCTTGGCGGCTACCATCCACTTTGCCATCTTTCCCCTCCTGATACTCTGCGTATCGAAGTAAAAGCGCCCCAAAAAGCCACATTGCTTTCCGGAACGCTTTTATTATACCAGATTATTTCATTTTAGAAAATATATTAAGCCGCTTTCTTCTGGGGAAATACTTTCCGAAGTACCAGCCACAATGCCCCCGTAATGCATACGGAAGAATAAGTACCGCACAGGATACCTGCCATCAGTGGAAGGGCAAATTCCTTTACGGAGGATACTCCAAATACATACAACGCGGCTACCATTACAAAGGTGGTCAGGGAAGTAAAGATACTTCTTGAAAGGGTCTGTGTAATGCTCTCATTTACCATATCCTCCAAGGATTCCTTCCGTCCCATGTTGTGCATGTTCTCACGAATACGGTCAAATATAACAATGGTTGCATTGACAGAATATCCTACAATGGTCAGCATACATGCAATAAATGTATTACCTACGGACACCTTCACAATCGCATAGAAAGCAAGCACTACCAGTACATCATGAATCAGGGCAACCACGGAGCTTGCTCCAAAGCGGATATCCTTAAACCGGAACCAAATATAAACTAACATACACAGGGTAGCAATCACAACCGCTTTAACCGCATCGGTCTTCATCTCACTGCTGATGGTGGAGCTGATGGTTTCCGTGGTAATCTTATCCGCATCCACTGCAAAATTCTCCACCATGGTGCTCTCGAAGGTATCTCTCTCCCCAGTGGTGAGCGTACGTGTCTTAAAGATTACCTCATTGGTACCCTCTATTTTCTGGGTCTGCACATTGCCGTCCCCTGTAATATCTTCAATCAAAGGCACAACTTTTGCATCAATATCACCAAGAGGCATATCCTCATTAAACACCACATTGGTAGAAGTTCCGCCTACAAACTCAAGGCTGTAATTTAACGCACCGCCGGTCTTTGCATTATTGATTCCCATGAACACAAAGCCAGCCAGAATTACAAGCACCGAAACTCCAAAGAAAATATTCTTTTTGGAAGTAAAGTTAACCGGTTTTCTCTCCTTAGCGCTGCCGTATAATTTTACATTCTGCAGCCCTATTGCATAGAAGGATTTCAGAAGCAGCTTGGTAACCACCATAGCCGTAAACATGGAAAGAACAATACCTAAAGCCAGTGTTGCGGCAAAACCTTTAATGGTGCCTGAGCCAAGAACGCCCAGCACAAGAGCCGCAATCAAGGTGGTAATATTCCCGTCAACAATAGCGGAGGCCGCTTTCTTAAAACCTGTGTCAATGGCGGATTTAACAGTTTTGCCCTTTGCGATTTCTTCCCTTATTCTTGCAAAGATAATTACGTTTGCATCCACCGCCATACCAATGGAAAGAATGATACCTGCAATACCGGGCAGTGTCAGGGTAATCTCAAAGGCATCCAAAAGAATCACGATCAGTTCCACATAAAGAGCCAGAGCCAGGCTGGCTGCCAGGCCAGATAAATAGTAAACGGCAATCATGAAAACTACAATAATCGCGAAACCAACTGCCGCCGCCTTGATACTGGTGGAGATTGCTTCCTCACCCAGCTGAGCGCCTACGATTTTGGAATGCAGTTCCTCAAGCTCTAACTTAAGTCCACCGATACGGATCGTGGATGCCAGCTGCTCCGCCTCCTCGTAGGTAAAGCTGCCGGAAATCTGTGCGGAACCGTCTGTAATTGCCGCATTTACATTGGGCGCGCTGATGATTGCCCCGTCATAATAAATTGCAATGGATTCTCTGTTCTGATAAGCCTTGGTGGTGGCCTCCGCGAATTTAACGGCGCCTTCCTCCGTCATGGTAAGGTCAACCACTTCCTCGCTGTTCTGCATCTGGTTGGTGATGGTTCTGGCCTGAGCTGTTTTTACATCCGTACCAACAAGTACAATACAGCCGTCTGCTTCCAGTTCCTCAATGGTCTTATACATGGTGTAAACCGGTTCCCCGGCATCATCCATTCCCATCAGGGCATAATTCAGATTCCCCTCCGAATCATTCTGGGATATAAAGTACAGGGAACCTGGCTTTCCAAGGTCTTCCAGGATAGCGTTGGCATCTGATACACCGGGAATTTCAATGTTGATTCTGTCGGTCCCTTCCTTGTATACCACCGCCTCGGTGCTGTAGCCTTCCACACGCTTTTGCAGCTTGTAGATGGTGTCCGCCATATCCTCGTCACTGGGAGCTTCATCTCCCACAGCCTGATAGGTGATGCTCACACCGCCCTCCAAATCCAGGCCCAAATTGATACTGGCTGCGGAACCGGACCCTTCCGCTCCGATTCCCACTGCTGCGGTGTAGCCAAAACCGGCAAGAAGCAGTATAAATACCAGTAAAACAACAATCGCTTTATTCTTCTTCATTTTCTCCTTCTCCTTTTTATTCGTAGCACTCCTGACACGCCAAAGCGTCACTCCGTGTCAGCCAGCGCTGCCTTTATCATAATTGCACACTCAACGCGCTTTCTCTGCAGCTCGCATCCCAATTCATAGACATCATCAATATGTCCATGGAAATTATAGGAATTGGCCGCGCATCCGCCGCTGCAGTAAAATCTGGCAAAGCAGCTTCTGCACTTTTCCTTCGCGTACACATTACAGGACTTGAAGGTATCCCTTATGTCCGTCCGCGTGATGCCCTCGTTCACATTCCCCATGAGGAATTCTTCCTGTCCAACAAACTGATGACAGGGATATAAATCTCCCCAGGGCGTTACCGCCAGGTACTCCGTTCCCGAGCCGCACCCGGAAAGCCTTTTGGCAACACAGGGCCCACCTTCCAAGTCTATCATAAAATGGAAGAAATTAACACCCTTTCCTTCTTTTCTTCTATTTAAAAGTTCCACCGCCAGCCGGTCGTATTCCTCCAAAAGCGCCGGTAAATCTTCCGGCCTTAAGGCATAATCATCCGTAGGGGCCGCCACAACGGGCTCCACGGAAATCTGCTCAAATCCCAAATCCGCCAGATGGGCCACATCCTTTGAGAAATCCAGGTTGTTATGTGTAAAAGTACCACGCACATAATAATTTATCTGATTCCTGCTCTCCGCCAGCTTCTGAAATTTCGGCACAATCGTGTCATAGCTTCCCTGGCCTCCTCTGTAGGGCCGCATCAGGTCGTTGATTTCCTTCCTGCCGTCAATGCTGAGGACAACATTTGCCATCTCCCGATTGACAAATTCCATCACCTCATCATTCAGCAAAATGCCATTGGTGGTCAGCGTGAAGCGAAACTTCTTATGATAAGGCTCCTCAAGACTTCTTCCGTAAGCCACTAGCTCCTTTACCACCTGCCAGTTAAGAAGGGGCTCTCCGCCAAAAAAATCCACCTCAAGATTCACCCTGTTTCCGGAATTTTTCACCAGAAAATCTAAAGCTTTCTTTCCGGTTTCCAGGCTCATAAGGGCCCGGCGTCCGTGGTATTCCCCTTCCTCCGCGAAACAGTATTTACATGCCAGATTACAGTCATGAGCAACATGCAGACACAGGGCTTTCACCAGGGTTTCCCGGTTCTTAAAATCCCCTACATAGTTTTCATAAATATCAGGCGCGTATAGCATCCCTGCCTCTTTCAGCTCCATTACCTGTGAAAAGGCATCCTTGATATCCTCTGCCGCGTACTTATCCTTCAGGCTGTCCAAAACGCTGCTCCGTATTTCTTCTTCCCCACAGCCCTTATCAAGCAGTTCCTCCGTCAGGGGAATCACATCATATACCACCTCATCCACCACATGTACGGAACCGCTGTTCACATCCAGCACAATATTGTAGCCGTTGTTTTTATACTGATGTACCACTTTTATTATCCTTCCATTATTACCTGTAAAAATTTCCTGCAAAATCCAACACCACCGCTGTATATTGTAAACCGGCTTTCCCGGCCCGCCTATCTTCATCGGCAATGGAATTTTGCAGCTTTTACTTATAGTAAACCACATTAGAAATTGCCTTTTCAGGCTTGCAAAAGCTGGCATATATGGCTTTTGTATGGAATTGGCATAGGTTATTTTGTGACAGTTCCTATGAGCCGGAAAGAGCAATTTATTATGTGTTTTACTATATATTTGCACAATCTCGACAGTTACAGACGCACAATAAGCAGCGACATAAAGCCGCTGCTTATATTCGCTATCCTATTTTTCGCTTCCTGTTCCTATTCATTAGAAAACCGCCGCTTATTTTACCTTTTCACAGCTCTGATTTCCTACTGTACAGGAAGTCTTGCAAGCTGACTGACAGGAGGTCTGGCACTCGCCGCAGCCGCCCTTTTTCATGGATTCTTTTAAATCTCTGGTTGCTAATGTTTTAATACGTTTCATAATATTTATCTCCTTTTGCTGTTCCTGTATTGGTATAGTATAGCACAGTTGTCCGGATTGGAAAAGTATTTTTTTCATATTATCTCAATTATACAGCTATTACACATTCTTCTTCATAAAACGGAATTTTGGAATCATGTGTAACAAATTTTAACCCCTCTGCTTTTGCCTGCGCAATCATAATCCGGTCAAATGGATCGTTATGAGCTTGATACTCATTATGGTATATCAAAGTTTCCAGCATTTCTATATGCCCATCAGTAATAGGCAGCATTTTGTATCCCATTTGTCTGCATAACTCAGACATTCTGGAACCACTAATACAAATTTTATCCGGTTTCGACATATATTTGATTGTTGTTTCCCAAATAGACGCCGAACTATAGTAAATATCATTTGCTGCATCCACAATTAATTTTCTGGTCTCGTCTGTCAGTTTAGGATTGTCATCTAATGCCCAGAGAATAATGTGTGTATCCAGTAATAATTTCATTACATCCCTCCAAACATTCTTGCTATCTCAGGATTCATTTCATCGAAATCATAATCGTCATCATACAGTTTCTGTCCCTTTGCAATACCAATCCTGCCCGGAATTACATTTTTTTCTTTTTCCATTGGCGCGGGCTGCATAAAACGTTCTATCAGCTCCAGCAAGAACTGTAGATTATCCTCAGATAATCCATTAACTTTTTGTACTACCTTTTCTTGTAATGTCAACATAAAAACATCTTCCCTTCATCCCTATGCTAAACATATTATACACCAAAATAAACATGTTTTCCGTTCAATTCCGATAATTTTTAAAAAACCATTGACAAATTCTGTCGACGTTGTAATGCATAGTACGTGCGTTTTTACGGAGCTATGCTTTGTCGCCATCTTCTTTGGCAATCACATCTTCCCGTCCGTCATCCTCTCTGACATCTTCACCATCATCTTCCTCATCCGCTGTCTTCTCAGGCAAAGTCATCAGAACCTGCACAATTCTGTTCTGGTTGACTCCCTTAACCTGAAGGGTAATACCCTCCTTGGTGACAATGGTCTCCTCGTCTTCGGGCAGACGGTCTAAATTTTCTATAATAAGGCCTCCGATGGAATCATAATCCTCCGAGGCAAGCAACGTGCCAAGTTCGTCATTGATATCATTCAGCTTCATGCCGCCAGCCACCAGATAAGTTCTCTCCTCAACCTTACGAATCAGTTCTTCCTCATCCTCATCGTACTCGTCGCGGATTTCGCCCACAATTTCTTCCAGCAGGTCTTCTAAGGTAATCATCCCCACTGCGGCGCCATACTCATTTAGGACAAAGGTGATGTTCACACGCTTTTCGCGCATCTCAATCAGTAAATCCGCCGTCTTCTTGAACTCATAGGTATAATAAGCCTGACGCATAATGTCGCTTATTTTAAACTGCTCCTTATTTTCAACCAGG
>CAJUED010000011.1:9031-95351 GCA_910585075.1 uncultured Lachnospiraceae bacterium
TAATGTTAATCAGTCCGATAATATTGTCCTTATCCTCCTGATAAACCGGAATTCTGGTATACATATATTTTTTAAAAAGATCCAGAACCTCGTCATAGTCCGCTTCTTCATCCGCCGCCACCATATCAATCCGGGGAATCATGATATCCTTCGCAACCGCATCCCCGAAATCAAACACGTTGTAAATCATTTCTCTTTCTTCCGATTCAATGACCCCATCCTCGTGGCTGACCTCCACATAGGTGCGCAGCTCCGTCTCCGTCATGGCTGTCCTTCTGTCCGTATCAATATGTAGCAGCTTCATCAATCCGCCTGCCAGCCTGTCTACAAAGAAAATCAGCGGCGTCATCACTTTCATCAGCGCCGAAATCACAGCCGCATAAGCAAGGGCTATCTTCTCCGCATAAATCATCGCCAGGTTTTTCGGTATAATTTCACCGAAAATCAGAATTGTTACCGTCAACACACCCGTAGCAATTCCAACCGCAAGATGTATCTTAATCGCTAAGGTAGTCGCCAGTGCGGAAGCTGATATATTGACAATGTTATTTCCTATTAATATAGCGCTCAGCATCTTACTGTATTTATCCAGTACATTAAGAGCTGTCTCGGCACGCTTATTCCCCTCATCCGCCATAGTCTTAAGACGCACCCTGTTCACTGTGGTAAGCGCCGTCTCGGCAGACGAAAAAAAGCTGGAAAGACACACCAGAATCAATAAAGCAAACAATTGTATGACACCATCGGTATCCAATTTAAAACCACTCTCCTCATAAAATATATTTGCATTTCGATGCAATTTTGCACCAATGCAGCGCTTTGTAAATCCATAAGCAATATAGCTTATGCAAATATTACAATACAGGGGTATTCTCTGTCAAGTTAAGACATATGATTGTAGTATAAAGAAATTATAAACTCTTTGTAAAAAGAAGGGGGAAGACATGTTAAAGAAACTAAACCTAAGCGCAAGAATTACATTCATACTAAAATGCCTGCTTATATCCTACCTGCTCACCACCGGGCTGCTCCTTTTGCTTGCGCTGATGCTGTACAAATTTGAGCTGTCTGAAAAAATTGTATCTATCTGCATCATTGCCATCTACATACTTGTAACCTTTTTTGCCGGTTTTCTTGCAGGCAAACGGGAAGGAAGCAGAAAGTTTCTCTGGGGACTGCTTATGGGGAGCCTTTATTTTGCCATTCTTGCCGTGGTTTCCATTATTACCAACCAGGGAATAGGGGAAATCTCCGGAAGCTTTATCACCGTGCTGATGCTGTGCTGTGGAAGCGGTATGCTTGGAGGTATGATAAGCTGATTTGAGCTGGCCACGAACAGCCAGCTCTAAATCCCCTTTTACACATCACCGACGCACAGTTCATGCACTACTTTGAGTATGTCCTGTACGCGCCCCATCTGATTGGGGCTGAAACATTCAAGCACATCTACCATTTTTTCAGGTATCTTATTGCTCTCGTTCCCGGTCAAGATATAATCGCTACTCACATTCAAAGCCTTGGAAATCTTATACAAGATTTCCACCGTAAAGCCCTTTTTACCCACTTCAATCTCGTACAAAAATTTGGCGGATATGTCCACCTTTTCTGCAAGCGCATCTCTTGTGTAGCAGTTCGCTTCACGCAAACTGCGAATTCTGAAACCGATGTCCTTATATGACATTTCTTCTACCTCCGTTTTGAAAGCCCTTTTGCTTCCAACCTTTGCTTTAATATAGCAACTTAGCACGCATGCCTTACAATAAAAAATTTTAGCACATTATGTCGAAATGCTAGGCATTTTTTACTGAATAGCCCTTCTTCCATATCTAATATCTAAATTTTCTTTTGATTTTCCCATTTTTAAGCACTTTAGTTCAGAATCATCCATATTGAGTTTAAAAATCGGGATTTTTCTAAAAATAGTATAAAATTTTTTTGTGGAAGGAAAGGAGAACAAAATGCATGAATTCCTAAAAACCCAGTATCAATTTACGGATTATCAGATTGCACAGCTTGCTTTTACCTTTAAAACAATTGCTTCGGAGCTCAGTAAGCTCCTGATTATGGGAATTATATTTCGAAATGACTTGGGACGATATGTCTGGGCAGTGGCGGTGATGCTGCTTTTAAGAACCTCCACGGGAGGATTGCATTGCAAAAAGTATATTACCTGTTTTTTGGTTTCTTTCTCTTATATGTTTCTTGCTTTGATGGTTATGCCTTTTATAGAAGTAAATAAAATATTCCAGTTGGTATCTCTGTTTTTATGCATGCTCTGTAATTACTATATTGGCCCGGTTACTTCTAAGGTGCATCGGCCCTTAAATGAGGGATGCATTAAACGGGTTAAGATACAGGCTTTTATCATTATTTTTTTGTATTTAACTCTCACGTATATAATGCCTGAGAGTCCATCCATTATAGCTGGATTCTGGGTTATTGTATTACACACTTTGCAACTTATTGTTGCAAAAATACTAAAGAAGAAAGGAGAAAAATTATGAAGGAGAAACTTGTAAGACTTTCTAAGCCTTTATTAACCGCTTGCATGGCATTGGGTGTTTGGATTGGTTATGATATTGCAAGCCTAATTTTCTTTGGTGAATATGAATACCCCACCCAGCAATAAGATGTATCTATTTATAAAAATGTCACCTTATAACCAATCTAGGTTACAAGGTGACATTTTCCTTTATTACTTTAAAAGAAAGCCAGTCAGTATTTTCTATCTTTATATTTTCACAATAAATATCAAATCCATACTCTCTGCATATGTTCTTAACATTATATAAGCCCAAACCTCTACCTTCCCCCTTACTACTAAATCCTTTAGTAAAAAATTTGTCAATTTCGGTATATTCAACATAAGGGCTTTCATTCCTTACCTCAATTTCGAATCTTTTGTCCTCAAGTATAGAAACATATAATTTACTCATCCCTTCATTTCTTACTATGGCTTCGGTTGCATTATTTATCAAATCACCAAGGATTTCAACAATTTTATATATTGGAATTTCAACATCTAATTCACTTATTTGAACATGGTAAGCTATATCAACGCCCAATTTATCTATCTCTATAAATTTTCCATATAGAAATCCCGCAATGATTGGATTTGAAGAACCCAAAAGCTTATTAAAACGGTTTTCTTTTGACAATACTTTACAATAAGCATTTTGAGCTTCAACTAATTCTTCATACGTTTCATAAATAAAATGTTGACTATATATTGTATTAATGTGATTATCAAATTCATGTTGTCTTAAGCGAATATTCTCAATTAATCCTTGAAAAGAATCCGCATAAAGCTCGTGCATTTTCAGTTCTGTCTCAACTTCTTTGGCTTTTATCTTATACTTACCCATTCTTTCTGCTAATACAAATATACAAACTATACTTACAAATAATAATATTGCTTGATTGACTTCATAAATTTTAAATTCTTTATAACTAAACAGTAAAATTATTATTAATGATATACATATCGTCAGAATGATATTCTGCACCTTTTCTTTATTACGCAGATATCGTGTAATTCTATTAATTTTACACTTTGGCACCAAAATAACTATTGTCAAAAAAGCAAGACAATTAACCATTAGTAACTGAAAGTCTGTAAACCACTTTATTCCTATTATATATACAAATGGCAAAGAAATCACCATTTGTATCCCACCAACAATAATAATACAAAATACTATATTGATTAATATAACCTTTATATTAAATGAAAACCTTACCCCACAATACCAAAAAATAAGAAAATACATTATCATAGTATAATGTTCTGCTAAATGATAGTAATTAATCACTATCATAAAAATCATATACACGGACAAAAAAGATGCACTAATAATATCAAACTTAAACCTTTTTTCATATAAAATATGTAAACAAAAAATGAATGATAAAATTTCCAACAGCAAACAAACATTCGTAATCATACCCCAAACTCCGCTAATATTTTCTTCTTATAAGTAACCCCAATTTCAATCTGCTCATCCACGTCCTTCAGCGTAATGAATCTGTTAATAATGTCCACATTAAAAATATAGTCTTTATTGACAATGGTCGAGCGGTTACACTGCATCAGGCAGTCAGCGTCCACTTCCTCGAGAAGCTGTTTACAGGTCTTGTAGGAGACGGTCAGTGTACCGCCTTCTACCATATGTATGTTAACCTCGTGGTTGCGGCTTTCTATATAAATAATGTTCTTTACTTTCACCGGATATAAAATTCCGTCTTTCCTAAAGCAGAACACATCATCCTTACTTTTGCAGGTAGAAAAGAATAAAGCCTTTTCCACTAGTTGCTTAACGCTCTCCGGTGAAAAAGGCTTTTCTACATAGCCCAGACAATGCAAATCAGTGTAAGCGTACTTAGTGTTATCTTCCAGCGAAGTTATAAACACGACAGGGGTAAACATGTATTTGGCCATTCCCCTGATCCTTTCGACTAATCTGATTCCTGACGTGTCTCCCGGCCTGGTCGTATCCAGTATAATATCCACCAGAAACACATCTATCGTTTTTTCCATAAGGATTTTATAAGCTGACTTTGCTTCCGTTGCAGTATAAACCGTTATTCCTGCATCAATCTCCAATATCAGCTTTTTCAGCATTTCTATCTGTGTCTTATTATCTTCAATAATTAATACCGTTTTTTTCATAATACTATTTTTACATTTTCATAAACCATAACACCTGTTCGATAAGAGATAATATTTTGCTTTGGACAGGCACTGTCATCTGATTCCAAAGGTCATCTATTATAATGTTTTCCACATGATCATTATGTAAAATCAGGCTGGGTTTACACCCTGTAACCTCATATATCCGGAACAATAGTTCCACATCAGGGCGCACTTCATTCTTCTCAAGCTTGCGATATTTCTTAATGTTTACGCCAAGCTTTTCCGCCATAACCGCCTGTGCCACATCAGATATTCTTCTGACTTCGTACAAAACCGAGTAGGTACTTTCGCTCCTCACCCGCATCTGCAATATTTCTATTTCACACTCTATTTCCGGACTCAGTTTAGAACAATCTTT
Source organism: uncultured Lachnospiraceae bacterium (assembly GCA_910585075.1). Lineage (GTDB taxonomy): Bacteria > Bacillota > Clostridia > Lachnospirales > Lachnospiraceae > Suilimivivens. The sequence goes on from CAJUED010000011.1 coordinate 14,083, forward strand.
TCCGATTCCCTGTTTTAAAAGCCATGTAACTGCGTTTAAAATTTCCCGTTTATAAGGTTCCCCAACCTTTTGCAATAAATCATTTAACTCAGAAGCTTTTCTGTCAAGGCTTTTACCGGTGACAAGGTAATCTATATCCCAGCCCATACCCTCAAGAAGTTCAAGCGTCTTAAATGGCATTACGGTTTTGCCAAGCTCAATCTTGCTGAATTGACTTTGTGTGATACCAAGCGCGTCGCTTAGCTCCTCCTGTGTCATATTCAAATATAGTCTATATTGGTTAAGCCGCCGTAAAAATTCCTCATAACTTCTACGCATGAAATGGTTCCCTCGCGAATTGTTTATGTACTGTTATGATAAATTTTACGAGATTAAACCATTCCCATCTTAGACCTATATTTGACTATTGCGCATTATTTAGTAATATTCAATACCGTATTCGAATTTTTTTCTGTCTTGCGTCCTCCCGTTATTATTATGCAACATATTCTATTAAATATGCATTTCCGCTTTAGGAGCTTTCTTCTGATACCGTATGACAAAACCGCCGTACAGGTTCTTCCTATACGGCGGTACGTATTTGTCATTTCCCGAAAAAATCGCAATGCGTCGTGTGACGGTTCAGCAACAGTTCAGCCTTCGGTCAAACTGCCGGAAAGTCTATTTTGGCAGCTCATCAAACCGTCTGTTCTTAAAGTAATATTCCGCATCATGCTCATTGATTTCCCTGTACACCTTGCAGGGGCTTCCGAAAGCAATTGAATTGGCGGGGATATCCTTTGTCACAACGGAGCCGGCGCCAATCACGGAATTTTTCCCAATGGTGACGTCCGGAAGGACAATCACGTTAGCCCCCAGCCACACATTATCCTCAATCGTGATGGGGAAAGAATACATTCCGTCGCCTCTGTGTTCGGGATGGATGGAATGGCCTGTGGTGCACAGTGTTACATTAGGTCCTATCAGGACATGTTTCCCAATGGTAATCTTCCAGTCATCAATCAGGGTCAGGTTCATATTTGCATAAGTTCCCTCACCAATTGAAACATATTTTCCAACTGCAACCGTAAGGGGCGGTACAATCCATACTTTTTCTCCTACCTCTCCAAAAATGTCCTTTAAAAGCGCTTCTCTCTCCTCCATTGCCTCAGGAGGAAGGGTATTAAACTGGCGCACAAAGCCTTTTGTTCTTGCCTGGAGGGCCATATTTTCCTCGTCATCCTCCCAAATATATCCCATTTTCATTTTTTCCTGCTCTGTCATTGTTTTTCTCCTTTCGCTAAGCTTTTATTCGCTAATTACTCATACCTTTTATTCCCGCTAACAATGCGTCAGACATCGTACACAAAAGATGCCAGGCCACAAGAAATGCCAAAATATTTCTGAACATTTGACGGATGCCACGGGGCTAATGCCCTGTTATTTACAACGAAGGTATCGCCTTGTGGCTTTCTTCTGCCAAATCAACCGTCCTTGTTGCAATTCTTCCGGCAAGGTGCCGGTTATGGGTTACTGCAATGATTCCCATATGACATTTCGCTGCCTCCGCAAGCACCACATTCCAAATCTGTGCCTGGGTAATCACGTCCAGCATAGTGCTGATCTCATCGCAAATCAGGTACTCCGCACCGCTCTGCAGCGCCCGCATCAGACAAAATCTCTGCAATTCACCGCCAGACAATTCCCGGGGGAAACGCTCAAGCCAGGCTCTCTCGATTCCAAAGGCGTCCAGCAAATCTTCCCGAAGCCCGCCGCTTTCTTCCAATACCCGTTTTAATCTCCACCGGGGATTGATGGCTTTTTCCGGATGCTGGAAAATCAACTGTACCGGGCAGATTCCCTTTCGCGGCAGAGGCTCATCGTTCAGCAGAATCTCCCCTTTCCGGGGCGTCAGAAATCCGGCCAGAAGCATTGCAAGTGTTGTCTTTCCATAGCCGCTTGGGGCAAACACTGCCAGCCGTTCCCCTTTATCCACGCTTAAAGAAAAATCCTGAAAAATCCAGGGCAATCTTTTGTCATAGCGGAAATATATATTTTTTGCCTCAAGTGCCATCCTAATCCTCCGTATTATCTATAAGTCAACAGGCACATACCTCGTTGCAGCCTTTTGCCAAACGCTATACACTGCAGTAACACCGTACTTCCCCACCCCGCACTTCCCGTACCGGCGGAACCGCTCTCTCGCACTCCGGCTTTTTGTAGGGACAGCGCGGAGCAAACAGGCAGCCCTCCGGCAAATTGCCTGCGTAAGGCTGAAAACCGTCAATAGGTGTAAAACCATTTTGAGGCAGTGCGCTCCACAAGGCCTTTGAATAGGGGTGGCGCAATGCGTCAGGCCCTTTTTGAAAGTCAGATGCCGGAGCTGTCTCTACCGTAGTGCCGGCATAAAACACTGCAATTCTGTCTGCAAAGGCAAAGGCCAAATCGATATCGTGTGTTATTAGGATGACCGCCCTTCCCTCGTCCGCCATTTCCCGGAACAGCTTAAGGGCCTCAAGAGCTTGGTTAAGGCTCATCCCCGGCGTCGGCTCGTCTGCAATTACCAGCTGGGCGTCCACAAGTAAAGCGGTGGAAACCAAAACCCGTCTTGCCATCCCTCCTGATAGCTGAAAGGGGTAGAACTGCTCTGTTTTCTCCGGCAGCTCCAAACGTCTGAAAAGGCTTTTTCGCTTCTCCACCGGCCTTGGCTTTACATGCCCATCCGCCTGTTTTCCAACCTTCATAAGGGGATCCAAAAAGGCCACCGACTGGGGTACAAGGGCGATCTCCTTTCCCCGGAGCTGTCTTTGCCGCTCCGCTGTCAGTTCTTCTCCTTTATAATGGAGATGTCCTCTCACGGTGGCATTGTCCGGGAGGATTCCCAAAATAGCGCTGGCCAGCAGGCTTTTGCCCGAGCCTGACGAGCCCGCTATGGCAACAATCTCTCCGGGATGTACGGTTAGGTGCAGGTCGGAAATCACCCGCAGCTCCTCCTGCTCAAGACCCTGCCCATACATACGGAAGGATACGGACAAATCGTGAATTTCCAGTAAGGTTTCCTCTTTTTGCTTCATCACATCCCCCATGCTTTCGATAACTTACAATTAGGTATCGGCATAAATTTGTCTGTCAAAAACCTCTGACTTTTCGCACCGTTCTGTCAGATACCTGGTACATATGCTACAACGCCTTTTTTCTGCATAAAGCTCCCTATTCCTGTGCCGTATAAGGGTCCAAAATTTTACGCAAATATTCGCCTATTTGGTCCATAAGCAGCACCAGCAGCACAAGGGTAAGCCCCGGTAGAACCGCGGACCACCACATCCCCGTTGACAAATACCGCATACTCTCAGAAAGAATAATACCGATTGCAGGCTCCTCCGGGGAAAGCCCGAATCCCAAAAAGGAAACCGACGCCTCGTGCAAAATTGCATGAGGAAACATAAGTATCAACCCCACAAAAAACTGGGGTATCAGATGAGGCAGAAGGTGATGCACTAATATCCATCCTCCTGATTTTCCCAGCTTACGGGATATAGCCACATACTGCTGGGAGCGAAGCTGTAAAACCTCCCCTCTGATAAGCCGGGCCAGACTGCACCAGTGGGTGGCGGCAATCCCAATCAGAAGGCCTTTTAATCCACGTCCCATAGCAAAGGAAATCAAGATTACAAGCACCGTATGGGGAACCCCCATCACAAGGTCAATCAGCCAGTTAATCACCCCGTCCACATGCGAGGAGCCAATCGCCGCTCCAATCCCCACAAGCACAGCAATCCCGGCGCTGATTAAGGATGCGCAAAGGCCAATGGTCATACTCACTGCCAGCCCTTTTAAAGTACGCATCAAAAGATCCCGGCCAAGGGCATCAGTGCCAAAGGGATGTTCCCAGGAGGGCGGTTTGGATGCATTCAAAAAACTTCCGGCAACGGCCCTATCAGGAATCATAGCGCCCAAGGCATAGACGGCCACCAGAAGAACAGTCATCATTACTGTCAAAATCACAATTCTGGTGCGATGGTTTATTTTTTTCATTCTACCACCTCCCGCACCTGTGGGTCAACGACTCCATAAAGCAGATTTGCAATCATATTTCCAACACACACAAATAAAGCGGAAAAAAGCGTCACGCCAAGAAGCAGGGGCACATCAGAATTCAGACCGGCTGCCGCTACGGCGCTGCCAAGACCTGGGTAGCTGAACACATTTTCCGCCATCACAGAGCCCCCGAACAGCTCCGCAAAGGATGCAAACTGTAAGGTCAAAGCCGGAAACAAAATATTGCGCAAGCCATGCCGCAGAAGGATGGTTCTCCTCCCCTCCCCCCTTGCCCGGGCAAACAACACGTATTCGCTGTGAAGCACGTCCACCAGCTTCTGGCGGGTGTGAAGTGCAATATTGGCAAAGGACATCAGGCTCAAGGTAAAAGCCGGAAGAATCAGGTGATAGAGCTTTTGCCCAAATGTCACATCCTCATCCAATACGCCGATTGGACTTGAAAATCCAATGGGAAACCATTTCAGCCATACGGAAAACACCAGTAAAAACATCAGTCCCAGCCAAAAGGTGGGCACCGAGCTCAATATGTAGCAGATTTTCTTTAAAATCCTGTCTGCCCACTTGTCCTGAAACATTCCCATAACGCAGCCTAAGGAAAAGCCAATCACACCGGCCAAAACCCAGGCGCAGAACATTAGAGCCAGCGAGTTGACAAACCGCTCCCCAATAATTTCTCCCACAGGCCTTCTGTAAATGGCGGATTCGCCCAGATTTCCGTGTAAAAGCTCCCCCAGCCAGCTAAAATAACGCTGAATGGGGGGCTCGTTCACCCCCCAATAATCCTCAATCTCAGCCCGCTGCTGTGGAGATACGGCCGTCCCAAGCCCATTGATATACTGCTGCACCGGATCAATGGGCGAAGCGCTTACAAGCAGAAAAGAAATGACGCTTACTGCAAATAATAAAGAAAGAACCCTGATACAAGCTTTTATCATAAAAATCCCCTATTCTTCTCTCTACTCCCAGGACCACTCCTGCAAATTTTGAATCAGCGGCAGTCCATGGCCGTGGCCGTGAACAGGCTGGCTGCCAATGGAGAGCCCGTCCCTGACGTAGGTCACATGATCCAGATTTACTATCCATACCCATGGGCACTCTCCCTGCATGGCCGTACCGGTAGCGCCATCCCACTGAACCTTCTGCCAGTTCTCATTGGCTTCCTTCGCTGTCAGAGCCTTCATTGCCGCATCCAGATAACCGTCCGTCACATCACTCTGATAACCCTCAGGATTATAAAAATCATCCATCAGTGCTCCCTCGGAACGGTACAGATAATAGGTCTCGTTGGGTATTGCGGAACCCCAGCCCATCATAACCGCATCTGAGAACATACGCTCCATGATTTCGTCCCAGCTGACCCCTTCCACATTGATTTGAATGCCAATCTCTTTTACCTGTTCCGCCGCCGCCATGGCAACTGCCTGGCGCACCGAGTCCCCGGTGGGATAAATGCAGGAAAATTCTGCCGATAGGCCGTCTTTTTCCACAATACCATCTCCATCCGTATCCGTCCAGCCCCCATCTGCGAGAAGTTTCTCCGCATAGGCTCTGTCCGTTTCCATCACCACCTGGGGATTATTCCAGGGCATACCGTCATTTTCCGAATAGGCGGGTCTTCCAAAACCATTCAGCACGGTGTCCGCAATCTGCTGCCTGTCAATTGCATAAGCGATTGCCTGTCGGATTTCAAGATTACAGGTTACATTGTTGCCTACGGGAGCCCCGCTTTCCGTAGTTTTTCCCTCATCAGGCGTAACCGGAAGGGTAAAACCGCGATTATCTGCGGAAGTAATGGCCTCCACATGATACCCGGAGGCCTCTGTCTTTCCAAGCGTAGCCGTGGAATAGGCCACGTCAACCTGTCCTGCCTGGACTGCTGCCAGAGCGGCATCCTCAGACATGAACACCACCGTCACATTCTTGATTGCGGGCGCATCGCCGTAATAATCTTCATTGGCGGTGAACATAATCTGTTCCTGAGGACGCCACTCCACAAATTTATAAGGCCCGGACCCCACTGGGTTCGTACCATAATCCTCCCCGTAAGCATGCTCCGGTACAATTCCAACAGATGCAAGGGTATTCAAAAAAATGGAAGTAGGCCTTGAAAGTGTGATATCCACTGTTCTTTCATCCCTTGCAACGGCTTTTTCCATGTAGGTCAGGTCAACAGAGCTCTGAGCTGCTTTGGCCGTTTCCAGTGTGAAGGCAACGTCAGAGGCCGTAACCTTTTCCCCATCTGTAAAAAACGCGTCGTCCCGGATGGTGAAAGTCCATATTAAACCGTCGGAAGAAAGGCTGTAATCCGTTGCCAAATCATTTTCAAAATCTAAATTCGAAGTATATTTCACAAGGGTACTCTGGACGATTGGGGAATTACCGTGTCCCCAGCCCTTCGTCGGGTCAAGGGTTTCCGGTTCGGAACCAATGGCAATTACAACACTGTCCTTTGCTTCTTCTGTAAAATCCATACCTGTCTCCTCAGAATCAGCTGTTCCTACTCTGCCTGACACATCCGAAGCATTTTTCCCACAGGCAGATAATGTAAGAATCATACTCGCCGTTAATACTACCACCGAAAATCTTTTCAGAAATATCTTCCGAAAATCATTCTTTCTCATACAAACTCTCCTCTCACCCTGTTTCATTTTGCCTTTGAACAATTTTACTTTTTTTGAACGCAAAATAAAGCACACTTATTCCCTTCTGAGAATTTGTGTGCTTTCTAAGCATACGATTATTTGATAAGTCAAATGTCCGAATATTCCCGTAACGCTTCTGCATTACATCCGTGGCTTCTGCCACCTTTGGAATTTTATACTATTTCATGGTGAAAGTCAATAGTCTTATCATGTACTGCTTACGTAACGTGACGTAACACGAACAAATAGCCAGTCCATCCGCTAATTTATTTTCCGTATCACTCTGCACGGATTTCCCACTGCCACGGAATCAGCCGGAATATCCCTTGTGACCACACTGCCCGCTCCTATCACGCTGCCTTTTCCAATGGTTACGCCCGGCAGCACAATCACACCGCCGCCCAGCCAGCATCCGCTTCCTATCGTAATAGGACGTGCATAAGTGCGGCAGAAATACCGCTCATCCCCGGGATTCCAGTCAGGTGTCAGGCGCTCGGATAATTCCACCGGGTGGGCAGCCGTATAAAGCTGCACGTTTGAGGCGATCAGAACATTATCTCCAATGGTAATCTTGTTACAGTCCACAAAGGTACAGTTCATGTTCACCGATACATTGTTTCCCAGATAAATGTTCCGCCCATAATCGCAGATAAAAGGCGTTCCCACAGATACGTTAGTGCCGATTCCCCCGAACAGTTCCTTTAGGATACGTCTTTTTTCTTCTTTTTGCTCATAGTCAAGGCTGTGGTATTCCTTTAACAATCTTCTTGCCTTTGCCTTAAACTCCAGAAAAATCCCATCATGGCAATCGTAATATTCTCCCGCCATGCATTTCTCTAATTCATTCATAGTCATCTCCATTCCAAAGCGTTTACCCGACAGAGAAACACAATCTGCCCCGCTTAACCTATCAGACATTCCTTTCCGCGAAATGCAAAACCGTATTTTCGAATCCGCGCCCGTGCAAAGCCTGCTGCTAAAAGCTCCGCCTCATATTGTTTTTCCTCAATCTGTTCCAGGGCTCTTGCAACTGTCTCGGCAAGATTCTTTTCCTTAGAAGGCTTATGCACTTTAAACTCAATGATATATGCATTGTCCTTCTCTCTGTCGGCAGGCATAAGCATCACGTCATATCGCCCAAAGCCGCTCTCCCTATTGGAGGTTATCACAAACCTACCGGAAAGCTCCACCATCAACCCCAGCACAAAACCATGGTAGAAGCGTTCAGGCCCATCTTTTGATGATGCGCTCTTTGCAATGTCAAAACTTGAGAAACTTTGAAGGGCAATCTCATTCATAAACTCATTCATTGCCTCCACATCCCCCTGCAGAAGGGCTTTGACAAAATCATTGTATGCTGTCTCCACATTACCCGAAAACCAGCTCCTCACCATATCCTCAAAAATACTCTCCACTTCCATGTTGGTGAGCTTTAACGTATACATTCTTTTCAGAAGCCTTCCCACCTGTTCCACCTGCTCCACGCGCAGATATCCCGTCGCAAGCAGAAGACTCCAGAGCGCATTTGCACTGCCATTTAGCTGGTCGAAGGCAATTCTTTCATCCAGCTGTGTCCGAAAGCTTTTCCCTTGCAGCAAATCCTCCATTACCAGCTTAACACCGGGGACTCCTGTCCGTATCAGTGAATTTACAAGAGCATTTCCGCTGGTATTTGACCAGTAAGTATCATATTCTTTTTTACCGATAAAAGACACAATGGACCAAGGATTGTAAATATCCTTACATGAACCAAAAGAAAAACCGTCGTACCACTCTTTCACCTTTTCCTTCTGAGCCCCCAGCCCCGCATTATCAAGGGCCGCAAAAACTTCTTCTTCCGTGAATCCGAAAGATGCTGCATACTTAGACGAGGTTGTGGTGACTACTTCCAAATGATTCATGCCTGTAAAAATACTTTCTTTTGCAACCCTTGTAATTCCCGTAATCAACCCTCGCTCCAGAGCGTCGTTTGTCTTAAAAGCGGCGTTTAAAAAGCTGCTAAAAAAACGCACCGCCTCGTCCCAATACCCGCAGAGCCATGCTTCCTGCATGGGCGTGTCATATTCGTCCAAAAGAAGGATGACTTTTTTCCCATAATAACGCTGCATAAAATCCGACATTTTATGCACGGCCCCCGCCGCCACCTTGCTTTCCATTCCGGGTACAATACTTTTGTAGTATTCCCGCTCATTTTCGCTCAGAACATTTCCATCAAGCAGATAATTGTTTTTCTCATATAAATCCGCAATTACCTCCGTAATACGGTATTCCATATCCGTATACTTTCCGGCCTTGATATTGGCAAAGCTAAGGGCTATCACCGGAAATGTTCCCTGCAGAGCTCTGTACTTATCTCCTTTTCCGGGAAAATCTTTCCAGATGGAAAGTCCCTCAAACAAATCCCTTCTCCCGGCGTACCTAATGGAGAAAAAGCACTCTGTCATGCTCATGTTAAGGGTTTTTCCGAACCGGCGCGGCCGTGTAATCAGCGTAACCTTGTCCGCATACTCCCACCACTCCCTGATAAAGTCGGTTTTATCTATATAGAAAATGTGATTCGTTCTCACTTCCTCAAAGTTCTGATAACCCAGAGCCGTTCTGTTTTCATTCATGTGAGCCGCTCCTTTTCCACAAACCTGTATCAAATCCACTACCCCGCTTGCTGATTTTATACTCGTGCAAGCACGGCACTTGACTCATTGCTCGCAGGAATAAATCTTTAACCACAGTATACAGGATGAAATCATTTTCCACAACCAAAAGAAAGGAAACCATCTTGTTAAACGGAAAATCTATAGAATTTTTGCAGCCCGGCTATTTGTCTGAAAATTCAAAAGATTTTATCTGACGCACCACATCCATAATGGTCCCATCCCGGCTCTCAATAATGCCAACCACTCTGTCCGCAAACTGCACCCTCTCCGGTTCCCCTGTAATGCTATATGCCATATCCCGCAGCTCCTCGATGGTCTTGAAAGGCAGGTCCACCTCCTTCATGGCCTCAATCAAATCCTGCCGTCTTGGATTGATAGCAATTCCGTAGTCAGTAATCACCACATCCACACTCTCGCCAGGCGTTGTAACCGTTGTTACTTCTGTGCATATGGCCGGAATTCTTCCCTGCAAAAGAGGCGCAATCACAATAGCACACTTAGCTCCGGCCGCCGTGTCGGGATGCCCGCCCTGAGCCCCTGTAAGCATCCCGTCCGATCCTACCACCACATTACAGTTGAAATTCACATCCACCTCGAGAGCCGCCAAAATTACAAAATCCAGTTTGTTTACCACCGCCCCCTTATTAAAAGGGTCTGCATACTGGCCTGCGCTGATTCTGAAATGTCGTAAATCCTTTACAGATTCCACCGCATCCAGATCGAAATCCTGTGTATCTAAAAGGCAGTCCACCTGATCATTGATAAGCAAATCGCACATAGGCTTGGTCAATCCGCCCACTCCGAAGCGCATGCGCACGTTTCTCTTCCTCATCTCTCTTGCCAGTGAAATGGTTGAGGCAATAGATGCCCCGCCCACCCCTGTCTGATAAGAAAACCCATTTTTAAAGTAGGGGGAATTTACCACAAACCGGGTACAGTAATCCGCCATCATCAGCTTTCGCTGGTCTGTTGTGGGCTTCGCTGCCCCGGTTGCAATCTTCTCCGGGTCGCCAATGGCATCAACCTCCACCACATAATCCACCCTCGTCATACTGATATGAGCCGGGAAATTTGGAAAAGGCACCAGGCAGTCTGTGATTGCAATCACCTTGTCAGCATGCAGCGCGTCTGCCATGGCGTAGGATAAAACTCCGCAGTTGCTCTTTCCTCCGATCCCCCGGCAGTTTCCATAGTCGTCACAGGTAGGAGCTCCAATAAACGCAATGTCAATCTCCACCTCTCCGGTTGCAATGGAACGCACCCTCCCTCCATGGGACTGCATTACCGCCAGGCCCTTTAATTTACCCTTTGAAATTGCCTCTCCAATCTTTCCCCTAACTCCTGATGAACGGATATTGGTGATGGTTCCATCCTCGATATAGGGCACAATGGGATCATGAGCCTTCCCCAGAGAGCTGGCGCAGATGGTAATATCCTTAATGCCCATCTTATGAATTTCTTCCATAACCATGTTCACCACATAGTCCCCCTCACGGAAATGATGATGAAAGCTGATGGTCATGCCGTCCCTGATTCCGCACTTTTCTATTGCCTCACGGAGACCGGAAACCAGCTTACTCCCATTAGAGTTGATCACACAGGTAGTGCTTGGCCCGTGCTTTCTGTATGTATATCCGTCAAAATAATGATTGCCACGAAACACTTCTTTTCCTGTCATTTCCAGAATTTCTTCCGGAATATCTCTCCCAACCGCATTAATCATTTTATAAATCCCCCCTGTAAACGCCTGAAGCCTTTGCCAACGCTATGGTTCTCTTTGCACCGTCATAAAAAGCAATGTCGATCATCTTCCCATCCACGGTGAAAACGCCGATTCCCAGCTTTTTCTTCTCGTCTATCTCCCTAACCACCTTCTCTGCAAAAATGATATCCTTCTCCGAGGGGGTATAGATTTCATGGACAATCCGTATCTGCCGGGGATTGATGATGGATTTTCCGTCAAAACCCATCAGATGGATATTCTCTACATCCTGACGGAAACCGTCCATGTCGTCCAGGTCCGTATAGACTGTGTCAAAGCACTGAATCCCGGCAGCCCTCGCGGCGATGACCAGATTCTGCCTTGCGCCCATCAGCTCAATTCCTGTTCCCGTAATGTGAGTCTGCAAATCTTTGGTGTAATCTCCGCCTGACAGAGCAATGCCGAACAGACGCTCCGAGGCCTCGCAGATGTCAAGAGCCTTCATTACGCCCCGTGCGGATTCAATCGCTGCCATAATCAGCACACTTCCCACCGGGCGGCCGGACTCACGCTCCGCGTACTCTACCGCATCCTCCACCAGCTTTACATCCATAGGGCTTTCCGTTTTCGGGATACGTATCCCATCGCAGCCCCCGGTAACCGCGCAGCGGATATCCTCCTTCCAGTAAGGGGTATCCAGCGCGTTAATCCTCACAACCCGCTCTACCCCACGGTAATTAATCTCCCGCAGCGCATGGAAAAGAGAAAACCTCGCTGCATCCTTCTGGTTTTCCGCTACCGCATCCTCCAAATCCAGTATGATGGAATCCGGCCCATATATATAAGGATCCTTAATCAGTCCCGGCTTCTGCACGTTTAAAAACATCATGGTTCTTCTCAGTCTCTTTTTATTCGGATTCATCGAATCACACCTCCCCACGGCAGATGCTCTTTCTGTCCCTGAGAGCGGTATACCGCACCCTCAATCCGTGCTTTTATGGTACAGTCCAACGCCCCCATATCCACGATGGTAAGCTTCACATTGTTTACCCCAAGCCTTTCCAGCGTTTCAAGAGCCACCTTTCGAATCTGATTGCCAAACTGGTTAATAACCACACTGTTCAGTTCTAGTTCAATCCCGCCTTCCCCGGCCTCCACGCTCACCTGGCAGTCGCTGGATTCCAGAGTCCCGGCTATTGCCGGTTTCAAAATTTCCATGCTTCGTACCCCCTTCCATACTCTGTACCTGGAACTCTCATGTAAATTTTTGTGGGTTACGGCCTGTATTTTGGGTAAAACAGGCCGTAATATTTCCATGTTTTTTCGATACGGAGTACCGTTGTTGTGAATAATGCATTTTATCTCTTATAACCTTATCTAAAAAAACCTTACGGCAAAAAGAACATTTACCCTTATATTTGTTAAAGTAATCACATACGTTTACGCAACTGCGAAAACCTCTTTTCTCTACAGCTGGGTATAAAGTTCCTCAAAGACAGCATCCATCAGAGGTTTACTGTTCCTGCACTCCGCCACTGTGGAAATCACCGCATCCTTATCCCGTAGGATAATGGAAGTCTGCACGTATTTACCGTCCGCACGGAAGGAACCATGAGGGCCTCCCCAAAACAGATATCCATACCCATAATCTTCTTCCCGACCTGTGGAAACCTGAACACTGGTGCTCTCCATGACCCATTCCTCGGTCAGAATCTGTTTTCCATTCCAACTGCCTTTCTGCAGATACAAAAGGCCCAGCTTATGCAGCTCGGACAGGGTAAGAAATAATCCGCCTGCGCCAAAGGTGAATCCAAGGGGATCCGTCTCCCAGGTGGGCCGTCTGATGCCTAACGGCGCAAAGAGACGGGGTGTCAGATAGGATACCAAATCACAGCCCGCACGGCGCTGCACCAGCATTCCCGCCAGATAAGGCCCTACATTGCTGTAGACAAACTTACTGCCCGGTTCACAGGTAAAGGGAAAAGAAAGCGACATTTTCACCCAATCCTCCTGTTCGTACAATGGGCGCTGGGCGCCCATCAGTTCCGAAGTTTCCTGTCCCATGCACATGGTCAGAAGATCGCGCACAACGGCCTGCTGCAAATAAGCGCCGGGTTCCTCCGGTATATCCTGCGCAAAAGCATCCGTCAGTTTTTCATCCGGGGAAAGCAAGCCTTCCTTAACAGCAATGCCCACCGCCGCACTGGTAAAGCTTTTGCTTGCGGAATAAATATTTCTCCTACATTCCTCATCCCAGAGGTGGGAGGCAATCTCTTTGTCTCCCTGTGTAACCTTCACCCCCAGAATCCGTGTGGGAGTGGCTCTTTCGATAAATTTTTGTAAATCCATACTAATCTCCATTCCGGAGCGTTTACACGGCAATGCAATGTAAAGCTTCGATTTACGGCAAATTTCAGTTCTGACGCAAACTTAAGTTTCCACTGCCATCAAAGCAATTTATGACGCTCCGGCACAAATTGCGAAATCCGCCTCTGCCTGTTAACCTTTCACAGAACCAATCAACACACCTTTTTCAAAATATTTCTGCAGGAACGGGTAAAAACACAGCATCGGTACGATAGCCACTACGATAACACCGTACTTGATCAGATTGGCAATCTCCATCATATATTTGATAGCCGCTGCATCCATCTCATCTCCCACATTCAGGTTCTGTCCCTGTATCAGGATATCCCTCAATACCAACTGCAAGGGCTGAAGATTCCTGTTGGTAGTGTAGATCAGCGCATTGAAATAAGAATTCCACTGCCATACCGCAATATAAAGTACGATTACCGCAATAATCGTTTTGGACAAAGGTATGACTACCTTCAAAAAAAACTGAATATTGCTGCATCCATCCAACTGGGCTGCCTCCAGCAGCTCATCCGGTATATTCCCCATGAAAAATGTACGGGCCACAATAATGTTATGTACCGTAACACAGTTCAATATGATTAGGATAGTTGCCGAATTCAACAGATGCAGTTTACTCACAATAATATAGGTAGGAATCAGACCGCCATTAAAAAACATCAAAAAGGTGAGAAATTTCAAGACAAAGCTATGTCCCACCAAATCTTTTCTGGACAATGCATAAGCTGCCGGAATCGTCACCACCGTACCCACAATCACCGACATTACCGTATAAAATATGGTATTTCGATATCCCAGCCAGATATCCTTTTCCTTTAGTATAAAGTCATATGCGGAAAGGGTCAGTTCCTTGGGCAGTAAAATTACTTTTCCCGCTGCCGTCATCTCAGGTGCACTAAAGGAAGCAATCAGTACAAAATACAAAGGATATACGCAAACAATCAACACCACCAGTGCGAATACAATACAGAATATGTTTAAGATATGATCCGAATATTTTTTCATTTCCTTTTCCTCCTACCACAGTGAAGATTCCGTGGTCTTCTGTGCAATCTTGTTCACTGTCAGCAAGATAATGCAGTTGATGACATTATTGAACAGGCCAATGGCTGCCGCATAGCTGTACTGAGTACTTAGCAGACCCATCTTATAGGTATATGTACTGATGACTTCAGATACGGTCAAATTAGACGAAGTCTGCATCAGAAACACCTTCTCAAAACCCACGTTCAGAAGATTACCGGATTCCATAATCATCAAAATGACCATCGTTGGCAGGATTGCCGGGATGTCAATATGTATAATACGCTGCCACTTATTAGCGCCATCCACAATAGCTGCCTCATGCAGATCCTCACTGACACCGGCCAGCCCTGCCACGAAGATAATGGCGTTAAAGCCCATATGAGACCAGACTCTGGTCCATGCATACAGATGTGGAAAATACTTTGCACTTCCCATAAAATCAATGGCATCATAGCCCAGGCTGGTCAAAATCACATTCACCACACCGCTTCCCGGCATCAGGAACGTCTTGAGCATACCTACCATAACTACCATAGAGATAAAATGAGGGGCATAGGATGCCACTTGGACAAAACGACTGGTCCTTTTCAGCGGCAGATACTTAAGCACAAGTGCCAGCACCATCGCAAGAGGCAGGCAGATTGCAAAGCAATACACCCCCAGCACAAGTGTATTTTTCATCAATGTCCAGAAGGAATAGGACGTAACGAATTTTTCGATATACTTCAGCCCAGCCCACGGACTCCCTGTAATCCCCAGGGCAGGCTTATAATCCCGTAATGCTATCTGCAATCCCCAGAGTGGCAATACATGAAATAAAATAAAGTAGACCAACATAGGCATAAGCATAATATACAGCCCGCTGTTGCGCAGGATACGCTGTCTTAAACTTTTATTGGTATGATATATTCTTTTTGATTTTTCCATCCTCTCTCCTTTCTATATCAACCGATTCCAATCATCGGGTACGGAACCATTTTCCAAACAGACGGACCCTTTCTTCCTCTCCATCCACATGTCCTACTCCCTTTACCGGAGTAAATGTTACCTGAATCCCATGGAACACCAAGTCCTCATACAAATAGTGTATTCTCTCCCAACGGTTATCTCCGCAAAAGGCATCTCCGATAAACGCTTTATCCCGCTCGCCTACCATCACCTGTACCGGTATCTTTCGTAGTTTCTCCAGCTCAATCTCCTTACCAAATATCTGTTTCCAGTTTCTGATTCCCCAGTAAAAATCCCTGGTATCATCCAGGAAAGTCGGCCTCCCCGGTGCACTGATGGAAACCCCATACAAAAACTCCGGATGCTGATAAAAAAATCTGTTGCAAAACTGACCGCCGCCAGAGTGGCCAAACAGCCAAATTCCGGAGGTATCTATCTGCGGATAGCGCATGTGAGCTTCTTCTACCATGTGTATCAAAATCTCATCATAATGGAATTTTTCATCCCACAACAGCTTATAACCATCCAGCTCAAACAAATCCGTCACACCGCCGGGAAACAGCGGCATGAGGACACAGCATCCTTCTGCTTCCGCTATTTCAAACAGTTCCCTGCATGCCTCCTCCGCATATCTGCGCCCCGTTCCATGGACATAGACAATCGCCTGACAGATTTTTTCCTCCGGACATTTCGGCATATAGAGATAAAAGCCACAGCGCGGTTCATACTGACAGCTCCAGAACATATGCCTGACACTGTCCCCATAAATTGCCTGTTCGGCTTCTCTCGATAGTCCTTCTTTCAGGATATTTCTCTCCATCTTATTTCTCATCCTCCGCTTCTTAAAAAAGAATGAGCTGTGGATATAACAAGCTTATCCACAGCTCTCATCCAATTAATCATTTATTCAGACTGTCATATAAATTCTGATACATCTCGGTATATTCCGCCACATTCAGCTTTTCACAGTTGGAAAGATGCGCCTGCCATTTTGCATCATCAATACCCGTGGTCATACTCTCCGCCACAAAGCTCTCAATATATGTATTGATTTCTGCAAGAAGCTCGGAACGATGGGCCGAATTTTCTGCCGTATCATTTCCCAGCGGGAAAGATTTGGGCCATGCATGGCCTCCTTCTTCTCCATACAGGGTTCTTTCAACGGTATTGTAGCTCAAAGTGAATCCCACATATGCGCGCCAGTCTTCTTCCTCCTGCAGCAATATAGTCGGGAAATGTACATTAACGCTCAGCGTATCCGTTGCCTGCGCACGGTTCTGATATGCTTTACCAGTGAAATCAGTCTGATTGGCAGCCTCCCCGTTTTCATCCCAGTACCAGGCTCCGCCCTCCGGGCCAAACCGTCCTGCGAAACGGAATTCCGGTGTGGAATTCATATACTCACACATCATCAATATCAATTCCGGGTTCGGGCAGCTTTTTGTAATGAAGAAACTGGGGGCCGGCATTTCCGCCGGAGGATCATTCTGCTTGATAAAGGAGCCATATTCACTTGCAGGGGGCAGGATATTTTCACATTCTGCGCCAATCACATCCCCTACCACTGTAGTGAGCAATCCGCCATGGGTAAAGTAGCCAATCCTGTCCTCGCCGCCTTTCGTATAGCGGTCATTCCTTTCCTGAATCAGGCCGTCCACATCCACTAATCCCTCGGAATACAGCTTGTTCAGATATTGCAGCATCGCATAGAACCTCTCGTCAGTCGGAGCAAACTTAACTTCATCATCCTCCACCATGATGTACTGGCTGCTGGCTGCAGCTCCGTCGTTCACCATGCCAAAGCTGTTCATCATCATCAGTATTCCTTCTGCCACATTATCTGTCCCGCCTACACCTGTAAAGGAATAGGGAATCTCATCACCGGGATCTCCATTTCCATTTGCATCCTGCTCCTTAAACGCTTTCAGCACCTCATACAGTTCATCCGTCGTAGTGGGGATTTCCATTCCCACACGGTCCAGCCATGCTGTATTGATGGCCCACAGGGGACCTGAATGCAGACCGTTCAGTCTGACGCTGCTCATGGAATACAGCCTTCCATTAAAGGTATTTTTTCTCGCCACATTTGGATACTGATTGTAATAGAAATCGCTCATAAACGGACAATACATAGGAAGAAGATCCGTCATGTCCAGCAATTGGTCCACAAAGTTGATTGTATTATTGGTCTCTCCCACTATCACATCCGGGAGATCGCCGGATGCGAAGATTACGGACAATTTTTCTTCCCAGCCCTGCTCTGATACCTCCTCAATCTCCACCTTGATACCCGTAGCCTCCAATGCCTGCTGTAGCATATACTTATCTTCGGGCGTGCCTACATCCGTGGCCAGCTTCTTCCAAAGAATCTTATACGTATATGACCCGTCCGTCAACGGCAGCTGCATGTTTCCTTCTTCGTCAAAATATCTGGCATCATATCCGGAAGCAGTCAGGGCAATTTCTTCTCCTGCCTCCGCTGTCTTTTCACCTTCCTCCTTTGCCGCATCCTGTGTTCCTGCTTCCGATAAGGTACTGTCCCCTCCACTTCCACAGGCCGTCATGCCCAAAATCATGGACATCGCCAGCACCAGGCCTAACAGCTTTTTGACAATTCTCTTTTTCATCATCCTTTCCTTCCTTTCTTTTTCTCACAGACCTTTCTGCTGAAACCATGATAATACATTTTATTCTGTCGAAACATGTAATAAACAATCCATATTCCTGTCAAAATCTACTTGCTTTTCCATGCGCTCTCCCGGTATACGGAGCGCTATATCCGTCCCGCTCCCCTCCGTACTGTCGATTTCTATTCCATAGCTATTCCCAAAATAATTCTTAATCCGCAGACAGGTATTGGCAATGCCTATTCGCTTTACCTCCATGCTCACACGATATAGCGCTTCCCCATCCGCCAGCAGTCTTTTTATTTCTTCCTGCTTTGATTCCTCCATACCTGCTCCATCATCCCAGATATGGATCAGGATACTTTCTTTTTCCCTGTCACAGAAAAGGCGTACGCTCCCGGCCCCCTTTTTCTCCAGGCCATGGTAAACTGCATTTTCTACCAGAGGCTGCAGAATCATTTTAGGCATTTCTATGTTCAGGAATTCTTCCGGTACATCCACGTCCCACTGAAAATGGTGATTAAAGCGTATATCCACTATACTCAGATACTGTTCCACAATCTCCAGTTCCCGCCGCAATGTGACTGTCTCCGGCGCGCGCAGAGAATATTTGAAAATTTCGCCCATTGCCGTTGCGATGTCAATGACCTCCTGCACATCATATATTACTGCAATTCCACAAATACACTGCAACGTGTTTAAAATGAAATGTGGGTTCACCTGATTTTCCAGAATCCGCAATTCATTTTCTTTTTCTTTCAGCTCCTTCTCATATAACTCCTGTTGTGTATACAGCATCCGGTAGGAAATTTCCGTCTGATGATTCAGCATATTATTGATCACCTGCGCAATGCTGCCAATTTCATCCTCCCGGTTCATATGAATTCTTTTCTTCATCCCGCCGCTGGTAACAAACTCAATCTGATGATACAGGTCGGATATTGGCCGTATAATGTAGTGATTACATGCAAGAAAGCTCACCCAAAACAAACTAATCGCCACCACAATTGCAGCGACGATCATATAGCGCAATGTACCGTATCTCTTAAATACGGTACGGTCGTTAAGGACATAACCTATCTTCCAACCGGTATCAGATATTGGCTCTGTCCTGAGGTCTGTTATATCTTCTCTGTCTTTTAAACCAATACTTGTAACTATCCTGTCCTGTTCGTCCAGAAGACAGACGCTTGAAACGATGTCAGTATCTCTTTCTTCTAAAATATTATTAATCAGATTCTTATCAAGGAATATCAAAAGGCAGCCGAGCTGTTCATTCCAATGGGTGGTAGTGCGGCTCAGAAACTTGACTGGCTGTACATATACGGTATAGGAAATATCCCTTCTTTCATTATAAATTACCTGAAAAGACGGAATCTGCGGCTGACGCTCAAAATAATCCCTGTTGCAGGCAATCACCTCATTTAATTCTTCATCGTCTTTCAGATAATGGTAAGTAATCCTGGAATCGGAACGATACAGGGCGATATCCAGAATATGCTCGTCACACAGGATCATTGTATTGACGGTCTGCTTAAAGTATTGATGGTTTTGATACAAGTCAAAATCATTTTCCGGCATCAAATAATTTTCGATATTTTTTCCCATAGACATATGATAAGCCAGAGAACGGATTCCCTGAAAGCTTTTATCGATAGCCAGATTCATCTGTGCTACCATATCCGCGGAATATTTTACATCTGATTCGTGTATGTTTCTGAGAATCATCAGGAGCAGTATCAGTTGGATTGCTACCAGCCCTATACCGGTAACCAGAGATACCATCATAAACTTCTTCCTGATTGAATATTTTATCCTCATTACCTGCTCCCCGCATTTTTCTCACGCCATTGTGCCGGTGTAATCTCGTAATGCTTCTTAAATACCTTATAAAAATAAATTTCATCCTCATATCCCACTGCCAATGCAATTTTCCTGATTGATAATTTGGGATTTCGCATCAGATTAACTGCCTGCTCCATCCGCAGTCTGGTTAAATACTGTGAGAAAGTCATGCCTGTCTTCTTCACAAACAGACTGCTGCAGTAATTGGGACTGAAACCGAAATCTGCCGCCAGCTCTTTGAGCATCAGCTTATCACCATAATGGATGTTGATATAGGTTAGAACCTTCTGGAAGATATAATCGCTATCCGAATCTTCATCCTCCTGAATGTTCCCCAGTGTGGGAATTTTGCCTGCTTTCTCCTCCAGCCGCAAGCTCAGTTTTTGCAAAAGCCTACCTGCGTCTCCGGCGCTTACCGGCTTAACACAATAATCGAATGCCCCATAGCGCAAGGCGGTCTGAGCATAGGTAAATTCGGCAAAAGCACTGACAATGACCATCTCACACTCCATCCCCGCCTCTCTCAGATGTTGTAACAATTCCAGCCCTGTCATATCAGGAATACGTACATCCGTAATCACCACATTTGGATTCAACCGCTCTATCGTACGTAAAGCAGCAGCGGAGGAACATTCCTCCGCCACTACTTCAAAACCCAGGTCTTCCCGGGCAAATATCTTTCTCAGGTATATCATTGCCCACGGCTCATCATCTACCAACACAATCTTATACATATCAAACTCCTATCCGCCTGCTTTAACAGACAGCTCTTTGCGCCGCACCACATTTCTAATATTATTGTTATCTATAATTTAATCAAGTTTCCTATCGCTGTCTAATGCCCAAAAAACATCAGGGTATAACTAAATGTTATACCCTGATATCTGCAACAGACATTTTTGCTTTCTGTTTAACTCGCCTCTATCTGCTCTGTAATACGCATGTAATTATCCTGTAGCACCTGGCTGATAATCGCCATACAACAATGTTCCTGCTTTGTAAAATGTTTATCTTTCAGATAAAATATACAACTGTCTGACTTCTGAATATTCCTGCCTACACTGTAAAACTGATACTTCTTTTTATCTGTTATATATGGGAAAAATTCTTCCGTGATAAAGCAGCACCCCATCTGATTCTTCACCGCCTGAATGGCAAACATCGAATTTACTGTCGTAAATTTAGGTATAACTTCCATTTCGTACTCCTCAAAAATCCGATTGACATACTTTCTCACCCCTGTGTTATTCTCCTGCAAAACATAGTCTACCTGGGGAATTTCCCGTAAATCCAGCCATGGATACTTTACCCCCTTCTTTTTTAAGGAAAACTCTTTCAAATCCCAGCGCTCCGGAACCATAAAAAGCAGGTATTCCTCGCATATTTTTTCAAATCCTATATCGCTACCCGCCATAATTATGCTTGGCCCCACGGCCATATTGTACCGGTGCTTTTCCAGACCGCTTGCAATATCGGAAGACATAATATGAGAAAAAAAGAGATTACTGTCCGGATATTTTTCCTTAAAAAGATTTTGTATCTCCACAGATGTCTTATAAGCATTCCGCAATGTCATTGCTATGTGAATGTTCTGAACCTTATCCCTGTATATCGTTTTCAGTTCCTCATCCATCTCATCCTTTAATCTCTCGATTTCCTGTCCATATTTCACATAAATACGACCTGCCTCTGTCAGACTGATGCCGCCGCTGCTTCTTACAAACAGTTCCAATCCCAACTCCTGTTCCAGTTTACTGATATAACGACTCAGCGCTGGCTGACTGATATAAAGTATTTCAGCCGCCTTTGAAATGCTTCTGCACTCGGCTATCGTTAAAATATAGAGTATATCTTTCATTATATTTGCTCCCTAAATACTTATTAATTAAATTTACCATAAATAAATTATATAGACAAGTAATTATCTACACTCTTTTCCCGGATTGACATTCCTGTAAATGGCTTCTATAATATTTTTATTACATTAGTAAGATTTAAGTGCAATCACTGTGTTCATGCGTAAATTTATGCCATAAAGTCAAAAATTGTTTTAAACATTAAACTGACTCGCACAGCATGGCAACGTTTGGCGGAATAATCCTGAACGGAGGACAAACGCACAAAAAATAGCGCAGAAATGAGGATAACCATGGTAAATTTACCCCAGATTTCAGAAGCAGAATTTGAAGTGATGAAGGTCGTATGGAAATATGCCCCCATCAGCACCAACGAGATAACGGACAAATTAACGAAGACCACCAAATGGAGCCCTAAAACAATACAGACTTTAATCAAGCGTCTTGTGACCAAGGGGGCCCTTACTTATGAAAAACAAAGCAGGGTATTCGTCTATACGCCTCTGATAGGAGAAAAGGAATATATCGACCGGAAAAGCAATTCTTTTCTTAAGCGTTATTATGACGGAGATATCACCGCAATGCTTTCCGCCTATATTGAGGATGACAAGCTCTCCCAATCGGAAATAGATACACTGCGCTCCCTTCTCCATAAAGGTACAAAGAGTAAGGAGGAGAACTGATGGCAATTTACCTTGGGGATTTCGGAATCCGTTTTTTTCTCTGCAATCTTTTTATCTGCGCCCTCACAGGTGTTTTTCTTATTACAAGGCTGCTTCTACGGCGCTATCTCTCCGGCCGGCTGCAGTTTTATTTATGGTTTCCACTGCTTGGGCTCTTGGCGGTTCCCTTTCTGCCGGCCCGCGGCTCCCGGTTTTCACAGATTTTTCTGTGGCTGGACAAATTGAAACATGCGGCCTTCCCCGGCACCCCCGGCGCGAAAACTGTCATGGAGCAGGCCGCAAACATGGGCGTATCCGGCGCCGCAAGGCAGATAAATGATTTTGCGCTGTCCGTAAGCGGCCAAACGCCCTCTGTTATCGGGCTCCTGTTATCCGGAATATGGCTGGCCGGAGTTTGTGTAATGCTGGTCTTTCTGGTAAAGTCCAAGGCCCGCCTGAATGCTTTGAAAAGCTCCGCTCTCCCTTTGCAGAACAAGGATGTGCGCGGGCTGTACGAAAACTGCTTAAAGGAAATGAAGATAAAGAGAAATATTCCAATTTACAGCACGGCCTTCCTGCAATCCCCTGTGCTTGTGAGCCTCTCAAGGCCCCGCATTTATCTGCCAATCCACCTGATTTCGGATTTCCATGTTCATGCGGAAGGACAGACGGAAATGGTCGAAATCTCTTTCTATGCCAGGGATATGCGGTATATGTTATTGCACGAATTACAACATTATAAACACAGGGATGTCCTTGCAGGTTATCTGATGACGCTTTTCGGCGCGCTGTACTGGTTCAATCCTCTTGTCCGGTATGGGCTTAAAGAAATGCGGATTGACAGGGAAATTGCCTGCGATACCTCGGTGCTGAAGCTTCTTGAGGAAAATGACTATAAAGATTACGGCAATACGCTGCTCCGCTTTGCCGAAAAGATTTCTCTTTCGCCATTCCCGTTTGCTGCAGGAATCAGCGGGAACGGGAAACAGATGCGGAAAAGAATACTCAATATTGCTTCTTACAAAAACCCCTCCCTTGGGGAAAAAATAAAGGGCTTTGCCGCTTTTGGCGTGGTTACTGCTATGCTCCTTTGGGCTGCTCCCATGTTATCCGTCTATGCTGTGGAGCCAAGCAATTATGAATGGGATATTGCCTCTGAAAAGGTAGCGCTGATTGACCTCGTAGCCTATTTCAAGGAATACCAGGGAAGCTTTGTTTTATATGACTTAAAACAGGATACATGGAGCGTTTATGACATGGAGCATGCCCTTTTGAGGTCATCCCCGGATTCTACCTATAAGATATATGACGCTCTGTTCGGATTAGAGGAGGGCATCATCACACCGGAGGATTCTTTCATGAAATGGGACGGGATGGTTTATCCCTTTGAGGCATGGAACGCCGATCAGGATTTATATTCCGCAATGGATTCCTCCGTCAACTGGTATTTTCAGGAAATTGACAGACAGCTTGACACACCCGCTATTAAAAACTATGTAGAAAAAATCGGATATGGAAATCAAAATATAAGCTCCTCCCTCCCCTCCTTCTGGATGCAGTCAACATTAAAGATTTCTCCCGTAGAGCAGGTTTTGCTTTTGAAGGATCTGTACCTCAATGATTTTGACTTTGCCCCGGAAAATATAAATACGGTAAAGGATTCCATTTGTCTCTTTTCCTCCGGTGACAAAGGTTTTTATGGGAAAACCGGAACCGGACAGGTAGACGGCCAGGACATAAACGGCTGGTTTGTCGGCTTCGCCGAGACGGAAGGAAATACATACTTTTTTGCCACTAATATCCAAAATAATACCGGCGCCAACGGAAGCAGAGCCGCTGAAATAACCAAGTCCATCTTAGCAGAATTGTATATTGCGGAGCCCCAAGCACCCTGGGTGTAACAGTGACCCATGGCCGGACTGTTCCCCCACGCGGACCGACGTACATCAAATTTTATTCTTCACGCGCAAACCAGCTTTCCAGCACCTGTTTATCCTTTTCCACAACATAGCCGCTCCCGCCCCTATTTTTAAGGCAGCTTTTGCAAAGTAGATATTGTCCGAATAAATCAACGCGTTTTCCAGGATAACAGGCTCATATGCATGAAGTGTTGTTACATAGTAAGAGCCCCAGGAGGTATCCTTCTGCCAGCGAAGGCCCACATTTCCATAGTCCTCATTTGGCTCTATGGCTCCCGACTCAAGTCCAGCAGTTCCGCTATCTGCGCAATTGTATCACTTGTTTTAATTGTATCAGTTGTTTCAACTGTATCAGCTGTTTCAACTGTATCCTCCCTGTCTTCCCCGTCCACATGGCATCTTCCCGGCACAATTCCAACGGAAGACGCAACACCGGGCCCGGCAAGGACGCTTCCATTTCTGTCCAGTATCTCTCCTCTTTTTGCCTGGGTGGTGGAAACCCGTACTTTGTCTGTGGAAGCAAGCCCCGGATAAATCAAAGCGTCCGTCCATACCAGCTTGTATCCGTCCTCTCTTTTTAAAAAGTAAGCTTCATTTTCAAAGTTCACCTCTCCGCAGCAATCTACGGGTAACCTCTCCAGCTCATTCTTCCCGAGTGCAGCAGGCCGCGGTGGAATCATGCCCGTGAAGAAATAAAAATTTTATCGGTTTTGCGCTTTTTCTTGCTTCTGCTCCTGACAGTCCCGGCACTCCCATGTGCAATGTTTCCAATTTTTATCAAAATAAGCTTAGCTGCCTGTATTCCTCTCCTTCGCTCCTCCGTCTCTGCAATTTTTTGAAATGGCTGTCCAGGAGTTTCACTGCCTCCTCTCCGGAAAACAGCCATCTCTCCATATCGCCCGCTGTCAGAATCAGCGGCATCCTGTTATGAATTTCTTTCATGCACCCTTCCGCCTCCCGGGTAAGGATGGTGAATCTGTCGCCTTCCGGGTCTTTATGGTAAATACCTGCCAAAAACAGCAGTTCCCCGTCTGCATAAAAATCATATTTTTCTTTCTGCCTGGGGCCTGTCTTTTTCCATTCATAGAACTTTTTAACCGGTATTATGCAGCGGTGAGATTCGTAATCATACCGGAACATCGGCCGCTCCCGCACCGTTTCTTTCCTGGCATTGAAAATAACCCCGTTTTTCTCTTTCCCTTCATATCCCCATTTCAGCACCTCTGATACCATTCTTCCTCTGTCCGCCTTCAGTATCAGCGCCGGATTGGAGGGATACACTTCTCCTGTTTTTGCTCTTTTCCGGTCTATCTTTTCCGCGATTTTTTCAATTTCCCTTGCTGTTTCATCATCAATATAAAAACGTCCACACATATTTTCCTCATTTCCTTGCTGTTTTTTAGCCAATGACATTATAAATTGCCTTTTCGTGTCTGCAAAAGTTGGAATATGCGGCTTTTGCAGGAGCCGGAAAGAGCAATTTATTATATCCTTGACTACATACACAGTCTGCATCCGCTAAATTATTCGAGCGTTCTCCCTTTCCATATCTATCCCTATTGTTACCCCGGAGCGTCGTTCTTTATTCCCGCGAATAACCAGTCAAGGTCATGCTTGCTTGAACTTGACGACTGCCGCGAGGGTGCAATCCCCCGCAGCTGCATAGCAAGCTTATGCCCCGTCAGCTTGCTGCTGGGTATTTAACTCAGGCCGCCACCCATATGGGGCACATTACTCTTAAGGAACCCTGCTCGGAATATGGCGTCCTCCCCGTATTTTTTCCGAATCTGATCGACTGTCCTGTCCAATATCTCCAGCCTGTCATATTTCTCTAAATCAAAAAAATTATACTGCCGCACGGCATCCGTCCGGACTTTGGAGGTATGCACACCTATCTGCCTGATTGGCGTTTTTTTATCCCAAAGCTTCTCAAATATCCGGTATGCCGCTCCATATATTTCCTCCGTCACATCCGTTGCCGTCGGTAACTGCATCTGCCTGCTCCCATACTGAAACTCATTGGTTGTCATATGGACGCTTACCTGGCTGATGCGCACATTATCCTCCCGCAGCCTTGCGCCGATTGTCTCGCACAGAGAAAGCATTAAATGTCTGGCATATTCCGAATTTGTGATATCCACAGGCGCCGTCAGGCTGTTTCCGTATCCCTTATTGGCCTCATGGGTAAACATGTAAGGCTCTAAATCCATGCCTCTTGCATATCCCTGTACCACTAAGCCGGTTGTTTTTAAATGCGCTTTTATCACTTTATCATCCGCTTTTGCCAAATCGCCTATGGTGTAAATTCCCAGCTTATGAAGTTTGGCCGTGGTGGCACGTCCCACAAAGAAAAGTTCCGAAACCGGGAGGGGCCACATCTTTTTTTCGATTTCTCCCGGGAACAGGGTATGAACCTTATCCGGCTTTGAAAAACCGCCGGCCATTTTGGAAAGCAGGAAATTTGTAGAAATCCCGATATTTACGGTAAATCCCAGCTCATCACGGATTTCATTTTTCAGACGGCATGCAAAGTTCTTCATTTGCCCTTTGCCATATAATTCCTCAAAGCCATCAAAGACACACCATGCCTCATCAATTGAGTACTGAATAACATTATCGCAATATTGCTTCAGCTTTGTAATAAAACTTCCGGACGCTTTCACGTACAACCCGTAGTCAGGAGGAACCACCACAAGGTGCGGACATTTCTGCCGGGCGGTTACTATGGCCTCCCCTGTCTGAATGCCGTACTTTTTAGCAGGGATGCTTTTGGCAAGGACAATGCCATGCCGCTTTTTCTGGTCTCCGCCTATAATACTGGGGATGTCTCTTAAATCCTCTTTCTCTCCAAGTATATTAACCCTGTACGCCGCTGTCCAGCTTAAAAATGCGCTGTTGACATCAATATGAAAAATATAGATTTTTTTGTCCATCATGAAAGGAATTGGAAGATTCTCCACTTCTGGCTTTCCACGCTGTATCTGATTTCCATGATTCTTTGTATGTTGCTAATGAGTGCCATGCAGATAAACCGGATTTCCCTGATTCCCACGTAGTTTTTCTCATCACGTGATACCACTTTTTCTATCCGAATCGTTTCTATCGCATCTTCAGCCGTTTGAAAGCGGAAACGGATTGGCGTAATGCTGCCTGTCGTATCCATCCCGCAAATCATTTGGATTGGTATATTTACAGGAGATAATGTCCCCATCTTTTTCTGTTCTTCCCTATTTGTGTTTTCTTCCATTCCATCCACCCCTTTTCTCGAACATAAGTTTGTTTATATGATAATAAACGTATGTTCGTTTGTAAAGTGGAAATAGATGCCAGGTAAGAAAATAGCACTTTTTATTAAGACATATATCTTTAAACTTGCTATAATGGTCGGAGTACAAGGAGGGTACGCAATGAAAGACCAAAAAGAAACTGTCAGGAAAGTCATAAACTACATTGAGCAAAATTTAGAGAAGGAAATCAATCTGGATAATATATCAAAAAATATTGGCTATTCCAAATTCTACCTTAACCGAGTTTTTACGGAGCAGACAGGAATTACCATTTATAAATATCTGCAAAACCGCAGACTTACGATTGCGGCAGAAAAACTGGTCAGGACTGATAAGCCAATAACGCAAATTGCATACGAAGCCGGGTATGATACGCAACAATCATTTTCTTTTGCTTTTAAACAAGTATATTTATATCCGCCGAAAGCTTATAGGAATATTGGAATCTTTGTGCCAAAGCAAAACAGAATTTCCATGAACTATAGTACTATGTACTGTGGTACTATGCACCGTGATGCTATATACTCTGACACTATATGCTTTTCCTGTATACCCAGATACTACAAATTTATTACGGAAATCAAGGAGATTGCGGCATGAGTACGATTCCTTATGTTATTGAGCAGACCAGCCGTGGAGAAAGAAGCTATGATATTTTTTCCCGGTTACTGTCCGACAGAATTATTTTTTTAGGGGAAGAAGTCAGTGATACTTCCGCCGGTATCATCATAGCGCAAATGCTCTTTTTAGAAGCGCAAGACCCAAATAAAGACATACAGCTTTATATCAACAGCCCCGGTGGCTCAGTATCAGCCGGATTTGCAATTTATGATACTATGCAGTATATCAAATGCGACGTTTCCACTATATGTGTGGGACTTGCCGCAAGCTTTGGCGCTTTTTTGCTGGCGGGCGGTACACATGGAAAGCGTATGGCACTCGCTCATTCTGAAATCATGATACATCAACCGGCCATACATGGTAATGGTATCCAGGGGCAAGCCAGTGATATACAAATCATGTCAGACCATATACAAAAAAATAAACGGAAATTAAATCGCATTTTAGCGGAAAATACAGGGCGCTCTATTGAAGAAATTGAAAGAGATACGGACAGAGATAATTTTATGAGTGCGGACGAGGCCTTAGAATATGGTTTAATTGATTCTGTTATCTCGAAAAGACAATAAATGCATCATTTATATTCAGTAGGGCGACACCCTGAGAGCTGCCGCCTTACTGAATTATAAAAATGCCTCTTAAACACTGTTTCCTTTTGCAGATAAAAGGAAAGGAAATTTGATGTATTTTTCATCATTTGTTGCACTTTTATAAGGAATCAGAAGCATCTACATTCCTTCAAATAATCTCCGCTTCCGCTCAATCATTTCATCGATTTTTTCTATGTAAAGACCCACATCCTTCACATTCTCACACCGCTCAATCTGCCCGCTGGGAAACACTCTCTTACTGATACTCCCTGCGCCAAGGGCTACGATACTTTGCTTCTCCTCCATGATCAATATGTTGTAGATTCCAAACTTATGTTCTTGCATACTGCAGTTCTCGCCTTCACCGCTCCTCCCCTGAAAACCGAGATTCTGCGGCTCTTTTCCAATTCTTCCATCCCGCGCATATCCCACGTTCTCAAAATTCCCGGACATATTTTTCTGGCGGTACAGGTAATAAGGCACCATGCCCATCCTTTTTGCTCCGTCCGCCATGATGTGCATGGTCTCATCCGTATTTTTCAGAGAGGAAATACCGTTTTCCTCCACCCACTGATGGAGTCTTGAGGCCCGCTTTATTGCAAGGGAGTGCACCGTGAGGCTGTCAGGATTTAATTTTTCAATTTCGTCCATAGTCATTTGAACGTCCTCCAAAGTCTCCCCCGGCAGTCCCAGAATCAAATCCATATTAATGTTGGTAAAGCCAGCCTCCCTTGCCATAGCAAAGGCCTCCCTCACCTGTTCCACGGTGTGCTTTCGCCCGATTAAATCCAGGGTCTTTTGTTTCATGGTCTGGGGATTTACGGAAATTCTGTTTACCCCGTAAGCTTTCAGCACCCGAAGTTTTTCCGGCGTAATACTGTCCGCCCGCCCGGCTTCTACCGTAAATTCTTTTAGATTTGAGAGGTCGAAGCTGTCTCTTATCTTGGACAGAAGCCTTGCAAGTTCTTCCGGTTCCAAAGTGGTGGGCGTGCCGCCGCCAATATAAACGGTATCCAGCACCTTATCGCTATGGCTCTCCGCCACATAATCAATTTCTTTTTCCAGTGCATCCAGATATAGATGAATCTTCTTTTTCCATGACACAATAGGGTACGACGTAAAGGAACAGTACAGGCAGGTGGTTGGGCAAAAGGGAATGCCAATGTACAGGCTGTACCCGTTTTCGTAGTGGAGGCCGTCAAGCAAGGCCTTCTCCCTTTTGGCAATATCTATGGACAATTTCCCTTTTTCATCACTGATAAAATAGGTGTCCTTCATGTAATTTAAAATATCTTCTTCCGTCCTGCCTTCCTCCAGCATGGTCATGGGAATTTTCGTTGGGCGGATTCCGGTAAGCGTCCCCCAGGGTAATTCTTTTCCCCTATGCGCCGAGAGAGTATTGTAAATCAGTTTTTTTAAACGGTTTTTCACCTCTACCCTCTCCAAATCTCCGGATAATTCCACTTTTCCCCCACCAAAAGAAGCCGTTCCCTCACCCCCGCACACAAGGGTAAGTGAAACAGCTTCCTCCGTAAATTGAAGGTGCAGGGTTTCTGCCGCCTCCAAGGTTTCTTCCTCTCCTGTTACCACTTTTACATCTTTGTCGGGATAAAAAGCCTTCACCAATGAGTGGATATCATACTCAAATCCCGCCTGATTTACCGTAACTTTGATCAAATCCTGTTTGATTGAATCTTCCTTCTTCATCTTGTCATTGCTTCCCTTATCTTTATATACATTTTTTATATTTATCTTTTTATGCTGCCTATTCCACCGTCACAACCTTCGCCAGATTCCTTGGTTTATCCACATCAAGTCCCTTGTCAAGGGATACAAAGTAGGCGATAAGCTGCAATACAATGGACGCCGGCATTACCATAAAAGGATCGTCCATCTTAGGCAGTCTGTAGACGCAGCTCCACTGCTCCCCTTCATCCAGGGTTTCGTTTTCCTTGATCAGGAGCAGAACCCTTGCTCCCCTTGACTGCACCTCACGGATATTGGACAGCTCCTTACTCTTTAACTTATCCTGGGTCACCACGGCGATGACCGGCGTATCCTCCGTAATCAGCGCAATGGTTCCATGCTTAAGCTCCCCGGACGCATAGGCTTCCGAGTGAATATAGGAAACTTCCTTTAATTTTAAAGACCCCTCCAGCAAAATGGAATAATCCAGTCCACGCCCAATCATAAACACATCCCGGGCGTTTAAAATCACCCCTGCCAGACGGTGGATTTCCTCCTTTGTCTCTAACACCTTTGCCATCACCTGGGGAATCCGCTGCAGCTCCTCCATATAGCTTAAAAGGCGTTCTTCTTCCCAAAGGCCTCTGGCCATGGCCATCCTTGCCGTGATTAAGTACAGTACTGCAAGCTGGGTGGTGTACGCCTTGGTGCTGGCCACCGCAATTTCAGGCCCTGCGTTGGTGTAAATCACATACTCGCTGGCCCTTGCAATGGAGGCTCCTTTTACATTTACAATGGAGATACTTGGTGAGCCGCATTTACGCGCAAATTTGAGGGCTTCCAGAGTATCAATGGTTTCCCCTGACTGGGAAATAGCTATCACCAATGTATCCTTGTTCACCACCGGGTCATTATACATAAATTCGGAAGCCATCACAACATCCACGTGGATACCAATCATTGCCTGAATCAGGCTCTTTCCCACCAGGCCTGCGTGCATGGCGGTTCCACAGGCAATCACGCAGATTCTCTTACAGTCCGCAAGCATTGCATCCGGTATCCCTTCCTCGGAAAAGTCCGGTTTTCCGTCCTTAATTCTGGGAAGTATGGTCTCCTCGATCACCTGAGGCTGTTCCATAATTTCTTTTTCCATATAAAAAGGATATCCGCCCTTACCGCTGCGGCTTACATCCCAGTCCACCTTCAGCCAGTCAATTGCCGCCTTATCTCCGGACAGGTCAAACATCTCGATTTTTTCCGGCGAAAGGCAGATAACATGAAATTCGGGCACCACAAAATAATCCGTGGTAAAGGGCACAATTGCCGCCACGTCGGAGGCCAGCATGGCCCCGCCTTCCGTTACCGCCGCCACAATAGGGCTTACATTCCGTACCGCAAATATTTTATCCGGTTGGTCTTCAAATAAAATTGCCAGCGCAAAAGTTCCTTTCAGCTTCAGCACCGTCCTGCGTATTGCCGAATAAGGATCTCCGTTATAAAAATGCTCCAGCACTGCAGCCACCACTTCGCTGTCGGTCTCGGACTTTAGCTGTCCCTCTAACCCGTACTTTTCCGTCAGTTCCTTATAATTTTCAATAATGCCATTGTGTATCAAGGTAATTTTGCCGAATTTATGGGGATGGGCATTTGCGTCCGACACACCCCCATGAGTAGCCCACCTGGTATGACCAATTCCGCACTGCCCCAAAGGCTTACGCTCCTCAAACAGCTCCCGCAGGTCCTTCACACGCCCCGCCCGCTTCACAATCTGAGTTTTGCCTTCATTTAAAAGAGCAATACCGGCGCTGTCATATCCTCTGTACTCCAGAAGCTCAAGCGCATCCAACATAATCATTCCCGCATTACCTTTTCCTGTATATCCGATAATTCCACACATTTTTGTTTCCCTCATCTTTTCTGTCAATCTATTGTATGTTCCACTTGCGCTTGCTGCGCATAGCCTGCCGCCCATGGAACTGTTTTTATTTACTTCCGTTATACCGTATTTGTTTTGCAGTTACCCGCATATTTGCCGGTATATCTCGCACCGGAAGCGGTACGAAAGAGCACCCGCCGAATTTTCGATAACTCTTTTCCTCGTCAACCTTTCCTCTGAAAGGCCATGGCGCTAGATGAAGGGAAACAATGACAATTATCCGTATTCAATTATCAAAGTCCGGGTGAACATTTCCCGCCTGTTCATACTGCAAAATCGCAAATACGAAATACATACAGTATTCTTCAACAACCTGTTTTTTGCAAAACACACAGAAAATAATTCACGAATGCTATTATACACAAAAGACCGATAGTTGTAAACTACCGGTCTTCTTATATTTATTTATATTCCACAAATTCCCCATATTCTTCCCAGATATTGCAAACCCACGTTTTGCCCTGATTGAATATGATTTCTTCTCCGTCCTCGTCAAAGAACTTTGCCGGTGTGGCGTCGCCGTCGTACCGCTCCCAGGTTCCCTTGATCACCTTTCCGCCGGTAAAGACAATGGCATCCCCTTCCCCGTGCACCCCAAAGGCCAGGTAATCATGGTCGTCTCTCACTTCCCCATGGCAGTACTGGAAAACCACATTGGAAACTGTCAGCTGGCTCTCGTCCAGCTCGTCAATCTGTTCTTCCCCGTTCTGGTATCTGTAGTAGAGCTTATCCTCGCTGTTGTATTCAAAATAAGGGTTATAAGCGCCGTATCCTCCCTTGTTTCCTTCGCTGCCTCCCGGATAAATCATGGTTGCGTCTTGTGCATCCTCATAATTGTCCTCAGCCCTCACATCATCCCCTGCAAAGGTAAAAGGCGGCACATAGGCATCATCATATTCCCAGTCATAGGAAAGCCGTTCCGCCGCTTCCAGCATCCCGTCTATAACAAGATAGCCTGTAAACTCCGTGGCGTAACCCGGACGGCTGACTCTGGCAAAGGCTTCGTGGGCGGGGTTATAAATTCCCTCTACCGCCGCGCTGATATTCTGAACCGTATCCCGGTTGATCAATTCCTCCACATAAGGCCTTGCCAGCCCCCAGTTGCAGTAGATTGCCTCATATCCCATTGCCACATATACAAAATAGTCCCGGCTGCTCCTTACGGGCCCAATTCTGTCCAAATCATCAAAATCTTCAAAAACCGCCATCAGTCTGGTGATACGTCCCTCCACAGGCGCTTCATAAATGATGCTAGCCTTGGAGATACCATATTGAGGCATTGCAGGTGAATTGTTGGGTATCATAACCGCAATGGGTCTTCTGGTAACCACCTTTTCATCCTTCCACTCACCGGTCAGATAGCTTTGCATCTTTCCATCCACGGCTTCTCTTTCCGAAATAGTAGGAAATCCCGTCAGTGTGGGCTCCGGTTCAGGCGTAGGCTGCTCCTCGATTTTCTCCGCAGAGGGCTCCGGCTGGGGCGGTTCTTCCGTTTTGCCGCACCCTGTAAGCATCATTCCCGCCAGCACACCTGCTGTTATCATCAAACGCAGCCTCGCTCCGCGAAGCGGCTTATTGAATAAAAAGATTTTTTTCCTCATTACCTTTTCGATTCCTTTCTTCTAATATCTTTTGCATATTTCCCCGGTCTGCACCAAACGCCTCCTTACTCCGCAGGCGGCTTATCAGACCATCCTACAAAATTATTCCTGTTCAGCGAACCGATTTACAGAATTTATATAAACGGATTGTACTGCTTCTCGTATCCTATGGTCGTACTCTCCCCATGTCCCGGATAAACCTTCACATCCTCCGGAAGGGGCATCAGCTTTTCCTTGATGGAGCGCACCAAAGTGCTCATGCTGCCTGTGGGCAAATCGGTTCTTCCCACAGATTCCTGAAATAAAGTATCCCCACTAATCAGTATTTTATCATCTGCAAAATAATAGCAGCAGCTTCCCTTGGTATGACCGGGAGTGGCAATGAGTTTAAAGCTTATCCCTTCAATGGTAACTTCCTCTCCGTCCTTTAGATAAGTATCCGCTTTGATCGCGCAGGGTCTTCCCGCACCCTTGGAAACATTTACCGAAGGATTTTCGCAGACCTCCTTTTCCTCCTCATAGGCGTATACTTTCGCCCCGGAAAGCTCCCTTAAGGCTTCCACGCCCCAGATATGGTCAAAGTGACCATGAGTCAGCAAAATAGCCGCCACGGTAAAACCTTTTTCCTTAAGACCGTTATAAATGTACTCCCCTTTATCCGCCGGGTCGAAGACAAGGGCTTTATCTGTGCCCTCCTGGTATACAAAATAGCAGTTCGTCTGACAAATTCCCAGCATAATTCTTCCAATTTTTAAATTTGACATGTTTTACTCCTCTATCATAAGTTTATAAGCTTTCCCACTACCAGATGGCTTATCTTCCGGGCTTACGGTATTGGCAAAAGACAGCTTCACGTATAAGCCGCCACAGCCTTACAGGCCGACATTAACCTGTAGCCCTCTCAATATCCATCACGCTTTCTATACTTCTTAGTTTATCCACGATGCGGGTAAGCTCCTCCCGGCCGCTGATTTCAAATGAGGTGGTAAGCGTAGCAAGCCCCTGCTTGTTTACCCTTGTATTCATGGAAATAATATCAATATTTTTCTCTGACAAAGTCCTGGATATATCCGCAAGGAGCCCGTTTCTGTTGTTGGCATAAATCTTAATGTCCGCAATGTATTTTCCGTCCGTCACCTCGTCGGCTGAGCTCTCCCACTCGGCGTCGATCAGTCTCTCTCTCTCTAAATCAGGCAGATTGATCATGTTGACGCAGTCCGTTCTGTGGATGGAAACACCTCGGCCTCTGGTGACAAAGCCCACAATCTCATCCCCCGGCACAGGCGAGCAGCATTTGGAAAACCGCACGGCCACATCGTGGATACCCTTGACCATAATGCCGCTTTTGGATTTGTTCCACTCCATTTTTTTGACCGTGTCGTTTGCGTTTGCCGCAACCGCCGCCAAAACCTCCTCATTGGTCAGCTCTTTCTTATGGTTCTTCTCGTAGGACTCCATCATTTTATTGATGATCTGTCCTTCCTTCAAACCGCCGTGTCCCACTGCGGCCAGCACCGAATCCCAATCCCTGAACCCGTATTTGTTCATGATGATATTGGTGTATTCGGGCTTCATCAGCTCCGCCATATTAATGCTTCTGGCCTTACAGTAGGAATTTAAGAGCTCCTTCCCCTTGACAATATTTTCTTCTTTGAACTCATTTTTAAACCACTGATTGATTTTATTTTTAGCCTGGGTGCTTTTCACCAAATTCAGCCAGTCACGGCTTGGACCCTTGGAATTCTGGGAAGTTAAAATCTCAATCCTGTCGCCGTTTTTGATTTCATAATCTATGGTCACCAGCTTGTCGTTCACCCTGGCGCCAATCATTTTATTCCCCACCGCACTGTGAATGCTGTATGCAAAATCCACCGGCGTGGAGCCTGCCGGAAGGTTTTTTACCTCCCCTGTGGGTGTAAAACAGTAAACACTGTCGGAGAACAGGTCCAAATCGCTTTTCAGCAGATTCATAAATTCCCTGTTATCGGACATATCACGCTGCCATTCCAGAATCTGCCTAAGCCAAGCCAGCTTTTCTTCTTCCGAATCCTCTATCTTTTTGCCATCCGAGGCCACCTTGTATTTCCAGTGAGCGGCAATGCCGTACTCCGCCGCCTTATGCATCTCGTAAGTACGGATTTGAATCTCAAAAGGCTGTCCACTGTTGCCAATCAAAGTGGTATGCAGGGACTGATACATGTTTGCCTTGGGCATGGCAATATAGTCTTTAAAACGCCCGGGGATGGGCTTATACATCTCATGGATCACCCCAAGAGCCGCATAGCAGTCCTTCACCGTATCCACAATAATGCGCACCGCAAACAAATCGTAAATCTGGTCTATGGTCTTACTTTGATTTTTCATCTTTTTATAGATACTGAAAAAGTGCTTTACCCGTCCGTCTATCTGGGCCTTGATTCCCGCACCGCTGATGTGCTCGCTTACCTCATCCACGATTGTCTGGATATATTTTTCCCGGACACTTTTGCGCACGGCAATTTTATCCACCAGGGCATAATATGCTTCCGGTTCCAGATATTTCAGGGACAAATCGTCCAGCTCCACCTTGATTTTGGAAATACCAAGGCGCTGGGCAATGGGCGCATAAATCTCCATGGTTTCCCTTGCGATTCTCTGCTGGCTTTCCGGACTCTTGTACTTTAAGGTACGCATGTTGTGAAGCCTGTCGGCTAACTTAATCAGGATAACCCGGATATCTTTTGCCATGGCAAGGAACATTTTACGCAGGTTCTCCGCCTGCATCTCCAGTCTGTCCTGAGCCTTATCGCCGCTTTCATTTGTAAAGTTTAACTGCTCTAACTTGGTTACCCCGTCCACTAAGAGGGCAACGTCCTCCCCAAAACGCTCCTTAATCTCCTCCTCTGTCATAACGGTATCTTCTATCACGTCATGCAAAAGCCCTGCCGCTATGGTTTCCTTGTCCATCTCCAAGTCCGCCAGTATGATAGCCACATACAAAGGATGAATAATATAAGGCTCCCCTGACTTGCGCACCTGATTCTCATGGGCCTTCGCCGCCAACAGATATGCCTTTTCTATCAAAGAAATATCATCGGAAGGATGATATCTCTGGACACGCAAAATAAGGTCCCTGTATAACTGCTGGGGACTTTGAAATTCCTGAATGGTCTCAATCCGCCCATCATCAAACACAATCTCACTTTTCATCAACTCTATATCTTTATCTTTTTCTTCCGTCATACTCATTCCTCATGCCAAAACGCATCTCCCAAGAACATATTGTCCTCGTGGGACTTTGGTCCTTATGGGATTTTTGCCCTTATCGGACTACCGCCCCTGCTTCACATATTTATGATATTATATATTTTTTTATGAAATTCGTCAACGCGGCAAAATTTATATTATCTTTTAGCTTTTAATGCAAAAACAGGTATGCCGCGTCACAGCATACCTGTTATCATTAAATCCTTTTTATCATTTTATACACAAGGCGGTTTATCTTACTATCATCTCCGCAGTGCACGCTCGAAAAACCTTCGGTTTTCCTCGCTCACGGGCTTCGCCCTATGCATCCGCAATCTGAAAAAATTGTCAGCAAGCTGCCATTTTTTCATCTTCCGTCTGCGCACTGCTCATTGCCTTCGCGTACATTACATCATACCGCCCATTCCGCCGCCACCTGCGGGCATTGCGGGAGCATCCTCCTTAATATTTGCCACAACGGACTCTGTTGTAAGCAGTGAGGAAGCAACGCTTGTTGCATTCTGCAGTGCGCTTCTTGTAACCTTAGCCGGGTCAAGGATACCTGCGGAAATCATATCCACATATTCTTCCTTAAGAACATCAAAACCTACGCCCTCAGCGGATTCCTGAACCTTGCTCACAATAACGCTGCCTTCCAGCCCAGCGTTTGCAGCAATGTGG
The DNA here is from genome assembly GCA_910585075.1 of uncultured Lachnospiraceae bacterium. GTDB lineage: Bacteria > Bacillota > Clostridia > Lachnospirales > Lachnospiraceae > Suilimivivens. The sequence goes on from CAJUED010000011.1 coordinate 52,005, forward strand.
AACAAAGGAGCTTCAAGAGCCTTCAGAACAAGCTGTGCACCTGTCTTCTCGTCGCCTTCCATGGTATCAGCCAGCTTGCCGACTTCTTTTGCCGCATGGATATAAGCGGAACCACCGCCGCAGATAATGCCTTCTTCTACAGCTGCCTTTGTTGCTGCAAGAGCATCCTCAAGGCGAAGCTTAGCTTCCTTCATCTCTGTCTCGGTAGCAGCACCTACACGGATAACAGCTACGCCGCCTGCCAGTTTCGCAAGTCTTTCCTGAAGTTTTTCTCTGTCAAAATCAGATGTGGTCTCCTCAATCTGACCTTTAATCTGGTTGATCCTTGCGCTGATGGCATCCTTGTCGCCTTCGCCGTCAACGATAACTGTATTTTCTTTCTGAACCTTAACGGATTTTGCACGTCCAAGCTGGTCCATGGTAACTTCCTTTAAGTCAAGACCCAGTTCCTCACTGATAACCTGGCCGCCTGTAAGGATTGCGATATCCTCTAACATAGCTTTTCTTCTGTCGCCATAGCCGGGAGCCTTAACAGCTACTACGTTGAAAGTTCCGCGCAGCTTGTTGACAATCAGAGTTGTAAGAGCTTCGCCCTCAACATCCTCAGCAATGATCAGCAGTTTTGCACCGGACTGTACCACCTGCTCCAGTAAAGGAAGGATCTCCTGGATGTTGGAAATCTTCTTATCTGTGATCAGGATATAGGGGCTCTCAAGAACAGCTTCCATTTTATCCATATCCGTAGCCATGTATGCGGAAATATAGCCTCTGTCAAACTGCATACCTTCTACCAGGTCAAGCTCTGTGAGCATGGTCTTGCTTTCTTCAATAGTGATAACGCCGTCGCCGGATACCTTTTCCATAGCATCTGCAACCAGCTGGCCTACTTCGTCATCCCCTGCGGAGATTGCTGCAACTCTTGCAATGTGCTCTTTGCCGTTTACCTTAGAGCTCATCTTTGCAATTGCCTCTACTGCACAGTCCGTAGCTTTCTTCATACCTTTTCTTAAAATAATCGGGTTAGCGCCTGCTGCCAGGTTCTTCATACCGCCGTTTACCATTGCCTGTGCAAGTACGGTTGCTGTTGTTGTACCGTCACCAGCCACGTCGTTGGTCTTGGTTGCAACTTCCTTAACCAGCTGAGCTCCCATATTTTCGAAAGCATCTTCTAACTCAATTTCTTTTGCAATGGTAACACCGTCGTTGGTGATAAGGGGTGCGCCGTAAGATTTGTCAAGTACTACGTTCCTTCCTTTGGGTCCTAAAGTTACTCTTACGGTATCTGCCAACTGATTTACACCTGATTCAAGCGCTGCACGGGCGTCTGCCCCGTATTTAATTTCCTTTGCCATAATGATTTAGCCTCCTGATTCTCTTAATTTGTTCGATTTATTGGATTACTGCCAAGATATCATTCTGTTTTACAATGATATACTCTTCTTCGTCAATCTTAACATCTGTTCCGGCATATTTGGAATAGATAACCTGGTCGCCAACCTTGACTTCCATTTTTACTTCCTTACCATCTACCACGCCGCCGGGGCCTACTGCAACAACCTCTGCCTGCTGGGGCTTTTCTTTGTTCTGTCCGGGTAATACGATACCTGACTTAGTGGTTTCTTCCGCTACCAACTGTTTTAAAACAACTCTGTCTGCCAATGGTACTAACTTCATTTTAACTGCCTCCTTTATTTTGGTTAACTTTACCATTTTACCGGCGTCTCACTTCATTTCCGACTGTTTGGATAATCCAAAACTTGGATAACTAAATTTGGATAACCAAACCCTTATGCCGCATTCTTAACAATCTGTAAATGAAGTACCGGTTACTCTTGCTGTATTCTTGTTAGCACTCATTTATATCGAGTGCTAATTGCTAGAACTTATATTAATTTCATCCTCTTTCCTTTGCAACCGGTTTTATACCTGTATATTCTTTTATATCTTATGTTTTCTTTTATTTTCTCCTTTTTTCTCTCTTTATCTTAATTTCACGCTAATTGGTTGATTTAATAAATAGTTTATTTTTAACGGAAACATTTTATACTATTTTTATTGGCATTGGCGCTTTTATAGTGCCGGTTTTGCCCAAAAACATATTTGTATAAGGGATGCCGCATTCAGGCAAAAAAAAGCTGCCTTACCCTAAGTAAAGCAGCCGTCATCACCTTTTACTGTCTCCGAACTCCCTTTTCAAGTCTCTCTCTATACCCGGGAGCATTTTTAACCTCAAACTTATTGTTGAACATCTCATACTCCGCATCGGAGAGCCGGTCTTCCAGAGTTTCTTCTATGTTGGTCTTATACACAACACCTACCGCCACGGAAGGCGCCAGCTGGGCATCCTCATATGTATTGCATCTCTCCTGCACCCTTGCCGCCAGATCCTCCGCTTCACCGTCTTCCGCTAACGGAATCAATACGCCAAACACATCTCCGTCCACTCTACCAATCACATACTCGGGCCTAGCTTCATCCTTTATGATATCCGCCACAATTTTAATCAGCTTATCACTCCCGTCATCGCCAAAATGGTCATTTGCATACTTCCAGTCGTTAATGTTGATATCCACAACCCCTACGGGGACCACTTCCGACCTGTCAATCACCTTCATTTTTTCTTCAAAATAGATTTTATTGTAGACGCCGGTGAGAATATCCTCTTTTTCATTTTGGGAAATCTTGTGGTTCCTGTCCTCTAATTCCCTTTCCAGTTCTTCCAAATATATACTGTCCTCCCGGCGCAGATATACTTCCTCTCCCAGCTTCTCCAAAAGCGCCATGGTTTCGTCCATCATTTCATGGATTAACTGCTCATCCTTATCCGTTTCCTGCTTCTTTATGTAAAGATGGCCAACGGTGTGATTTCTGACCCTGAGCTTCCTGCCCGGCTCCGCTACCACATCCGGGTGATATCCCAAAAAGCCATCCCCAACGGACATCTCCTTCTCCCCATGCCTGTCCGTCAAAAGAATATTGATTCCAAGCACCTTTCCCAGATTAAAAAAATATTTTTTTACAATCTCCATATCATAAAGATTGGACAGTGAATAATTCCTGATATTTTCTTTGATTCTCTTTTCATAAGGTATTGAATCGTAACCCATACATCCATCCTCCATTGCCGGCACGCAAATTGTATAGTAAATGGCATATTATGTCATTTACCATATATCCCCAATATGATGTCATGCGTCAGGCTTAAATTTAATTTCTGCTACCAGTATACATTTTCCCCCTGACTTTATCAAGCATTTATTCTCTTTGAAAACCACTACTTTTCCGCCGCCTTACTTTTCTGATAAGTCAGATTCTCATTAATTCGGCAGTACTCCCCGTTTTTACTGTAAGAATCCATCAAATGGCTCTCGGAAAGCGTCGCAGTTAAAATATCCGGGCTCTTTTGTCTTGTCCCCCTGCCCACTTTTTCCACTGTCTGCCTTCCGGTTCCCCTTTTCCTCTTAAAGCTGCCCTTAGGGTCGGTAAGCGCGCTAAAAGCATCTTCTCTGCTAAAGCGCTTAAGGGCCGTGCTCAGTCCCGTCTTCAGTTTTTCTCTGACGCTTTCCCATTTGTTCACAATCCTGTAGGGAAGCCCCTGTCTGATAGCCGTAGATGCGGCGTCCGTGCCAAAATTGTCAGACGTTTTACTCCCCGCCATAGCTACTTTACCCGGCTCCGCCTTATCCTCATCCCCCATGGCGTCCCATATATTTCTGATAAGACCCAGCCCCTTTTTCAGTCCGCCGGTTCTTTTTCCCTCATTTTTCGTATCCCCGTAGACAAAAGTGCCGTCCTGTTCTTCTTTTTCCCCTGCCGCAGCAGACGAAGCATCCTGTTTCATTCCTCCGGCCATGCTTTTGCTCTTAGCATGCTCATCCTCATACAGGCACTTAGTAATATGATGGGTATGAGGTTCCTGATACCTTCTGCCTGAAAAAGAATTGTAGTCGTTGCGTATTTCCATAGAAATCTCCATTCCTTACTGGGCTGCCGTCAGGTAGCTGCTGACCGCATACACAATCTGTCCGTTAAACTCAAGCTGTGACCAGCCGTTATCGCCAATGCCTACCCTGGTAAGAACCTCCCCATTGTGGAGAAGCCCTACTATCGTGTCTTCCCTGTCCGTTCCCGGCTCCGACCTTAAATTCGTCTCCATTTTTGCCGTAACCTGTTCGCTGACGGGGGTATAGACCGGCCCCTGAGGCGGCGCCTGCTGCCCCGTATCCGCCATATCCGTGGTGAGATAACTGCTGACCGCATATAAGGTCTGTCCATTGTAAATGACCCTGGACCAGCCGTTATGTCCAATCCCTGTTCTTGTGGCCGTATCTCCATGAACCAGCTTACCCACAACAGAGCCGTCGTTTAAAGTACTTGGCTCCGAGCGCAGGTTGGTTTCCTGCTTGGCCGTTACCGTCTCATTGACCTCTGTAAAAATGATTCCAACCTCCGGATCAGCCTCCACAACCTCCGCGGGTGTTTCGTCCTTTGCTTCCGCTTCCTTTGTATAGCCAAAATAGGCGATATTTACATCCGTCTTTTTGGAAATCCCTGCCACCGTTCCCTGGCTGGTATACTGCCACATATCATGGGTGCCCGTATAGCTGGAGGCACTGGTCTGTGGATAGGGCTGGCTGGGATATTGGGCCACCCACATCTTATATTTTCCTGCAAGGGTCTGGGTATCCCAGAGGGCGCTGCCCTCAAGCTCTCCCTTGGAAGCATAAAACATGGGCGTATAGCCTGCCGCCGCAATTTCATCCAAAAAGGCGCATGCAAGGCTGGTTCTTGTGGCATTATCAAGCCCATGCTGTCTGCTGTCGGGGGACTGGAAATCTTCGCAGTTAAAGGCCACCGGGTAGGTTATTTTATATTTGGCAATAATTTCCCGGGTGAAAGCGGCTTCCTGCCTGGCCTCCTGCTCCGTCACCGCGCTGGAAAAGAAATAAGCTCCCAGCTTGATCCCCGCCGCCTGGGCCTCCTGCATATTGTAACGGGCTGTGGGGTCCTCAAAAATTTCTCCTGTGGACTTTGCCCGATATCCCACACGAATCATGGCAAACTCCACACCTGACTCCTTTACCTGTTTCCAGTCAATGGTTCCCTGATATTTTGATACGTCAATTCCCATGGTAAGTCCGGCTGTTTCATCTTGGTTGATGGCCGCCACAGTGACCTCCGCACCGCTTCCCTCCAAAGCCGCCCCGCCAAAGGTCTGGGGATCCTGTGCGTCGTCCAGTGCGCCCACGGAAACTTCGCCCGGTTCCACCGCAGGAGAAGGCTCTGCCGTCCCATCCAAAGCAGCTCCCTCCGATTCTATTTCAGAGGTCTCTGTTTTTTCTTCCGAACCGGCATTTTCCTCCCCGGCCGGCATATCTCCGGTTCCTGTCTCCTGTAAAGACTCATCCTTATCAAGGTCAAGCTCCGCCTCCACAGCTTCCCGTTCTCTCCTGCTGCCATTTATCAATATGGCAAATACAACGCCAAGCACCACCACCATGCAGGCTCCTAAAATGCACATGAGCCTGATAAGCCGTTTATCGCCGCCTATATCTTCTTCCCATTCCGCATCCCACTCATCCCCCTCCGGGTCCTCCTCGTCATAATCCTCGTTGTCATCTTCCTCCCGGTCATAGGACGCATCTTCATATGCATAATTTTCTTCGCTCTCATCCGTATATGCATCATCTTCCTCACTCAGCTCATCTGCATATACATCTTCATCCGTTTCATTTTCATATACATCATCTTCTTCATCCAAATCAATCTCATCCTCAAAGAAGGGCTCTCCGTAAGAAGGTTTTTTCTTTCTTTTTATTTTCACACCGTTACCTCCTGACATGCAGTTTCATCTTGCTAATCTGTCATATGTCCCTTCCATTATAAACGAAACGGCTGTCAATTACTATAGGTAAAATCCCCTTCAAATTTTATCGGTTTTCTAAATAAAATCCGTCGGACTGTTAAAATACCTTGTAAAATATCCGTCACGAAAATAGGTTATACTTTTCAATTCTCAGGCATTTGATACCCTCAAAGAAAAATACGGCAATCCAGGGCATTAAATTTTTCATCCCTTCAAATCCCTTATAGCCAAAGGAAGGCTCATAATAATGGATCATTGTACTTAAAGCTGTTCCATGACTGCCAATTACCACATTTTTATTCGGATATGTTTCCAGCACCTGATGGAGGGCATTGATATTGCGGCTTTGCACCTCCTTAAGGGACTCTCCGCCGGGCAGTTTAAAATCGAAATCCTCCCACTGCTTTTTACTGAAATCCTCAAACGATGTCACGCTCTGCAAGCCGGCTTGTTGGCTAAAGTCCTGTATCCAGGATTCTCCGACCTTGCGTTCTCTGAAGTCCTCTATACATTTTATTTCCATCCTTTTGGCATCTGCAAACTCTTTTACCGTGTCAATGGCTCTCTTGTATGGGCTTGACAAAATAACGTCAATTTCCTTATCCCACAAAAAATCGGTTACCAGTCTGCGGTCCTTAAGGCCCTGCGCTGTCAGTTCACGGGATAAATCGTCATGGTTATCAAAATTTGGCAGTGCATGGCGCACAAAATAAACTATAGTCATCTTGGTACTCCCCCTCTACTTTTTATGTTCCCGTATATCTTAACACGATTTTAACGTTATTTCCACAAGAAGGAATTGCCCCCATTCTTCCAAAAATGTATAATATTATCAGTTCGGCACCGCCGGTAATTCAGGTGAAAAGATTTATCCGGAAGGTTAGCAGAACCAAAAGTTTCTGGGATTTGGCTCATTGTTCACAGAAATGAAAGGAGATACAGCTCTATGCTTTCTATTCTACCCCCGCAAATTCCAAAATCGGGTTCCGGGCAGATACCGTCCACTGTTTTAAAGGACACTATGCTCACCGCGTTCATTCTCATAATTGCCACCGCCATTTCCTTTTGGTTTTTCCATACGGTTCCTGAAAATCCTGCCAATATCGCGCTGGTCTATATTACCGCCCTTGTGCTCACCGCACGCTTCACCAGCGGATATGTTTACGGTATTGCGGCTTCCCTTGTCAGTGTGACGGGCATTAATTATCTGTTCACCTATCCCTACTTTCAGGTAAATTTCACCCTTACAGGCTACCCGGTAACCTTTGTGTTTACTCTGATCATTTCTCTTATGGTCAGCACCATGACCACCCGCATCAAGGAACAGGCGGACGCTTTGGTTGAACGGGAAAAGCTTTTGATGGATGCGGAAAAAGAAAAGATGCGGGCAAATCTGCTACGCTCCATCTCCCACGATTTGCGTACGCCCCTTACCGGCATTATCGGCAACAGCTCCACCTATATCGACAATTTTGATTCCCTGGATGAGCAGGAAAAGCTGGGGCTGGTTGGCCATATCCGGGAGGATTCCAACTGGCTTCTCAATATGGTGGAAAATCTTTTATCCGTCACCAGAATAGACCAGCACTCCATGAAAATTGCCACATCCATGGAGCCTGTGGAGGAAGTGATATCGGAAGCGGTTCTGCGTTTTCACAAGCGTTACCCGGATGCCCCGGTTCAGGTTCGGGTCCCGGAGGATTTTTTGATGATTCCAATGGACGCCATGCTGATCGAGCAGGTTATCATCAATCTGCTGGAAAACGCCACCATCCATTCAGGCAGCAGCCTTCCCGTGGAACTGACCGTCACCTGCACCGACAAGCAGGTTGCTTTTTGCGTCAGAGACTACGGAAAAGGAATTTCACTGAAAAAGCTGGATACCTTATTTGACGGTTCTTATTATGAACCGGAGCATAGCTCCGACGGACATAAGGGCATGGGGATTGGGCTTTCCATCTGCAAGACTATCATCACAGCCCATAACGGCACCATAACCGCCGCCAATCATGAAAAGGGGTGCCAGTTTACCTTTACACTGCCAATGCAGGGGATACGAAACGCAGATTCGTGAAACGCAGACCCGTAAAACGCTGGCACTCTTTGCATACAAATTTATCAATAACAGGGAGGATACAATGAACCAGACAACCGCCAAAAACAGCATTTTACTGATAGAGGACGAGGAGCATATCCGCTCCTTTATGGCAACTACCTTAAAAAACCAGGGATACAAAATCACTACGGTATCTGAAGGGAAAGATGGCATGCAGCTTGCCGCCTCCCTTTGTCCCGATGTCATTTTATTGGATTTAGGGCTGCCTGACATGGACGGCATAGATGTGATCAAGGGGCTGCGGCAGTGGACCGCCATCCCCATTATCGTCATCTCCGCCCGCAGCAATGAACACGAGAAGGCCAGGGCACTGGACTGCGGCGCTGATGACTATATCACCAAGCCTTTCGGCACCGTTGAGCTTCTTGCCAGAATCCGCACCTCCCTGCGCCATGGCAGCCAGATGCAGGACTTATCCTCCATCCACCAAAAGCCTTATCATTACAAAAATCTCACCGTCAACTTTGAGGATCACCTTATCACCCTTGAAGGGAATATGATTCACCTGACACAGATTGAGTATAAGCTTCTCACCCTTTTGGCGAAAAATTCGGGCCGGGTGCTCACCTACACCTTTATTATGGAAAAGATATGGGGCCCCTACACAGATAACAACAATCAGATCCTGCGGGTCAACATGGCCAACATCCGCCGTAAGATTGAGAAAAATCCGGCGGCCCCGGAATATATTTTTACGGAAATCGGCATTGGGTACCGGATGGCAGAAGGGGATCAGGCATAGCTGTGCCTGACTCCCATTCTCCTTACGCCAACCCCAATATCCTTCCTATGCCATAAACAGCAAAAGAAATCATCCACGCAATCCCACACTGGACAAACACTGTGGCTACTGCCGCCTTCACGCCGCCCATCTCTCTTTTTACCGTCGCAACTGCAGCCACACACGGTGTATAAAGCAGGGTAAATACCAAAAACACAACTGCTGTAAACGGCGTAAACAATGTTTCCAGCAAATCCACATTTCCCCCCAAAAGAACCGTCAGTGTAGATACTACATTTTCCTTTGCCGTAAATCCCGCCAGCAGTGCGGTGGAAATTCTCCAGTCCCCGAACCCAAGCGGTACAAATATGGGAGCTGCCAGACCACCTAACATTGCCAGCAGGCTTTCTTCCTCGGAAGCAGCCACATTCAGCCGTATGTCAAAAGTCTGTAAAAACCATATCACAATAGAAGCCACAAATATGATCGTAAACGCCTTCTTCGCAAATCCTTTTGCTTTTTCAATGATCAGCTGCAAAACACTTTTGGCAGAAGGCATCCTGTAATTCGGAAGTTCCATCACAAAGGGAATCGGCTCCCCGTGGTATTTCACTTTCCTGAGAACCAGTGCATATAAAATAGCGCAGAGAATTCCAAAAATATATAATCCCACCATAACAAGCGCCTGATATTTTCTTGCAAAAAATGCGCTGACCATCATGGAATAAATCGGCAGCTTTGCCGTACAGCTCATAAACGGCGTAAGTAAGATCGTCATTTTCCGGTCGCGCTCACTGGAAAGCGTTCTGGTTGCCATGATTGCAGGCACGGAGCAGCCAAACCCTATCAACATTGGGACAATACTCCTGCCGGAAAGTCCGATTTTGCGCAACAGTCTGTCCATGACAAAAGCCACCCTTGCCATATACCCCGTATCTTCCAAAATAGACAGAAAGAAAAACAAGGTAACAATCGTTGGCAGGAAGCTCAGCACACTGCCCACGCCGCCGCAAATACCGTCAATGACAAGAGAATGTACCACCGGATTGACCTGCCCTGTTGTCAGAAGCCCATCAAGCAGTGCCACAATTGCATCCACTCCAACTGACATCAGATCAGAAAGCGCCGCACCGATAAAATTAAAGGTCATAATAAATATCAGTGCCATGATTCCAATAAAACAGGGAATTGCCGTATATTTCCCGGTCAGGACCCGGTCTATCTTCATGCTTCGCTTATGCTCCCTGCTTTCCTGGGGACGAACAATCGTTTTCTCGCACAGGGATTCAATAAAAGAAAACCGCATATTGGCAAGTGCTGCCTCCCTGTCAAGCCCCGTATCCTTTTCCATGACAGATACCAGATGCTTAAAGGCCTCTTTCTTTTCCGGTGCAAGGTCCAGCTTTTCCGCAATCAGATGGTCATTTTCCACCAGTTTTGTAGCTGCAAAACGCACCGGCAGATCCTTTGCCTTCGCATCCTGTTCCAATGTATGTATCGCCGCATGGATGCAACGGTGTACCGCTCCCACAGGGTCATTTTCCCTGCTGCCTGCCGGACAGAAATCAACCCGTCCCGGTGCTTCCCTGTGCCTTGCCACATGGATTGCATGATCGATCAGTTCTTCAATGCCTTCATTTTTTGCCGCTGAAATCGGCACAACCGGAATACCCAGGATCTCCTCCAGTTCATTTACCCTCACAGAGCCGCCGTTTGCCCTGACCTCATCCATCATATTCAACGCCAGAACCATGGGAATACCAAGTTCCATAATCTGCATGGTAAGATACAGGTTCCGCTCCATATTTGTGGCATCCACAATATTGATGATCCCATTGGGGTGGGTGTTCATCAGAAAGTCCCGGGTCACAATTTCCTCACTGGAATAAGGCGAAAGGGAATAAATTCCCGGCAGATCCGTCACGGTAGCTTCCGGATGGCTGCGGATTGTGCCGTCTTTCCGGTCCACCGTCACGCCGGGGAAATTCCCCACATGCTGGTTAGCTCCGGTGAGCTGGTTAAACAATGTAGTTTTCCCGCAGTTCTGGTTACCCGCCAGTGCAAAGGTAAGTTTTTCCCCTTTTGGTATTTCATTTCCCGTATCATGGACATGATAACTTTTTGCCCTGCCAAGTTCCCCAACGCCCGGATGCGCCACAGAAGCCGTCCTCTGCTTTGTATATGGCTTTGCTATCTTTTGATGGGTTTTCCCAATTTCAATCTTTTGTGCCTCCCCAAGCCGCAACGTCAGCTCATAACCCCTTAGTTCAATCTGCACCGGATCGCCCATGGGTGCGATTTTCTGCAGTGTCACTTCCGTACCGGGAGTCAGCCCCATATCCAGCAGATGATGTCTGAGTATGCCGCTTCCCCCTACGGAGCGGATATAGGCGCTCTGACCGGGCTTTAATTCATCCATTGTCATCACAGTTTCACCTCTCTATCGCTCAAAAATATGTTCTATCCCTTTCTTCATAACCAGCCGTACATGGTCATCCGATAATGTATAATAAATCATTTTCCCGTCCCTGCGCCGCCTGACCAGCTTATTTGACTTTAATAAACTCAGCTGGTGGGACACGGCAGACTGTGTCATGCCAAGCTGTCCTGCCAGACTGCTTACGGTAGCCTCCTGCTCCATCAAAAGGAGCAGAAGGTATATCCGGGTAGGGTTCCCAAGCATTTTGAAAAATTCCACTAAATTGTATAGTTCTCTTTCCCTTGATTCCCCTGATAATGCCCTGAAACTTTCAATCTGCATGAAAATCCTCCTGATCCATAGTTCCGCAGCCGCCCTGACAGCATCCCTTCCGGCAGAGCACCTATTGCCCCGGCGGCTGTAGGGGCGGCCGCCATACTTTATAATTTCTTCACAAACAGACAGCGGATTGCATTCAGCACCGCAAGGATCATAACACCTACATCTGCAAAAATGGCCAGATACATATTGGCAATACCCACAGCGCCCAGAATCAGACAGGCGAACTTGACGCCCAAAGCCAGTGTGATATTCTGGTAAACAATCCTCAGGCACTTTCTGGAAATACGGATTGCCTTGGATATTTTCATGGGATCATCGTCCATCAGCACGATATCCGCCGCTTCAATGGCAGCATCCGAACCCATGGCACCCATGGCAACACCAATATCCGCACGGGACAGCACAGGAGCATCATTGATACCGTCACCTACAAACGCCAGCTTTGCCTTCCCTGTCTTTATCCGCAAAAGCTCCTCCACTTTGGATACCTTGTCTGCCGGAAGCAGTTCACTGTATACCTCATCAATGCCAAGGGAAGCCGCCACCTGTTCAGCCACCTTTTTCGCATCTCCTGTCAACATCACTGTCTTTTCCACACCGGATGCCTTCAATGCGGAAATAGCATCTTTGGAATGAGGCTTTACGATATCGGAAATCACGATATGCCCCGCATACTTTCCGTCTATTGCCATATGGATGATTGTTCCGGTCTGGTGGCAGTCAATATAGCGTATCTTCAAATGTTTCATCAGCTTATCATTACCGGCAGCAACCTCCACGCCGTCCACTCTGGCAATAATACCATTTCCGCTGATTTCCTTTATATCGCTGACACGGGTGCGGTCCAATTCCTTCCCGTAAGCCCGCTGTAAGCTCTTGCTGATGGGGTGAGAGGATGCGCTTTCCGCCAGTGCCGCATACTCCACCAGTTTTTTATCCTCCATCTCATTGTGATGGATTCCATTGACCTCAAAAACGCCCTGGGTCAAAGTTCCTGTCTTATCAAATACAACATATTTGGTCTTGGAAAGGATCTCCAGATAATTGGAACCCTTCACCAGAACTCCCTCCTGACTCGCTCCCCCGATTCCGGCGAAGAAACTTAAAGGGATACTGATCACAAGCGCACATGGGCAGCTGATAACAAGGAATGTCAATGCCCGGTAAATCCATACCCCCCAATCCGCAGGGGCATCCATAAGGAACATCCTGACAAGCGGCGGCAGGAGGGCCAGGGCCAGGGCGCTGTAGCATACTGCCGGTGTATATATCTTTGCAAATTTCGAGATAAAGTCTTCTGATTTGGACTTTCTGGAGCTTGCATTTTCCACCAAATCCAAAATCTTGGATACCGTAGACTCCCCAAATTCCTTCGTGGTTTCAATCTTTAATACGCCTGTCATATTGATGCAGCCGCTGATAATCTCATCCCCTGCCTTCACTTCCCTGGGCAGGCTCTCCCCCGTCAGGGCGCTGGTATTTAAGCTGGAAGAACCGTTCACAACGATACCGTCAATGGGTACTTTTTCACCCGGCTGTACAACGATAACGCTTCCAATGCCCACTTCGTCCGGGTCAACCTGCATCAGCTTTCCCCCGCGTTCCACATTTGCATAATCGGGACGTATATCCATCAGGGCGCTGATATTCCGGCGGCTCTTTCCCACCGCATATCCCTGGAACCATTCGCCCACCTGATAGAACAGCATAACGGCAATGGCCTCCAGATACTCGCCATTCTCATAGATGGCAAGAGCCATAGCGCCGATGGTGGCAACCGCCATCAGGAAATTTTCATCAAATACCTGCTTATTCAAAATACCCTTTACGGCCTTCCTCAAAATGTCATAGCCAATGATAAAATAATCTGCCAGGTAGCATACAAGACGTATCATGCGCCCGGCTTGGGGAAACAGATAATCGTCAAGCCGATTAAAGGTTTCTGCTGAAATAGACTGGAGCACCAGAAGCAATGTGGCCGAAATCATAATGCGCACTAACATGGTCCGCTGCTTTTTGGTCATCTTCCCGTTTTTGCCCTTTCCCACAATAAAAAGAAATACGGCTGCCGTCGCGATCACAACAATGAGCAGCGCATTAATAATAAGTTCCTGCATGATTATCTCCTTTCAATGATTAAGTAACTGTTTATTCGTTCTTGAAAAAAAAAGGCACCCTCAGGTAACAATTCAGCCCATGAGAATAAGGGGTGTGTTGCAGGGGCGCCTTCTGTTAAATGCCTGTTCCGGATTAAAGGAAAATCTCACAGTCCGGCTCAACCTTCTTACAGGCTTTCAGCACATCCTCCATAACCGCTTTCGGCTCTTTTCCCTCCTCAAACTCTACGATCATCTTCTGTGTCATAAAATTCACGGTAGCGTCCTGCACGCCGGAAGTCTTACGGGCAGCGTCCTCCATCAGGTTTGCACAGTTGGCACAATCTACTTCGATTTTGTAAGTTTTTTTCATAGGGATAAATCCTCCTCATCTTTTATTTTTATAATTTAATGATTAAGTACTTGTTTAATCACTATGGTTGCAGTATAATACGTTAAGGAGCATACGTCAATGCTTCCAAAGCACACCCTTCCAAATGGGCGAAAAGCATTTCCATTCGGGCGAAAACGGAGGATTTATATGTCGAAAAAAGAAATGCCCCACCATCATAGAAACGGGGCGGAAACACCCGCCATACAGGAACAGCTAAATAACATTGATGACTTTCAGATAATCGCGGAAATCTTTAAACAGCTTGGGGATACAACAAGGGTCCGCATTTTCTTCCTGCTATGCCACTGCGAAGAATGTGTGATCAACATTTCCGCCATGCTGGATATGTCCAGTCCTGCGGTGTCCCACCACTTGCGCCCTCTGAAAAACAGCGGCCTGATCGTCAGCCGCCGGGAAGGAAAGGAAGTCTATTACCGGGCGGCGGATACACCGCAGAGCAGACTGCTCCATCAAATGATAGAGCAGGTTATGGAGATTGCCTGTCCGAAATGAAAATAAGCAGTAAAGGGGTAAATCACAATGATAAACGAATTAACTGACCTCAGACGTTCTATTTCCGGTCACAAAGACCTGAAACATATGGAAACGGAAACATTATATCCCGGCATCGAATTATCCTGTTTTACACTGACAACGGACAATCTTTCCGTACACCATGCCGCACTTGATGATATCCTTGAGGTCAATTACTGCCACAGCGGGCGTATCGGCTGGAAAATGGGAAACGGCAACAGCGTGTATCTGGGCCCGGGCGATTTTTCCCTGCATACCCTGAAAGCCTGCGCAGATTCCGTAATGTCCCTGCCTGGCGGTACTTATGAGGGGATTACCATCAGCATCGACCTTCGAATGCTTACGGACAATCCGCCCGAAATCCTGTCGGGCACCGGAATCACAGGCGCCTTTTTGTATGATAAATTCTGCCAAAAAAGCACCGTTACCTCCTTTGCCGGAAATGAGCGGACGGAACATATTTTTTCTTCATTTTATAGCCTGCCGGAACCTTTCCGGCTTTCCATGCAAAAAATAAAAGTGCTGGAGCTTTTGTTATACCTCAGCACTTTGAATATTGACGCCCAAAACCGCCTGACAGAATACCATTCCGAACAGATAGAAACCATCCGGACAATCCATGAGCAGCTTATGGAGCACATGGATAAAAGGTTTACGATTGAGGAACTGTCAAAACAATACCTGATGAACCCTACCACATTAAAAAATACTTTTAAGTCCGTATACGGAACTTCCATTGCGGCCCACATAAAAGAACACCGCATGGAGCAGGCGGCAAAGCTGCTCCGGGAAACGGATTTCAGCATTGCTGAAATTGCCCGGATGGTGGGATATGACAGCCAGAGCAGATTTACCGCTGCCTTTAAGGAGTACGGCGGGAAGCTTCCCAAAGATTACCGGAATCATTGATAAAGCATTATCTTCTTATCAATGTTTTCCTTCCTTAAATTACATCAGCCAGTGCAGCCGCTTTTTTACAGCCATCCGTTTTGTCAATATCGCCCGGATTCAAAACGCCAGGAACCAAAACTTCACCGACCATTTCCCATTTATTCAACGCACACATCCGCTCCATGGGAACACGCACGCCGTCCATCACGGACATATCATCTTCCTCACAGCAGGTGATCAATGCACATTCCTTACCGGAAATATCCTTGCCGCCCACAACAAAAGAAAATATCCGGTCAATGACGCCCTTAATCTGTGCCGGGATTGAATACCAATAAACCGGCATGGTAAATACAATGGCATCCGCCTCTAAAATAGCCGGGGCAATCGTGTTGAAATCATCATCAAATGTACAGGCTTTTCCTGTAGAAAAGCAGGTTTCACATGCACGGCATCCGCCCACTTTTTTCAAAGCCGCATCAAAACGTGTAACCGTATGTCCCTTCTCCTCGGCTGCCTTGATAAATGCATCCGTCATAGCAAAGCTGTTCCCGTTTTTCCGGGGGCTTCCGGTAACTACTACAATTTTCTTACCCATAATCGTTTCCTCCTGATATTTTGTAATATAAATTTCTCTCTTACTGCAATTCTTTTTTCAATTTTGATTTTATCACAGTGAAAAACAAAAATAAACTAAACAACGCACCCACAGCATCCGATATGCTGCCCGCATAAAAAACAAACCGGATATCAAATACCCTCGGCAGTAAAAAAATACAGGCCACATACACAATCTTACGGAATACGGACAATGGAAAAGCATACCTGACCTTTCCCATAGCCGTCAGCCCATCCACCAGTGCATATTGTACAGCCACCCCTAAAAGTGCCAGCGTGTACATCCGAACGCTGGAAGAAGCCTGACCCAGCAAAACCTTATCCCTCAAAAATAACCCCGTAAATATCTCAGGAAATGCCTGCACACAAATCTCCAGGAATCCAATATAAACACCGCACAGAAGAAACACTCCAATAAACGCTTCCCGGATTCTCCCATAATTTCTCCTGCCATAATTGTAACTGAAAATTGTACCGCACCCCGATGTGATCCCCTGCGCCGGGCAGGCAACAATTGTCATAAAACTCTGCACCACTGCCGCACAGGTAATAAGCTGGTCGCCACGGCTGATCCCGCCATATCTGCGAAGCACCACATTCAGAAAAATAATAATAAGGTTATCCATAATGGTAATCAGAAAGGACATGGAGCCGATGGTTACGATCCGCACCGCCAGTTCCCACCGGAATCTGCAAAACCCAAGGCGTATAGGCATCTGCCGCCCGCATATCTGGCACAGTACATAAACAGCCATGAAGCACTGTGAAATCACCGTGGCAACAGCAGCCCCTGCAACCCCCATACCGCACACAAAGATCAGCAGGGGATCAAGAAGCACATTGACAACCGCACCCAAAGCAACCGCAAACATCCCCTTCTTCGCATACCCCTGGGCCAGAAGGAACTGGTTCATCCCAACGCCGCATAAAGACACAGCGGTGCCACAGATATAAATGGTAAAATATGTTTCTGCATAGGGATACATCACATCACTGCATCCTAACATGTACAAAACCGGCCGACGCACCATCAATAATGCCGTCGTAACAAAAACCGCAATCCCCATAAGGAGCAAAAACGAATTTCCAAGAATGTCGCGTGCCCGCTGATGATCTTTCTGCCCCAGACTGATGCTCATATAGGAAGCCCCGCCAATGCCTATCATATACGCAAATGCGGTAACCGCTGTCAATGCCGGGGCGCACACACCTATACTTGCAAGAGCGGTCCCGCCCGCCTCCGGAATCCGGCCTACAAAAATCCGGTCAACCATGCTGTACAGCATATTAAAAAACTGGCCAAACATAGCAGGAATCCCCAGGCGGAGGATCAGTTTTCGGACAGAATCTTTTTCCAATAATTCCTCTGTCGTATGATATTCAGCCATCGTCAACCTCTCAGAGATAAAGCGGGAAGACATAACAAGCTATACCACCCGCTTTATTTCCTTCGTCTATTTTGGTATTATTTATTTCTGAATTGTATCAGAATTCTGGTTGTATGCCTTGGCAACACATTTCCATTCTCCATCCATTTTCAGCAGGAGCAGCACATCCGTAAAGTCAATCCGGTTTCCCCAGCCTTCTTCCAACACACGGACAACCGCCAGAGATTCCTCAACCAGCAGCACATCCACACGGGCCTTGAAATTGTCGCCACCGGGGACGGTATCCACATTGTGGTAGAACTGCTCAATAGAGCCATGCTCCAGTTTTCCGTCCAGATAGCCGAACAGGACCGCCTCATCCGTAAATAATTCCTTCGCATATTTGCTGTTGCCCTCTGCAACACTCCTGACAAACTTCATTGCCGCTTCTTCTACTGCCTGGTATTCCTTTAATTCTGCTCTCATTGTAATCAGCCTCCTAATATAATTTTTGATAAACGAAAATCCTCTTTCGTTTTTATATAAAGCATTCTGCCTTATACCGTGAACCATTAAATATTGTTTCCTACCTCATAACCGTCCCATACGGCATGAAGGATTGTGCTGACTTTCTGTCCGTCACCAATCTCATAGACAACAGCCCCGCATCCGCCAAGCTCCTGTGCCATGGAAGGAACCGGACGGAAGCCTACCGCAATCACAACCGAATCCGCATCCAGCGTCTTTTTCTGCCCATCGCTTTCCAGAATAACCTTCCCGTCTTCCACAGCAAAAAGGCGGTGGTTCTCCAGCACATTCACATGATGATATTCAAACAAATCAGGAATCATCTGGCCGTTGGGAATTGGGGAGGGAATCCCTGCTGACAAAATCTTTGGCAAAGCCTCTACAACTGTAACCTCCTTGCCGGCCTGGGCATAATCCAGAGCCATTTCACAGCCTACCAGACCTCCCCCAATCACGACAACCTTCTGCCCTACCTTTTCCGGATGCGCAAACGCCTCCATGCAGCCAAGTACCTTCTCATCATCCATCCCCGGCACCTTCGGCGTAACCGGAACAGATCCTGCTGCCAGAATAATCACATCTGCACCCATATCGCGGAGCTGCCCTGCTGTAACTGTCTCTCCCGTATGGATTTCTACCGGTAGTTCTTTCAGTTCATTCTGGTACCACACATTCAATTCCCTTACTTCTTTCTTGAAACCATGGGAGCCGCCGGGGATCAGATTGCCGCCCAGCTTCTGATTTTTTTCATACAAAGAAACCTTATGGCCGCGCATTGCCGCAGTCCTGGCCGCTTCCATGCCCGCAACACCGCCTCCTACGACCACCACCTTTTTCGGTTTCACACAGGGACGGAGCGCGAACCTCACTTCCCGCATTGCCGTCGGGTTCACCGCACAAGTCGGCTGTTTTCCCTGCTGGAGCCTTGTGATACAGCCCTGATTGCAGGCGATACACGGGCGAATCTTCTCCGTATGTCCGGACAGCACCTTATTGGGGTATTCCGGGTCAGCCAGAGCCCCACGACCCATGACAACCGCATCAATCTTTCCATCCCGGATAGCTGCCTCTGCTATATCCGCATCATTCATGCGCCCGCCTGCAAGAATCGGAATATTCACAGCTTCCTTTGCCTTTGCCGCCAGCTCTACCAGATACCCCTTCGGCATATACATAGGCGGGCAGGCATAATAGAAGGAGTCATAAATCCCCGTATCCACACTGAGACAGTCATAGCCATAGGATTCCAACAGTTTCGCAATCTCAATCCCTTCCTCCAGTGTACGTCCAATTTCTTCTTCACCGGTCAGGCTCGCCTGCTCAAACCCTTTCACAAAGGTCTTTAGTCCTAAACGCATACTGACCGGAAAATCACTCCCGCATTCCTGCTTGATGCCTTCCAGAATTTCCTTTGCCGCCCGCAGACGATTTTCCAGGCTTCCACCGTATTCATCCGTGCGGTGGTTCATCATAGACAGTGCAAACTGGTCAAGCAGATATCCCCAATGAATAGAATGCACTTCCACACCTGAAAAACCGGAATCTTTCGCCACTTTTGATGCTTTTACCACAGATTCAATCTTCGATTTAATCTGGTCACGGGTCAACTCCGGCGAAACCTCACCCGGGTGCCGGAACACATGTACGGACGAAGGCGCCGGAAGGTTCGGATAGTTGCGCCCCAGCCCCATTGTTATCTGTGCAAATATTTTTGTGCCATAAGCACCCGCTCTTTCGTTCAGCTCTGTTGCCGTCATTTTAAATGCATCCGGATTTTGTAGAATAGTAGGGCCAACTCCGGTATATGGGTCAACCGTACCATCCGCCGCGATTGCCCCGGTAAAAATCAGGCCAAATCCACCCTTAGCCCTCTCCACCAGATATTGTATTGTCTCGCCTTTCAGACCTCCGCCCGGCAGATGATGCTGCCCTCCCCCGACCGGTGCCATACAAAACCGGTTTTTAATGGTCAGTCTGCCTATCTGCAGCGGCTTTCCTAAATACTCATAGCTTTGCATGATCGTTCCTCCTTTATCTGCAGGATTGACTTTTCCTGCTGCTGATATTATAATCATAGCCAGAACAAAACAAAAAGCAAGTACGCACATTAAAGTGCGATACTTACATTATAGTTATATACTTGCCTAAAGGAGAGTGTAAAAATGAGCGGGCGCTGCATATCACAAGAATGCCTGAAAACAACGGGTTTCAGCTATACCTTATCCCTGATTAACGGGAAATATAAAATGACAATTCTTTATACGCTTATGGAATTTGGTATTGTCCGATTCAATGAAATGAAAAAATATATTGGTGAAATTTCATATAAAACACTTAGTTCCACCTTAAAAGAACTGGAAGCAGATCAGTTAATATACAGAAAAGAATATCCCCAGATTCCTCCAAAAGTAGAATATGGTTTGACAGAACGGGGAAAGTCTTTAATCCCTATTTTAGATGGTATGTGTGAATGGGGCGATAATCACCGTCTTTAAAATCGTCCCTTTCATTTCTTTTTTCGGATTTTATTCTTCCCTCTAAAAACTGCAGGAAAAAGCCGTAATCTCTGACATTTATCAGATTTACGGCTTAGCTCCGACTATTCGAACCTGGTAGAGTCCACAATGCTTATTCTCCCAACACTTCCCAGCGGAATGCAGGCAGCCAGCATACAAATCCCTGTTGAAACCCCCGCTGCTAAAAGCATGGGAACCACCGGAGGGGCAACAAGCGCAAAGACATCCGTTACTGCGGCCTCCACACAAATCACGCAAAGATACCCTGCCAGCCCGCCAATGAATGCCGCAATCAAACCATAGTAACCCCCTTCCCACAAAAAGATACGAAACAGGCTTCCTCTGCTCATGCCAATGGCCCGGCATACTCCAATCTCCGCTTCCCGGGTATGTACATTGGTGCATACCGTATTGATAATATTCAAAATGCCGATAAGGCCTACAAACAAAATCAGTCCCCATCCCAGCATCTTAATCTGGGCTTCACTTTCCGCAAACTGCCTGTCTGTCTGTTCATAAGACACCGTGGTGGTTCCGGGAACCCTGCGCACAAACTCCTTTAATGTTTCGTCAAAGGCCTGCCTGTCCCCATCCTCATAAAGGATGGGCCGAAGTTCTGCGTAGGTATCTTTTCCTGTAAGTGCAGGGTAAATTTTATCACTGACCAGTACCTGGACGCCGTTGATAAACCCACTGTTGCCCACACTGAAATAGCCGTCATAACCGCTCATAGACAAAAGCACAGGAAGCTTCTTCCCTGCAACTGTAATGATGCTCCCTTCCTCCACATGGGTATTTCCAAATGAAACACCTTCAATTTCCATGGGAATGGGATTGCGGACGACGCATCCCGCCCCTGTTTTCAACAGTTCCATCTGCTCCTCTGTCAATCTTTCGCCAAACCGATAATCCATCCAAAGGTCATTAAAACCAAAAATCTGAAATCTTTCCGCAACCCCTAATATAATATCCGTCTCCACTCCTATGGGTTGGTTATCTTCATCAGGCTCGTAAACGGAAAACTGCTGGGCCGCCACTTCCTTTACATTCTCGTCCTGCTCCATTTTCCGCAGTTCCTCCGGCGAAATTCCGGCATACTGATTCACAACCGCATAATCCCCCAAGTGGTCGGACAAATCTCCTGAAACTCCAAGCAACGATAAGGAGCTGTGCAGAGTGATAAACACCGTGATGCTCATCACCAGAGACAAAATCGTAACTACCGTCCGTCCCGGATTTCTCCTAAGGTTCAGAAAAGCATAATACCGTTCAAAGTTGCGGATTTTCTTTTTCAAAAAACCTGTATGCGAATGATAGCAGCATTTGTCTGCCAGGCCATTTGTAGAGATATGACAGCGCCTGATATTGACCTTTGTTCCCTGCATGGCTCTAACCGGGGAAACCCGGGCCGCAAACCGGGCCGCCGGCGCCGCCGCAAAAAATGAAAAAAGCAGCGTTATCCCTGCGCTTAACAGCAGATACCCCCATTTACCCGAAGCATTTTCCCCTATCAGCCGTTCCAGCTGCTGTGCATCCTGGGCCAAAAATATTTCCGGTGACAGCTGGCTTAAGGCAGCCGTCAAAATACCTTTTGCAGACAAAAGCCCCAACAGCAGCCCGGCTGGTATTCCCAGCAGGCATAAAAACAAAATTTCCATTGCGACCACCGTATAAAGCTGTCCCTTTAAGGCCCCAAGAGCTCGAAGGGTTCCGTATTGCCGAAGGCGCTGTGATACCGCTATTTTTAAGATATTATAAATCACCAGCCCCGCCGCCAGAAGAACCATTCCCACCACCAGGACCCCGGCCGCCAAAAGCCAGGAGAAGCCTTCATCATCCACATCCAAAGCCACATCAGCGCTTTCCCCGT
Organism: uncultured Lachnospiraceae bacterium; assembly: GCA_910585075.1. Taxonomy (GTDB): domain Bacteria; phylum Bacillota; class Clostridia; order Lachnospirales; family Lachnospiraceae; genus Suilimivivens. The sequence continues at coordinate 74,283 of CAJUED010000011.1, forward strand.
CATAGCGGATACCAAGGGCATTTAACAAAGGAATGTTATACATTGTATCTAATTCATGGATTTGCAGATTATCACACAAATCATCCATTACCGCCTGAAACTCTTTCTTTTCCTTCGTACGGATATCCACATTGTAATAAAGATAGTCCGGAGGCAAAAGCGCTTTTGCCGTCCCTTCCCCTGCCAGCCCCAGAATATTACCTCCCGTATATCCCAGAAAGTTACTCTCCATTATCCCCACCAAGGTAAATTCTCCCTTGTAGTCATAAGCGTCCACCACAATACCATGGCGCAGGGCTTTGGACAGGGAAAGCGGAATCTTATCCCCTATCTTCCCCTCAAAGCCCAAAAAAGCAAGGGCATCCTCAGGCAGCGCCAATTCCATGGACTTTTCCGGAAGCCGCCCTTTTATGATATGGGAATACCCGGGCCTGGCGGCAATGCTGCCATCCTGATATTCTGCAATCCCCAGAGACATCTGGTCGTTTATTTCCATATCCCCCAGGGACACAAACCGTCCTGTGTAAGACAGACGCTCATCCTGTTCCAGCCTCTTTACCTGCTCCTCCGTAAGCTGAACAAATGTGGCATATCGCTCGCCCCCAATGGTTATTGCCTGCTGCCTGCGCATGGCAGACAAAACTCCCGCAGACTGGCTCATGGCTGCCGTCATCATGGTAGAGAGAATGATGGCGGTCAGAATCAAAAAGGAAGTCAACCTGTTTGCAGACAGCTCCTTCATTGCAAGGCCGCGATAGCTTTTCATTGCTGTTTTCTTCTGAAAAACCTTTTTCTGAAATGCTTTTTTCCGCAATACTTCACTCATTCGCACCACCGCTCACCTCCCGCAAAATTCCATCCACAATCAGGAACTGTCTTTTTGCCATCCGGGCAATCCTGTGGTCATGGGTGATGACCACCAGCGTTTTCCCCATTTTCTCCTGCACCGTTTTCAGCAGCTCCATCACTTCCCCGCCGCTTTTGCTGTCCAGATTCCCGGTAGGCTCATCCGCGAAAATCACGTCCGGCTTTGCAATCAGAGCCCTGGCAATGGCAACCCGTTGCTGCTGTCCTCCTGAAAGCTCATGGGACAAATGGGTCAGCCGGTTTTCAATGCCAAGCAGATTTACAAGCTCCTTAAAATAAGCCTCCTCCGGCTGCCTTTTGTCAAGAAATAGCGGCATCATGATATTTTCCTCCGCCGTAAGCACCGGCAGCAGATTAAACTGCTGGAAAATGAAACCAATCCTTCGCCGTCTGAAAGCCGACAATTTGGAATCAGGCAGACTGTAAATATCTTCCCCGTCATAAAACAGATTTCCGGAAGATGGCCTGTCAAGGCCGGACAAAAGATGAAGCAATGTGCTCTTGCCGCTTCCGGAAGGCCCCATAATGGAAAGAAAATCCCCCTCCTCAATTTCCAGACTAGCCCTGTCAAGAGCCACAACCCTGTTTTCACCGTCTCCGTAAATTTTGCTCAAGTTCTTTGCATCTATACGCATATCACACCTCCACCGGGACATCCATAGGCAAGCGGCTCCCCAGACAGCCGTCAAGCACATATATATATATGCCCCTGACGGCTGCTCGCTGGAACGTAATAGTTCAGCCTAGGACTTTGCATTCCACTGTTGTCCCTTTTTTATATAAAGAAAGTGTAACGTATCAATCTCAAAATTCTCTCAAGCTCTCAAAACGAAATACCCGAAGATGCCAAAGCATACTCTGGAAATCTCTGACGAAACACAGCCGTAACAACTCCTCCCAGGTCATTACAAAGCTTCAAATCACCTCCATGCCTTCTGCACAAAATCAAACTGCCATACAGTCCCATCCCCAAATGCTCCGCCCCGTCTCCCTGCCTGCCAAAGGGCTTAGGACCTTCTTTTATGATTGACTCCGGAAAACCCGGGCCGTCATCCGCCACCCGCAAAGAAATCACATTTTCTCCGGGTACTTTATCTTTATCAAAAGAAAGAATAACCTGAACTTTCCCCTGGGCGAACCGTGCGGCATTTCCAATCAGATTTTCCGCCACTGTCAAAAAAATCCCATGGTCAACCCAAACCCTTTCTGATTCTAATTCAGGACAAAACACCTCCGCCACACATAAGGAAGCCAGCGTCAACGCCGTTTCTTCCAGTTCCCGTAAAAGCGCCCGGACAGATATTTCCTCTGCCTGCACCGGCATCTGCTCAAGGGACTTGATGCTGCTCATAGCGTCAACGTACCGCTCTATGCGTCCCACATAACTTTCCAGCCGTTCTATGGTCTGCGCATCCCAAACACCCTGCCCCATCAGCTTCACCGTTCCCTTTAAAACTGTCACCGGATTTCGCAAGTCATGGGCAAAGGCCGCGTTCAATCTTTTTTGTTCTTCCGCCTGCTGCCACAGCTCCCGTTGCGTTTGAAGGAGCTCCTCCCGCATCAGCTCAAACGCACCGCACACCTCTCCTAGCTCATCCTCTGACATTTTGAGAATTGAAAAATCCAGATTATGCTGCCTGATTTGTTCCGTCCCCTCCCGCAAAGCCCTGATAGGCCCCTTCAATTTCCAACGGTAAAAAAGAATTCCCGCAATTCCCAATCCCATAACAGGAAAGAAGATACAGGAAAAAATTTCCATGCCCTGCAAAAGTCCTAAAATCCTCTCCTGCTGTCTGGTAGGTTCGGCGAGTTGCTCCGATACCCTTATCTCTCCGTCAAAATCAATGACCAGGCCCTTTGAAGGAAATGTCTTACTAACGGCTTCACATACGCCCCAAACCCCCGCCAGGAGAAACAGCGCCGCCAAAAGACAGGTGATACTCAAACCAAAAAAAGCCTTTTTCAGGCTTAAGTTTTTTATCCGTTCCATTTATATCCACACCCCCAGACCGTTTCAATATAACCATACGCGGTTTGAGATGCAAGCTTTGCACGTATCTTCCTGATATGCTCCATCACGGTATCGCTGTTTCCCTCCCCGTCAAATCCCCAGATAATTTCATAAATTCGTTCCCTGTCAAAAACCTGCCCTGCATTCATAGAAAGCAGCTCCACAATGGCAAATTCTTTTTTGGACAAAGGAATCTTTGTCCCTTTCACCGTCACCTCATGCTTTGCATAGTCAATCACCATATCGGAAAAAAAGCGAAAGACCGACTGCTCCCTCCTCCTGTTTTCCCGCCGTAAATGAGCCCTCACTCTGGCTCCCAGCTCGTCCAGGTCAAAAGGCTTTACAATATAGTCGTCCGCCCCTGCCATGAATCCCTTGATTTTATCCGAGGTCTCAATCCTTGCTGTCAGGAACAGAATAGGACAGGATATGTGTTCCCGGATTTTTTCACATACTGCAAGACCATCCATGTCAGGCATGTTGATGTCCAGAAGTACCAGCGAAGGCCTCCGTTCAGCCAATACAAGGGCCTCCCTGCCGCTGCACGCAGTGTCCACCAAAAAGCCCTCCATCTCAAAATAACTCCTCAGCATATCCACAAGACCTTTTTCATCATCCACAATTAAAATTTTTTCGTGCACATTCTGTCACCTCCACCAAAAAATACATGCAGACCTTTGTCTGCATAATTACAGCATACCCTGTAATTCTCAAAAATTCCTCAAGTTTTCTCTGCTCTGAAATAATTCTGTCACATTTCCAGAAGACACCTTTCCATATCACATACTGTCACTCTCTACAAAACAGCCTGTCACATTATAATCCTCCATGCCGCCTCTGGTGGCTCAAATAGTTATGAAAAACGCAAAAACAACTTATAGATAAAATAACCCTGTGCATCATACAGCATGTGCACAGAGTTATTTTATATTCCAGTTCCACACTTATTTGTCAGAACTATGCGGCTTCCTCTTTTATCTACGCCTTGCTTCAATATACGAATCAATATCTTCAATCATATAATTTTCACCTGTGGTGTGCAACGCCTCAAAGCAGGAATAAATATAATCCCACACCTCATATCTACTGAACAATTCGGATACCTGTACGCCCGTCATCCCTTTTGCCGCCTTATATCGTTCAATACAGTAAACTAAAAAATTGCCTTCCCTACTCATAGTCAGGCCTCCTCCGGGAATATAAACATGCCCGCCCTTTTTTCTTCGTCAAACATATGAAACAACGTCAGCGGGCTCAAATGCCACAATTTCGTATCTTCCTGTTCCAAAAAAGAATACACTTTAGAGCTGTAGAATTCTTTCGCTGCCGTTATCTCATCACAAAAATAATTTTCAACCATCAGATGTATAATCTGTGGAACAAGAAGTACCAGCATTGCTTCAAATTTCTTCTTTTCCATTTTAATTTTCCTCCATCAAAGTACCGGAAAATTTCAGATAACTTAACGCCTTTTCCGATGTTAACACTATCTGATTATACAATCTCTTGATTTTGAGTGCCTCCAATGTCTGTTCTTTCGTCAGCACACCAGTACTATACAAGGTAAAAGTTGTATAAACATCATCATTAGCCACAGGGCCATAGACAAAATCATACACCCTGCCGCTATAACTTCCAGCCCTGTTCTCAAAAACAAAATCCAGCCAAGCCTCATCAGGCGAATCAAATTGTAGTACGGAACATTCTTTAAATGCAATTTGTTCATCAAGTTCATAGATATTAATCACTTTTGCGCCTTCCCGGCGGCGCTTATATACTTTATCCGCAAAGGCAATGGCCTGTTCTCTGTTTGTCGTAGTATAAAATCCAAAACCAAAGTCTAAAAAACGATTCTGCCGAATCAGCCTAGGTTCTGAAACCACCACATTACTTCCGTGATACAACGTCATACATTACCTCAATATATTTTCTGTCCCCACAGTTTCTTCTACTCAACCTCCACAAGCTCATACTCCCTCACGCCAACTCCCAGCTCAGCCGCCGCCTCGACGGTAAGAACGCCGTTCCTTGACTCAATTCTCTCCAACAGATGGTCCCGTCCCGGATCGTCCGATGCATACACCAGATCAAGGCAGGCCTGGTCAATTGCAACAGGGTCTAAAGAAACCAAAATACCGATATCCTTCATGCAGGGATCCTCCGCAACCGCACAGCAGTCGCAGTCCACCGACATATTTTTCATCACGTTCACGTAAACCGCATTCCCCTTAAAGTACTCTACAACCGAGGAAGCCGCGTCCGCCATGGACTCTAAGAAAGAGTCGTGATCCGCCTTCCACATTTTTTTCGGTTTCCCTGCCCCGTGAATATATGCTTTGCCATAGGAAGATGCAACGCCGATTGACAGCTGTTTCAACGCTCCGCCAAAGCCTCCCATGGGATGGCCTTTGAAATGAGAAAGCACCAGCATGGAATCATAGTTTGCCAGATCTTTTCCCACGAAATTTTTCTGAATACGCTTTCCATTAGGAATCGGAAGCTCTAAATCCGGCCCCTCCCCATCTAACAAATCCACCGGAAAGCATTTACTCCATCCATGTTCTTCTAAAGTTTTCAGATGCTTTTCTGTGGTGTTGCGGGTTCCTTCGTAGGCTGTGTTACACTCCACAACGGTTCCACCCACATGGTCAACAATCGGTTTCCAGAATTCCGGTTTCAGGAAATTCTGATTACCCGTTTCCCCTGAGTGCACTTTAACCGCCACCTTCCCAACAAGCTCTTTTCCACACATCTGGTAGAGCTCCAAAACCTTTTCCGGTGTGATTGTTCTTGAAAAAAATACCTTTGCCTTCATAATGAATCCTCCATTCTTTCTGACATCATGCAAATTTGATGCACGTAAATTTAATTACACGCAAATATGATTGCAAGCACAATTTTGTATATCCTGCAGATTAGAAATTATTTATTGCCTGTCATAATGAATTCTATCAATTTTTCAACACCATCAAATCCTATTAAGAGAATACAACGAATTTGCGGCGATTTCAAGAGATATAAAGCAATATAAGCTCCACTTGAGTATCCTCTGTAACAGTGAAGCCAAAGGCTGAACTGTTCCCTTTTAAATAACGACTTCTTCAATTACTTTTTGTATCTTCTCTGACCGTATCAATATCCGCATTTTCTCACTTCCATCTTCAACCTCCGGCTTACCACACCTGAGACTATCCGGATGTTCAGATACACAACAATCCTTGTACCAGCACTCACCCATAAGCGAACCTTTAATAGACCACCTCTCGTTTTGCGTAAATTCACCTACCAATGATTTCATCACTCGTTCTGTAGAATACCTCTTAAAACCAGCTAAAAACTGTAATGTATTCTCGTCTTTAATCTTTGACAAGTTGATTCTATGATTTTGGATTGCAGACAAAATATCTTCACGAATCTTGCTTTTATCTGTCTTTCCGGTGCCTGTCCATGCTATTATCTTATCAAAAGAAAGAATAAGATATTCAAAACAAATCATATCCAAAATCATAATCTTTCCTTCAGATTTTTCTGCTATTGATTTCAACATACGATACTTGTTACGAATATCCTGATTGTCAAGCACATAATCAAATGCAATATAATACCCATCATCCTCTTTAATCTTTAAATCTGACAACGCATCTAATATGCCCTGATTGCTCCCTTTACTTTCGATTACAAGTTTATTATCAAAAAAAAGTTGGCTAACCAGTTTCCAGAAGTGAAGTCCTGCACCCGTATCCTCTGTCCATAAATATTTCATATCACAACTCCTCTTCCAGTGTTATCCTGTTACTATCAAGCTTCAATACCTTAAAACTCTTATCAGATACATTGAGCCCATCACAATTTCTTGAGAAAAGCATATATTGATTTGAAAATTCAAAATTAATGAATCTCCTGACTTCATCATTAATCAAAATATCTGCATTATCAATTACAATGAAACTATCTCTGCATTGCTTTATCGCTTCTAAAAGATTATCCGATTTATAATTAAACAATTTTATAGCCTTATATTCGTCAGTTAATCTTAAATCTTCCAGCATTTCATAAAGAACGGTTTTACCCGTACCACTATCTCCACCAACAAGAGTTATTCTATCCTCGAGCACCAAATCGTATGAAAACGGATCCGCTTTAAATGTAATATTCTTATAAATCATCTGCTTCTCTCCTTTCATACTCCTTACTCCACCAAGCATTATATCCTTTACTTCCAGTCATTATATCTGAATCATTGAATCTGATTTTCGCATCACCCGGAATATCTACAAGCGTCGGTCTTGACATATAAATCTTTATATTATCCATTGTAAATATAATTTTAAGTACATTTGGACCACATTCCTCTACACACACCACTTTATCAGGATGTTTTACAATATTAAGTAATGTCTTACATCCTGATGACAAATTACGGATTGTGCCTAATCCATATTTTGTTTCAATGCGCTTAGCCTGGGTCAGCTTAGCCTCATCCACCTGCTGAATAAGATTTATTTCATTTTGAGACATTTCTTCATTACTTGTATTCAAATTAAAATACAAGTCATTTTGAAGTATCCAATCTTTTGAATCTTTTTTCTCTGTATATATATCTATCATTTGCCATCACTCCTTTAAACAGATTTCATTCTTGATTATTGATAATCCTTACATAAAATATGCTCTGTTTTTTGCTCTCCTTTATTATCTATATCAATGATATAGCATTATTATAGCATAGATTTTTTGAATTCTTCCACAATTCCAAGTGCATATTTTGTATTTATTGATAATATTACATTAAGAGCAATATGATGAATGGCGTTACAAATATCCGGAGCTCGACACCCGGCAGCATTGGCAAAGGTCACATCACAAGCAGTCAGCAATATGCTCATGCAGAGTTAGAAATGAAAGAGCAAAAAGAAAAACCTTACCAATATCCAGTTTTTAATCCTGAAAATCAATAAGGTTTTATTATGCCCTTGATGTAAATTCAATCGAACTCAATCACCCTTACATCCCAAGCTCCAATATGAATGGTCTCTCCAGCCTGAACTTTGTCCCCGGATATCAAATCATGCCCCGCACCCCCGTCATTTACGGCAGTCTGCTCCTTCCCGGAATAGTTCAAATAAAATCTTACCTCTTTCCCAAGCTCATTTTGCCCCTTCCTGACAACCACCGGGAACCGCTCCTCAGGCCTTTCTACCCCCGCCTCCGATAAGGCATCCGCCAGCACCTTTTCAAGCACCTCTTTTCCGGTCATACAGCCCACATAAAAGGCACAGCCCTTACCGAATCTGTTTTTGGTAATGGCGGCATATTTGCTCCATGCATAATGGTCATAGGCAGCCAGCACCTCCGCGCCTTCAGGTATCAGAAGCTCCATAAAAACTTTCGCCCTCTTATCCTCCGCGTTTTTCACTGTCTCGCCGCATAATTCCACATTTTTAGGAGCCGTAAACTGATGATATTTCACCCCAAGGCACTTATTTATTATATGAGGCTGTACGTCGTGGCTTACCTTTACATTTTCATTTGTAAACGCGCTCTTAAATGTGGCAACCAGATTACCGCCATTTTCCACATACCGGTTTAATCGCTCCAGCAGTGCGTCCGGTGCGGCATAAAGGGCGGGTACCACAATCATTTTATACTGTTCAAAATTCTCCGACTCAGGCCAAAGGAAATCGCACTCCACATTCATATTGTAAAGGGTGTCGTAAATCCAGCGCACAACATCATTATAGCTTGCCGTATCTCCACCTGTCATAGCGCCAATCTTAAACCACTTTAAAGCGGTAAGAGCCTCGTTGCTCACTAAAATCGCCACATCATTTTTCTTTTTCATGTTTACCAGGTGGCTGCCCTTTTCCGCAAATTCCTTTCCTATAATGCAGGCCTCCTGATAAGTAGCGTTTTCCTCAAAGTCATGGCTGAGCAGGCCCTTCCAATAGGTCTCAAAAGAATTGTGAATGGAATGCCAGTGCCAGTACATGACGCTGTTTGCACCGGAGGCAATGTGGCTGTAGGCCTGCAGGCGCAGCTGCCCTTTGTAGGGCGTCCACTCCGGAAAGCCCTGAGCCTCGGTCTCAAGTACCAGATAGTTATCCTGCTTTAAGGATCTTACCAGATCCCCGCCAAAGGCAATTTCCGCTCCGGTCAAATCTTCCTGGCTGGGATGATAAATGTCCACCCCTGCAATGCTCAGCGGCTTTGCCGCATGATAATGGTTCACATCCGGCTGCACACCGTAAGAATAACCGTGCCATTCAAAGTCAAAATTGTGGGTGATGAACTGGTCTTCCCTTGCATATTCCCGTACAATATCCGCCTGCCAGCTTAAAAATTCATCCACTAAAGTCCGCTGGAACTTTTCAAATTCCGCCCCAAAGCTTCCGTTGATGGTTCCCCTTACATCAGGAAAATCCTCCCAGGCATTGATCCTGTTGCTCCAGTAGTCGAATCCAAAAGCCTGGTTCATGGCGTCCAAATCATCATTAAACTTTTTCCGCAGATATTTCACAAATTTTTCCTGCACGTTTTTCCCTGCGGTTCCATAATATTTTGTCTCATTGTCAAGCTGAAATCCAATCACACATTTCCGATGGGCAGTGCACTCCATCAGCTTTCGAATCACTCTCTCCGCATAGAAACGGTATGCGCTGTGGGTAATGTCCATAATCTGCCGGGGGCCGTATATCCCCCTTCCATTTACTGTGGTGGCAAGCACATCCGGATAAGATTTCACCATCCATGTGGGAACCGCGTAAGTGGGGGTTCCGATTATCACATAAATCCCTGCCTCCTCCATGGCATCCATCACCCGCTCCACATGAGAAAAATCAAACACACCCTCCTGGGGCTCGCAGGTACTCCATGTGGATTCCGCAATCCTCACCACATTGATCCCTGCCTTTTTCATCATGGCAACATCCTGCATAAGCCGCTCGCAGGGCATATACTCGTCATAATAGGCCGCTCCAAAAAGAAGCTCTTTCATTCATTTACCCTCCATATTTTCTACTGTTTGTACCAGTATAACATTCCCGGTTTTTAAGCGCAACTTCCACTTGCACAACATCCGTCTGAAGAAATTGCAGGCTCATTCATACTTACCAACATAATCCGTCCCTGTCTCTGCGGACATCTTTAAAATATATCTATCAGGCTCTTTTCTCATATTCAGGAAAGTGTCAAAAGCCAGCAGCAGCATCCTGTCACCGTTCTGCCTGGTTCCACTGTTATCCTGATCCAGCCTTGCCTTAAAATGATCCATCTGCCATACCATAATGTCCACCACTGTGTACCCCTGTATATTCGCTTTACACGCAAAGTTCCCATGTTCCATGTAAAAGACAAGCTCCTGATAAATCTCATCATCCGCCTTCAGCTTTTTCCAGAAATTTCCGGCAAATTCTTCTCCCTCTCCCGCATATTTACACAAACTTTGTATGAAATCAATTACCTTTTTTTCTTCCATTTTTATAACCATGCTCCTTTCTCAGCGTGCGAATTTGCGCTCTCATGCACACTTCTTCCTTTAACCGTTTCCATCCTGATAGTTTAAGAAATATAAAATCATTATACTTTGCACAGCCATAATTTTCAAAATTTTATTAAAGCTTAGGAAAATCTTAATCTTTTTCCGTAGTCAAAATGAAGAATCAAATCGTTATATCTGTTATAATAAAAAGGACTGTCCGCCGTGAATGAGGTATACCGGCTTTCCATGGGCAGTTCCTACGCTGAGGCAAAAGTACATCATAAGATTATGACTACAAAATTCATCAGGAGGGATTCTTATGAGCGAAAAGATACTGATCGTAGACGATGAAAAGGAAATCACCGATTTGATTTCTCTTTATCTTCAAAATGAAAATTACACTGTTTATGCGTTTTATGACCCCATAGAAGCCTGGAAGCTTGCGGAGAACGAGGAGCTTGACCTGGCTATTTTAGATGTGATGATGCCCAAAATGGACGGCTTTAAACTCTGTCAGAAAATCCGGGAAAATCACAACTATCCCATCATCATGCTGACCGCCAAGGAGGACGAGACGGACAAGATCACCGGGCTAACCCTCGGTGCGGACGACTACATGACCAAACCCTTCCGCCCCCTTGAGCTGATTGCCCGGGTGAAAGCCCAGCTTCGCCGGTACAAAAAATACAATCAGAACTCCCCTTCCGAGGATTCCCAGATCATTGTCCACGGGGGACTTATGCTCAACAGCCTGACTCATGAATGTACCCTGGACGAAAAGCCTCTTTCCCTGACGCCTACGGAATTTACCATTCTTTATGTGCTGTGCCAGAAAAAGGGACAGGTTATCAGCGCGGAGGAGCTGTTCCATGCGGTATGGGGAGAAGAATATTTCAGCAAAAGCAACAATACCATCACGGTACATATCAGGCATCTGCGGGAAAAAATGAACGATTCCTTTGAGGATCCCAAATATATCAAAACTGTATGGGGGTGTGGATACAAGATTGAAGGGTAAGGACAAAACCAAATTTATTATCTATCTGGTGATTTTTCTGTGTCTTGCGCTGGGAATCGGCTATGGCATTTATTATCTGACCGACGTGGTTTTTAACGGTTCCTTTTTAGACTGGATTGCGGAGCACTTTTTTTATGTGGAGGAGCAATTTGATAACGCGGTGGGCAAAACCAATCACAACTACCGTCCCAAATGGCATAAAATAAAAGAACTGATTTTAACTTTATTTTTCGTCCAGCTTGCGGTGTATGTAGTTTCCGTATATCTGATTGCCCATTTTCACGCCAGAAGCCAGGTCAAAAAGTCTATCTCCAAAACCAGCCGTATGCTTCTTACCTACATGCATCACGACATTGACGCCAACGACGTCTTCCCTCCTTCCTATGTGGAGGTGGCCTCCCAGATGGTGCAGATCAAATCCACCATGCAGCGCCATGAACAGGCCATGCGGGATGAAACCGCCCGCCGTAACGACCTGATCACTTATCTTGCCCATGACTTAAAGACTCCTCTCACTTCGGTCATCAGCTATCTTGACCTTTTAGAGGAGGCTTTTGATATGCCTGAAGCCCAGCGGAAAAAATACATACACATCACCCTGGAAAAGGCCCTTCGGCTGGAGAAGCTGATCAACGAATTTTTTGAGATAACCAGATACAACCTTCAACAGATTGTCCTTGAAAAAGAATCCATTGACCTTTCCTTTATGCTGATGCAGCTCACCGATGAATTTTATCCCCTTCTTACCAGCCATGGAAACACCATAGAACTGCAGGCCGAAGAAAATCTTACCGTCTTTGGAGATTCCATGAAACTGGCCAGAGTATTTAATAACATTCTAAAGAATGCCATTTCCTACAGCTATCCCAATACTCCTATCAAGGTTTATGCCGGAAAAAGGGAAAAGGATATCTTTATCTGTTTTATCAATCAGGGAAAAACCATTCCTGCGGAAAAATTAAACGCTATTTTTGAAAAATTCTTCCGCATGGACGAGGCCCGGAGCACAAATACCGGCGGCGCCGGCCTTGGGCTTGCCATTGCAAAGGAAATCGTCACCCTACACGGCGGCGCCATCAATGCATCCAGTGAAAATGAAATGACTACCTTCAGCGTCACCCTTCCGTTGTATTGATTTCAAGGGCGCTGTTTAACGCGTTACATATGATGTGGCTGATTTGTTTAATCTCATAGTCCACATCCTTTCCGGTCACATACATATTATAAAGCTCTCCAAGGCCTGCTAAGAGACTGTCCTGTATCTCAAGGGGTTCTTCCCCTGTCTGCCGCATCATTTTTTCAAAAGCGTCGCTCACTATAGTCGCCGCATCCACCACAGTAGGGACGCCGATCGCAATCACTGGCACTCCAAGGGCATCCTCCGTGATCGCATTTCTATGATTTCCTACTCCGGAGCCCGGATGAATCCCTGTGTTTGTAATCTGGATGGTTCTGTTGAGCCGCTTCGTTGACCGGGCCGCCAGGGCATCGATCACCACCACCACATCAGGATTTGTCTTTTCCACTACTCCTTTAATAATTTCCTGGGACTCCATACCTGTCTTTGCCATAACCCCCGGCACTAACCCGCTGACCATATGGACCTTTTTCCGGTTGAAAGCCGCTTTTCCGTATTCCTTTACCATATGTCTTGTAATGATAAGATTATCCACCACATTTGGCCCTAACGCATCCGCCGTCACATCCCTGTTTCCAAGCCCCACCACCATTACCGAAAGTTCCTTATCTATATCCGGAATAATCTTTTTCAGCTGCCGGGCAAGCTCCATTGCAATCTCCTCATGATAATCCTCGTCCGGCAAGGCCATAGCAGGAGCCTCCAATGTAATATATGTGCCCATCGGCTTACCCATTGCCTTGGCACCGTTCATGGTCTCTATCACTACTCTGGTAATTTTAAGCTCGCTCTCCTCTTTATATTCTTCCTCCACCGAGACGCCCCTGCATTCCTTAGCGCCTTCCTCCATATTCTCCCGCACCTCAAGTGCCAAATCCGTCCTTACTCTAAAGCTGCTCATTTCGCCTCCGACTTACATTAGTTTTTCTTTAAACAGTAATTTCCAAATATTCTTCATTTATGTATTGACAGATGCTCTTTTCATGGATAAAATAATACATGTGTGTTTACATTAAAACGTCCGTGTCTCCGGCTTTAATGAAACATCAAGAAACTGATGAATTGTAATAGGAGGTGTACATCGTGGCTAACATTAAATCTGCAAAGAAGAGAATCTTAGTAAACAGGACCAAGGCTGAGAGAAATAAAGCAATCAAGTCTGGCGTTAAGACAGCTATCAAGAAAGTAAACGCTGCTATCGCTGCAAATGATAAGGATGCTGCTGCAAAAGCTTTAGTTGCTGCAACAGCTACTATCGACAAAGCTACCAGCAAAGGCGTTTATCACAAGAACACAGCTTCCAGAAAAGTGTCTCGTTTAGCGCTTGCTGTAAACAAGATGGCTTAATTTCTCTATTTTCATAGAAAACATATTTCTCATAGAAAATATATGTTTAAGGCATAAAATTTACCAGCTCATTCGTCCTCATGAGCTGGTTTTTTATACACGGGGCCGCATATGATAATTTCCTTATATTCTTCATAAATTATTCTCCCGGGGACAGCCGCAATCTCGCTTTGCATTGTCCCTCCTGAGAGCATTCCCAGATAATAACCACGCCCGTCAAAAACGCCGCACCCGGACATTCCCGGAACGGCATCCCCTTTTCCATAGAGCATTTCCGCCTGAAAATCCTCCAGAAAAACAGATGGCTCTATCACTTCCCCATTTTTCATCACAGGCTCTTTCCATTCGGAAGCCATATCCACCATAAAGAGCCCGGATCCTGCTTTCGGAACCGCTGTTTCTATTTCTCCGCTTTCCTGTTCCACATCTATATTGAAACCGCCTGCAACGTCGGCAGCATATGTCTCCTGCTCCATTCTGATTTCCCGGTATAAGAGAAGCTCCTCATATGTAAAGCTATCCACCGGAACGCTGACAAAACCCACATCCGCTTCCTCCGAAACGCCGAGAACCCTTCCTGTGGAAACCCTGCCATTAAAAAAAGTCACGTAGCTGTCCTCATCCCAGTACTGCAATACGTGCCTGTTCGTCACAAGAACTATTTCGTTTTCCTTCATTTTATAAATACTGCCGCTTCCATAATGCCCGCTTACCTGAATACGGACACTACTGCAAAGCACGTTTTCAAAAGCTTTCCGTAAGTCCTCCTCCTCCAGGCACACCGTATATGCAAGTCCCAGCCCGGCCATCCCTCTGTAATCGCTCTCAAGGCTTGTAGCCTGTATCAGGTGCGGTTCTTTTTTATCCTCAGCGGCAAAAGACACTGCCATCCCCGTGGGAAGAAAACAAGTCGAACTCAGGGCCAAAAGCTCTGCCATTCCCAACATAACAACGGTCGTACAAAACCGGCAAATTCTGTTTTTACATCTCATACTTCCATATCCTTACTCCCTCGGGTAATAGTCAACACCTCCTCTGCAAACAACGGGGAATCATATGCCACAGGTGTATACCAGAGTGTACATATCATAGATGTGTTTGTATATCACATCTTAATTTTAAGGGAATCAAGCAGGACGATAAGCCGGGTTATGTCGTGAATGATCATCTATCTGGAACTGCTGTTGCCAACAGTCTCTAGCGACCTACCTGAAAGCTCGCCGGGCAAGCTTAAACGCTTTCGTTTTGGTCTTGCTTCGGATGGGGTTTACATGTGCCCTGCCCGTTACCGTGCAGGCGGTAGTCTCTTACACTGCCTTTCCACCCTTACCACACAAGATACAGTGCTATTGCATCATACGTCTTCTTGTGTGGCGGTTTATTTCTGTTGCACTGGCCTTGGAGTCACCTCCACCGGACGTTATCCGGCATCCTGCCCTGTGAAGCCCGGACTTTCCTCAGCTGCTTACCGGCTCTGCGGTCATACCGCCCGGACACTGCCGCCCCTTATGGGACAGCTGCCCATGAAAACCGGTAACTTCCCGCGGCCTCCCGGACAGACGTGCAAGCACTGGCATCCATCCGAATCCACGGGAAATTACAGCCGCGATCATTTGTCCTACTTGATTTCCTTATATAAACTTTATCCAAAAATATAACGCTTTATCTATACATGAAAATAACTTCCGCCGATAAACTCTCTGCATATGGAATTCGCCGGCACATTGCAGCTGTCAATCCCTAAGAAATATTCAAAGAATTTTAACAGACGTTTCGCCTCATAGTACTCCGGTTCCCCTTTTCTGATGCTGAAAAGTAAGGGCTCCGCATACTGCTTTAAAACAGCCAGCTCATAAATGAGCACCGAATTAAACATCTCATCCGCACTTTCCTGGAAAGGGAAAATGTACTGTTCCTCACCCCTTCTTACGGACTGCCACATTTCTATGGTTCTCTTGGCGCTGGTGCCTCTGGTCCTTGCATCCCGCACCAGCCGTCGAATCAGCCGGCCGTCGGTGGTTGGAATCCGGTTATGCTCGTCAATATTAAGGCTGGTGAGCGCACTGATGTATATCTTGAATTTATTTTTATCCGGCATGGAAAAAGTGGTGGCCGGGTTAAGACCATGGATACCTTCTATTACAAGGATATCTTCCTGTCCCAATTTTTTCACATTGCCGTGGTATTCCCGTTTTCCAAGCTTGAAATTAAACTGGGGAAGCTCAACGCTCTCTCCCTGAAGGAGTCTGTTCATATCCTCATTGAACTGCTTTAAGTCAATGGCTTCAAGGCATTCAAAGTTGTAATCGCCGTTTTCGTCCCTCGGGGTATCTTCCCTGTTTACAAAATAATCATCCAGGGCAATAGGATGCGGTTTCATTCCATAGCTGCGAAGCTGAATGGACAGCCTGTGGGAAAAGGTGGTTTTCCCTGACGAGGAGGGACCCGCAATCACCACAAACTTTATATTTCCCCTGTTCACAATCTCCTTTGCAATCTCCCCGATCCTCCGCTCCTGCAGAGCCTCCTGCACCAGAATCATATCATGAATCCTGCCGTCACAGATGGCATCATTTAAATCCCCTACCGAATCAATATCCATCATTTCTCCCCAGTGGGAGGAGGTTGTAAGCGTGCGGAAAAATTTTTCTCTGGGCTCAAAAAATTCTATCTTGGTGGGATCCGCCTTTTCCGGTATCAGCAGCAAAATGCCGCTCTCATAGAGCATCACGTCATAATATTTCAGATAACCGGTGCTTGGCAGCATATAGCCGTAATAATAATCGTAATACCCATCCAGACAGTATATGTTTACAAAGGAGCTCCTTCTGTAACGGAACAGCTTTTCCTTGTCATACATTTTATATCGGTGAAAAATCTCCATTGCATCATCAATTGGATAAGATTTTTTCACAATAGGCAGGTTCGCCTCCGTCAGCTCGTGCATACGCTTTGCAATCTGCTTCACATGGGCCCCCGTCAGCTTCTCGTCCATCTTTACATTACAGTAATATCCCTGGCCGATGGCAAATTCCACCTTTACCTTTTTGACCTTATCCGCTCCAAGCACGTCATAAACCGCCTTGATCAGCGTCATAAGCCCTGTCCGCACGTATGTCTTGTGTCCGATATCATCCCTGATGGTCAAAAAGGTCAGCTGACAGTCTTTCTTTGCCTCTTTGTGCAATTCCCGGATTTTTCCGTTTTCAATCACCAGCGCTATCATGTCCTTATAGGCGGGCTGGTGTTCCTTTGCTATTTCCTCAAAAGTCGTCCCCTTTGGATACTTTTTGGGAACTCCGTCAATCGTAATTGTTACCATGTAACCCCTCCACTTTTTATGTAATATTGATGCGGCCCATACATCCTTACTGCATATGCGTCAAGTTTCCATCAAGCCAATCCTGAAAAGTATCAACAACACCGCGACACACTGTATACACATCTTTCCAAAACTGCTCCTAATCCGCCGTCTGCAAATATCTCTTATGGTGTAAGTTCATAGCCGCAGATAGCCGCCGCCCCTTTAAGGGCCTGCATTTCCCCCGTAAGTTCCTCTAATCTTCTCTCCGCCCGTCCGCTGCCTGCAGCCTTACGCAAAATCTCTTTCAGTTCAAGATTGCTTGCCCATTCTCTCTGCAGATATTTTATCAGCACAGGATTCTTTTTTTGAAGGAGCACCGGCCCAAAGCGGTAACAAAGTTCTTCCTCGTATGGCAGAGAGCCCCATTCTCCCCGCACCGCTTTCATCACCGGATAAAATTTATCTTCCTCCAATATCATTTCTTCCTGCCGGATAACGTACCCCATCTCTTTCAGGCGCTTTCGAAAAGAAGCGATTTCTGACTGAGGCTGCAAAATAAGTTCCCGAAAGCTTTCCGTCTTTTCCGGATATGCCTCTAAAATCCTGCCCATCAGCCGGCCTCCCATTCCCGCGCAGATAAGCGTATCAGCCTCCCCTGCCTTAAAAGCCGCTAGTCCGTCAGAGCGGCGCAGCTCTATGTAATCTGAAAGCCCCGCCCGCTTAACATGTTCCCCGGCCCGCCGAAGCGGTCCCTCATTGATGTCCATGGCAAGTACTTTAGGCGAGATTTCATTTTGAACCAGATAAATGGGCACATAACCGTGGTCGCACCCCACATCCAAAACCCGATTGTTTTTTGTCACCATATCCGCCACAGCCCCAAGCCGGGCGGACAAAACCACAGTCTTCTCCATCAGTCCAGATAATCCTTGAGTTTCCTGCTTCGGCTGGGATGGCGGAGTTTACGCAGTGCCTTTGCCTCAATCTGCCTGATACGCTCTCTGGTAACGTTAAATTCCTTCCCAACTTCCTCAAGGGTCCTGGCCCGTCCGTCGTCCAAACCAAAACGCAGACGGAGTACCTTCTGTTCTCTCTCCGTAAGGGTTCCCAGCACTTCAATCAGCTGCTCCTTTAACAATGTAAAAGCCGCAGCATCCGCCGGCACAGGCACATTATCATCCTGTATGAAATCACCCAAATGAGAATCTTCTTCCTCGCCGATGGGTGTTTCCAGGGAAACAGGCTCCTGAGATATCTTTAGTATCTCGCGCACACGCTCCACAGGCAGGCTCATTTCCTCCGCAATTTCCTCAGGGGTAGGTTCCCGCCCAAGCTCCTGCAAAAGCTGTCTGCTCACACGTATCAGCTTATTGATGGTTTCCACCATATGCACCGGAATACGGATGGTCCTTGCCTGGTCCGCAATGGCTCTGGTGATGGCCTGACGAATCCACCAGGTTGCGTAAGTGGAAAATTTATAGCCTTTTCGATAATCAAACTTCTCCACAGCCTTGATAAGGCCTAAATTTCCTTCCTGAATCAGGTCGAGAAAGAGCATGCCCCGGCCCACATAGCGCTTGGCAATACTGACCACCAGACGTAAGTTGGCCTCCGCCAGACGCTTTTTGGCCTCGTCCCCTCTGTCTTCTTCCAGCTTCAGCCGCTTAATTTCTTCCTTCAGGTCTTCGGCCATGTCCTCCGCTTCCGCGCCCTCAAGATTTTCCAGGCGCTTTTCTAAAATGGCAAGCTTTTCCTTTGCCACAGCACCGTTTTCCATCTTCTGGGCCAGCTCGATCTCCTCCTCCGCATTTAAGAGAGGCACTTTTCCGATTTCCTTTAAATACATTCTTACAGGGTCCTCAATACTGACGCCGTCAGGAACGGAAAGGTCAATGTTCTCCACATCCACCTCGTCCTCCTCGGTCAGTATGATTTCCTCGTCGTCAACTTCATCCACTTCGGTAATCCGCAGAACATCCACGTTATTTTGTTCCAGCGTTTCCAATATTTTATCAAATTGTTCTTCACCGATGGGCATATCAGTAAAGTAATCCACCACTTCCTGATATTCCAAAACGTTCTTTTTCTTCTTGGCAATGGCCAGAAGCCCTTTTAACTTCTCGTCAAACTTTGCCTGTGTGTTTTCATCCATTCTGGTTTTCCGTCCTTCCTGACTATATACTGTTTGCGCGTGATTTCACTTTGACATAATCCATTATTGGCTTTAATCCAGTGAAATATGCGTTTTGCTAAGTTCTTCCAGCGCTTTTTTCCCCTCAATCACCTGATTTAACATAAGAACGTCCGCGCCGGACTGTCCCATAAAATAGTTAAGGCTCTCCCGCTTAACCGCCAGGAGAATATCATGAAAGGCTTTTTCCCTATCCGCCTTGCCGCCAAGCTGCGACAGCTTCGTGTGGAATACTGCGGCAGCTTCCCGCTGTTCCTGCTCATCCGTAAACATACTGATGATGGCGGCCGGGCTGTAAGTGCCTTTCTCCAAATCCTCAAAGAGCTTTTCCGCCACCTTTCGAAACAGCTCCACGGTAAAGTCTCCGGGCGAAATATATTTTTTTATTTTGGGATAAAGAGCCGGTTCCTCCGCCAGCCATGTAAGCAGAAGTTTTTGAGGTTTCTTTTTATTTTCCTCAAGATCCGCTTTTTTCTGAATCCCTGATTTTGGACGCACCGCAGGGGCCGTCATGCCGGTCTGCGCTGCATAAGATATCACAAGTTTGCGTAAATTGTCAAATCCTATATGATATTTTTCCGCTACCGCTTCTATATAATTCTCACGCTCCACTTCCTCTGAAAAGCCGCAGAGCTTCCTTGCAATCTCCCGGTGAAATCCGGTTTTTGACTCAGGGTCTTTTAAATCATAATTTTTCTCCAGCATCCGCAGTTCAAAGAAAAAGCTGTTTTCCGCCTGTCTAAGCCGCTCCTTGAAGGCATCCTTCCCCAGATTTTTCATGAATTCGTCCGGATCTTTATAGGGCTCTAAGTTCAGAACTTTTCCGGTAAGCCCGGCCTCCTTTAAAATGCCGATGGCACGCAGCGCCGCGCTGACTCCCGCCCCGTCGCTGTCGTAGGCGAGAATCACTTCCTTTGCATACCGCCGCAGAAGATTGGCCTGTCCCGCCGTAAATGAGGTTCCAAGAGAAGCCACCGCCTGGGTAAATCCCGCCTGGTGCATGGCGATCACGTCCATGTATCCCTCGCACAAAATGATATCGTTTGTCCGGGCCGTCCGGGCAAAATTCAGTCCGTACAGGTTCCGGCTTTTATCAAAAACCATGGTTTCCGGGGAATTTAAATACTTGGGTTTTCCCTCCCCCATCACCCTGCCGCCAAAACCTATGACCCGGTGGTTGGTATCCTGAATGGGAAACATGACCCGGTTCCAAAATTTATCATGCATCCCGAATTTCTCGTCAAAGGCTGCAAGACCTGCCTCCATGATCAGCTTGTCCTCGTAACCCTTATTCCGCAAGTACCTGGTGAGGTCGTCGCTGGTCACGTGGGCGAAACCCAGTCCAAACCGCTTGATGGTCTCATCCGACAGCTCCCGTTCCCTTAAATACCGGTAACCGGCCTGTCCTCTTTCACTGCGGAGCTGATAATAAAAGTATTTGGCCGCCTCCTTATTGACCTCCAAAAGCTTTGCCCGTCTGCTCTCATTTTTGCGGGCCTGCTGGCTGTAATCCGCCTCGGGAAGGCTGACCCCCGCCCGCTGGGCTAAAAACTGAATGGCTTCCTCAAAGGAATAATTTTCATATTCCATGACAAAAGTGAAAACATTTCCTCCCGCCCCGCAGCCAAAGCAATAATACATTTGTTTTACGCCGGAAACGGAAAAAGAAGGAGATTTCTCATTATGGAAAGGGCACAGTCCAAAATAATTGCTTCC
>CAJUED010000011.1:95361-99055 GCA_910585075.1 uncultured Lachnospiraceae bacterium
CTCCTCTGCATTTTCACATATCCTGAAATGACCTCCACGATGTCATTTTTCATTCGTACTTCTTCTACCACTTCATCAGGATAATACATCTTCCTCCTCCCGCATATCCTAAAAGCCGCATTAAGCCGCGCATCCACCTGACCTGCCTTTTGTCCGTCATGCGCCGCCCATCTCATAAACCAATACACTGTAAATATCTCCGCACTTTGGGGCAATCCGTATATTTACCCATGCCAGGACTTGGGAATGTATATTTCCTCATATTTTGCTATGGCAAAACGATCCGTCATGGCTCCTATGTAATCACAGACGATTTTTTCCTCCGGTTCTCCCCTTTTTACCAGATTTTTATAATCATCCGGCAATCGCTCCAAGTGCTTTCTGTAATAGTGATACAAGGTCTGGATCAGCACCTCCGCCTTTCCTTCCTCACTCTTTGCCTCTTTATTTTCATAAACCCGCTCAAACATAAACCGGCGCAGCTTCTGCATAGCCTTTGCCACCGGCTCTGACATCTGTATATCGTTCTTTCCGTAACTGGTGGTGACTATATCATGTATAAAATGATCCAGCCGCTCCCCGGTGGTGTATCCAATCACATCGCCAATCTCCTTTGGGACGTCAGACTCCTTTAAGATTCCCCCCCTGACGGCGTCATCCATATCATGATGGATATAAGCAATTTTATCGGAAAAACGGACAATCCTACCCTCTAAGGTATAGGGCATTCCCTTAGTCTGGTGATTGCGGATACCATCACGCACTTCCATGGTGAGATTAAGCCCCACGCCGCCCTTTTCCAACAAATCTATAGTGCGCACACTCTGCTCACTGTGGCAAAATCCAAAAGGACAGACCTCATTTAAAGCCCTCTCTCCTGCATGGCCAAAGGGCGTGTGCCCCAAATCATGGCCAAGGGCAATGGCCTCCACCAAATCCTCATTCATCCGAAGGGCCTTGGCAATGGTTCTTGCATTCTGGGATACCTCAAGGGTATGGGTCAGCCTGGTCCTGTAATGGTCTCCCTCCGGTGTAAGAAACACCTGGGTCTTGTCTTTCAGCCTCCTGAAAGATTTCGAGTGCAGTATCCTGTCCCTGTCCCTCTGATAGACAGGGCGTATATCACACTGCTCCTCCTCCCGCAGCCTCCCCTTTGAATCCCTGCTGTGGGCCGCATACGGACTTAGATATTCCACTTCAAGCTGTTCCAGATTTTCTCGTATGTTCATTTATGGCTCCCGTATCCAAAACGGCATTTATTTGTACCGTTTCAAAGCATAGTGCTAAACAAAAAAGAACTTCCTCCTATACTATTAATATTCGGCACAGAGCAATAAAATCCTTCTCTTTTTTAAATTTTATCGGCAAATATCGTAAATAAATTCCGCATTTTTATCCATAGCGTCATAGGCGGTTTTTAAAGGCGACATCTGAAACACATGCCACATCCCTTCAAAAACGTCCAGCTTCACGGATACATTTGCCTCTATCATTTTTTTGTGAAGCATGGTTGCGTCCGAGAGCAGCACCTCATTGTTTCCCACCTGAATATACGTTGGCGGAAACCCCGTAAAATCCCCAAAAAGAGGAGAAATCATGGGTTCATGCAGGTCCTGTCCGTCCACATAATTATGTATCATCCTGTCCAGGTATTCCGCATCAAGCACAGGGTCCACCTCCGCCCTTGACGTGTGGGTTTCTCCGGACGAGGTAAGGTCCGTCCAGGGCGACATCAGCACCAGCCCTCTGGGAAGCAGCCTCTCCTCCTCCTTTAACTTGAGCACCAAAGATAAGGCCATGTTTCCTCCTGCGGAATCCCCTGCAACAATCACGTCTCTCGCACCATATCCCAAAAGCATCAGATAATTCCATGCATCCATGGCATCCCGTGCCGCCGCCGGGTATGGATGTTCCGGCGCCAGACGATAATCAAAACAAAGCACATCCATGGAGGTACTTGCCGCTATCTTAGTGGTGAGGGTCCGTGCATACAGACTGCTCCCTGTGGAATAACCGCCTCCATGGCAGTACAAAATCACATACTTTTTCATGTGGGCCCGGTTCACCGACACCCACTCTCCATCCATATCCTGAATCTTCACACTGCGTATGAGAATTTCCCTGGAATTTCCAAGTAGCGCTCCCACGTGATCCTGGGACTGCCGATGCTTTTCAATATCCGTGCTCTCTATCATTCCGTGAACCTTTCGTATCAGGCTCATCATATTCTGATTCCTGGTCTCCGGTGAACTCTTTTTTATTAATGTTTTATGATGAATCGCCATCATTAACCTCCTGTTCGCACTGCCTGCCGTTTCACAAATCCGCAAAAAACCTGACTCTGCACGGACAGACAACCCCTAAAAACTGATATACGTAATTCTGTAAAAGTTAATATCCCAACCATTTTAACACATTTCCCGCTTTTTGTGGTATACTATTATAAAAGTTCAGTCCTGGGCCAAACCGTTACTAAAACTTTGCACTTTACCGCAAAGTCCGTAAGCATAACGGTGAAGCAATTGTTACATACTGTTTATCAGGCCCGGAAAGCAGGATAATAATTGAAAAAAAATCAAAATAATTCCATACGGAAAACAAAAAATTCATATCCCTTAAACGGTGCAAATTCAAAGAAAAACGGCGAACCCAAAGTCTGGTACAAGCTGGACTTATCGGCCATCGTTTATCCCACTTTGCAGCGCAGGGACTTTTCCTCCGTCTATCGGCTGTCGGTGGTGTTAAAGGAACCTGTGCGGCCGGATATTCTGCAAAAGGCGGCCGATATTGCCCTCACACGTTTTCCCACCTACAAAACCGCCATCCGCAAAGGCCTGTTCTGGCGTTACTTAGAGCCCAACAACCGGCCGGGCCCTTTTGTAAAGGAGGATATCCGCAATTTCTGCATGCCCATGCCCTTTAAAGCAGGAAACCGCTATCTGCTGCGTCTTTATTATTATGACCGCAGAATTTCTTTGGAGGCCCACCACTGTCTTGGGGACGGTACGGGCGGCATGTGCGTTCTGCAGACAATCACTGCCGTATACTTAAGGCTCTTAGGACACACTGTCTCTAATGGCGGCTTTGTTTTAGACGTAAACGTACCTCCTGACCCTGAGGAATTGGAAGATGCATACATGCGCTACGCCAACGCTAAGGTATGTCCCGCCAGACCCGGTGAGAAAACCTACCGTGTCAGGGGCACCAGAGAGCCATTTTATACTTTCAATGTAATTGATGGAATTCTGTCTGTAAAGGAAGTTAAAAAGGTTGCCGAAACCTACGGCGCAACCATAACGGAGTATCTAAACGCCGTTCTTCTATATGCGCTTTTACAAAAACAGCAATCCGAATGGCATTTAAAGCTGCGTCCCGTTAAAATCGCCATGCCGGTGAATTTACGGCGCTTTTTTCCCTCAAAAACACTGCGGAATTTTATCACCATGGTATATCCCGCCATTGATCCCCGGCTTGGAGATTACACTTTTGAGGAAATCGTAACGCAGGTGCACAATTACATGCGCTATTATATCAGCGAAAAGTTTCTGCGGGGGGATATCACCACCAACGCAAACACACAGCGCAATCCTTTTATCCGGATAGTCCCCCTTTTTATAAAGGATTTTGTGGTACGGCAGTTTTATACCCGGGTGCAGGATAAAAATTCCTCCGCCGGCCTCACTAACATGGGAGC
>CAJUED010000011.1:99065-100391 GCA_910585075.1 uncultured Lachnospiraceae bacterium
AAGTGCCCCAGGATATGAAGCCTTATATCGACCGTTTTGATATTTACATGGGTCAGCCATTTTCCTCCCGAACCAACTGCGCCATCATAAGTTTTGAGGATGTTCTGACCATCAACTTTGCAAGCAGTATCATGGAAACCGATGTGGAGCGTTATTTTTTCCGAAAGCTTGTAAAGGACGGTATACATGTAACCATAGAAAGTAACCGCGAAAATCTGCGGGAAATCTGAAAGGATGGATGCTGTTATGTCATATTGTGTGAACTGCGGTGTTGAACTGGAAACTTCCCTTACGGAATGTCCCCTTTGCAACACACCTGTTATTAACCCAAAAGAATTATACGAAACCAAAAAGACCTCCCCATACCCAAAGGCCAAAGGGCAGGTTGATGTGGTAAAGAGAAAGGACCTTGCCATTCTTACCTGTATTGTGCTGGTAACCACTTCGCTGAGCTGCCTTTTGCTTAATCTTTTCGTATTTTCCAAAAGCCCATGGTCTTTATTTATCATAGGCGCATGTATTATTTTGTTTGTACTTGTATTTCCCGCAGTCATTTATACCAAGCTTCCCATCTATATTTCCCTGCTGTTTGACGGGGTTGCAGTTGGATTTTATCTGTATATGATCACCTTCAATACTGCCTCCGACCAATGGTTTATGGGCCTTGCCCTGCCTATTGTAGCGCTTGTCACTATTTTGGTGGAGATTTTTGCCCTGTTGCTTCGCTCTTTCCCCATCTCTTTTCTCACCACAGCTCTTTACTTTTTTGCGGAGACTGCCTTTTTATGTATGGGAATCGAGCTGCTCATTGACCATTACCTGAATGCCCCTTTAAGACTGGTCTGGTCCGCCGTGGTTCTCACCGTATGCGCCGTTATCTGCATGGCCCTTATCACCCTCCTGTCAAGAAGACGGCTCCGGGATGCTGTCCGCAGACGGCTTCACTTCTGAAATACGCCAGCGGCCCAGCTTCTTCTGGCGGCCCTTTACAATCGAGTAGGGAAGGTTCTTCTCCCTGCTCGCCGCGCGGGCCGCATGCTGCAACGCAGCAAATTTCCATATGCGGCCCTGTGCATAAAAAACGGCAGAACTCATTTTTTGATGAATTCTGCCGCCCATGAATCAATCCATAAATAGAATGGTATTATTTTGCATAATCAACTACTCTGGATTCCCTGATTACATTCACTTTAATCTGTCCCGGATATTCCAGTTCAGCTTCAATCTGTTTGGAAATATCTCTGGCCAAAAGTACCATATCGGAATCAGTAATCTGTTCCGGAACTACCATTACACGAATCTCTCTACCTGCCTGAATAGCAAAAG
>CAJUED010000012.1 GCA_910585075.1 uncultured Lachnospiraceae bacterium
CTCATATCCCTGCTCCATCAGTTTCTTTTCCAGACGCCTGACCGCAGATTCCCTCAGCTGCCGCCGCCTTTCCCTTTTGTTTTCTGAATTTCGTTTTTCCATATCGGAAGCGTGTACGATCTGTATCCCGTTACGGATATCCTCCAGGTCCTGCATCAGATCCCGACTCTCCCGCTGTTCGGCACGGACGTTCAGAATCTCAAAGGAAAAATACCTGCCGTGGTATTCAGAGAAAAACAGTTCCGTAAAATAGTGGTTCCGCATTTTCTCCTTTATCTTATCCTGGCAGAGCCTGGCGCATATTTTGGCGATATCCATGCTCACCGGATGGTCAAACAGCTTTTTTCCCTTAATGATCTGGGTATCCATCTGCCCCTCAAACAATGTGCCGTTTAAATCGCACCTGAGATATGTGATCTTAACATCATAAAATACATTTCCCCTCTTTTTATCCAGCTCATGCCCCAGAACCGGGCACATCCCTGCGCACCTCCTTAATCCACAGTAATAAGGATCATAATTCATTTCCCATTCCAGCGTATCCCTGTTAAACCTCGTATGCTCCCGGCAGACGCGACCCTTCTTCTGCAGCTCGAAACTGACCTCCTGCCTTCGTATCTCTTCATCATGGAGTTTTAAGATATGCTCCACACTTCCTTCATAACAGTATTCTTCATCTGTCATATGAACTTCACAATCATACCGGAGTACGCCGTGATCCTGAAGGTACTCATGTTTCAGCGTACATTCCTTTTTTTCATAAGGACAGTGGATCGTTGCCATATCGTTTTCAAACGTCCACTCAATACCCATGTAACTCATGTTGCTGTGGCACTGGAGTCCTTTACACTGCAGACCGCAGGGAGTCTTAAAGGTCTGCTCATAGATCCACCAGCGTTCATAAGTAAAGCCTCCATAAAAATTATCAAGGGTCTTTTTCTCCCATGCGGAGACATCTACCCTTACATAGTCCGGATGGCGGTCTGCGGTATAGCCTTCCGCCAGCAGCCGTTTTGTCAAAGTGTTGTATTCCTTATACTCATTCTCTTTCATTTTCTTCCTCCTTACAGGCCCTGGCAGGGGCGCATCCCAAAATAGTCTTCCATGCGGTCCCTCAGCCTCTCCGCTGACATGCCGTATTCTCCGGCAATACAGGATTCACAGCATGGATATTTGTATGCCAGGGTTTTTGATAACCGGGCATCCCAGCTGTTTAACTGCTGTCCGCATTTGTTACAGTCCTGATCCAGCCATCTTACTTTCTGCAATCGTTCTCCTCCTTCCTGATATATAAATTTCTATCCTCAGCCTTCCCGGCATCTGGGCAGAAAAAAAGCAGGAATGACTTCCCTGATATATATGGTGTCCATAATTTCTATGAACCGGCGTCATTCCTGCTCTGATAAGAGATTATTAAATTCTAAACTAAAAAGCCAGCGGTAAATCACTTGCTGGGCATAGTGATACTGCTGGCACATTCATACAAACTTAACAGCGTGTGCAATGCGGGAAATATTCCGCCTACAGGTGTTTCTAACTGTATCTCCATAAAAGGATTCGCACAAAAATCAATTACAAGGGAAGTGTAGCACAAGATATGGAATCCGTCAACGAAAAAACTATAGGAGAACCTTTTCAGATTCTATTTAGATAACATAGAAATGACCAAATATCAGCTCAATGTGATATCAGTTCTCCCTATATATTGTTGGTATTTCGTGATATAATACAAATACTACCAACGAGATGAGGAGGGGTTATAGTGAAATTTAATTCTGTGACAATAAAGAATTTCAGGAATTTTGAAGATATATCAATAAACTTAACCAATAAAAACGTCCTTTTTGGGATGAATGATGTAGGTAAGACAAACTTTCTGTATGCGTTAAGATTTATTTTCGATAAAGACATCAGAAAACAGAACTTCAATGATACGGATTACTACAAAAAGAATGTGGCTAATCCAATAGAGATTGTTATTGCAATTGATATTAGCGATACAGAAGATGCAGATAGTCAAAAACTGCGTGCAAAATTGAAAGGCGCTATCCTTTCGGATCAGAATATTGTATATATCAAACTAATAGCCGATTATGACAAAAAGGAAATGATTGGCATTCCTGTTTTATACTGGGGTGGAGATATTGAAGATCTTGAAGAGATGAAAGTTCACGGCACATTCTTTGAGATTGATTATGTCTTTAATGTGATTTATATTGATGCATATGTTGATTTATATACACTATTTAAAAAGAATGCTAATACGCTACTTGTTAATGATAAGGAACAGGATAAAGATATTTTAGAACGTATTGATAAGACATGTGACGAATTAAATACTCAGATATCTGGATTGTCCGGCATAAAGACTTTTGAAGAAAAAATTGCACCCGAATATAAAAAGTTTAGGCATGACGATATATCCGTGTCTGTAAAATCAGAAATAGCAGTAAAAGGTTTATATTCGAATATCGTTCCTTATATTAAACAAGATACTGACGATTCTTTATATCCGACGTCTGGTGAGGGACGCAAAAAGCTTTTGGTATACGCTATTTTTGATTTACTCTCTAAAGAGGAAGAAGAAAAGAAAATCACTATTTTTTTAATCGAAGAACCAGAAAACCATCTGCACCGTTCTATGCAGATAGCATTATCCCATATTTTATTTCTTGATAACAAATATCAATATTTGTTTATGACAACTCATTCACCTTATGTCCTGGCAGAAATGGATCAGGTAAATCTGGTTCGAATATATAATGAAGACAAAATCGTGAGCAAAAGTGTTCTTTATACAGTGCCTGCTGAATTTAAAAGCCAAAGAAAAATGCTGAACAGAGGGCTGATAGAAGCTATTTTTGCTGATAAAGTGTTGCTTGTTGAAGGACCATCTGAAAATGTTTTATTTGGAAAAGTATTGTCAGAGATAAACCCATTTTATGAAGCAGACGGAATTTACATACTTCCAGTAGGAGGATTTGGATTCAAGCCATATTATCAGATATTAGATGCTTTGCAGATCGAAAATATTATTAAAACTGACAATGATTTGAGAAAGATAAAGGGAAAAGAAAAATATAGTGTATTAGGTTTTTCAAGATTAAATAATTATATAGGGAAAAAAATTCTTCCAGTTACTCCTATTAGTGAAACTGGTGTTGAAGCAAAGCGAAAACTATATGACAATAATCAACAAAAACTTGATCAAATTAGATCTGAATATTCAATCTATCTATCAAGATGTAGCCTGGAGGAAGATTTGGATGAAGTAATTCATGACCAGATGATTTCATACCTACCTAATGCAGATGGGGATGTAATTGGATATTTGCAAGACGCTAAAAATAATCATATGGTTGAACTTGTTGAAAAACTTACAATAGAGGATTGTAAATGCATTTATGAACACTATAACTTTGCTTGTTTAAAGGAGGTAATGCAGTAATGTTATCCCCTATGCAAACGGAAATTGTTGAACAACCAGGAAATCTGATTGTTAGAGCGAGTGCTGGTACAGGAAAGACACATACCATGGTATCTAAAATTGTGTATGACATAGAACATCAACATACGCACAAGGTGGTTGCTGCAATCACTTTTACAATTAAAGCAGCTAATGAGATTAAAGAACGACTAACAATAGACACAACCAGCCATTTTATTGGAACAAACAACAGTTTCGCTATTGAAGAAATTATTAAACCTTTTATGAAGGATGTGTTCGGTAAGACATATAAACTGGATATGAGTACGGACTATTCAGTAAAAGTAAACACATTTGAAGAAGGATTGGCAAAAATCAGAGACGAACAGGTTTTATGTTCGTATGTGAACAGTAAAGAAAACTTTATATTTCAGCTTGCTTTAGATATTTTGAAAAAGTCTAAAGCGTGTCAATTATACTTACAGGCAAAGTATTTCAAGATTTATGTTGATGAATACCAAGACTGTGATAAAGATATGCATGCTCTTTTTATGTATATCTGTGAGTCTCTGAGCATAGACACTTTTGTTGTAGGCGATGAAAAGCAATCAATTTATATGTGGCGTGGGGCATATCCCAAAGCTTTCATAGGGATTTGGAACAGAAAAGATTTTTCCAAAAAGTTCATGAGAGATAATTTTCGTTCTTGTCAGCAAATACAAAACTATTCAAATTTACTGTGTGATGAAACCAGAGATTTATATAAGCCTATAGATGATTTGTCTTCTGTGATAATGATATGTGCCACTTCGGCTAATTGGGTATCATCGGTTATTCCGTATTTAGATTCCAATGAAAAATGTGCATTACTAAGATATAGCAATGCAAATGCTGAGGCGGGAGCTATAGATTTAACGAATGGAAATATGGAGTTTACATATATCCCACAAACACCGATTGCTGATATAACTACAGAAACAGCATGGCTTTACAATGCCGTTGCCAAATTCTTTATTCTACCGAAATATTCGGCTTATGACTTTAGAGATGAAATACCCAACGAAGTAGTTGGAAACAAGAGAATCTTAAATTACATCAAAAAGGCATTAAGCGTTTTAGAGGGATGTATAAAGCAAGAAGATGCTTCTGGCTTTGAAAAACAAATTATACTAATGGCAAATTACTTAGGGTATGAGACAAAGTCGGATCATTGTGATAGGCTGTATAGAACAATTTGCAATCAACGATATCATCCAGCATTTAATATTGACGGATTGAAGCGGATCGCCATTACATTTCATTCATCAAAAGGGTTGGAGTTTGAACAGGTTATTTTATTTGTATCAGATTATAGATTATCAAGTGAACAGGAGATATATAATTATTATGTTGCTACCACACGAGCAAAATCTAAATTGATTATGGTATATATTGATGATGACTGGAACGCAACCCAGTTTGCTAAAAATATAAATAAGATTTTCGCCGAGTCGAATTTAAAAATGAGCGACGTAGCAACTGTTATAAATTGCTTGTGCTGTAATTAAATTATTATGAAACTAGCCTAGAAAAACAGACACAGGGATGATTATATACTATTATAGAACAAAATGGAACTGTCGAAAGTGTGACTTGAGGGCTTGAAGCGTATCCAGTAGATGGAGTAAGCAAGGCACCCAAATAGTATTTACCACCAAACAGAATAGATTGTCTTATATGAGATAATTTATTTATAATAACATGGCAGAACTTTATAAACGTTATAAAAATGAAAAATATAGTTGGATTAGTCAAGCAAATAATAAAATACCAAAAACGAATCGAAGTTTGACATAACTTAGTCAACTCAATCAGTTAGGAGTGAAAAAATGAATTTAGATTTTAACCTCGCAGATTTTTTTAAATTGCCAACAAAAATTATGTTTGCTCTTGCCCTTGCTTCTGGTCTGGTTTTGTTTCTTCCAGATAGCATAGTCACGAAAATGTATATGGTTGATTTCAGAAATAAATATGGTTTTGTCATTGGGCTACTATTTTTAATTTCTTTTTCAATACTTGTAGTCACTGTTTTTATAGGCATATATAAGTATTTTAATCATTTATATTTTATGAAGAAATTCAGAGCAACTGCAAAAGAAAGACTACAAAAGTTGGATAATTACCAAAAAGCAATCGTGTATGGTCTGTATATGGAAGATAACCACACTGGCGAATTACCATTACATGACGGGGCTGTAAAATTGCTTAAGCAAAATATAATAATTACAGAAACCACAAATCAATATGCTGTATCAGATTTAAACAATGCTGTTTTTCCTTATATGTTGCACCCATGGGTTATTGAAGAACTTCAAAAAGATAGTGAGTTGCTTTCCATTTTTAATGCAGCATATAAAGAAATGAATAATAAATACAAACTTCAAAGTCAATATGAGTCCTCATACCTTGACTTTCCGTACTAATCTATCAAGGAATAATGAATTTTCTTATTGTCCTTTTTAATTGATAGTTATTTTTGATAAAATACGGTTCAACGGGTTGCTGGTTACCCACTCTTATAGACAGCTGATCATTCCAGCACTTTAATGAAGAATTTAGAAAGTAACATATTAACCAGCTTGAATAGAAAAAGCATATAGTAAAATGGTCTAAGAAACCTGCATTTTCGGTTCCCTAGACCATTTTATTAGCTTCAATAAAAATTACTGAAATAGTCTCTACTGATAATTTCTCCTATTCCTCCTATAACCGTTTCGTAAGGAAGATATGTAAACAACATCCTGCCTGTAATCTCTTCATAATCATTCCGGTATATTTCCTTATCCACAATTTCTGTCAAAAGGTCATTGATACATACCTCTTTTTGGGCAGACGGACAGACCGGAAGAGGTTCCCGCAGGCATCGTACTTCCTTAACAAGCTCTGACAATGAAACATCTGGCGTTGTGTATTCCAGGATCTTATAGATATCATATAAATGTCGAGAATGCCGCTCTACCTTGCCAGACAGATAATAGTCACAGAGGGCAAAGACTTTATCAATAAGAGTCCGCTCAATCGCCTGGGTTGTGATTTCAAAAGGCATAAGGTCAAATTCTTCTGCCAGTTCTTCCCGTCCTGCCATTTTCAGAAAACGATAAATATAGTTGTCAGCAATCCGATTTACTGTTGGAAACGGCAGGAGGGCAATATAGGTCTCGATGACCAGTTCCGGCTTTAATTCCAAAAGCGGGGAATAAATGCTGGGATAGCTGGCCTTGTAACAGTTATAACTACGCCGGCTGCGGGTTTCTTCAAGGTTTGCAACAGAAAACCCAAGGGATTCTACAGAAGAAACCACCGCCTTTTTTAACTGACGCTTGCGGCTTTCGCCAGGAATGCCGTCTGATGCCGCATAAGAAATATCAATATCCTCCGAAAAACGATCCAGAATCTGATAGCACTTTGTAAGCGAGGTCCCTCCTTTAAAGACCATTCCCTTCACCCTGGCGGCCAACTCTTTAAGAACAAGTGTAACATAATAATCTTTCTCAATGATTCCGGGCGGTATGTGCAGTTCGTTGGAAGCGGCAACAACCAGTTCGCTGAATGCTTCCTTGTCATGATGTAAATTCATAAATAATACCCCATTCAATCAGTTTTTTTGCGGTAGACCCTGTAATGCCGGGCAGCACGCCGGAAAGAAGAGCCTTGCTGTAATTTTTCTGTTTTGCATAGTTTTTTAAAAGCGCTCCGGTTTCTGCATCTGAAAGCTCCGAATATTTTTCTGCCTGGGAAACAGCATCAAGAAACTGGAGCAGTCCCGCATTTTCAGATGTTATAGCAACAGCTGGACGTTTCAGCCGGACGTTTTGGGAACCGACAGTAACATTGCGCCCTTTTGTCGCTTCTTTCGATGTTATGATTTCCAGTATAGCCGGCATCTGGGTCGTCAGGCCAATCTGGTTAGCAAACGTAGCTCCGGCGAAATAACCGTAGACTTCTGTTGTGTTTTGGATATATTTGCGTATAATGACCTTCATGGGGTCTAAATAACTTTTTTTCAGCAGACGTGATGCTTTGGGAAGATAATAGATCCCAGTATCAAACCGGGCAAGGTCACCGGATTTGAGCATCCGTTTAAAATACTGACGCAGGGCATTATCATTGATTCCGTCCAGCCGGATCTCGTTAATGAAAATCGGTTCATTGTAACCATAGTTTTTTTCCAGATATTCTTTCAGCATACAGGCATCCACTCCTTCCACCTCCATACTACTATATTTATACCTAAAAGGTCAATAGATATGTCAAATATAGTATGTATGATTTTTCAAAAATTATACACGGAGGATAAAGGAGCGGAAAGCTTTGTATATAAGCCTGTATACCATAATTTCCCTTTTAAAGTGTAGTTTTCAGGTCTAAGAACAGAAATTTTTACAGTTCCGTATCTGCCCGGTCATAGTACAAATGCCCCTGTGCCACTTTCGCATGGTTCAAAATCAGTATGAAATGCCTGTCCTGGTTCTCCAATGCCTTTTTATATCCGGTTTTCGTCAGAAACAGTCTCATCCGACTCCCTTTATCCCCTATGGGAGACTTTTCCGAAAGTACATCAAACACAATCATATGCTCTACTTCCGGATCAAAGCGTTCCAATGCCATGATATCATGTCCTTCCAGCTTCCGGGCACCGGATTTCTGCCGGGCCACAGCAATCATTTCCCCGACAGTCCTTGCGCTATGGGGCAGATGATAATTTCTCTGAATGTCACAGATCAGTTCTCTGCAGTCATCCTCCGAAAGTTCACGCAGTTTCTTTAACAGATTTTCTGCAGTATCCTTTTTATCATGGTCACGGGTATACCTGCAGAATACAGCAATCTCCTGTATTGCATCATATCTGCCGCACCCCTCCAGCTGAAAGACCATCCTTTTCTCATCTTCAGTCAATGTTATCATATATTTCCTCCAATCCATAATTGCCTGTATATTTCATATAGCTGCCTGTTATTGCTCTCTGGCATCCTTATCATCCGGAAAGAACTTCTCCAGAATGTCGATACTGTCTTTGGATGTATACCCCCACAAGATAGAGCTGAGTGCGTCAATCGCCTCCCGTCTTCTGCGGTAATAAGTGCGGAAACTGATATCCCGGATATGGGGGCGCAGTTTCTCTATGATTTCCTCCACATTCCGCAACTGTTGTGGAGAAAGGAAAGAGTAATACAGCAGCCAGTAATAGCTCTCCCCATTCTTGTGTTTAGTGCGGAGCAGGTCGATGGAAGTATCCAGTAGTTTCAGCATCCGGTGGCTCCGTTCAATGCATTTGGCGTGATGTTCGATACTGCGGTCTGACAGATCGATCCCGGCAACATAGACGGACTCCAGAAAGTCCTCAATGGAACTGCCGTATTCAATCTCGAACCGGCTCCGTACCTGCTGGACGGACAGTTCCAAGCTCCACACCACATCCCTGTATTTCTTCAGCAGTTTCCAGGTATCATGGTACAGCGGGTTGTCAGTGATGTTCATTTCTTCCTGATTCTTTTTCATGCTCTTTCTCCCCCTTCCTCATTCTTTTCAGCAGGCATGAGAACCAGCTCAAAAGTGTAGACTGGCTTATCTTCTCCGCAGCATACCGCCATTCCAAAACGTACTGCAGTCTTTGGTGTATGACATATATACTCTTCCCTGCAGGCGTCTGATAAAGGATATAACTTATATATAGATTTCTGGCACTGAAAACAGGAAATTCCCTGTGCATCAAGGACTTGCGCTATTTTTCTGATAACAGCATCCATGTCTGATTTTGAAACGCAGGATAATTCTTCTGAAACGCATGCCTCATACCCAGTAACAACAGAATCTGCCTGCGGCTCTTCTTTATCCGGCAGCGTGATATTGATTTTCAGGATCATGGCAACCTCCTCTTTATCCACAAGAACATCTGATATCTGGAACATGGTGGAAAGATAGCTGTGCAGATAGATCACACTGCCTGTTTTTCCGGGAAATGACATGAGAGAAATATAGTCCATGTCAGCAAGTTTTTTCAGCACACGCCCTGTCGTGGCTTTGGAGATGCCCCAGCGGGCAGCCATCTCACTGTAAGCCACTAACGGGGAGCCGGTGCCATTGCGGAAGTAAGCAACCGGGCCAATCTCCGAACCCTGCACCTGGCTGTCATTGTAGACAGCAGACATCCACAGATCCAGCAGGATATCCATTTCGGAACAGCGGCCGGCGCTGACCAGTTCGGTTGCAACAACAACCGGCATAAAGAAAAAGCCCGTATCTTTCTGACAGGGGCAGTTGTAATCCAGTACCGTATTCTGTTTTTTCCAGTCACGGATCTTATATTTGATTACCTTCCCACGGTCGAGGAAGAGATAGGAGATCAGGTGGCGTTTCTGCAGCTCGTCCAGGATGGAGACTGCCTGGCACTGGAAACGGGTACGGAACCATGCAGACAGTTCCTTTACGGTACAGATCCACTCGCCGGGATATACCGTATAGCCGATTCCATCTATACGGAGATAAGAGGTACGGAAGTTTGCATAGTTGCAGAGCACCGTATAATAAAACAGACCGGAGCCTCCATTTGTACGAATGCTCCGGTCTGCCATTAAGTTCTGGATAAACTGCCGATAGATCCGGCAGCGTGGATAATCCACAATCTGTTTGATTTCTAATTGATATTCTGACATGATTTTCTCCTCATTTCTTAAAGTTTTTCTGATGCGAAAATTAAGTTTCTGCTGTTTACTCATTTTCTGCAAAAAAAATCTACAAGACAAATTTCCAATGTCTTGTAGATCATAAATCAGCCTCTATTTCTTTTTCAAAATACTTTCCACGACGAATTTTGTTCACAATTCCTATGATTCCACCCTGTTTTTTCAGTCCATACAGTCCATTCATTCCACAAGATATAGTATAAATAGGACTAAATAACACTAAATACAGTAGTTAGAAGTGCCTACTCCTAGTAGCTTACAAAGTACTCCACCGCATTCTCAGGGAAGAACTCCTTGAACTCGCCGTACAACTGTCCGGCCAGGGTTTTATTGTGGGCTATTACCAAAGTAGGCTTGTTTATAGCGGCAATCACATTTGCCATGGTAAAGGTCTTTCCGGAACCCGTTACCCCCAGTAAAGTCTGGAATTGATTGCCTTCTTTGAAGCCTTTGACCAGGGCTTCTATGGCCTGCGGCTGGTCGCCGGTAGGCTTATATTCACTGTGCAGTTTAAACTCCATAAACCTAATTCACCTCCAGAAATAAAATTTAAATGCTCTATTCCCACAGCAAAAAATCTGACCATTGATACGGCATTCCTGTATATGCTGCCTGTGCAAAAGCAGTTTTGATTATAACATACGGGATAAAATTTGTACAGCACTTTTCAGAACATTTGTTCTTATTTCATAACAGTTCAGCCTTCAACTTCACTGTTACGGAATCTCTCCGGTTTCATACAATAATGGGAAAGTTGATGTTTCCGGCATTTATCTCAACCGAAAATACAACTTTCCCATTTATTCTTAACCATATTACTGCTTCTTAGCAATTTCCTGCTCTAATATCTCAATCGCCTTATCCACCTGGTTATCGCTTCCGCTGGCCTCGCTGGCTTCATAGTCATACTCCAATTCAATATCCGGTTTGATTCCCGTACCATGGATATTCCTTCCCAGGGGCGTATAATAAGCGCTGATGGTCAGCTTAAGGGCGGTACCGTCGTTGAGCCGGTGTATCTGCTGGACAATTCCCTTTCCGTAGGTAGTGGTTCCAACCAGCGTGCCCTTTTTATAATCCTGAATGGCCCCTGCCAGTATCTCGGAAGCGCTTGCCGAATATTCATTTACCAGTACCACCAGGGGAACATCCAGCTCCTTTTCCCCGTCGCAGGAGTATTCCTTCCGTGTTCCCTGTTTGTCCTCGGTGTATACGATAAGCCCCTCCGGCAGTATTTTTCTGGCGATTTCCACCACCGCATTTAAATCGCCCCCGGGATTGCTGCGAAGGTCAAGTATCATACCTTCCATACCGTTTGCCCGCAATTCCGCCATCGCCTCCGTATACTGGTCCACGGTCACCGCGTCAAACTCCTGAATCCGCAGATACCCGATATTGTCGGCATCCTCCAACATACCGCTGTCCACCGTGTTGGTCTCCAGCCGTTTGCTCCGTTTGATTTCCATCCGCTGGAAATCAACCTCGCCTTCCCTGTAAATCGTCAATTCCACAGTGGTTCCTTCCCGTCCCTTCACCAGGCTGACCACCTGGGTAAGGCTCATTCCCTGGGTGGACTCGCCGTCCACCTCATAAATGATATCCCCTTCCCTAAGACCTGCCTCCTCAGCCGGGGAGCCTTCCATAACCCCGTTAATCATGGCGATATTCATCTGCTTGCTCATGGAAATATAAGCCCCTATTCCATAAGAAACCCCCTGATTGCTGTTTACCACTTCCTCCAGTTCTTCTTTGGAATAATACTCGGAATAAGGGTCCCCTAAGGCATTTACCATTCCTTTATAAATGCCTTCCTGTATTCTTTCTTCGTCTATCTTATCCTCATAGAAATAATACTCATTGATAGCATTCTCTATAATCTGCATTTTCTCAAAGGTGTCGGCAGTCACCACACTTTCACTGCCGCCCTCCGCAGCCGTATCCACCACGCGCCCTTTGTACAGCCGGTAAATCGTCCTTCCCAGATATCCGCATGTAAAAAGCAGGGATATGACAAGCATTCCCGTAACCATACCGCCTAAAAAGTATCCGGAATGCTTCCCCTTCACCGGCTCATCCTGTCTCTCTATTCTGTTGTCCGTTCCCTCTGCCTTGTCCACTTATATTCTCTCCATTCCGGTCAATCTCTGTCTTTCCACAATCTCACAATTTATTCAGCCCCCTAAGTACTTCCTGGGATTCACATAGCTTCCGTTTAACCGTACCCCAAAGTGCAGGTGGTTTCCCGTGGAACGCCCCGTGCTTCCCACTGCTGCAATCTTAGCTCCCTTTGAGACTTCCGCCCCCTTTGAAACATAAAGAGCTGACGCATGCATGTAAATCGTATACAGGCCGTCGCCGTGATCTATCATAATATAGTTTCCCATACTGCCGCTGTAGGCTGCAGCCACAACTTTTCCATCATAGGCCGCCAAAATGGGACTTCCTCCCGGCGCCGCCATATCAAGGCCGTTATGAAATTTCTTCACCTTTAAGGTAGGATGCATACGCTCCCCGTATTCGTCAGAAATCCTTGTATAGGAAGGCGCGGGCCACGTAAACATGCCTCCGTCATACCGGCGTGCCTGCTCCTCCGCCAGCTTCTTCTTCTCCTCGGCAACCGCCGCTTCCAGCGCCGCAATAGTCTCATTTTCAGATGCAATGCTGGCCTCGTACTCCTTGATGGCAGCCTCTTTGTCCTTGATGTCCCCTGAAACCTTATAAATTTCCTGTTCCTTGGCCGCTATCAGTTCGTTTAAAGAGGCTTCTTCTTTCCTGGCCGCCTCCTTGGCTTCCTCCAGGACTCCCTTTTCTTCTTCCAATCCTTCTTTGCACAGCGACACATACTCCGCATAAGCCACATATTCATCCAGCATTTTCCTGTCATAGGCGGAAAGCATCTCTATGTAATCCGCCTTATTCAGCATATCTCCAAAGCTCTCCGCCTCCAAAAAGAGCTCCAGAAACAGAGTATCACCTTTTTCATACATGAATTTGATGCGGTTCTTCATGGCTTTATACTGGTCCTGCTGGGTTTCGATGGCCTCCTCCAGCTCCCCGGTTTTCACATTGATTTCTTCTTCTTTCTCCTCAATCATTGTTTTGAGTTCGTTGAGCTTTGCCTGAATACCCGCAAGGTCAGTGTCCAGCTTCGCCACATAATTGGCCAGATCCGCCTTGGACGCCTCCAGCTGCTTTTTCAATTCTTTTACATTTGTAAGGCCGCCCTGCAGCGCCTTTTTTTCTTCCTTTGCTTTATTGATTTCTGCTTCCTTCTTTTTGATACTGTCATTGGTCAGCTCGCTGGCATAAGCAGTGGTCTCACCCTCCCAGGCAATTCCCCAAACCAGTCCAAGGCAAAGCAGCACACAAAGCATATTTCTCCATCGCCTCATCTTTACCTCAATTACACCTTAAGGTGTTTCCTGACCGTAGTCACACTGCCCAAAAATCCCATGCCCACTCCCATGATAATGGATGCCGGCAGCAACGTGTTAAAGATAATCTCCACCGGCAGGAAGGATAACAATTTTGTCAAAATGGAAAACCTTAACATAATATATTCAATCACTTTTTCATAAAGAACGTACAGGATTCCCACCGGTATCATTGCGCCAATCAATCCAATCATCATGCCTTCAATCACGAAAGGAGCCCGGACAAAAAAGTCTGTGGCGCCAATATACTTCATAATATTAATTTCCTCTTTCCGCACGGAAATACCGATTGTTACCGTGTTGCTGATAAGGAAAATGGACACTGCAAACAAAATGACTATGATACCTACTGAAATATATGCGATCAGGGCATTCACCCCTGTCAGTGTGGACGCCATGACCTCAGACCTGTTTACCTCCCTGATTCCTTCCGTCTCCTCCAGATAGGAAACCAGCGCCGGCTGCATGGACACGTCGCTCAAGTAAATCTCATAGCTGGCTGAATTCTCCAGGGGGTTTTCCGTAAAACCGTCCGCATATTCTCCCAGGTAATCCTCCCGAAACTCCGCCCATGCTTCGTCTGCGGATTTAAACACCACTTTGGAAACTTCCGTGCGCTTTTCGATCATTGCGCCAATCTCCTGTATCCGCTCCTGGCTGATTCCCTCATCAAAGAACACTGTTACCGACATGCCTTCCTCGGCATTTTTCACAATACTCTGAAAATTCATTACAATAGCATAAAACAATCCAAACAAAAACAGACAGGCCCCGATCGTGGCTATGGATGCCAGCGAAAACCATTTGTTTCTGAAAATATTGATGATTCCCTGCTTAATGGTATAAAAAAATGTACTAATCCTCATCTATGTAGCCACCTTTTTCTTCGTCGCTTACAATGACGCCTTTCTTCATGGTAACAACCCTCTTTTGCATTGCATTGACAATCTCACGATTGTGGGTTACCACAAGCACCGTCGTTCCGTTTTCGTTAATCTGCTCCAGCAGCTTCATAATTTCCCAGGAATTCTTAGGGTCCAGATTACCCGTAGGCTCGTCCGCAAGCAGAATGCTGGGGCGGTTCACAAGCGCCCTGGCAATGGCCACTCTCTGCTGCTCCCCTCCGGAGAGCTGTCTGGGTTTTGCTTTATACTTTCCCGCCAGCCCCACAATTGCCAGAATGCTGGGAACATTCCGCTTAATTTCTTTGTTTGACACCTGTATAATGCGCTGTGCAAAAGCCACATTTTCATATACGTTTCTGTCCTTCAAAAGACGGAAATCCTGGAACACAATACCAAGATTTCTTCGGAATTTGGGTATTTTCCTGTGGCGTATCCGCACCAGATCGTACCCCATCACATTAATATCGCCTGAAGTGGGTACAAGTTCTCTAAGCAGGAGCTTGATCATGGTAGATTTCCCCGATCCGCTGTCCCCTACAATAAATACGAATTCGCCCTTTTTAATATGTAAACTGACTCCGTTTAACGCAGGGGCCCCTGTGGCATACGCTTTACTTACATTGTTCAGCGTAATAATTTCATCCCCTCCGGAAATATGCTTTTTTCTTCTCCTGCTTCTTGCGTCACTTCTTACCACAATTATCCTCCGCCTGTACTTTCGTACTTCATTTTAATAATCAAGACTTTCCATATAATTCATATATTTCACTACCATAAGCGCAATTCTAAATGTAATGGCATCTTCAAAAATCCGAAGATCCAGCCCGGTACTCTTTTGCAGCTTATCCAGACGGTACACCAATGTATTCCTGTGGATAAACAACTGCCTTGAAGTCTCGGATACATTCAGGCTGTTTTCAAAAAACTTGTTGATGGTTGTAAGGGTTTCCTCATCAAATTCATCCAGCCCCCTGCCTCCAAAAATTTCTTTGATAAACATCTTACAAAGGGGAATGGGCAGCTGATAAATCAAACGGCCAATCCCAAGCTCGCTGTAGGCAATGATATTTCTCTCGTCAAAAAAGATTTTTCCTACATCCATAGCCATTTTTGCTTCCTTGTAGGAGCGGCTTACCTCTTTAATCTCCCTGACCACCGTCCCATAAGCAATATGTACTTCCGTCATGCCCTCTTTCTTTAAGAAGGCCTCCATGCTGTCCGCATTCCTTTCAATTTCCTTAGCGCTGTCTCCTTCGGACAAATCTTTAACCACAATCACATTATTTTCATCCACTGCAGTGACGAAATCCTTCGTGTTACTGCCGTAAAAACTCCTTATGGTTTCTAAGATATTACTGTCCCGGCTGGCGCCTGTCTCAATGACCATCACCACACGCTTTACATCCGTCTGTATATGCAGTTTTTTGGCGCGGCTGTAAATATCCACCAAAAGCATATTATCCAGCAGAAGGTTTTTGATAAAATTGTCCTTGTCAAACCGTTCTTTATAAGCCACCAGCAGATTTTGAATCTGGAACGCTGCCATCTTTCCAACCATGTACACGTCCTCTCCGATTCCCGCCGCAATCAGAACATACTCAGGCTGCTGCTCATCATATATTTTAAAATATTGATATCCCCGTATCTCCTGAGAA
Source organism: uncultured Lachnospiraceae bacterium (assembly GCA_910585075.1). GTDB lineage: Bacteria > Bacillota > Clostridia > Lachnospirales > Lachnospiraceae > Suilimivivens. The sequence goes on from CAJUED010000012.1 coordinate 16,144, forward strand.
TCCGCCGGTGATTTGGCAAACTCCACCGTCTCCGTCTCACAGCCCGACATGGCAGGCGACGTGCAGGCAGCTTCTTTCCCATCCACATCCATAACGCAAAAATCTACCCTTGCAATTGCCTTAAGCCCCTCAATTGTGTTTTGCAAAATTTGATTAGAAATCATTTGCCCCCTCCTTATTATTGTCTAAATTGCTATGCAAAATAAACAATATTTCTTTTGATTAATTGCTCTCCCCATTAGACTTCTTTTCTATATTAATATAAATACACAAGAAAATCTACCGGTATTTATAAAATTTTTGTGTATTTTTTATGTTTTCCGGTACTTTTTTCCATTCTGAAATTCTATGCAACCTTCACAAAAGAAAAAGGCGAAACACTAAACTAATTATTCCACTTTTTTCTAATTTGTGGTATAATAGATTCAAAGATTGTAGATGGCTTAATACAAAACAAGATACGTATAATCATAAGATTTTTTATGGCGTATGTCAAAATCAAATTGTAAATGTTCACAAAAATTTAATTATTTTACCAGTAAAGCCCAATTTCAGGGCCTATGGCAGAACGGAGTGTAATTATGAATATCCCTGAATTATCAACCGCTTTGGCAAATGTACAACTTTCCAATCAGGTGGGAATCGCGGTTCTCGACAAAGCAATGGAAAATTCCGAAGTACTCGGTGAAAGTCTGATTAGCATGATGAACAATTCCATGGAATTATCAGTGAATCCCCACATTGGGGGAAATATTGACATGTTGATTTAATTTTGCCCCCTGGCAAACAACTTGAGGAATCAGGTTGTCACGTTTCTTTATTATTGGAGGATTTTTTGGACAACCGCAAAGAAAATCCCCGTCATCATACTCAAGCAGAGGATAAGAGCCAGTACAAACGGTACGGAAACCATCTTATCCTTTTTTTCTGTCTTCCGATACGTTGACTCATAAGACATTACCTCCCCAGGCACATGCTCTTGGAACATTGTTTCCGGAACTGACGTCTCCCGGGGCAATTCCTTCTTAAGCAGTTTTCTCTTGGGCAGAAACACCGACAATGCCCCCTGTCTGCCTTCATTGATACCGAGCCAGATCAGCACGGCCCAGGCCAGCGGCAATGTCACTGCTGCCAATACCAGATAAACTCCAATCCCATAAAATAAAAAGTCTGTTGTAATTACTTCCGCCTGTTCACTGTAAAGATTTGGATTTACTTTAAGCGCTCCATACAAAAGCATGGTCTGACTCCCATTTATAAAGCCATGATAGAGAATGCAGGGCCACAGGCTTCCCGTTGCTTCCAGCAGAAGAACCGACAGAATCCCCATTGCAAAAGCATAGCTTGCCTGATTAAAATTCATATGAACCAGGGCAAAAATAAGCGCCGACATAATCATTGCACCAAAAGCGCTCCCTGATTTGCGGTAGGAATGATAGTAAGCCCCCCTGCAGGTAATTTCCTCAATCACAGGCGCAATAATTCCCATGGAAAGGTACAAAACCCCAAAGGCCATCTCTCCCGCGCTCAAGCTTTCCATGGATGACGCCACTTCATTTTCCACCCAGAGCTGGGAAAAAAGATTCAGTACCGTAAGCAAAGGCATGCTCAGGAACGTAAACAGCCCCGTCATAAGCACGGTAGTAAATTTTATCCTGCGAAATCCTAAAAAAGAAACTATTTTCTCCTTTGACGCCAGCGCAAAAACCATCACCGGCAATACCACCACTATCTCGCAGGCCAGATTACTGAAAAACAGGCTCTCAGCTACGAAAGGGAAAAACAGGGCAATTACAAGCAGCATCCCTACATAGCATACAATTGTTATAAAAAATGCCCAATTTGCTTTTTTACTGTTCATTACGTTTCCTCACACACTCAAAGCCACTGTCCCGATCATCCTTACGGACGAACCATACCGGCAGCATCCCTCTCCATTACCTTCATGTCAGCTTAATCCCATCCGCTTCTATCACAATAAGCCGTTGCTTGTACAAATTACCTACCGCCCGCTTAAATTCATTCTTACTCATACCCGTAACGCTCCTGATAAAGTCCGGATCCGCTTTATCGTTAAAGGGCAGTCTCCCCCCTTCTTTCTTCAGCATTTCCATTATCAGCTCCGCATCTTTTCCGATTTGGATATAGGCTTTTTCCCGAAGGGTCAAAGTCAGTTTCCCATCCTCAAGTACACCCGCCACCCGGGCAGTAATCTTGTCTCCCACCTTAACGCTTCCTGCCGGCTCTCTTTTGGGAATCATCCCACAGAAACAGTCGTCCACGGCCACAAACACACCAAAATTTTCGATTATCTCGTAAATACGGCCTTCCACTCTGTCGTCCTTTTTGTAAGGACTGTCCTTACGCAGGTAAGGGTAAACCTTCATTGTGGTGCAGAGCCTCCCGCTTTTGTCAATATAAAGGGCAACCAGGCACTCGTCTCCCTCCTGCACCTTTGCAGTCTGTTCTTTAAAAGGAAGAAGCAAGTCCTTCTCCAGCTTCCACCCAAGAAAAGCGCCTATCTTACCTGTCTCCTTTACTTTAAGCACCGCCGTTTCCCCCACGGAAAATTCCGGCTGCCTGGTGGTGGCTATGGGCCGGTCCATGGAATCTCTGTATATAAATACCTCTAAGCTGCTTCCCACTTCAACGTCCTGGGGCACTTCCTTTTTTGGAAGGAGCACTCTTTCCTCCCGGTTTCCTTCCTCCCCTGTGTCGGCCAGATATACGCCAAAATCAACCCTTTTTACTACTGTCAGCTCCTGCCTTTTTCCTAATTGTATCATTACTTCCTATCCTCCGTATTACCTCGCCCTACGGCGTTTCAATCCTGACTGAATCTCTCATGCACCCTGCATTGCCCGCAGCCCGGCTTTATTCCTCTTACAGCTTCGCAATCATTCATCCGGCTTCACTGTTACATAACTCCACGATACAACAAACCGTACCTCCATCGTCCTTCAGCACAACTATAAACTTATTATCCTCCGTAACCGTTGTGTAAGGAATGAGCACATCCCCCAGCACCACCTGTTTCTTATACTCTGCCCGCAGCTGTTTTATTTGACATCTTTCATTCAGACTGTCTATGGCAATCCTGACAAACTGCCCGTTGTTCACATGATGGTTTGTATCCAAATGGTGAGCACGGATTTCCACCTTTTCCCTCTGCTCCATATTTTCCGGAATCTGTATCTTCCTTGGCGCATATTCCATATCAAGTTTCGGACCCAACACATATTTTTCGCGCATATCCTCAGGCGCCTTCACCGGCATACCTGTTCCGGTATCTAAAAGACTCCAGACCGTGTTGGCCACGGCCAGCCGCTTTCCCTCCTCATCTGTCATGAGAAAATTACGAAATCCCAAAAAACCTTTAAAATCATAAGGTACGGTTCCCACCGTAACCGTCTCGCCCAGTTTTGGATAACGCTCCACCACAATCTGCCAGGAAGACATTACCCACACCAGGTGGCGCTCCTTTAAACAATCCACCCCCAGTCCCAAATCTTCCGACTGAAAGGTGGAACAATCCTGAAAATAATCAAGCAGCGATTCCAATCTCAAATGCCCCGACTCGTCCAACTCACTGTATCTGATTCTGCTCTTATAACTGTACATGACTATCCTCTCCATCCCATTGTTATCTTCGCCCGGAGCGGCGTTTTAATCTTATTATATCCATTTTACCGCCTGCCCACAACCCTGACTTTCATCAAGGTTTTATTTCCAATACCCCGTAGCTCTGCTGCGTAACAAGCTTGCTGCGGGGTATTAGACCGCATAAAAAACCCTGGTGAAAGGATTCACCAGGGTTTTTCGCTGGGCTACAAGGATTCGAACCTTGAAATGACGGAGTCAGAGTCCGTTGCCTTACCGTTTGGCGATAGCCCAATGTCATTTACTTAAGCTAGTATACACGATAATCATGGATTTGGCAAGTATTATTTTAAAAATTTTTTTAAAATATAATTTCTGAAATTTTTTAATTATTCTGAATCTTTTTTGGCAATTTATGCATTCCCATCCAAAAAAATGTTTTCAATTTCATAAAAATCTGGTATCTTTAAATAATAAGAATGCTCATATATGTATTTTGACTAGGAGGGTTATTTTATGAGGTATTTTTTTAACGGTAAAATTGACAAAGAGGATGATCTCTACACCATCCGCATTCCCTTTAACGTGTGGGAAGTTTGCAAGAAGCGTGATGTAATTGAAGCCGAGCTGGTTCTCGACAACAAAATTATTGAATGTGAGTTAATCCCTGAGGCAAAGGGCAATTACAAAATCCATCTGCAGGAAGAAGATGTTTCACACGTTGATGTATCAAAAGAGCACAAAATTCTCCTTCACATTACGGGGAGCCTGATTCAACTTAATCGAAACAGTCCCTACAGCTTCGATAATCCCATCCGTAAAATTGACGGCGTGGACATTATCATCCAGCCCGAGGACGGTCTCTGCGGCCAGACCTGTGTTGCCATGCTTGCAGGTGTTACAATCGCCGAGGTTATCAGCGTTATGGACTGCCGGGAGTGGCAGGGAACCATGGGACGCGTGATTTCCGCTTTAAATTATTATGGAATCGACCACAGCGACGTCATTGTTTATACGGAAGGCAAACCGGCCACTCTGCCTAAATGCTGTATCATGATGGAAAAGATGGGGCTTTACTGCCATTATCTGGTGCATTATGACGGCAAATTCTACGACTCCAACCTTGGCATCATTCCCGAATATGATATGAGTAAGCTTCTCGGCTATCTGGAAGTAAAGGTTGAATAGTTGCATATTCAATGACTCAGGCATGAAAGTACTCCTGAAACAAAATCCCCCGGCAGCTGTCCGGGGGATTTACCATCTTATTATTTACACTTCAAAAATCAAATCGCCATAAGTCGGAATCGGCCATACCTTCTTATCCACCATCATTTCCACCTCATCCGCCGGCGCCCGCAGCTCATCCATTGCTGTCTTCACAACATCTTTATAGTAGAAAGCCTGCTCCTTGGCGTCACTCACGGTACCGGCCTTGGCCAGCGCATCTTCCAGTTTAGCCAATGCCCCTTTCATGGCGGAGAGTTTTTCGGAAACCGCCTTTAACAAGTCCGCACTGGCGGAGGCATCCGCGCCCGCTTCCCTTACGGCAATCACAGTATCCGCAAGGGATTTCGTATAGCGGATCACAGCCGGTATAATCTGCTTTGAAGCCATATCAATCATGGTAAGAGCCTCAATATTGATGGTCTTTGTGTATGTCTCGTAGAGAACCTCCTCCCGGGACTCCAATTCCGCTTTCGTGAAAATACCAAATTTTTCAAAAAGTTTCACAGCTTTATCGGTGGTAAGCGTATCCACCGCCTCAACCATGGATTTAATATTAGGAAGTCCCCTTCTCTCGGCCTCGGCCACCCACTCCTCCGAATAACCGTTGCCGTTAAAAATGATTCTCTGGTGCTTTGTCAGATATTCCTTGATCAAATCATGGACTGCCAGGTCAAAGTCATCCGCCTTTTCCAGAATATCGGCCGCCTCACAGAAGGCCTCCGCAACGATTGCATTTAAAATCGTATTAGGGCTTCCAATGGAATCGGAAGAACCAACCATACGGAACTCAAATTTGTTTCCTGTAAAGGCAAAGGGCGACGTCCTGTTCCGGTCGGTTGCATCCTTTGTAAAGTCAGGCAGTGTGGAAACCCCTGTCTCCAGCTTGCCACCCTGTAACACATGGGCTGCCTCACCCGTCTCCACCAGCTGCTTTACCACATCCTCAAGCTGCTCGCCTAAGAATACGGATATGATCGCCGGAGGCGCCTCGTTGGCTCCAAGCCTGTGGTCGTTTCCTACGTCGGATGCACTCTGACGGAGCAAATCCGCATGAATGTCAACAGCCTTGATGATGCAGGCAAGTACCAGCAGGAACTGAATGTTCTCGTTGGGCGTATCGCCGGGGTCTAACAGGTTCACGCCATTGTCCGTACCAAGAGACCAGTTGTTGTGCTTTCCGGAACCGTTCACCCCTGCAAACGGCTTTTCATGGAGCAGGCATGTAAGCCCGTGGCGGCCTGCCACCTTTTTCATGGTCTCCATAACAAGCTGGTTATGATCTACGGCAATATTTGCCGTTTCATAGATGGACGCAAGCTCGTGCTGAGCAGGAGCCACCTCGTTGTGCTGGGTCTTAGCCGTCACTCCGAGTTTCCACAGCTCAATATTCAAGTCCTTCATATATGCGCCAATACGTTCCCGTATGGTTCCGAAATAATGATCCTCAAGCTCCTGCCCCTTAGGTGCGGACGCTCCAAACAAAGTGCGGCCTGTAAAAATAAGGTCCAATCTCTGTAAATATTTCTCCCTGTCCACCAGGAAATATTCCTGTTCCGGTCCCACACTTGGCACCACCTTGGTAGCCTGTGTATTTCCAAAAAGTCTTACGATACGCAGAGCCTGCTCATTGATTGCCTCCATGGAGCGCAGCAGAGGAGTTTTCTTATCCAGCGCCTCCCCCTTATAAGAACAGAACGCTGTGGGAATGCATAAAATCACACCTGTCGCATCTTCCTTTAAAAAGGCAGGGGATGTAATATCCCATGCGGTATATCCTCTCGCCTCAAAGGTAGCCCTAAGACCGCCCGAAGGAAAAGAAGAAGCATCCGGCTCGCCCTTGATCAACTCCTTACCGGAGAATTCCATAAGCATTTTCCCATTTTCATCAGGATGGGAAATAAAGGAATCATGCTTTTCAGCGGTAATCCCCGTCAGCGGCTGAAACCAGTGGGTATAGTGGGTGGCGCCGTTTTCTACTGCCCAGTCTTTCATTTCCTTGGCAACCACATCAGCCGTTGCCAGCGATAACTCGCCGCCCTTTTCCATCACCCTGATTACTTCTTTGTAAACATTTTTCGGCAGCCTTTCTTTCATTGTAGCCCGTGTGAATACCTTACTCGCAAAAAATTCTTCAACGTTAATAACTTCGCTCATCCTTTTACTCCCTTTCCTGAAATTCTCCGTATAATTTTTCATATGCGGTCCTGTGCATAAAAAAATGTCCCAAAAAAACTTTGGAACATCTTTGTTCATAATATCTCTTTATTTTCTTCGTTTTTAAAGATACATGATAATTTATAAAAATGCAAGACATATTTTTATTTTTATTATATTTTGCTAAAAAGCAATCAGACAATTCCTCCGGAACAGGCATATTGTACATCCGCCTGCCTCCATAATTGTCTTTTAAGATTTATTTTGCATCCTCAAAATATCATATTTCTCCGGGCGCTCGCTCAGCTCCACCCAGAGGATTTCCTTCGCATGGGGTGCGCTCGCAACCTGTTTCCCTTCCTCTGTGACGAGAGATAATACCCGGACGGGCACATTTCTTCCGTCGGGTTTCATGATTTCTATGCCATCTCCCACGCCGAACTTATTTTTCTGCTCTATCCGGGCCTGCCCTGTTTCCGATACTTCCTCAACAATACCCAGATAAATGTACTCGCTTACATAGGTACTGTTGTCGTAAATCTGCGTATTTTCATCGGGCCTGCCAAAATAAAATCCTGTGGTGAACTGGCGGTAAGTACACTTTGCTATCTCCTTAAGATACCAGTCCATATTGGCCCGGTACTTTTCTTCCGATTCCATGCAGTCGTCAATTGCTTTTCTGTAGGTTCTCGCCACCGTAGCCACATACAGCGCGTTCTTCATCCTTCCCTCTATCTTAAAACTGTCAATACCAGCATCAAGCAGCTCCGGAATATGGCCTATCATACATAAATCCCTGGAATTAAAAATATAGGTCCCTCTCTCATTTTCGTAGACAGGAAGGTACTCTCCCGGCCGCTTTTCCTCCACAACCGCATACTTCCACCTGCAGGGATGGGTACATGCCCCCTGATTTGCGTCCCTTCCCACGAAATAATTACTGAGAAGGCATCTTCCGGAATAGGAAATGCACATAGCCCCGTGAACAAAGCTTTCTATCTCCATATCCTCCGGTATCCTGCGGCGGATTTCCTTGATTTCGTTTAAGGAAAGCTCCCTGGCGGAAACCACTCTCTTTGCCCCCAGCTTATGCCAGAATAAATAAGTCATATAATTTGTATTATTGGCCTGGGTTGAGATATGAATATCGATTTCCGGGCAGATTTCTTTTGCCAATGTAAACATACCGGGGTCGGCAATGATAAGGGCATCCGGTTTCATTTCCTTTAATTCATGGAAATATTCCTCCGCCCCCGCCAAATCTCCATTATGGGCAAGTATGTTTGCCGTCACATGCACCCGCACCCCATGGGCATGAGCAAAGGCAATGCTCTCCTGCATCTCCTTTGGAGAAAAATTCTTGGCCTTAGCCCGAAGCCCAAAGGCTTCTCCACCTATATATACGGCATCCGCGCCAAACCGCACGGCTGTCTTTAAAACCTCCGGACAACTGGCCGGTATCAGAAGTTCAGGTTTTCGCATTTGTTTTCCTTCCTAACGCTTACGGTCACCCCGTCTCCTACCGGGAGAATGGCTGTCTGAAGCTGCGTATTGTGTTTCAACTCATAAAGATATTCCCGCATCCTGCTATGAATGGTGCGGTCCCTTCTTGTGACTGCAAACCGGGACTCCATCACATTCCCGTCCTGCAGCACATTATCGGATATCAAAATTCCTCCCACGGGCATCAGCCGCAGGATATCCGGCAGAAAATGAATGTACTGTCCTTTAGCCGCATCCATAAAAATCAAATCATAAGGCCCGGTAAGCTCCGCCAGCCATCCGGCGGCATCCCCCTCCAGCAAAGTGATTTTCTCTGCCTTCCCTGCCTTTTCGAAATTTTCCCTGGCAATGGGAATTCTTTTTTCATACTTCTCAATGGTTGTAATTTTGCAATCCTTTGGCCCATATTCACTCATAAGAATCGCTGAAAAACCAATGGCTGTGCCCACCTCAAGAATCTGTTCCGGTTTCTTAACAGCCAGAAAAAACTTTAGGAGGCTTTGTATCTCCGGTCTTATAATCGGTACGTTTGTCTCAATCGCAAACTGCTCTAATTCGTTTAAAAAGGGGGTGTTTCCCATGTCAAAAGAATTGATAAAAGCGCTGATTCTTTCTTCCGTAATCACTCTGCCGCCTCCTTCTCCGCAGGTCTCACACACCGCCGTGTCTTTTGCCCGAAAATCAGCCGTCGGACGGTGCCCTAATCGGGCATTTGACCCGCATAGTAATAGAAATGCCTTATCTTTATTCCTGCGTCATTTCTTCTTCGCCTGTCGGCAGGGAATCGCCTTCACCTTCCTCCGTTTCGCTTTCACTATCCTGCGTACCTTCATCCGCCGGTGCGGGTGAACTTGTACCTGAACCTGATGTTTCTGATGTTTCCTCCGCTGTCGCGGTACCCATAATCTCCAGCATCTCTCCTGCCGTCATATCCGTACTCAGGTCATAAATGCCAGGCTGAAGCTTTCCGTGGTAAGCGGAAAGGAGCTCCTGTACAATAAACAGCTTGGCGTCCTCTATCAAACCCCTTTCTTCCAGCATCTGCGCAATTTCTTTTACGGAGTCCGTCTCTCCCACACTTACCGTGATCGTCCTTCCCCCGGAAACAGACATTGGCTGGTCTGCAAATACCCGGTACCCGAATTCGTAAGCCTGTGTGGCGCTCCGAAAAACAAATACGATAACCGCAGCGATAACCACCACCTTAATGATGGTCTCCACCACCGTACCTATTAAGTATTTAGTACTCATAAAACAATCATCCCTTCCTAAGTCCTAAGGCTCCCGGTAAGTCTTCTACTCAAAGTCCAATTCATATGCAATGGATGTATTTACCTCCTGCATCAACCGGCAGAATGCCAGCTCCGCCCTCAGGAAATCATCCACCATGGGATCTTCGCGAAACTTTTCATACTCCCGCTCAAAGACTTCCAGTCTCTGAAACAATTCATCCATCTGAGAGGTGTTTTGAATTTCATAATTTCTCCGACGGTACTCGTTGACCTTCTCGTAGAGCTCCGGGTTTTCCTTTATCTTTTCAAGCTGATAACGATATTTTCTATAAGTCTCCGTATTTTTAATTGCAGCGATAAACCCTCCTACGGCTGTTTCCATATGACTATCCAGCATAGCTGTCTTTTCTCCTTAATGTAAATCCTCCGCCTATATTTCCATTATGATAGGAAGTATCATAGGGCGGCGCTTGGTTTTTTTCCATACAAAATCGCCCAGGGCGTCTTTGATAGAGCTCTTTAGTTTTCCCCAGTCGGCGATTCCCCTGCTCAGGCAGCCGTCCACCGCCTCATTTACCACGGTCCTGGCCTCCTCCATCAGTTCATCGGATTCTCTCACATATACAAATCCCCTTGACACAATGTCAGGGCCACTGACCAGTTCGTCGGTGGCGCCATCTAACCCAAGCACCACAATCAAAATACCATCCTCTGCCAGATGCTGTCTGTCCCTGAGCACAATATTTCCAACATCTCCCACGCCCAGTCCGTCTACCAGAATATCGCCTACCGGCACCTTTCCTGTTATCTGGGCTTTTTCCTGGGTCAGCTCAAGCACGTCCCCGGAACGCAGGATAAAAATATTTTCTTTGGCAAAGCCAAGCTCCTTGGCAATCTTGGCCTGAGCCTTTAAATGCTTATATTCTCCATGAATCGGAACCGAATATTTAGGCCGCACCAGGGTATAAATCAGCTTGATTTCCTCCTGGCAGGCATGGCCTGAAACATGCACATCCTGAAAAATAACGTCGGCCCCCTTGAGCAAAAGCTCGTTGATCACATTGGTAACCGCTTTTTCATTTCCCGGAATGGGATGGGAGGAAAAAATAACGGTATCCGTAGGCCCGATAGAGATTTTCCTGTGGTTATCCTCCGCCATACGGCTTAAGGCCGCCATGCTCTCCCCCTGGCTTCCCGTTGTAATAATGACGGTTTTCTCATCCGGATAATTTTTCAGCTGTTCAATGTCAATCAATGTATTTTCCGGAATACTTAAATATCCCAGATTGGTAGCCGTCTCAATGACACTCACCATGCTGCGCCCTTCAACCACTACCTTTCGGCCAAACTTGTAGGCCGTATTGATAATCTGCTGCACCCTGTCCACATTGGAGGCAAAGGTCGCAATGATAATACGGGTGTTTTTATGTTCCTCAAAAAGGATATCAAAAGTCCGCCCTACCGTGCGCTCTGAGGATGTAAAGCCTGTGCGCTCCGCATTGGTAGAATCGCACATCAGCGCCAGCACGCCTTTTTTACCGATTTCTGCAAACCGCTGCAGATCAATGGCATCACCAAACACCGGTGTGTAATCCACCTTAAAGTCTCCCGTATGCACGACAATACCCGCAGGAGAATAGATAGCCAGCGCTGCCGCATCCACAATACTGTGGTTTGTCTTGATAAATTCTATCCGGAACTGTCCTAAATTAATAGACTGTCCAAATTTGACCACTTTTCTCTTTGTATTATTGGTAAGATTATGCTCCTTTAGCTTGTTCTCAATAATTCCCATGGTCAGCTTGGTCGCATAAATAGGAACATTCACTTCCCGCAGCACATAGGGCAGCGCACCGATATGGTCCTCATGCCCATGGGTGATGATAAATCCCTTTACCCGCTCAATGTTATTCTTTAAATAGGTCACATCCGGTATGACCAAATCAATTCCCAGCATATCATCTTCCGGGAATGAGAGACCGCAGTCCACAACAATAATACTGTCTTCGTACTCAAAGGCAGTAATGTTCATGCCAATCTGCTCAAGGCCACCAAGCGGAATGACCTTCAGCGCCAAGCTGCTTTTCTGTTCATTTTTTTTCAATCAGTTTTACCTCTACTTTCTTTGCAGCACCTGCGCAGGCTTCCTATCATAGCCTAACCAAAATCATAACGGCACGGACAACCGCTTGTCCCTAAGACCATTATTTATCTTTCTGATTACGAAATAAAAAAGTTGCTCCGCCACAGTTCCCGCATTTTTTATAAACAACTGCCGTTTTTCCTCAGAGCATTTCAAACACGCTCCGGGCAGTCTGTTTCCCTTTTTTAAAATCATTTTCTTGAAACTTTTTCCCGAAATTCTTTTCTTAAAATCCATTTCTTGAAATCTATTTCATGAAATCTCTTTCATATGCTCCTGCGCCTTACATAAGCGCAACATCCTCAAGGAGATTTTCGAAGACCTCCGCCACTGCGGACATTTCCGTATCGTCATCCACGATCTCGTAGATGCTTTCCCCGGTCTTCTGCTCCGTAATCTCCTTCAATATGAGAGCCTCTCCGTCCCCTTTCTGGGTGTCAGTCACCAGAATATACTGCTTCCCACCCAGCTTTGTCTGTTCTAAAATATAAAACTCCACACTTTCTCCTGTGTCAAGTGTAAATTTGATTTTTTCCAATTATTTTTCTCTCCTGAAGTCCAAAAATCCCTGTAAAATAAGCACAGCTGCAATTTTATCCACGTATTCTTTACGATTCTCTCTGCGTATTCCTGCCTCTATCATTGCCTTATCAGCGGCAACGGTGGTAAGTCTTTCATCCCATGTATGTACAGGCAGCCCCGTGCGCCTCTCTAACTTGTCCTTAAATGCAAGGGTAATCTCCACCCTTGGCCCTAACGTATCGTTCATATTCTTGGGAAGGCCCAAAACGATTTCTTCTACCTGATATTCCTCTATCAGTGCTTCTATCCTTGCCAATGTCTGACGTAATTTATTTTCTTCTTTTCTTCTTATAATTTCTATTCCCTGGGCCGTAATAAGCAGAGGATCACTGATCGCCACGCCTACTGTTTTCGCCCCGAAATCCAAACCCATAATCCGCATATTTTTACGCTTTCCGTTATTTGACCGCACTTTTACCGCAATTACCCCTCCGGTCTGAGCTTCACTTCAGGCTGGCCGGGATCATACTTCTTATTTCCAGTGGCTGCTTTTAATATATTCCGTCAGCATTTCTTCCACCAGCTCATCACGCTCCACTTTCATAATCATGCTTCTGGCATTTTTGTAGCTGGTGATGTATGTGGGATCTCCTGACATAATATATCCTACAATCTGGTTCACAGGATTATACCCCTTCTCGGTCAGTGCCGCATATACATCTGCAAGTATTTCTTTCACGCTTGTATTATCTGTCTCTACCTTGAAAAACTGTGTATTACCAAAATCCTGCATAAATAAACACCTCTTAATACCTTATACTGTCAATTCCGTCGGAAAGCTTCGCTCTCAAGTCCTATCTTATTATCTTACTCCATTTTACTGTAAAATTCAATGTGTTTGCGGCTGAAACAGCAAAATATCTGCTTCCGGGAAGTCTGTCAGCACACCTTTTACAATCTGACCGGACAGATTTTCCTCCGTCCTGCAGGCTGCGCGGATGTATTCCCGGGTATGGCCGATTTGATATTTTTTGCCGTTTATCGTTTTTTCCTCCTCAAACAGCACTTCTGTCTGCTTATGTAAATGCGTTTCCCTGTACTTGCGCGACATTTCCCCTTCAAGCCTTAAAAGCTCATTGCTCCGCAATGTTTTCTCCGCCTCAGGAATCTGTCCTTCCATATCCGCAGCAACAGTCCCTTTTCTTTTTGAATATTTAAAAATATGCATTTCATAAAAACCGATTTTTTGTAAAAAAGCTTTTGTCTCCTCAAATTCCTCCTGTGTCTCCCCAGGGAATCCCACAATCACATCTGTTGTAATTGCCGGATTGTCAAAATATTTTCTTAAAATACATACCTTTTCATAGTATTCCTCTGTGGAATACTTTCTATTCATCCTTTCAAGCACACCGTCGCAGCCGCTTTGCAATGAAAGATGGAAATGGGGGCATAGCTTGGAGCACTCAGAAAGCCGGTTTACAAATTCCTCCGTGATGATTCTGGGCTCCAGGGAGCCTAAGCGGATGCGCTCTATCCCCTCCTGCTGCTGCACATGCTCTATCAGCTCTAACAGTCTGCTTTCGGAAAAATCGTTTCCCTTTGTCATACCATAAGAGCTTAAGTGAATGCCGGTGAGAACCACCTCACGGTAACCATTCCGTGAAAGTCTTCCTACTTCCTCTACCACATCCTGCATTTCCCTGCTTCGAATCCTGCCCCGGGCATAGGGAATAATGCAGTAGGAGCAAAACTGATTGCAGCCGTCCTGCACCTTAATGAATGCCCTGGTGTGCTCCGCCGTGCAACAAAGCTCCATAGCCTCATACTCGTCCGTGCGGCCAATATCGATTATTGTTCTTCCCTGCAGGGTTTTGCAGGCGGTTTCGCTTAAAGTTTTATCTTTTTCTCTGTTTGCCAGAAATTCTTCCAATATTGGAATCAAATCCTTTTTCCTGTTATTGCCTATGGCCAGGTCTATGCTTACATCCTTAAGAGCGTCCTCTTTCCCTGCCTGCACATAACAGCCCACGGCCACCACAACAGCCTCCGGGTTCCGCTTTTTAGCCCTGTGGAGCATCTGCCTGCTTTTCCTGTCCGCAATGTTTGTTACCGTACAGGTATTGATAATATAGATGTCAGCCTTCTCATCAAATGGTACAATTCTATAACCCTTTTCCTGCATAATCTGTTGCATATAATCCATTTCATATCCGTTTACTTTACATCCAAGGTTGTGAAATGCCACACTTTTCATGCTGACCCTTTCTTTTTTTGTACTGTTTTATCATTGACTTTTCCCCGACAACCCTTTACTATAATAACACAGGGTATCAAGCGCTGCCTTGTAAGGCAGCCTATTGATGAAAAGTAAAAGGAGGTAAATGAAAATGAAAACAGTACAGATTTCGTTAAATTCAATTGATAAGGTTAAATCTTTTGTAAATGATATTTCAAAATTTGATTATGATTTTGATTTAGTATCCGGCAGATATGTGATTGATGCTAAATCTATCATGGGTATTTTCAGTCTGGATTTATCCAAACCTATCGATTTGAATATCCATGCGGAAGACAACATCGACGCAGTTCTCGAAGCTTTAAAACCGTACATGATTTAATCTACATATTTCAGTAAATCTATGATTTATCTATGATGTATCTATGAGCTGGCTTTTGCCAGCTCATTTGTTTAATACTCTTTAATTTGAATGCCACCGTACAATCTCCACCTCATCCGTTTCGATTGCCTTTCTCACCAGCTCGTCCATTTCTTCCCCAAGCTTTGACTCATGCCGTTTAATCACATTCAAATTAGGCTTTGTCACAGGATGCTTCGCCACGAAAATGGTACAGCAATCCTCGTAAGGCAGAATAGAAGTCTCGTAAGTTCCTATTTTTTCCGCCACACTCACAATCTCCATCTTATCAAACCCAATCAGCGGACGGAAAACCGGCAGCTTACACACCTCATTGGTCACGGCCAGAGACTGTACCGTCTGGGATGCCACCTGGCCAATGCTTTCTCCCGTAATCAATCCCAGGCAGTCATTTTTCTCCGCCAGCATCTCTGCAATCCGCATCATATATCTGCGCATGATAATCGTAAGCTCCTCGTGAGGGCATTTATCATAAATGTACAACTGAATATCCGTAAAATTAATGGTATGGAGATAGACCGCTCCGGCATATTTGGAAACCTGTTTTGCCAAATCCACTACCTTCTGTTTTGCTCTGTCGCTGGTATATGGGGGCGCATGGAAATAAACCGCGTCTATTTTTACCCCGCGCTTGGCAATCATATATCCCGCCACCGGCGAATCAATTCCCCCCGACAAAAGAAGCATTGCTTTTCCGTTGCTGCCCACCGGCATACCGCCGGGCCCCGGTATTTCCATGGAATAAATATAAATTTTTTCACGAATCTCCACATGCAGCATCACATCAGGTTCATGGACGTCCACCCGCATCTGGGGGAAGGCATCAAGCACTGCGCCTCCTAACTCTCTGCTCACCTCCATGGAATCCATGGGGTAATTCTTCCTTGCCCTTCTGGTGTGAACCTTAAAGGTAATGTTCTTATCAGCATATACCTTGTCCACATAATCTATGACCGCCTCAGCCAGCTTCTCATACCCTTCGTCCTCCACATGGACAACCGGACAGATGCCCGAAATACCAAATACTGTCTTTAAGTTTTCCACAGTATCTTCAAAGTCAAAATCTGACATTGCATGTACATAAATTCTTCCGTCGGTGCGCGTCACCTTAAATTCGCCTTCACACCTTTTCAGGGCGTACTTAATCTGATGGACAAGCGCGTCCTCAAACAAATATTTATTCTTTCCTTTTACGCCAATTTCCGCATATTTAATTAAAAAAGCACTAAACATATTTCCTCTTTTCTTTATCTGTTCTCTCTGTAACCACAGGCCTGCAGTTCAGGTATACAAAGTTCCAATTGTAAAAGCCCAAACTGCCGCCTGCCTCATGTTCCCCACAGATTCGGTCAACCCTGATCTTTTATTGTCTGGTGTATCTTCTGAGCATGGGAATGATATCATGCAGCATCTGTAAAGTATAGTCGATTTCCTCCATGGTTGTAAAGACCGAAAAGCTAAAACGTATTGTGGATCCAAGCAGTTCGGAAGGAATTCCCATAGCCCGCAGTGTTGCAGAGGGCTGGGGCTTGTGGGCCGAGCAGGCGCTTCCCGCCGAAACATAAATTCCTTTGTCCTCTAACGCATGAAGAATCACCTCGCTGCGAACCCCTTTAAAAGAAACGCTCACAATATGAGGCGCCCCGGTTTCATCCGGATGCCCGTTTATCACCGTGCCCTCTATTTTCCGTACGCCGTCCACGAAGGCCCTCTTTAAACCGTACAGCTTTTCCACTTCCCCATCCAAATTGCCGTAAATCATTTCAATGGCCTTGGCCATGCCCGCAATAGCCGGAACACTTTCCGTACCGGAGCGAAGGCCATTTTGCTGTCCGCCTCCAAAAACAACAGGTTTAATTTTTACTTTTTCATCTACATATAAAAATCCAATTCCTTTGGGACCATGAATTTTATGCCCGCTGACAGACAGCAAGTCTATTTTCATTCTTTTAGGATAGATTCTATATTTTCCATATCCCTGTACCCCGTCCACATGAAACAGGATTCTGGGATTCATTCCCTTTATCAGCGCTCCTGCCTCCGCAATGGGCTGCAGGGAGCCCACCTCATTGTTGGTGTGCATAATAGAAACCAGTATGGTTTCCCCTGTAATGGCACGCTGCAAATCTTCCGGACGGATGCATCCCTTTTCATCCACCGGCAGGTAAGTTACCCTAAAGCCTTCTTCCTCCAAATGTTTCATTGTCTGGAGAATTGCAGGATGCTCGATCTGTGTGGTAATCAAATGCCGGCCACTCCTGCAGTTTGCATGTGCGCATCCAATCAGCGCAAGATTATCTGATTCTGTTCCTCCCGAAGTAAAAAATATTTCTTTTTCGTTTACTTTTAAATTTCTGGCAATTACATCCTTTGCATAGCGGATATATTTCTCCGCCTCAACGCCCTTTCTGTGAAGACTGGATGGATTTCCGTAATCCTCGCACATGACCCGGGTCATCAGGGCGGCCGCCTCATCAAAGCATCTGGTGGTTGCCGAATTATCTAAATATACCTCCATAACTGTCACTGGCCTTTCCGAACAAAATCGCAACAGCCCGGCCCTAGGCCTGCTGTTACAAATGCTCTTTTATCCTACAATTATTATATGATTACTGCTCCAAATGGTACATTATAATAGAAAGAACTGTCATCCCGGCAGTTTCTGTCCTCAGAATCCGCTTTCCCAATGTGATGGGGATGATGCCTTCCCTTACCGCATCTTCAATTTCTTCCTCTGCAAAACCTCCCTCAGGCCCGATAAAAACCGCAATATCCTCCCCGGGCTTAAGGCCGCTGATGATTTCCCTTGTCTTATCCATCCCTTCCGCAAGCTCATAGGGAATAAGCCTGGTCTTTGCCATCCTGCTGTAAGCAATGGCTTCCTTAAAGCTCATCACATTTTGTACCTTTGGAATCATCCCTCTTTTGCTCTGTTTGGCAGCAGCCTCGGCAATCCCCTGCCATCTTGAGACTTTATTTTTAGCCTTCCCCGCATCCAGCTTTACCACCGCACGCTTTACCGCAACCGGTATGATTTCATATACTCCCAGTTCCACAGCCTTTTGGATAATCCATTCCATTTTATCCGCCTTGGGCAGTCCCTGAAAAAGATAAATTTTCGAGGGAAGCTCTACCCCTTCCTCCCGTACAAAGCGCACCTCACAGATAACCTCATCCTCGCTCAAGGAGCAAATACCACATCGATACTCCTTTCCGTCCGCCCCGCTCAACACGGAAATTTCCTCTCCGGGCTTCATGCGGAGCACGTTCTTCATGTGGTTCACATCTTTTCCGGTTATGATAACCTTATTTCCCTGAATCTGTCCGGGTTCTACAAAAAATTGATACATTCCTCCGCCCTGCCTGTTTACATTCTATTTCCCACTCTATGCAATGCCATAAGCTTCATTAACTGTTTTTCCGGGCGGTCACGCTGACCCACTCACCTTGGCAGTTCACCTCAAGCACTTCAAGGCCTGCTGCCTCCACAGCCTTCACCACCGTTTCTTCCTTATCGTCGATAATACCGGAGGTAATGTAAATGCCGCCCTTTTTCAGCTGATGAACGATTACCGGCGTCAAATTCACCAGCACCTCCGCCAGAATATTGGCCACCACAATGTCATAGCATTCGTAGCCCACCTTATCCTGCACTTCCTTTTCCGTGATAATATTGCCAATCATCATGGTAAAATCATCCGGCCCTATCCCATTTGCTTCCATATTCTCCCGAACCGCATCCACCGCGCAAGGGTCTAAGTCGGTTCCCACCGCCCTTTTGGCCCCAAACATAAGAGAGAGGATTGCCAGAATACCGCTTCCTGTCCCAACGTCCAAAAGCGTTGTCTTCGGCGTAATATACTTTCGGAGAGCCCTGATGCACAGCTGGGTGGTATCATGCATACCGGTTCCGAAAGCCGTGCCCGGGTCAATGTGAAGAATCATTTTATCCGTATCCTCAGGCTCCACTTCCTCCCAGGAGGGAATCACCAGCACATCGTCTATGGTAAATTGATGGAAATACTGTTTCCAGTTGTTAATCCAGTCAATATCCTCTGTCTCCTCGATACTGACCGAGCCTTCCCCTATGTCCATAAAACATCTTAAATCTTCCAGCTCTCTTTTCACATTTTCAAGAATCACATCCGCCGTGGTCTCCTCGCCGCCCAAAATAAGTCTGCCGCAGCCATCTTCACCGGTCTCCCCCTCTTTCTCCTCCACAAAAAAGCTCAAATAAGCAATTCCGTCATCCTCAGGCCCGTCCGGTAAAATATCCACAAACATCTGCTCCTTCTCAAGAGCGGTAAGCGGTACCTTATCCTCAATCTGTGCCCCCTCAAGCCCTATATCATACAGCGTGCTGATTATCACATCCTCCGCGTCCGTAATCGTCTTTATCTTAAATTTCATCCATTTCATAAACATCTCCATTCTTGCCGGCGGCCACAGCTTTGGGCGTCAGCACAAACTTCCGCACATCATTGACTGTTGAACATTTACATATTATCATAGAAATAACTTTGGTGCTATACAAAAATAGAAAGACTAACAGAGCGCTACGGTAACGCCGAAAGGCTGAACTGTCGCAACGGAGGATTTTTCATGATACAGGATATTTACCCCAAAATTTACCACAATGAATATCATGATGTGAAGCCGTCACAAAATGACTTTATTTTTATCTTTCACAAAAACACCGTGCTTTTACGGTTTCAGGACGGAAAACTGCGTTATCCCACCTTACGGGAAATGGAGGGCCTGCCCTATGGGTACTATTACCTGTTTTCCATAGACGATTACAGGTATTTCCTTGCATATCCGAAGGACGGCCGGAAACAGGACGAGGAGACCCCTTCGGTTTTGCCGGAGCCTTATCACTATGAAGATGTGCGTATTTTCCGCACCGCTGTTTCCAGGCACAGCGCCTTTGCCGGTATTACGGCCCACCACCTTTTCGGCTGGTATCAGGCCAACCGGTTCTGCGGCCGCTGCGGGCACAAAATGCTCCCGGACCACAAGGAGCGGATGCTGTTCTGCCCTGACTGCCATAATATGGTTTACCCCAGGATTTCTCCTGCGGTGATTGTGGGGGTTTTAAATGGAGACAAGCTTTTGATGAGCAAATACGCCGGACGTTCCTATGCCAATTATGCCCTCATTGCAGGCTTTACGGAAATCGGCGAGAGCGTGGAACAGACCGTGGCAAGAGAGGTCATGGAGGAGGTTGGACTTAAGGTAAAAAATATACGCTATTATAAGAGCCAGCCCTGGGCCTTTTCAGGAAGCCTTCTCATGGGATTTTTCTGCGACCTGGATGGTTCGGACCAGATTACCCTGGACACAAACGAGCTTGCCGAGGCCGGGTGGTACGGCAGGGATGAAATCCATTTGGAGGATGACAACGTGAGTCTCACCCGGGAAATGATTATGTTATTCAAAAGAGGGCAAAAATAGATTGAATCAGGAAAGGAGCAGAAATTGTTATGATAATACAGAGTAAAAGAGTATGGATTGGCGGTCAGTTTTCCCCCGCCCAGCTGAACATTCAGGGTCAGAAAATCGAGGACATTTATCCCTGGGGTACCAGAGCCCTTACGGATTCCGATAAAGATTATGGTAATCTGCGTATCGTGCCTGGCTTTATCGACGTGCACACCCACGGCGCTTACGGCTATGACACCAACGAGGCAAATCCCGAAGGACTGCGAAACTGGACAAGGCGTATCCCGGAGGAAGGCGTCACCGCCCTTCTTCCTACCACCGTCACCCAGATGCCCCCGGTTCTTTCCGCCGCCGTGTCTAATGTTGCAAAGGTTATGGAAGAAGGTTACGAAGGGGCTGAAATCCTGGGCATTCATTTCGAAGGCCCCTATCTTGATATGCAATATAAAGGCGCACAGCCTCCGGAAGCAATTGCTGCCCCCACCGTGGAGCAATTTCGCATGTATCAGGAAGCCGCTCACGGCCAAATCAAATATATCACTCTGGCACCGGAACATGACCCGGATTTTGCACTGACGAAATTCTGCGTTTCTCACGGGATCGTTGTGAGCATGGGACATTCCTCCGCAGATTATGCCACGGCTCTTATGGGAATTGCCAACGGCGCTATGAGCATGACCCACGTGTACAACGGCATGACCGCTTATCACCACCG
Source organism: uncultured Lachnospiraceae bacterium (assembly GCA_910585075.1). Classification (GTDB taxonomy): domain Bacteria; phylum Bacillota; class Clostridia; order Lachnospirales; family Lachnospiraceae; genus Suilimivivens. The sequence continues at coordinate 37,342 of CAJUED010000012.1, forward strand.
GGAACCGGGGCTTGTGGGAACCGCCCTGCGTATACGGGAAATCTATGGGGAAGTTGTCTGTGACGGCTGTCACTCCCACCTGGCTGCCTTAAATAATTTCTTCACCGCTAAGGGAAAAGACTACGCCATTATGATCAGCGATTCTCTCCAGGCAAAATACTGCCCGCCCGGTAAAACCTATGAGCTGGGCGGCCATCCCTATCAAGTTGGGGAGGATGGCCTTGCAAGGCTCACCGGAACGGACACCATTGCCGGCAGCACTCTAAACATCAATAAGGGGCTGAAAATTCTGGTGGAGGACGCCATGATACCCTTCCATGCGGCGCTGAATTCCTGCACCACCAATCCTGCACGAGCGCTCCGTTTGGATAATCGTAAAGGGAAACTGACCGCAGGTTTTGATGCGGACATTGTGGTGTTACAGGATAATTATGATGTAATGCAAACCTACTGCCGCGGAAGGCAAATGCTCTGATTCACTTGCGGGCAGGGAAATTTTCCCTGCCCGCTATTTTTATATTGGGCCATGCGCCGGTAAAGCGCCTTTCCATCCTCTCCGTATTTTATTCCTTCCGCAAAAGCATGATTCCCGAAACCACCACCGTCACCCCGGAGAGAAGCATGCGCAGCCAATCCATCATAAGCCAAAATTCTCCGCCGCACACGGCAGCCGGCGTTGTATTATGCTCATCCACAAAAACGCCCATATTCCAAAACAGCCTTAACGATATCAGCAAAATACCCAAACTGCAAATAAAAATTACCAACAATAACGCCTTCTTTTTCATCCTCTCATTCCTTTCGGTTCGGCTTTTTCTGTTAATCCCCATACTGCCGACAACTCACAAATTGGGACATCAGCTCAGATTTTCAGGAAAAAATCTTTGATTTTTCAATCTAATCCCACATGCTTTCAAAACCTGTAAATTTATGCTTTCCATGCATTTCTGGAAAACTTCTTATGATATTTCATCACGATAGCTGATGTGGCCGGAAGGGTCACGCGCATCTTTCCTGCCGTCACCGAATGCTCGCATGGCTCTACACTATGTCCTTCGGCTGTGGTAAGCATCAATTGCTTCATCCTGCTTTCTTTTGGAATGCCCAGATGCCAGACGGAAAACTCTCTTGTCACCTCATGGTCATTGTTATTTACCAGCACAACAGTGACCTCCCTACGGTTAAACCTTCCGTAACCAAGCACATTATAATCCCCGTCTATATATTTCAGAGATCCTGTTTTTATCTCCTGGTTTTCCTTGTGGATGCGTATCATTTCCCTGTGGAACTCTATCAGCTCTTTATCCTCATGGCCCCAGGGATAGCTTCTTCTGTTGTCCGGATCCGTAAAACCACAGACACCGGCCTCATCCCCATAATAGATTGTCGGAGCGCCCGGCCAGGTCATCTGAATCACCACCGCCTCCCGCAGAACCGCTTTATTCACTCCCTCATCGGCTGCCCACGCTCCCAGCGTATTGGTTCTGCCCACCTTTCTGTTGGTTCTGGTTAAAAATCTGGAATGGTCATGGTTGGAGAGCTCGTTCATTGCTATCTGAAGGGAAGGGGTTGTAAAGTTCGCCATGTAATGCCGCATAGCGCCCATAAAATTATCCGCGCTCCCCAGCATATCCCCCCTGTAGTCGTCGCTGTGCTTCTGCATTCCCGTCAGGAACCAGGTTACCGGCTCCATAAACGCATCATAGTTCATGACCGTATCCCATTCCTTACCGTTTAACCATTCCCTGGGATTTCCGTAATGCTCCGCCAGCACAATCGCCTCCGGGTTGGCCTCCCTGACCGCTTTCCTGAATTCCTGCCAGAAATGATGATTAAACTCCGGGCTATGGCCTAAATCCGCCGCCACATCCAGACGCCATCCGTCCGCATTATAAGGGGGAGAAACCCACTTGGCCGCCACCTTCATGATATAATCAAATAAGTCCTTTGACATCTCATAGTTGAGCTTAGGCAGCGTATCATGTCCCCACCAGCCGTCATAACTTCCATTATATGGCCAGGCGTTCTCATCATAAAACTGAAAATAATCATTATAAGGGCTTTCCTTGCAAATATGCGCTCCCTTCTCATAATCCGGCGCATTTTCGTAAATCCTTTCCCTGTCCATCCACTTGTTAAAGGAACCACAGTGATTAAACACGCCGTCCAAAATCACCCTTATACCTCTCCTGTGGGCTTCCTCCACCACTTTGGCAAACAGCTCGTTGCTAGCCTCCAGGTTCTTCTTATTTGTCACCCGGTCTATATATCTGGACGCAAACCGATTTTCCCTGCAATCATCACGGAGCAGTTCCCCCTCGTCACTGACAATCTTTCCGATATGGGGGTCTATATAGTCGTAATCCTGTATATCATATTTGTGATTGGAAGGGGAGACAAACAAGGGATTAAAATAAATCACGTCTATCCCAAGCTCCTGCAGATAGTCCATCTTATCCAGTACACCCTGCAAATCGCCGCCGTAAAACTCCCGAACGCCCATCTCCGCAGGATATTTATTCCAGTCATCCACCTTTACCGTCTTATTTCCAATGTATTCATACTCGGAAGTAAGCACATCATTGGAAGGATCCCCATTATAAAAACGATCCACATAAATCTGATACATAACGGCGCCCTTGGCCCATTTGGGCGTTTTAAACCCGGGAATGACCCGGAAAGCATATTCAGGCAGCGCTTCCTTCACCACGCCCCTGACGTCATATATACATTTTATTTTACCTGCATGAACTTCAAAATAATAGGAGAATTCTTCTTCCTCTATTTCCACCTGGCAGGCAAAAAAATCAAAATTTTCATCACAGCTTTCTTTCAGCATCAAATGCTTAACGCCGCCGCTCACCATAAAAACTCTGTCTACGTTATTTAAATCTGCCCGGAACCTGATCGTAATCTGTGAATAGGGATTTGGTTCCGATGGAGATAAATAATCCTCCGTAGTATCACTAAACAAAGCCTTCCTGTTAAAAACAGGCCGCATGCCGGATATATACTGTCTGCTTCGCTCCGCTCTCACTAACCGTTCTAAATCCATACCAACAGCTCCATTCTATCAAAATTTTTCCATGACTATATTACACTATCTCAAAGATATTCGTCAACATTTTCGCCAAAACGTAAAAAAGACAGTAATTTTACTTACTGTCCTTTTTAGAGAAGGTATTTCTTTCTTATGGGGGTATAGCAAAAAACTATATAATGTATTGGGGGGTTACAAGTAGTATAATAGCATACCCTCACTTTTGCGTAAATACTCACGATTCACAAATATTACAAATTCGGCCATTCATTTTTGTGCAATATTTACAATCAGCTTTCAAAAAACGCCTCGGGAGAGGTATTTCCCCGGTTAAACAGGGCCTCAAATTCATCCCTTCCGATTTTTTCCTTCTGAAGGAGAAGCTCCGCACACCCGTGAAGCACCTGCATATGCTCCAAAATAATCGCCTTTGCCTTTCCGTAACAGTCATCGATAATGCTCTTTACTTCCTTATCAATCTCCCCTGCCACCAGCTCACTGTGGCTCTTGGTATGCGCTAAATCTCTGCCGATAAATACCTCGTCGTCATCGCTGTTATAATTAATAACCCCGATATTCTCCGACATACCATATCTGGTCACCATATCCCTTGCCGCCTTGGTTGCTTTCTTGATATCGCTGGAAGCTCCGGTGGTAATATCATTAAAAATGATTTCCTCCGCAATTCTTCCTCCCAGAGACACCATAATATCCTGCAGCATTTTCCCCTTGGTGATAAACATTTCATCATTTTCAGGCAGCGGCATTGTATAACCTGCTGCGCCAAGTCCTGTAGGAATAATGGACACCGTGTATACAGGCCCCACATCCGGCAGCACATGGAATAAAATGGCATGGCCCGCTTCATGGTAGGCCGTAATTTTCTTTTCCTTGTCGGTAATGATGCGGCTTTTCTTTTCCGCACCGATTCCTACCTTAATAAATGCTTTCTTAATATCTTCCTGTATGACGAAACTTCTGTTTTCTTTAGCTGCAACAATAGAGGCTTCATTCAGGAGGTTTTCAAGATCCGCTCCGGTAAATCCCGCCGTTGTCTGGGCAATCTGCTTTAAATCCACATCCTCTGCAAGAGGCTTATTTCTGGCATGTACTTTCAGGATGTCTTCCCTTCCACCGATATCCGGCCGGTTCACGCTGATTTTCCTGTCAAAACGTCCGGGGCGCAGGATAGCCGGGTCTAAAATATCCACACGGTTGGTAGCCGCCAGCACAATAATTCCCTCATTAACGCCAAAGCCGTCCATCTCAACAAGCAGCTGGTTTAAGGTCTGTTCCCGCTCATCATGGCCGCCTCCCATTCCGGTGCCACGGCGTCTGGCCACCGCGTCAATTTCGTCTATAAACACAATACACGGCGCATGTCTCTTTGCGTCCTCGAACAAATCCCGGACTCTGGAAGCGCCCACACCTACAAACATCTCCACAAAGTCAGAACCGGAAATGCTAAAGAAAGGAACTCCCGCCTCACCTGCAATCGCTTTGGCCAGCAGTGTCTTACCTGTACCAGGCGCTCCCTCTAAGAGCACACCCTTGGGGATTCTTGCACCCACCTTGGTAAATTTAGCCGGCTCCTTTAGAAATTCCACAATTTCTTCCAATTCTTCTTTTTCTTCCTTAAGGCCGGCCACATCCTTTAGCATAATCTTCCCATCACCCATGGAAAGCCTTGCACGGCTCTTACCGAAATTCATCATCTTGCTGTTGCCGCCCGTATTCTGGCTGTTCATCATCACAAAGAAGAACACCATCACAATAATGGCAAGCAGTACCGGAAATACGCTTGTCAAAAACCAGCTTTCTTCCTGTACCTTTTTTACCTCCGGGTCCACTCCGTAAGATATGAGGAGTTCCTCTATCTCTCTTACATCCGTTGCATACAGCGTCCTGCCGGGCCCGTCGCTTAATATAAAGTCCACCTCTCCGGTAGGCGTCTCCCGGCTGGGAGAAATGCTGGCGTACACCACATTTCCCTCTTTTAAATCCTCTATCAGTTCGCCTCTGGTATATTCCACCTGATTATTGTCAAGCAGATTCGGAATCACTAAAAGCGCCAGCAGCAGCAATACCAGTACAAAATATGCACTATATCCTTTATTTCTCTTATTCAATGTCTTACCCCCTGCATACCGCAGGCCATAATGTATTACAGGCCAAACCCTCCCGGGGCTTATCTGCTGCGTCTGCGGTACTGCAATTATCATTTTTTACAGGCAGAGACAAAGTCGTCCCTTTGTCCTTCGCGCTATTGAAAGCCGCAATGCCCGGCTCTACTCAAACTCCACTATGCCGATATAAGGGAGATTTCTGTACCTCTGGTCATAATCAAGCCCATATCCCACCACAAACTCATCGGGTATCTGAAAGCCTGTGTAATCCACATTCACATCCACCACTCTCCGGTCCGGCTTGTCAAGCAATGTACACAGCCTGAGGCTTTCCGGCCCTCTGTCCTTAAGCATTTCCAGGAGATAGCTCAGCGTACGTCCGGAATCTACAATATCTTCTATCACGATAACATTTTTCCCTTTCAGCGGTTCATCCAGGTCTTTTACGATCCTCACCACACCGCTGGACTTGGTTTCGCTTCCATAGCTGGAAACTGACATGAAGTCCAGGGACACAGGTACACTGATTCTTTTCGCCAGCTCACACATAAAAAAGCTTCCACCTTTTAATACACAGACAAGGTGCACCTGCTTTCCGGCATAATCCTTACTGATTTGTTCTCCAATCTCTTTGATTTTAGCGTCCACTTCTTCTTCTGACAACAGTACTTTGATTTTTTCAGCCATATCACTGACTCCTTTCTTCCTGGGGCGGTTCTTCCGTTTCCGCCTGTACTTTTACGGACCTTGCTCCATACGGCCGCTCTGCCGCGCGCAGCCATCGAACCTTCGGCCTTTAACCTTCTTTGTCCGCAGCCTTTATCTGCAAAATCCTGCGAGTGTCTTTATCCACCTTGTAGTATTCACTGATTCGATAACCGGGTATCCATATCACATGGGAGCCTTCCGCCAGCAGATAAATCCTGTTCCTGTCCTGTCTGGGAACCTTTTCATTTACAAAATAATCTTGCACGGATTTCCGTCCCAATCCACCGTTTATCGTAAGATAATCTCCGGATTTTCTTGTCCGGAACACAATAGCCGAAGTTATTTTATCATAATCGAACCATTTCGTATATGTTTTTTCCGGAATATTTTCACATAAATTCCCTGTTTCCCGGGCGCTTCGGACAGCAACCTCCACAGTTCCAAGCCCCGGCACATATAAAGACGAAGGAACCGTCAGCTCATATTCTTTTTCATTTTCTTCAGCCGACAGGCCCTCCTTAGCCCTGTCCTTTTTCTTTATCATACCCAAATCATATTCTTTATAAACTCTAAGGCCGTAGGACAGATGAAGCTCTCCGCTTCCGGTCCCCTTAAAAAGGGCTTCCACCCCCCTTATATGGGCGGCCGTAATATCCTTTCTCCGTCCTGCCGCCGCACCAATACATTCCATCAAAATGCGGCCCCGCAGATATTCGTCCTCTCTGAAAAACGCGGAAATCCTGACAGCCACTTCCTCCTGTCCCTTCACCCTCCGTATCTCCACGCATCTTTCCATGGCGGCCTTGGTCTGTCCTGCGATGTATGCGTCCGCCTCCAGAAGCTGCTCCGCCGCCCGGTTCATATTGGCAACCGCCCCCCGGCAGATTTCCTTTTCAGCATACGACAGAATATGATGCCTGATACGGTTTCTGGTGTAAATGTCCTGTTCATTGGTATTGTCCGTGCAAAAAGAAATTTCCATTTTTGAAAGCCAGGCTTCTATCTCCCTTCTCTGCAGACATAGCAGGGGACGAATCACCCTTCCGTTCACCGGTTTGATGCCGCCTGCTCCCGTAAGGCCTGTTCCCCGGAATAAATGAAACAGCATGGTTTCCGCCCGGTCATTGCTGTTATGGGCAACCGCAATTTTTCCTTTCCTCTCTCCAAGGGCCTTTTCAAAAGCCTGATACCGAATCCTGCGGCCCTCCTCCTCCTCGGAAGTCCCCTGTTCCTTTGCCCGTTCCCTTACATTTTCCTCCACCAGATAAAAAGGAACCTGAAACCTTTTGCAAAGGTTTTCCACAAAGCGGGCATCCCCGGACGCCTCCGTCCGTATACCATGATTCACATGCACCACCTCTATGGAAAAGGAAAGCCGTTTCTGCAATTCCACCAGCAAAAAAAGGAGGCAAACAGAATCTGCGCCCCCTGAAATTCCCGCCACTATCGTATCATTACGCTCTATCATACGATATCTGTTAACATAATTCAGTACTTTCTCAACCATACAATATACTATAGCCTAAATTTAAAAAATGTCAATTACCATACCCTCATCCTTCATAGAATTTTCACAAATGCCGCTGCTCTTTGCCATTGTCAGCGCAGTAATTGCGCAGACTTGTCCGCACTGTTACCAAATGTCACACGCTTCCAGGTTATTCCTTCTTCCATATCCCAATTACCAACACGGTCATATCATCCCGGACTCTCCCCCGGCTCTGATGAATACAGAAATTTAAGATTGCATTGGCCATCTCTCCCGGGTTCTCCAAATTTGTGTTGCCGATTAATTCCGGCAGCATGTCTTCCCCTATCCCCTGGGAGAGGGCGTCCAGTATTCCGTCAGATATCATTACAATATAATCCCCGTCCATCAGGGTTCTTCCCACCGCCTCCATGTCCGGTTTCTTAAAAACGCCCATGGGCAGATTCCCGGAAGAAATTCTGTCCACCAGGTGCTGCCTTTTGATGTAAGAGCTGGCGCTTCCCACCTTGACAAAATGGCACTCTCCACTGTACAAGTCCATGCTGCAAAGGTCAAGGGTGGACATATTGGTATTCTCTCCCCCTGCAAGCAGGGCGCTGTTGATCATCTGAATGGCCATTTCCATCTGGAAGCCTGCCTCCAAAAACTTCTGCATCAGCTCCACCACCATGGTGCTGTCCCCGTTTGCCTTCTCCCCGGAGCCCATACCGTCCGAGAGCACCACCGTGAGATTTCCCGTATCCGTCTCAAAGAATGCATAATTGTCACCGGAAATTTTCTCCGTCTCCTTGGTAGCCTTTGCCACCCCGGTCAGAACATGGAATCTTGCCTCCTCCGCATAGTAAAACGTCTCCCACTCAGGCCCCACGAAAAAGGCGTTACCCGAAGCGCCCACAAGACGCATATTTAAAAGGACGGAGAGCAAATCCCCTATTTCCTCCGAGGAAAGATTGTTTTTCTTTATATTTCTCATGGTAAGGGTGACTTCCATACGGCCTGTCTCATTTTCAATCAAATACAGGTTTTTCAATTGAATGTCCACCTCCCGAAGGGCATGGGCCACTTGCTTAAACCGCCGCTCCCCCATGGGCACGCACCGCCTGGATTCCTCCGCAAGCTGTGTCATGATCTGCGCCATTTCCTGAAGATGAGCCACCATCAAATCTTTATTTTCCCCAAGCCGTTTCTGCCATATGTAGTCCCGTCTGTCGCTCTCCGGCGCCTCACCCACAGTTTCCCTGTTATTTTCGGTTTCCTTAAAGCTTTCCGCCAACTCCCTGATGGAATCTGCGTAGGTAAGCAGTTTTCTTCGCCCATATTCCGGCAGTATGCTGTTAAATTCTTCTCTTTCGCCCAAAATCTGTTTCTTCATAACCGCTCCCTCCTGCAAGGGATTATTATACACGGCGGACAAAAAATATTTTGTCAAAAACAAACCCTGAAAACAAAAAAGATTTTGACAAAATATATTTTAACAAAAAAGACAGGCCTCCATGAGCAATAACCACTCCCGAACAGCCTGTTCTAATTTTCATCCCGAAACACAATCTCACCTTCGTACACAAGGCCCAGCTTATCTCTGGCCACCTCCTCAATGTACTTCTTAGTGTGCGTATACTTCTCAAATTCTTCTATTTCCTGTGCGCGTTCTTCTTCCGCCGCAATCTGTTCCTCCAGAGCCGCCTCCTTTTGATAGTAGGCTTCCCGCTTCGCCCTCAGCTCTATGCTGTTAAAAGCCACCACAACGAGTAACATGATTACGACAATGGAAACCAAAAACATGCCGAAACGGTTCTGCCGCCTCTTTCTGTGCGCAGCTACCCTTGCCATAATATTCTACATCCCTTCATTTTTCAAGCCGCCCATTTCGAGCACAGTTCCCCTTAACGCTTAGATAATGTTATTTTAAGTAATTTCAACCTGCCCGTCAACTTGTTTTTAAAATATTTCCCTACTTTCTTTCCCCTCCGGAAAGAGCCCCCGCAGGCCAGACGTACCTTTTTCCCCACAAATCGTACAGGCTTTAAAACAAATCGCAGGAGCCGAAAAAGCACATGGCAGATGCGCCTGATGATGCCCGTCAGAACATTCACAAACAGGGGACTGACACTTTTTTTATACACCAGCATCCCCATAGTCGCTCCAAACACGGCAAACCACCTTAAAATTCCATTATTTTCTTCGTACAGCATATAAAAAACACCGATTGCGCATGCAATCCAAAAAATCATGTCCTCAAGAGAAATCAGAAAAAGACTGTGTTTTATCAGCCTGCGCAAAATCAAAAATCCGTCGTAGACAAACGTAATGACAATTCCCAACAGAAAAGAATGCAGCAAAAAGGTTACTTCATTTATAATGTCCCGGCTCATGGTCACCTACTTAAACAACCTTGCCAGCAATGATTCTCCCTTAGCGCCCATACCTGCCTGCTCCGAATAGGTAAAACTGTCAACCCTTCCGTCCACATCCACCTCGCCCTTATCCAGAGTAAGTCTGCTCACATGCAGCTCGTTTCCCTTGATCATCAGCATGCCCTGTTCCGTCTCCAGAATAATTTCGTTCTCATCAAAAGACAAAACATCATTTACGCCTGTCAGGTTACACGTTCTTCTATTATTCAGCATCAGCTTGTGCGCACGCTTATTTACATTCGTCAGTTCTTCCATACTGCACCTCCCATGTCGCCTGATACGTCTCTCTAAAAAATTATATTAGAGAACTTGTCAGTATAGAATCACTTTTTTCTTCCGAAAAAAAATAAATTTCCAAAATCTCCCTTATAAATACCGAAACAGTTCTTTGGCCTCCTCTTTCTTCACCGTTTCCTGCACGTTGAGCACTTCCACCTTCACATCCTTATTCCCGAATGCAATGGTGATCACATCTCCAACCTTCACGTCCGCAGACGCCTTGGCGGGCCTGTCATTAATAAAAACCCTGCCCGCATCACAGGCCTCATTGGCAACCGTCCTTCTTTTAATCAGACGGGAAACCTTCAAATATTTGTCCAATCTCATTATATTAATCTCCATTCCTGCCAACAGCCTCCTCAAAGAGCGGCTTACCGGCAATCTTCCCACGCATTTTTGCGTGTGGGCGGCCCTGTGCATAAAAAAGGCCTGCACAGGCAGGCCATTTCTAAAACTTTATCTTATTCGTTGATCATATCCTTTAAAGCCTTACCTGCTTTAAACTTGGGAGCTTTGGAAGCTGCGATGGGCATTACCTCACCTGTACGAGGGTTTCTGCCATCTCTTGCTGCTCTCTTGGATACTTCAAAAGTACCGAAACCAACTAACTGAACCTTCCCATCATTCTTTAACTCTGCTGATACAACATCAATAAAAGCTTTTAAAGCCTGCTCTGCATCCTTCTTGGATAAACCAGCCTGTTCTGCCATTGCAGCGACTAACTCTGTTTTGTTCATTTCGAACTCCTCCTCTATTATATGAGTGTTTTCTAGGTCTCGTCTTGAAACGCCTATATCTATATATAGCGTTTCTGGTTATATTTGTCAAGGTATATTTCCCCAGCCGGTCATATTTTATACATTTCAGCCCCGCTGTAGTTACCGCTTTCAACGTGAATGATCCGGAAAATCCTTTTGCATACCCGCTTTCAAATATCAGTCTCCGCCATTGCCCTCGTCAGATTCTTCATCGGATTCCTCTCCCAAATCTCCTTCGGAACTTCCAACGGAATTTCCGTTGGAAGTTTCGTTGGATTCTTCTTCCGTATTCTCATCCCTAAGCACATTGCCGCTGACGGTATTTCCGCTCACTGTGCTGTCGCCGTTATTCGAATCCCCGGAATTTCCGTTGCCGCTCCCATTGTTGCTTCCTCCGGAATTTCCGCTGCCATTTCCACTGCTGTTACTATTGCTGCCGCTGTTGTTGTTTCCCTGACTGCTTTCGTTTTTCTGTTTATCTTTATCTTCGTTTACTTTATTGCCGCTGACGGTATTGCCACTGACAGTATTTTCACTGCTCTCCGGGTCTAAATCAGGGAAAGAATAGGTCACGTCATTACCGTCATCCGGAATATTAATACTGTAGCTTCTGGTGATGTATCCGCTTTTCCTCAAAGTGATCGTGTGCTCGCCCGGCGTCTTGTCGTAAGTAACCGGTGCAAGGCCCATATACAGATTGTCCTGATATACCTCCACACCTTGAGGTGTGTCAATGGTAACCGTGTTGGTTTTCGCTTCTTCTTCCTGCGTGGAAGATACCGGAACGCTGTTGCCTGAAACGGTAGCACGTTCCACCAGATTCATCTTAACGGTAGTGCGCTCTCCCTCCACCTGAAAATATTGTGAAAGAGTTTCATAGCCCGAAGCCTCCGCCGTAACCTGATGGAGCCCTAAAGCAAGCCGCAGCGGATATTTTGTTTCCACCTTCGCCTCGTCCACATATACGGCTGAAGGCGTGGGCGTAATCTCAAATATCACAACCCCATTCTCAGGCTCAGGAATTTCAATGTCACCAAGGTCTAAAACCGTCTCCTTATTTCTCTCTATGGTTACTTCTCTAATCTCGTCTATTCCTTCCGCCGTAAGTCTTACCCTGTAGCTTCCCTCCGGTACGGTGAGCAGCATGTCCGGGGCAATCTGCGAAATAACCGCCTGTCCAATCTCTATCCAGCCGCCTAAAACGGCCTCCTCATTTTCCAGATTCAGATATCCGTGCCCCTTGTCCACGGTGATACTCATAATATCATAACCCATTCCATGGAAAGAAAGCACATCATGACGGATAATTTGAGAAGTGTCTATGGCTTTCCCATCCGAAAACACCATTACATTTCCGCCAATGCTGTACATTTCATCCCCAATTGCCGCGCTTCCGTTCCCGGCATCCAGCGTGTACCTGTCCACGCCTTCATAGCTCCAGGCTTCCCCTGAAAGACTGACGGAGCCCGCTTTTTCCAATTCACTGTTATATGTAATATCCGCAATATCCCCCGCTTTAAGCTGGGCCATGGTTATTGCGCTCCCATACTTATCCCAAATTAGGGTGGAACCGCTATAGCTTAAGGTTCTGCTTTCATTTCTGTCAAGCAGATGTACGGTAATCGTCTGTTCCTCCGCATCCATACCCTCAATAATCGCCGTTCCGGAAGAAGTATAAATATTGATATCTTCCTCCTCCCCGCCATTCTCATAAGCGCTCTCAAACCCGGCCTCATGAGCCAGACTGGCGGCGCTGCACCCGGTTAGTAGAAGGCACATTCCGCAAAGAGCGGGTTTTATCCACTTTTGTATCGTATTTTTATCCATCATCCTACCCCCTGTTATCTTACGGAAATCCTATCGTCCCGTAATAATAATCAGCAGCCTGATTTATTTCCTCAAGGGTCCAATACCCACACATCAAAGATGTGTCGAGCCTTGCCGCAGGGTATTGGGCTTTCTGAATTACAGTATACCACGTACCTCAAATTAGTCAAACACTTACAATAAATTGCCAGTCTGCAAATAACCATTTGGCCGAATCGGTATCAGGCCGACGGGTCGTTAACCTTAAGGCAGCCTGAATTTATATTTCTACAGGGCACAAACCATACCGCAGTTTAAATTGTGCCAAAAATTCTCTCTTATCCTTCTCCTGTTCCGTCACCTTACATAATTTTTCCATGTTTTTCCCCGGAATCCACGCTTTACCGGAATTATAATAGAAATTTACAATCTTCCAGAATTTTTCCGGATACGCCAGCCGATAATAAAGCTGCAAATATTCTTCCTTATCCATAGGCCTTACTTTTTCATAGGCACTCACCAGCTCAAATCCCACACTCTGTGCCCAGCCGCTTTTCTCAAGGAGCTTACGCATAAACAAATACAAATCCCTGACCGGGCTGTCAAAAACACATTTTTCAAAATTCATCAGGTGCATCACATTGTCTGCAACGATAATATTGTGGTGCTGGTAATCCCCGTGACACACCAGTTTGTTTTCCATTCTGTTCTGATAAAACCGCAATTCCTCCGCAATCTGCAGAGCCAGATTAAAAAAGTAATCATAGTTTTTCATCAGGCAGATTTCAAAGTCCGTTTTCTGACTCCGCTCTTTCAAATATTTCCTCACCCTGCGCAGCTCTTTATTATGCTTTTCAAACTCCACATGGGCAGGGTGGGAGGTACTGCCGCCGGGAACCGAATCTTCCATACCTGAGACCTTATGAAATCGCGCAAGCATCTCCGCCGCCTGTCTGCATTCATCCATATCCTTAACATTACATTCCCTTCCCTCACAATATGTCTTAAGGATATAAAAAGTCCCGTCCTGATCCTGCGTTAAAAGCTCCTGCTCTTTATTTTTAAGAATGCTCTCCACATTCTCAAATCCTCTTTCCCTGATTGTGGTAAGCAGCGCATCCTGAAAAATCGCTTTTTCCTTATGGCTGGTATATTCCTTCCATATTAAAATACCCTGCTTTGTTTCACAAAGAACAGCGCCCCGTCCCCTCCAGGTACGAAGCACCTCTATATCATAATTTTCCAGCAGACTGATGCTTCTGTCATTCACAATGATTACCCCCAATTTGTGTCATATCCTATCATATGAATGACCAGTCTGAAGTATTACCTTAATTTCCTGTAAAATGTCCGGCTTTTAATTCCTTTGCCGCTTTCAAAAGAGTTTCTCTTTCATTTCGTGAAGGGTCCTCCACCACAAAGTCCAGCAGCTTTTTCAGCATTTCCCCAAGGCCCGGGCCCGCCGGTATCCCTGTATTTTCCATCAAATCCCTTCCTGTGACAGCCAGCTCTTTCAATGAGATACATTGCTTCTCCGCCATCACATGCTCATAAACCCGGTAAACCGCCTTTAACTTTTCTTCTTTTTCCGCCCGCATGTAAGTACTTTGCGCCCGCATATCCGCCGCCTTCACCTCAAGCAAAAGCGGAAAAATATCTTCTCCGGTTTTCATGATGGCGCGCCTTACGCAAACCGGCTCCGGCTTTACATCATAGTCATGATATTTCACCACATGCGTCACCAAGTAAATCGTCTGATTATCAAATTTCAGCCTTCTTAAAATACCGCGGGCCATTTCCGCCGATAAATCAGGGTGCCCATAGAAATGGTGAATGCCCTTTTCATCTACGATAAGCCTTTCCGGCTTTCCAATATCATGAAACAACATGGTAAGGCGCAAAATCTTATCGGCTCTGACCTCCTCCATGGATTTCAGTATATGTTCTCCCACACTGTAACAGTGATGGGGATTGTTCTGTTCCGTCTCCATACACCGGTCAAATTCCGGCAAAATTACCTGTGTAATCCCTGTCTCGTACGCAAGACGCAGATTCTCCGGATGGGGCGATGTAACCAGCTTTACCAGCTCTACCTGAATCCTCTCCGCGCTGACATAGGTTAAATTCTCATTTAATTCCTGAATAGCTGCTGCCGTACTCTCCTCTATCTCATATCCAAGCTGAGCCGAAAACCGCACGGCCCGCATCATCCTTAAAGCGTCCTCCCGGAATCTCTCTTTGGGGTCGCCCACACAGCGGATAATCTTCCTTTTAATATCATCAATACCGCCAAACACATCCACCAGACCCGTTTCATCATTGTAGGCCATAGCATTGATTGTAAAATCCCTGCGCCTTAAATCCTCCCGCAGGCTTGGCGTAAACGTTACCTCTTTCGGATGCCGCCCATCCTCATATTCACCGTCAATCCGGTAGGTAGTCACCTCGAACCCTTCCCGCTCTATCATCACCGTAACCGTGCCGTGCTGTATCCCCGTATCAATGGTGTGGTCAAAAAGCGCCTTCACCTGCTCCGGAGTCGCCGAGGTGGTGATGTCCCAGTCGTCAGGAGTTCGCCCTAAAATGGAGTCGCGGATACAGCCGCCTACGGCATACGCCTCATAGCCGGCTTCCATGACCCTGTTTATAATGTACCGCACCTTTTCAGGTAATTGAATCATGACTGTATCCGCCCTCACTTTCTTTATTTATTTCTGCAAGCAATGAGTCCACCTTGCCGTGTCCAAAAAATGCAAAGCATCCCTTAATATTTAAACGCAACATGTGGGCTCCGAAATTCTTAGTTTTAATATGCTTTGCCCCAATATACCATCTTTTTTGCAGGTTTACCACAGTAAACGCAGGTCTCGGACAGACACTCCTGTTTGAAAGGAATGCAGCGGCTGGTGACAGCCATATCCTCTTTGATGGCTTCCTCACATGCGGTTTCCCCACACCACATTGCTTTCACAAAACCACTCTTTTCCGCAAATGTTTTTACAAATTCTTCTTTATTTAATGCAGTATAAGTATGCTCCTCAAGGTGCTTCTTTGCACGCTCCAGCATCTCGGTCTGCATTTTCTTAAGCTGCTCCTCCACTGCCTTTTCAAGCTGTGAAAGCTCGACTTCGATTTTTTCTCTGGTGTCCCGGCGGCAGATAACGCATTTTCCCGCCTCTATATCCTTAGGGCCAATTTCCACACGCAGCGGGATTCCACGCATTTCCTGCTCAGAGAACTTCCACCCGGGACTCTTATCGCTGTCGTCCACCTTCACGCGGAAATTTCCCAGCTTATCCCGAAGCTCATAAGCCTTGTCAAGAACCCCTTCCTTTTTCTGCTGAATGGGAATGATCATAACCTGGGTAGGCGCAATTTCAGGCGGCAGCACCAAACCTGAATCGTCCCCATGTACCATGATAATAGCCCCGATAATTCTGGTGGACACACCCCAGGAAGTCTGATGCACATATTTTAATTGATTATCTTTATCCGTAAACTGAATGCCGAAGGCCTTTGCAAAGCCATCCCCAAAATTGTGGCTGGTACCGGACTGAAGGGCCTTGCCGTCGTGCATAAGCGCCTCAATCGAGTAAGTTGCATGAGCCCCTGCAAATTTCTCCTTCTCAGTCTTACGCCCCTTCACCACAGGAATCGCCAGCACCTCCTCGCAGAAATCCGCATATACATTCAGCATCTGCTCCGTTCTCTCCTCGGCTTCCTCAGCTGTTGCATGAGCCGTATGACCTTCCTGCCACAAAAATTCCCTGGAACGCAGAAAAGGCCTTGTCTCCTTCTCCCAACGTACCACACTGCACCACTGGTTATACACCTTAGGCAAATCACGGTAAGAATGAATATCTCCCTTATAAAAGTCACAAAACAAAGTTTCTGACGTGGGCCTTACACACATCCTCTCCTGAAGGGGATTTAAGCCTCCATGAGTTACCCATGCAACCTCAGGCGCAAACCCTTCCACATGGTCTTTTTCTTTCTGCAAAAGACTTTCCGGAATAAACATAGGCATGTATACATTCTCCACACCCGTTGCCTTGAACCTTTCGTCCAGCCGCTTCTGAATATTCTCCCAGATAGCATAGCCGGCCGGCTTGATCACCATACATCCTTTTACGTTGGAATAATCAATCAATTCCGCTTTCTTTACCACATCCGTATACCACTGGGCAAAATCCTCGCTCATGGATGTGATTGCTTCCACTAATTTCTTCTCAGCCATTTCTCTCCTCCGTTCTAAATTTCTTTCCATTCGTAACTGCACAACAAAGGGTGGCACACCTCTCCACCCCGCAAGGGACCGGAGACCGGCGGTACCACCCTAATTAATGTATCATAAACATTCTCTTTTCTTACCGTTAACGCCGGTGCTACGCTGTGTTTAAATGTAAGGCCGCGTATTTGATACCGCCATCACATGTTCACACAGGGCTCCAAGGCAGGTTCCGGATATTCTACTTGAAAATCTTTCAGCGCCTTCTAATCAACAGCCCCAATCCGGCAGAGCATATATTCCGCCAAATTGTCGTTTTATTAAAAGGGATTTTCTCTCTGGAAGCTTCCTGTCCGTACTAATCCTCTTCTTCGCCATTTGCCGCTCATTACAACTCCGCAGTGCACGCCCAAAACCTTCAGTTGCCTTCACGGATATTGTATCTTGATTTTATGGAAAAAATTTCACTTTGTCAATCCTATTTTCTCCCATACCCAAAAGAAGAAACAAAAAAGGGAAATTAAGTACCTGGGCAAAGCTTACCATATTATGAATAAAGTAGCAGACCGTACACACTAGGAAAAGATAAAGCCCCGGATTTTCCTTTCCTTTTCTCATACACCTTACCGCAAAAGAGACAAATATGCCCACCAGAAGTCCCGTTCCCACAATACCCGTATTAATCAGACAGGTCAGCAGTTCATTGTGGGCATTGGTCAACCGGTTGCTCCCGAAATTATCCCGCAGCATCACAGCTATTTCTTCCAGAGAATATACATAGGCAGAAAAGCAGTCCGGCCCTGCTCCAAGGAGCTTTCGTGAAATAGGCATCTGCATATACGCCTCCAAGCCTGCTGTAATAGCCGCTCCTCTGCCATGTCCCCAGGCTTCACCAAAAGAAAACACCTGTAACTGTCCAAAACCTGGAATTCCCCAAAACGTATTGATCCCTGTAAGCACCAGATATAGTAAAATACCTCCTGCCAGGGCGATAGCCATTATCCCGTGAACCTTCTTCTGTATTTCGTCACTGATTTCCTCCGCTTTCCATCTTCTAAGCAGTATATACCCACACAAAGCGGCGGCTCCTATCGTCAATGCGAAAGGAGAATCCGTCACATAAACGCACAAATTATTCCGTTCATAATTATACCGTTCCGGCAAAATCATTCTTAACACGCCTGCTGCCCTGGCCGAAAATCCCCATATGGAAACCAATAAAAAATAATTTCTTATCCATTCTTTCTTTTTTACCGCTATCCACAGCAAAATATAAAACAGCACTCCAAAAAAAAGAAAAATGCTACTTCCCCCCTGACAGAACCCTGCCAGAAAAACAATCGCTACATAAATCCCATACGGCCATTTCCTTTTCTCCCCAAACAGAAACAGACTGATGCCTATGGGCGCCACCACGGAAAGATACCCGCAAAACCAGTTGATATTTCCCAGCGTGGAGAGAAAAGCCGGGTCCCGTATTCCCAGCGGAATCAAGTAAATAGAAAATCTATCCAAAATTCCCAGCAGGAAAACCAGCCCCGAGGCCAAAACCGCCCCATACCACACCGCCCGGCTTCCATTCCAAAACCGGGATATTCCAAAATACAGACCGCATAAGGTAAGCAGCAACGCCAATCCCATATGCCAGCCTTCCGTCCCCCAAAGGGCTTCCTCCCTGTCCCAGGAAAATACATAAGAAACAAAAATTTCGGTGGCATACAGTATCACGAGCATATCCGTCACGGATAAGCCTTCCCATTTTATCAAATACGGCTCTCTCTGCTTTATACGGCAATGCAGCACCTGCCATCCACCCACGGTTCCCAGTACCGTCAAAATCAAAAGCACCGCCAGAGAACTATAAATCAGAAAATGGTACTTCGCCTCCGCAATATCCACGTAACCTTGATGCATATAAAAAGGATATATTCCAAAAATCAACAGCAAATATGCCGTTGTAAATAAACCGCCCGCCTTCTTAACCAATCTTCCACCTGCTCACACTATAAACAACAGTAAACGAATGTAACTACGCATAATCCGTCTGATAAAATAACATCTTATCAATGGTTATCCTGGGCCGCCACCACTGCCTTGCCTGTTCAAATTCAGGGTAAGGCGTATACCACTGCCAAGAAATATCGAAGCCCCCGTCGTCCTTTTGGATTTTTGCCAGAGCATCCTTTTCAGCGGCAATCAGCTTCCGGACACCTTCACCCATAAATTCAGGATGGGGTACTGCAAAAAAGTCCGAGGGCGCCGTGACATATTCCACCCCATATTTTTCAGTATCCTTGCAGATGGCATTTTCAATCCGTTCTTTTATCAGCTTTTTCAGGTCCTCCGGATTTACAATATCTGTTTTCCCATACTCTTTTAATAATTCATAGCAAAGAAGATAGCATTTAAGCCCATCACCACTTATATCCGTATGTTCTTTCAGATACTCATAAGCTTCTTTGATGATTTCTTCATAATAAGACGTACCTTCCCCAAAGCAGACCATAAAAGCGGCAAGGGAAACCGTAGGATTATAACCGTCCAGACCGTCACCCTTTTTCTCCCACCAGATAGCATGGGGATACTCCTTATTTGTCTCAATAGCAAACAGCCACCTTTTCTGTTCCTCGTTAAAAGAGTCATGAGACTCCAGGTAGCGGACAATTCCACCTGTTATATCCTTGGCATCATCAAACGCCTGAATTCTATGCAGGGTAATAATCGCATCATTTGTCGTAATAGGGGTTGAATTGGGATTCCAGTTATCCGCCTCAAGCCCATGCCCAAAACCACCATCCGGATTCTGATATTTTTTCAGCTCCCTTATAACCGCTTCCTTCTCTCCATTTTCAAAGTAATAATCGTAAACCGCACGCTCCAATGGGCGGGCATTCTCCACTATAAATTTTTTCGCCATACAACAATCCATAACACATTTCCTCCTATGCAAATTATAGCATACTTTAAACCATTTACAACTTTACCCCTCACCAAACTACATTCTTTCTCTTTAATGCTTTTTCCTTAATATTAAGGTTCTTGCCCGGCTCCTCCATTCTGTGCTATCATAAGTCTTAGCTAAAAGCAGTTTCACACGAATCCCCATGCTGCCGACAGCCCGCAAATTTAAGCGTCAATACAAATTGGGAATTGAAAAATCTTTGATTTTCAATCTATCTTTCTATAGAAAAAGGACAAAATAACCGTGCGGAAAAATATTCTTTTTGAGGACAAGCATATCATAGTTGTTTACAAGCCCCCGGGTATCGCCACCCAGACAGCCAGAGTAGGTCAGCAGGATATGGTAAATGAGCTTAAAAATTATCTGGCCAAAAAAACGGACTGTCCGGAACACAAACCAAAAGGCGAACCCTATCTCGGCCTGATACACCGCTTAGACCAGCCTGTATCCGGGCTTTTAGTGTTCGCCAAGACCAGACAGGCCTCAGCAGAGCTCAGCAGACAGGTTACAAACGGGCAGATGCAAAAATATTACTATGCTATCGTTTATGGAAAACCCCAGGCCATTCAGGGAACCCTGACGGATTATCTTTTCAAAGATGCCAAAACCAACCGGTCCCTGGTTGTGGAGAAGGATTTCCCACAGGCTAAAAAAGCTGTCTTGCATTACCATCTTGTTAAAACATTGTTTGCCTTTGATGAAAGCATGAATCCGCAGGATGCGGCAAAGTTTTCTCCTTCCGGAGAAGCTTCTCTCGTTGAAATCAAACTGATTACGGGCCGGCACCATCAAATCAGGGCTCAAATGGCTCACGCCGGCATGCCCCTTCTTGGAGACAGTAAATATGGCAATGCGCTGTCCAGAGAATTCAGTCTGAAAACCAAGTGCAGGAATGTGGCTTTGTGTGCTTATAAGCTGATGTTTCAGCATCCCATATCAGGAAAAGAAATGATTTTCGAAAAGGAACCGGAAGCCGAGATATTTCTTCCTTTCTTTTCCAGAGGAATTTAAAACCATTTTTGTCATATTCTATATAAACTTATCCATACTAACCAATAGCGCCGAAAATCCGCTTCAGCATATTCATTTTGTAAAAGTCTCCGAAAGCATCTCTCCACTGGCGGACGATATGTGAATGACTCTGACGGATTCGCGTAATTATGGAAAGGGTATGGATACTTTATGAAAATCAATCTCACAGAGGGTGGAAAAAAATATCTGACAGCGGCGGTTATCACACTTGCCGTGTATTTTGCCATGAAATACTTAAGCCCCATCCTCTCCCCATTCCTTCTTGCCTTTCTACTGGCAGGTCTCTTAAATCCTTTGGTACAGGCGCTTCACAAAAGGCTTAAAATACACAAACCCATTCTTGCCGGGCTCATACTATTTGCAGCCTGCTTACTTATTATCATATCTCTTTGGCTTATCATCACTTCCCTTGTGGCAAACAGCAGCAAAATAGCAGGCTGTATACCGGATTATCAGGAGGATTTATGCCTCTTGCTGGATGATTGTTGTAACAAAGTGGAACAAAAATTTGGCGTTGACGGCGCTCAGATTGAAAATTTTATTATAGAACAGATGAATCTCTTTGTTGAAAATCTGGAAGTTAAGGTTTTGCCTGCGGTTATGGGAAAATCCGTAGGCTATATGAAAAATATTGTAAGCTTTATCAGCTTCATCGTGGTTATGATTATCGCCATACTTCTGATTATGAAAGACTATGACAAGTATGTTTTGAAATTACAGGAAAACAATGATTTTCAGGGTGTTAAGGAAATCGGAAAGAAAGTACTGCTTTATGTAAAAACTTTTATGAAGGCACAGCTCATCATTCTGTGTATTATAAGTGCTATATGCGCAGTAACTCTTACCTTTTCAGGCATGAAAGGGGGTATATTTTATGGCATTCTCACAGGATTCATGGATATGCTGCCTTTTATCGGAACCGGCATTATGCTGATACCGTTGGCATTTTTCCGATTGCTGAACGGTCATTATTTTCAGGCCGTCTTATGTTTTTTTCTTTATGCGGTCTGCGCTCTTGTCCGCGAATTTTTAGAGCCAAAGCTGATTGGAGAACGGGTAGGCGTATGGCCGGTAGGCATTTTATTTGCCGTATTTGCAGGTATCCATCTGTTTGGCGTATGGGGCATCATCAAAGGCCCCTTATCCCTTGTCATTATCTGTGAAACCTGCAAATACTTCTGGAATCTTCCGGAAGGCGGCCAACCCGATACCCCTTCCGATGAGCCTAACTCTTAATTGGCAGAACCTGCATCAAATAGCACATTGCCTGTTGCTTTCATAAAATCTCCATGTACTGATTTGCAGCGCGACTTCATAAGTCAAATACTCCACATTTTACGCCGTGAAGTATCAAACAAACATTTATAATAAACAGTTCAAAATTACACCTTAAACCGGTATCCAACACCCCATATCGTCTCGATATATTGAGGTTTTGCAGAATCATACTCGATTTTTTCCCGGATTTTCTTGATGTGCACCGTAACTGTTGCAATATCTCCGATAGAATCCATATCCCATATTTCCCGGAACAATTCTTCCTTCGTATATACGTGATTGGGATGCTCTGCCAAAAAGGTAAGTAAATCAAATTCTTTACCGGTAAAAGCCTTTTCCACACCATCAATCATGACTCGTCTTGCCGTCTTATCGATACGGATACCACGGATTTCAATAATATCGTTATTTTTCTGAGTAGAACCGACCAATCTGTCATATCTTGCCATATGTGCTTTCACTCTGGCCACCAACTCACTGGGGCTGAAAGGCTTGGTCATATAATCATCCGCTCCAAGTCCCAGTCCTCTGATTTTATCGATATCATCCTTTTTAGCAGAAACCATGATAATTGGAATATTTTTTTCTTCTCTGATTCGTTTGCAAATTTCAAATCCATCCATACCCGGAAGCATCAAATCAAGAACAATCAGATCAAATTCCTCGGACAAAGCCGTCTGAAGTCCTTCTTCCCCATCATGATTAATTTTTACCTCAAACCCACTAAGCTCCAGATAATCCTTCTCCAAATCCGCAATTGCTTCTTCGTCTTCAATAATTAAAATTTTACTCATTTTCTCCTCCATTCTGAAATCCTGCAACTATTTCATTACAAACCGTCACGCTCGCTGCTATTATATTATCCTCTATGCACTATTTCTTACCGATCCTTCATATTGTCAGCAAACCACAAATTTTATCCGGCTCCTTCACTCCGCCTCCTGATATTTACGGATGACGAAATGCATGCATGTTCCTTCATTTTCCTTGCTGGTGGCCCATATGTAGCCGCCATGGTCTTCCACTATCTTCTTTACAATAGAAAGACCGATTCCGCTTCCGCCCTGAGCGGAATTTCTGGAAGTGTCCGTTCTGTAAAAACGCTCGAATATTTTAGGCAGATCCTTGGCTGCAATGCCCTTTCCGTTGTCCTCTATTTCTACACGAATGGAATCCAGCTCGTCTAAAATGCGGATATCAATTTCGCCTTTTTTCTTATCTAAATATTTCACACTATTTCCAATAATATTGTTGATAACCCTTTTCAGCTGTTCCGGGTCTGCGATAATCAAAGTTCCCGGCGCCACCAGATTAGAATAATTCAGCTCAATATTTTTGGACTCCAAATCCAGTCCTACTTCCTCAATACAGTCTCCAAAATATTCGGACACATTTATCTTGTGAAAATGATATGGTATGCGGTTGGAATCAATTCCCGAGTATACCGTCAGTTCATTAATCAACCTGTCCATATCGTTTGCCTTGTTGTAGATGGTCCTGATATACTTATCCATCTTCTCAGGTGTGTCCGCCACACCGTCCATAATGCCCTCCACATATCCCTTTATAGCTGTGATGGGTGTCTTTAAGTCATGGGATATGTTGCTCACCAGCTCCTTGTTCTGCTTCTCCGCCAGAATCTTTTCATCCGTAGACTCCTTGAGACGCAGCCGCATATCCTCATAATTCCGGTAAAGCTCCCCAATTTCTCCGTCATCCTTATCCGGAAGCCGATATTCCAGATTCCCTTCCGCAATGTTCTGCATGGCCACATTTAACTGATTAATCGGTGCAAACACACCCCTGCTTATCCAATTGGTCAGGAACATGCTGGTAAAAATCAGAATAAGCATGATGGCAATAGCCATATCCACAAACAGTCTCCTGGATATGATTGGATTCGCCCTGGTAATGATAAAAAAGCTTCCCTCGTCCCCATTTTCAAAATAGAAGTCCATCTGCCTTACCAGCTTCTTCATATCGTCAATGTAAATATTCTGTTTTTCGTCTTCCATTACATTTTCTTCCCGGAATCCCGGAAGCCTTAAAAAAATCTGCTTCGCCGCCAGCTCATTCCCTGTATAGTACAACTCCTCCTGTCTGCGGACAATGATATAGGAAGACTTGTTGGTGATTTTCTCGTTTATCCTAAATAAGACATCCACATTTTCGATTTCAGATGGCTCATACTCCAGTATTTCCTTAACTTCCTGAAAAATTTCATCCGACATAAGCTTGGAAGCCTGAGTAGGGTCGATCAACATATTGTAATCTTTGTTTCGGAGCCCGTATTCCTCCTGTCCCTTTATTAAGGCTCCTCCGATACAAATGAAAGCTGTACAGGCAAGCACCAGGGGCAGCAAAATAATTGTCAAAAATGTAATCACCAGTCTGGTTTTAAATTTCATTTCGGTTCCTCATATTTCCAATAGCCCGCCAATTTAACGATAAGTACTAATTTTAGTAATCTTTATGATGATTATAGCACATACTATAAATCGCCGGTTATTAAAGAATAAGTGAATCTATAAAAAATTTATAAATTGTTATTGACAACCCTGTTGGAGCTATTATAATTAAATAGTAATAGTTACTAATATTTACCAGAGAGGAACTCATATGAATCTTAGGCACAGTAAACAGCGGGATTCTATCAAAGAATTTCTGGCTACCAGAAAAGACCATCCCACTGCGGATATGGTTTACAGGAATGTCCGCCAGTCTTTTCCCAATATCAGCTTAGGGACCGTTTACCGGAATTTGACTTTACTTGCTGATATGGGTGATATTGCGCGAATTCAGGTAGGTGATGGCGCAGATCATTTTGACTATGACACTTCGCCACATTATCATTTTATCTGTACCAAATGTGGGCGTGTGACGGATTTGGATATGCCTGTCACTGAGCAGATGATTCATTCGGCAAGTGAGAACTTTGATGGTGAAATCAAAGGGCAGATGACCTACTTTTACGGTCACTGCAGCAATTGTATTCCAAAAAACTAATACAAGGAAAAGGAGAACTGAAAATTATGAAATTTGTATGTCAAGTATGTGGTTATGTTTATGAAGGCGACTCCGTACCGGAGAAATGTCCTGTTTGTAATGCACCTGCAGAGAAATTCACAGCTCAGGACAGCGAGAAGGTATGGGCTGCAGAGCATGTAGTAGGCGTTGCTAAGGGCGTAAGCGAAGATATCCTTGCAGACTTAAGAGCAAACTTCAACGGCGAATGTACGGAAGTTGGTATGTACCTTGCAATGGCAAGAGTTGCTCACAGAGAAGGCTATCCTGAAATCGGTTTATACTGGGAGAAAGCTGCTTATGAAGAAGCTGAGCATGCAGCAAAATTTGCTGAGCTGTTAGGCGAAGTAGTAACAGACTCCACCAAGAAGAACCTTGAAATGAGAGTTGACGCTGAAAACGGCGCTACCGCTGGTAAGTTTGACCTTGCAAAGCGTGCAAAAGCTGCCAACCTTGACGCAATCCATGACACCGTTCATGAGATGGCTCGTGACGAGGCTCGTCATGGCAAGGCATTTGAAGGCCTTCTTAAGAGATATTTTGGATAAAATTAATTTTACATTAAAAAATTTATTTGAAAGGAGATACTGTCATGCAGAAATATTTTTGTAATCCCTGTGGATACACCTATGATCCTGAAAAAGGAGATCCGGAGCACGGTATTGCTCCCGGAACCGCTTTCGCAGACATTCCTGATACATGGGTATGCCCTGTATGCGGCGTAAGCAAGGATATGTTCCAGCCTTGTATTGACAACTATAACTAAGATTATTTTATGTATGTTCATGAGACGGTCAGCTCTGATTTTGTAATCGGAGCTGGCTGTTTCTTTACCAATTGGAACACTATTCATTACAAATAGCATATTTGTTATCTCTATGGCATTATCTGCCATTCAACAACATACTTCTTTGTTAATATCCATAACTAAAAAATTCATACAAAAACATTCGGGTATATAGTATACTATACTTAAGAATACCCTTTTCACAAGAATCAGGAGGTATTCCCTTGAACTTTGAATGGGACGAAGACAAAAATCAATTAAATTTGAAAAAACACGGAATTGATTTTGAAACGGCAATATTAGTTTTTAATGATTTACAACGTATTGAAATATATGATGTTGAGCACAGTATAAACGAAGACCGCTATAATACAATTGGAATGGTCAATGATGTATTATTTGTTGTTTACACGGAACGCAAAGATAATATACGCTTAATATCAGCACGGCTTGCCACCCCCGCAGAAAGGAGCATTTATTATGATACGGACAGTTATCTTGGATAAAAATCAGAAACCTACGGATAAGCAAATTAAGCAGATTGAAGAAGCAGCAAAAAGAGAAATCATCTTTGATGATGATTCTCCGGAGCTGACGCCAGCCATGGAAAAAGCATTTCGCCTGGCCGCCAAAAAAAGGAATTCCCAAAGAAAAATAAGCGCATCATAGCTCCATTAAATGCCGCTGAGCCTTCCTCGTTTGGTACATCCATTGATAAAAAATTGAGCAGGGAAATTTTCTCCCTGCTCGCCGTATTTTTAAACCTTAATTAATTTTAGAATACCCAAACCCATTTGCGAAAGCATCAATGGCCTTTCCTTCCTTGCACAGGGAACATCCTTCAGGGTCGTAGGTCTTATAATCCGGGATATCCGTAATCGTAAACAACGATTTAATCGGAATCCCCATCACACTGTTTGCCGCGCTGAAAACTGCGCTGATTCCGCTGATTTTGCCGCCATAATATTTAAGCGCCTGTCCTGTCTTTACGATTGTCTGGCCCGTGGTTGCGGATGCTAAAAGTATCAGTATATTTTTCCCTTTAATCATTGGAAGCATATTCTCTCTGAAAACAAGCTGTCCTGAATTTACGTATTCAGGGGTAACAATATAAATTGTCTTGTGGGAGTTCATGGAGTATATGCCTGCTCTCGTCAGTTCTTCCGCCAAAAAAGCCCCGATAATTTCACTTCCGTCAATACACACAATCGTGTCCACCACTGTGGTAGCCGCTATCTGCTCGCTTAACGCTTTCGCTGCTGCAGAAGCCTCATTGAGTCTGCATTTTAAAGTTGTCATGTCCAGGAAATAATTTACATGTGAGTTCGGCGTCACAAAATGTCCCGGTATTGCTTTCAAAACCACATCATGGTGCGCTTTCGATTGAATCTTAACTGTCCCTTGCATAGGCATACCTCCTTAAATTATGTACCTTCAAATTGTACAATAATATTATACTTATATAGTAAATGATAAGACAATTTAATGCAATAACTTATTTTGATTGGACAGAAAAGATTTTTCCTGCGATTGTCTTTTATCTACCAATTAGCCTCTCAGAATTGACAAGGGCCAGACATATCGTCCGGCCCCTTGCTTTTTACTTATACCCCTTGTACGGCATAAATTTCTATTCCAGTGTATAGCTGTTCAAATATTTTTCCTGCTCCGGTGTCAGCACGTCGATTTCCTTTCCAAGGAATGCCAGTTTTCTCTTAGCCACGTCCCTGTCTACCTCTCTGGGCACATCAATCAGTTTTTCCGTGAGCTCACTGCCATGCTCAACCAGATACTTAGCGGACAACGCCTGAATGGCAAAGCTCATATCCATAATCTCCGCCGGATGTCCGTCGCCTGCTGCCAGGTTCACCAGTCTGCCCTCTGCCAAGATGAAAATCCACTGGCCTGTGGGAAGCTTATAACCCATAATGTTCTTTCTCTGCTCTCTGGTCTCCACTGCAATCTCGCGCAGCCTTGCCACATCAATCTCACAGTCAAAGTGGCCTGCGTTGCAGAGAATCGCGCCGTCCTTCATAACCTTAAAGTCTTCCTCGTCGATTACCTTATCACAGCCTGTAACTGTTACAAAGAAATCGCCTACCTTAGCCGCTTCGTTCATAGGCATAACGTCAAATCCATCCATAACGGCTTCAATTGCCTTAATAGGGTCAATTTCCGTTACAATTACTCTTGCGCCAAGTCCCTTTGCACGCATGGCTGTTCCCTTACCACACCAGCCATAACCTGCAACTACCACAATCTTCCCTGCAACAATCAGGTTGGTTGTGCGGTTGATACCATCCCATACGGACTGGCCTGTGCCGTAACGGTTGTCAAAGAAATGCTTGCAGTCTGCATTGTTCACGCGCACCATGGGGAATTTCAGTTCCCCTGCACGATTCATTGCTTCCAGACGAATAATTCCTGTGGTGGTCTCCTCGCAGCCGCCGATAATGTTCGGTATCAACTCCGGCATCTGGGTGTGAACCATGTTCACCAAATCGCCGCCGTCATCAATGATAATGTTGGGGCCTGCCTCCAATACGTGACGGATATGGCTGTTATATTCCTCAGGCGTACAGTCATACCATGCATGGACCTCAAGTCCTGCCTTTACCAGTGCCGCTGCCACATCATCCTGTGTGGAAAGTGGATTGGAGCCGGTCACAAACATCTGTGCCCCGCCTGCCTTCAGCACCAGGCAAAGATATGCCGTCTTGGCTTCCAAGTGAACGGAAAGCGCAATTTTTTTCCCTTCAAATGGCTTTGTCTTCGAAAATTCTTCTTCCAGAGTGCGAAGCAGGTCGCAATTTCTTTTTACCCACTCAATTTTGCGCTCTCCGGACTCGGCCAAATGAATGTCTCTGATTTCACTGCTCATAACAATTACCTCCAATAAAATATAAGATAGATTCAGCCGAATTTTTATTATAGTGATGGTCGTCTGTCCTATCATCACTTATATAACAACTGTGAGCACCGTAGCAACTCATGCCAGATAAGTTTATGCAAAATAATTCATACCTGACAATTGATGCAAGGCAGTACATGCAGTCCGGGCATCACCCCAATCCACTGCAAGAACGCCATACAGGCACACAGCTATCACCTTAGCTTTCTTACTTAATTTAATATTCTTTCTTATCCAGACCCATGCGGACGATAATCTCATTAACCTTTTTATAAACCATTTCCTCGTCCATCGTCAACACTTTTCTGTCTTCCATGGTTATTTTTCCGTCAATGATAACCGTTTCCACCTCAGAACCGTTAGCAGAATAGGAAAGGCCCGCCAACAGATTATTTCTGGGCGTCAGAGAAGGGGTGTTTAAATTTAAAATGGCAATATCCGCCTTCTTTCCCACTTCAAGGGAGCCTGTCTCCTTCTCAAGCCCAAGGGCCTTTGCACCGTTAATGGTTGCAATACGGAAACCTTCTCTGGCGCTGACACACTGAGGTGTCCTCTTAACACCTTTATGTATTAATGTAAGCAGGCTCAGTTCATGAAACAGGTTCAGGCTGTTATTGCTGGCCGCTCCGTCTGTGCCCAGGCACACATTGATTCCCTTTTCCAACATTTCCGGTACAGGCGCAAAACCGTTGCCCAGCTTCATGTTGCTGGCCGGATTGGTCACTACGCTGACATTCTTTTCCTTTAAAATGTCCATATCCTTTTCCGTGATCTGCACGCAGTGAGCCGCTATGGCGGGAACGTCGAATAATCCGTTCTTCTCCGCCATCTCAATGGGCGACATACCATATTTTTCTTTAATCTGCTCTATTTCGCTTTCACTCTCTGAAAGATGCACATGGATTCCCATGTGGTTCTTCTTCGCTTCCTCGGAAACAATACGCATGTAAGCATCATCACAGGTATAAGGCGCATGAGGGCCTAACATAAAGGTAAGCCTGTCGCAGTCCCTTGCCGCATCCCTCTCCTCATAAGCCTGCTTTAATCTCATCTGACCAGCTTCATCATCACCGCTGCCTACCAGCCCCCGGCATATAACAGCGCGCATACCGGACTCCTTCACCGCCCGTGTGGTCTGATGAATATTCATCTGCATGTCGTTAAAACAGGTGGTTCCGCTTTTCATCATCTCAATGATGGCAAGACATGCTCCCCAATAGGTATCCTCATCTGTCATTTTCTGCTCAATGGGGTCAATGGTCCCAAAGAGCCAGTCCATAAAGCTTAAATCATCCGCCACATTCCGCATAAAAGACATATAAGAATGGGTATGACAATTGATAAGTCCCGGGATGGCTAGCCTGTCCTTCCCATCAATCACCTTATCCACCACAAATCCTGAGGGCTCCGCTCCAATGGCGGCAATCCTGTCATTCTCAATATAAATACTGGTTTCCTTCACCACATCACGGTCGCCTTCCGGCACGATTGCCATAATGTTTTTTAATATAATTCCCAAATCCTTTCACTCCTTTTCCTGATTCTTTCATATAGCTTTCACAAAAAACTGACTTTTCAGCTTTTTGTGCTGTCTTTGTCCTGATACCTCCGTGCTTCCAACCCACAAATTTAAGGGTCAGCACAAATTTGTTGATTGAAAATGTCTCCTGACCGGATCCTCGCTACAGGTTCACAATATTTCTGTCTTCACCCTTTAAAAACGCTTCAATATTTTTACAGGTTTCCGAAACACATCTGTTTCTCGCTTCAATACTTGCCCATGCCAGATGTGGGGTAATAATCAGCTTGTTGCTGTCCATAAATTTGCTTAAAGGATTGCTGTCCTTCATAGGCTCCGTACCGGTCACATCCAGACCGGCCCCTGCAATATACCCTTCCGTCAAAGCGGTGTACAGCGCCCCGTCATTTACCACCGGCCCTCTTGCCACATTAATCAATATAGCACTTTTCTTCATTTTTTGAAATGCTTCCAAACTAAATAAATCTCTGGTCTTATCACTCAGCGGGCAATGAACCGACAAGAAATCAGATTCCTTAAGCAATGTGTCAAACTCTACTCTCTCATACTCCGTACAGGTGCTGTTTCCCGAAGCCGAATAAAAAATCACTTTACACCCAAAAGCTTCCGCAATATTTGCAACCTTTCTCCCAATATTCCCCATTCCTACAATACCCCAGGTTTTGCCTGCAAGCTCCGTAAATGGAATGTCGAAATTGGAAAAGCGGTCCTGGGCCCCATAAGCTCCAGATTTCACATATTCATCATAATGACGGAGCTTTTCAAGAACATAAAAGCAAAGGGCAAAGGTATGCTGCGCCACCGCATCCGTGGAATAGCCCACTACATTGGCCACCTTAATTCCTCTGCTTTTGCAGTATCCAATATCCACATTGTCATACCCTGTGGCAAACTCGCAGATCAGCTTTACGTCTGCCGCATCTTTTAAAGTTTCCTCATTAAGGGGCGCCTTGTTTGCAACGATAATCTCCGCATCCTTCACTTTCTCTTTTACATCCGCTGCGGTTGTGTTGGGATATACTGTCACCTCCCCAAGGCTCTTTAACGTATCCACCGAAACATCCAGCCCTACGCTGTTTCTCTCTAAAACCACTATTTTCATGTAAATCCTCCATACCGCCGTGCCCGTAAACCAGGGCACAGGCGCAAATTTGTCTGTGAATCATTTATGAATCAGCTTATCGATTGAAGCAATAACATTTTTATTATATATAAATAATCTTCTTTTGAACAGATGTTTACCGCAATATTTTTCTTGACATTTTCTCTTTCGTGCGTTAATATGATAAAAACTTAATATCACCTAAACCGTTGATGCGGAGATAACGGTGATGATGCTCCTACAGAGAGCCCGGATTGCTGAGAACGGGTGGAAAACAAGTCATCAAATGGACCGCTGAGGGTGCAGTGAACAACAACTCAAAGAGTTGTCATAACTCAGAGAGTTGTTAAGTATTCTGCAACGTGAGGGCATACGTCAGTTGCCAGGGATATGTTGGTATCCTGTTAAGTGTATGGCTCATGCTGTAAATCAAGGTGGCACCGCGGATAGTTTATTCGTCCTTGACAGAAATATTTTCTGTCAGGGACTTTTTTTATGCACAGGGGTGCGCACATGCAAAATTGCGTGGGAAGATTGTCATCAGAACCGACAGGCCCCGTGCGGTGAGACTCGATTGCACCGGAAAGGAGAAATTATGATTCAACCCAAACTTCATGTACTGAAAGAATTAAGCTTACAAAATGAATATCGGACTGCTCCGGTTAGTATGGAAATTCTGTCAGACATCAGAACCCCCATAGAAGTCCTTAAAATTCTTAAAAATATTTCCGGCCACTGCTATCTTCTTGAGTCGGTTTCCGACCACGAAAAGTGGGGGCGTTACACCTTTTTAGGTTACAATCCCAGCCTTGAAATTACCTGCCAGGACGGCCTGATGAAGGCAGGCGCCCTCACTTTTGAGACAAAAGAGCCCGGAAAATATATCCGCCAGATCATTGCAGAGCACAAAAGCCCCAGATTTCCTTATCTTCCACCCTTTGCCGGAGGACTGGTAGGATATTTCTCCTACGATTATTTAAAATATGCGGAGCCTTCTCTGCTGCTTGATGCTGATGACACGGAGGGCTTCAAGGATGTGGACTTAATGCTTTTTGACAAAGTGATCGCCTTTGACAACTTCAGGCAAAAAATTATATTGATTGTCAACATCCGTCTCGACAACCTTGAAACGGAATATAACCGGGCTGTCCTTGAATTAAATCAGCTGGCGGACTTAATCAGGCACGGCAGTCCTGCTGCCGACGAGCCCGGCAGATGCACCACTGATTTTCTTCCTCTTTTCAATAAAGAAGAATACTGCTCCATGGTGGAAAAAGCAAAACACCATATCAGAGAAGGGGATATCTTTCAGATTGTTCTCTCCAACCGTCTGGAGGCCGGTTTTGAAGGAAGTCTTTTAAACACTTACCGTATCCTCCGCACATTAAACCCTTCTCCTTACATGTTTTATTTTTCCGGCAGTGACCTGGAAGTGGCGGGCGCCTCCCCCGAAACCCTGGTTAAGCTGGAAAACGGTATCCTCCACACCTTCCCCCTGGCGGGCACAAGTCCCCGGGGGGCAAGCGAAGAAGAAGATAAAATACTGGAAGAAAAGCTTCTCGCCGACCCAAAGGAACTGGCGGAGCATAATATGCTGGTAGACCTTGGCAGAAACGATATCGGAAAAATAAGCAAATTTGGAACTGTGGCGGTGGAAAAGTATCTTTCCATAGAAAGATATTCCCATGTTATGCATATAGGCTCCACGGTCCGGGGTGAAATACGTAAAGACGCGGACGCCCTCTCCGCCATAGATGCCATCCTGCCTGCGGGAACCCTTTCCGGAGCCCCGAAAATCAGGGCCTGCCAGCTGATAAACGATTTGGAAAATAATAAACGGGGCATTTATGGCGGCGCCATAGGTTATCTGGATTTCACAGGGAACCTTGATACCTGTATTGCAATCCGCATCGCCTACAAAAAGAACGGCAAAGTTTTTGTCCGAAGCGGCGCAGGTATTGTGGCGGATTCTATTCCCGAAAAAGAATATCAGGAATGCTTAAACAAGGCCGCCGCCGTTGTTAAAGCCCTGCAACAGGAGGTGGATTAATGATTTTACTGATTGATAATTATGACAGCTTTTCCTACAACCTGTATCAAATGACAGGCTCCATAAACCCTGACATAAAGGTTATCCGAAACAATGCCGCCACCGCTCGGGAAATTCAGGAAATGAAACCGGAGGCAATCATTCTTTCCCCTGGGCCTGGAAGACCGGAGGAGGCCGGTGTCTGCATGGATGTTGTCAGAGAGCTTGGAGATAAAATACCTGTTTTAGGCGTATGCCTTGGCCACCAGGTTATTTGCACGGCCTACGGCGGAACCGTCTCCTATGCAAAGCAGCTGATGCACGGGAAGCAGTCTCTGACCAGCCTTGCCCGTGACTGTCCGATTTTTCATGGTCTTCCCGAGACTATTTTGGTTGCCAGATATCACTCTCTGGCCCTTCTTGAGGAAACCCTTCCTCCCTGCCTTTCCATTACCGGCAGAGCGGATGACGGTGAGGTAATGGCGGTCCGTCATAAGGAATTCCCCGTTTACGGCCTGCAATTTCATCCCGAATCCATACTGACGCCGGAAGGCGGTGCCATTATCAAAAATTTTCTGGAGCAGGTTAAATCCATATAAACATGGTTGACATCATATTTAAATCTTACAACTTGAAAGGAGCACACTAAAAATGATCAAAGAAGCCATTGTTAAAATTGTTGACAAACAGGACCTGACCTACGATGAGGCTTACACCGTCATGAATGAAATTATGAGCGGCGAAACCTCCCCCACGCAAAACGCAGCCTTTTTAGCGGCCCTGTCCACCAAAAGCACCAAAGCGGAAACCATTGATGAAATCGCAGGCTGCGCCGCCGCAATGCGCGACCACGCAATGAAAGTTGAGCATCATATGAACCTTCTGGAAATCGTAGGCACCGGCGGCGACGCATCCCACAGCTTTAACATCTCAACTACCTCGGCCTTGGTTGCCTCCGCCGGCGGTGTGAAGGTTGCCAAGCACGGTAACAGGGCGGCCTCCTCAGACTCCGGGGCTGCCGACTGTCTACAAGCTCTTGGCGTCAACATTGATTTATCCCCTGAAAAATGTGTGGAGCTTCTTGAAAAAGTGGGTATCTGCTTCTTCTTCGCACAGAAATATCACACTTCCATGAAATATGTGGGTTCAATCCGCAGGGAACTGGGCATTCGGACCGTATTTAACATTTTAGGCCCCTTAACCAACCCGGCTTCTCCAAGCATGCAGCTTCTGGGCGTCTATGACCGGTCTCTTGTGGAGCCCCTTGCAAGGGTTCTTTTAAGCCTTGGCGTAAAGCGCGGCATGGTGGTTTATGGAATGGATAAAATGGATGAAATATCTGCATGCGGCCCTACATTTGCCTGTGAATTCCATGAAGGAAAATATCACACTTACACTATTACCCCTGAGGATTTCGGATTAACCTCCTGTAAAAAAGAAGATCTGATCGGAGGCTCACCTGAACAAAATGCCGAGATCACCCTATCCATCTTAAAAGGTGAAAAAGGGCCCAAGCGCAATGCCGTCCTCTTAAACGCCGGCGCTGCACTGTATATTGCGGAAAAAGCCGATACCCTTGCAAACGGTATTAAGCTGGCCGGGGAGCTGATAGACAAGGGTTCCGCCCTTGCCAAATTGGAGGAATTTAAAGCTATGAGTAATCTCCCCTAAAGAGCAGGATTCCTGCAGGGCTTTGCATTGCACTTAATTATTATCTGTAATTGTAAAGCTATAAGAAGTATTAAATACTTCTCATACATGAAAAATAATATATTATAACTTCTCATTTATGAATAGTAATTAAAATATTGATATAACAACTAATTTTATGGTGACAACAATGGAAACTATCTTAGATACTATAGCAGCCTATACAAAAGAAAGAATTAAAAAAAGCAAAGCGTCGCTCCCTCTTAACGAACTTGCACGCCTTGCCCTCTCCTGCAACTGTGAGACCGGCTTTCCCTTTGAAAAAGCCCTCGCCGCCAAAGGAATCAGTTTTATATGTGAATGCAAAAAGGCTTCGCCTTCCAAAGGACTGATTGCGGAGGAATTTCCTTATCTTACCATTGCCAAAGAGTATGAAAGGGCAGGCGCTTCCTGCATCTCCGTATTAACCGAGCCTAAATGGTTTCTTGGAAAGGATGAATACCTGAAAGAAATTTCTGATGCCATATCCATTCCCTGCATCAGAAAGGACTTTACGGTGGACGAATACATGATTTATGAGGCAAAACTGCTTGGTGCAAGCGCCGTCCTTCTCATCTGCTCCCTGCTTTCCACGGATACCTTAAGAGACTATATTCATATTTGCGACACCCTTGGCCTTTCCGCTCTCGTGGAGGCCCATGATGAAAGGGAAATCTCCTCGGCCATAAATGCCGGGGCCCGTATCATAGGTGTGAATAACCGAAACCTGAAAAACTTTACCGTAGATATTGAAAACAGCGGCAGGCTGCGCTCTCTGGTTCCCAAAAATATTCTGTTTGTTGCGGAAAGCGGAATCCGCACCCGGGAGGATGTGAAAGCCCTTGAGGCAGCTCATGTGGATGCCCTCCTAATCGGAGAAACCCTTATGCGCTCCGCCGACAAAAAAGCTATGCTGGATGAGCTGCGGGGTTTTTGACCCCCCAATAGCAATTTTCAGGGTCACGCAACTATGATTTTAACCTCTGTCCATGAAACCAACCTATTTTGCAGACATCAAATTTGCAAACCATCAACAATTTGGAGGATTAAAATAATGGAAATTCCCGTTCCAAAAATTAAAATCTGCGGTCTCAAATCCCCGGAGGATATTTCTTATGTAAATGCCTTAAATCCGGACTATGTGGGTTTTGTCTTTATGCAGGGCAGAAAGCGTTATGTTTCCCCCAAAGAAGCCGCATTCTTGAGAGTGCTTTTAAAGCCCTCCATACAAAGCGTCGGCGTGTTCGTAAATGAACCCCTAAAAAATGTGGAAGCCCTTTTAAAAGATGGAGTCATACAGCTTGCCCAGCTTCACGGACAGGAAGACGCCGCTTATGCCCGGGAGCTGAAAAGCTTGTGCCACAAACCAGTTATCAAAGCCTTCATAATAAAAAGTAAGGAAGACATTGACAGTGCCCTTGCATATCCCTGCGATTATCTGCTCTTAGATGGCGGCCTTGGCGCAGGCAAGGCTTTCGACTGGTCACTCTTTGACTGGTCACTGATGCAAAATATCAAAAAACCCTTTTTCCTTGCAGGCGGCTTAAACCCCGCAAATGTCAGAGAAGCCATAGAGCTGACCCACCCGTACGGCGTAGACGTCAGCTCCGGTGTGGAGACCAATAATTGCAAGGATTTTCAAAAAATAGAAGCCTTTATAGAGGCTGTAAAACGCGACGCACTATAAATTAGGAAGTAAGAAGGAGGATCATCATGTCAAATTCGAAAGGACGCTTCGGCGTTCACGGCGGTCAATACATTCCCGAAACCCTTATGAATGCCGTCATTGAACTGGAAGAAGCATACAACCATTATAAGGACGACCCTGTCTTTAATAAAGAGCTCACGGACCTGTACAACGAATATGCAGGCCGTCCCAGCTGCCTGTACTATGCAAAAAAAATGACCCGGGATTTGGGCGGCGCCAAAATTTACCTGAAAAGAGAAGATTTAAACCACACCGGCTCCCACAAAATCAACAATGTCCTTGGTCAGGCACTACTTGCCAAAAAAATGGGTAAAACCCGGCTGATTGCGGAAACCGGGGCCGGGCAGCACGGCGTTGCCACAGCCACGGCGGCTGCATTACTTGGTATGGAATGTGTTGTTTTTATGGGCGAGGAGGACACCAAAAGACAGGCCCTTAACGTATACAGAATGCGCCTTTTGGGTTCCCAGGTCATTCCTGTCAAAACAGGGACCGCCACCTTAAAGGATGCCGTGTCCGAAGCCATGAGGGAGTGGACCAGTCGGATTAACGATACCCATTACTGCCTTGGTTCCGTCATGGGCCCCCACCCTTTCCCAACCATTGTCAGAGATTTCCAGGCTGTTATCTCCCGGGAAATCAAACATCAGATTATGGAAAAGGAAGCCCGCCTTCCGGATGTGGTCATGGCCTGTGTGGGCGGCGGCAGCAATGCCATTGGCACCTTCTACCACTTTATAGAGGATAAAAATGTAAAACTGATTGGCTGTGAGGCCGCCGGACGGGGCATTGACACCTTCGAAACCGCCGCCACCATCAGCACCGGACGGCTGGGTATTTTCCACGGAATGAAATCCTATTTTTGTCAGGACAAATACGGACAGATTGCCCCTGTCTACTCTATTTCCGCCGGTCTTGACTACCCTGGTATCGGCCCTGAGCACGCATGGCTTCACGATACGGGCAGAGCGGAATATGTACCCGTCACCGACGAGGAAGCCGTAAACGCCTTTGAGTACCTGTCACGCACAGAGGGTATCATTCCCGCCATTGAGAGCGCTCATGCCATTGCCCACGCCATGAAAATCGCGCCTGCTTATGACAAAGATAAAATTATCGTCATCACCATTTCCGGACGGGGCGATAAAGATTGTGCCGCTATCGCGCGCTACAGAGGGGAGGATATCTATGAATAACACAAAAACAGAACTTTTACATACACCGGCCGATTCCGTCGGCTGTCACAGCTGTCGTCAATCTGATTCTCCATGCTGCCGTCAATCCGAAAATCTGGCTCCCGGCTTACTGATTCGGGAAGCATTCCGTGATAAGAAAGCTTTTATTCCCTTTATCACCTGCGGGGATCCTGACCTTGAAACCACCGAAAAAATTGTCCGTGCCATGGCGGAAAACGGCGCCGACCTGATAGAGCTTGGCATTCCCTTTTCCGACCCTACCGCCGAAGGCCCCGTTATACAGGCGGCCAACCTGCGTGCCCTGACGGGCGGCGTTACCACCGACAAAATTTTTAATATGGTTAGAAACCTGCGCAAGGATTTGAGTCTTCCCATGGTATTTATGACTTACGCCAACGTTGTCTTCTCTTATGATGCGGACAAATTTATCCGAACCTGCGCGGAAATCGGCATAAACGGCCTTATCCTGCCCGACCTGCCTTTTGAGGAAAAAGAAGAATTTGATGATATCTGCCAAAAATACGGTGTGGCGCTGATTTCCCTGATTGCCCCCACTTCCGCAAACCGGATTGCCATGATTGCAAAAGAAGCACAGGGATTTATCTATGTTGTATCCAGTCTTGGCGTGACAGGCGTCCGAAGTGAAATCAAAACCGACATTCCTTCCCTTGTAAAGCTGGTGCGGGAAAATTCTTCCGTCCCCTGCGCTGTGGGATTTGGAATCTCCACTCCCGAACAGGCCGCGAAAATGGCCTCCATCTCAGACGGCGCCATCGTAGGCTCCGCCATTATTAAGCTGGTGGCCCAATATGGCCGGAATGCCGCCGGACCGGTGGGAGAATATGTGAAGAAAATGAAGGATGCTATCTAGCAAAAAAGGCTCGAAAACGAGCCTTTTTTTAAAAAATATATTTTCATTTTATTTACAGTCTTTTAAGCAGTTCCTCTCTCTGGGCCTCAAATCCCGGCTTACCAAGGAGCGCGAACATGTTCTTCTTGTAGCTCTCCACACCCGGCTGATTAAAAGGATTCACTCCAAGCAGATATCCGCTTACACCGCATGCAAACTCAAAGAAATAGAACAGCTGTCCCAAATAGTATTCATTTACTTCGGGAACCGTAACCATCAGGTTAGGCACCTGACCGTCCGTATGCGCAAGGATTGTTCCATTCATTGCACTCTTATTTACGAAATCAACACTCTTTCCTGCCAGATAATTTAAACCGTCAAGGTCAACCGGTTCTTCCTTCAGAATAATTTCTTCACGGCTGGTTTCAATGTTGATAACCGTTTCAAACATATTTCTGGAGCCATCCTGAATGAACTGGCCCATGGAGTGCAAATCTGTGGTCAAATCAACGCTTGCAGGGAAAATACCCTTCTGATCCTTGCCTTCGCTCTCGCCGTAGAGCTGTTTCCACCACTCGGAAACATAATGAACACTGGGCTCATAATTTGCAAGAATCTCAATTCCTTTGCCTTTTCTTAAAAGGATGTTACGGATTGCCGCATACTTGAGGGCGTCATTCTCCTCAAAGGAAGCTTCCAAAGCTGCCTTGCGTCCTGCCTGTGCCCCTTCCATCAATTTATCAATGTCCGCACCACTTACCGCAATGGGAAGCAGGCCTACTGCAGTAAGAACAGAAAAACGTCCGCCCACATCATCAGGCACTACGAAGCTCTCATATCCTTCCTCAGTAGCAAGATTCTTAAGGGAACCTCTTGCCTTGTCGGTGGTGGCGTAAATCCTCTTTGCCGCTTCTTCTTTTCCGTACTTTTCTTCCATCATTGCCTTAAACACACGGAATGCAATGGCAGGCTCCGTGGTTGTACCGGACTTACTGATCATATTGATGGAGAAATCTCTGTCACCAATTACATCCATTAAATGTTTAATATAAGTAGAGCTGATGGAATTTCCAACAAAGTAAATCTCAGGTGTTTTTCTCACCTCTTTACTTACCGTATTGTAGAAGCTGTGTCTCAAAAATTCAATGGCAGCCCTTGCTCCCAGATAAGAGCCTCCGATACCAATTACCAGCAAAACTTCAGAATCGCTCTGAATTTTGGCTGCCGCTTTTTTGATTCTGTCAAATTCTTCTTTGTCATAATCTACGGGAAGATCAATCCACCCAAGGAAATCATTCCCCGCGCCTTCTTTGGAAACCAATAATTCCTTTGCATCCAGTGCCAGTTTCTTCATGGATTCCACTTCATGATCCTTAATAAAAGAAGCTGCCTTGGAATAGTCAAATGCTACTTTCTTCATGTCTTTACACTCCTTTTTATAATATTTTCATTTACAGCCAATACACGAGACGTGATGGCATTTTGTTCAGTACACCCCGCTGCCGGCAATACTTTGACTCCTTGCACACGACAATCAGCTGGTGCGCAAAGCGCAGCGGCGTTTGATCCTACCAGTTTTAAGTGTAGCAAATAGCCCCTCGTTTTTCAAGCAATTCCCTCAATCAATTCTAAAAGCTCCTGTCTGTTAACCGGCTTTCCCAAATGAGCATTCATGCCGCTGGCCAGGGATTTCTTTCTGTCCTCCTCAAAATTATTGGCCGACAGAGCAACCACCGGAATATTCGCCAGAGCCTCATCTTCCAACTTTCGAATATTCCTTGTTGCCGTGTGGCCGTCCATCACCGGCATCTGTATGTCCATCAGAACCAGAAAATATTCCCCGGGCCGGGAATTCTTTATCATTTCAACCGCAACACTTCCATTTTCAGCTGTGTCGATCAGATAGCCCGCATCTGTCAGAAGCACAATTATAATCTCAAGATTTACCTTATTGTCCTCTACCACCAAAATCTTCCCGTGTTTCGGCCGGACCGCCCTTCTTGTCACAGGTACGGGATCCGATTCACCGTCTTTATTCTGCCGCCTTAGATTTAAGGTCACAATAAAGCGGCTGCCCTTGCCGGAAATACTGGATACCTCTATGGTTCCTCCCATCAGTTCCACAATATTTTTTACAATGGGGAGTCCCAGCCCTGTGCCCTTCACCCCGCTTAAAGTTGAATTTCTCTCACGCTCAAAGGGCTCAAAAATATGTTCCAGGAAACTTTCACTGATACCAATTCCCGTATCCTCAATCACAAATTGAAAAATTACAAAATGTCTCGAAGCCCTCTGTTCTACCACGGAAAAATGAATTTTTCCGCCCCTTTCCGTATAATTTACCGCATTACCCGTAATCCGCAAGAAAATCTGCATCAGGCGTTCTTTGTTGCTGCGTATCTCCGGATGCGCAATCCCATCTGTACTTAACCGGAATTCAATTCCCTTTGCCTCGGCCCTCGGAAGGATATTCGCCTGTAAATCCTGCAAAATGTCATGGAGATTGCATTCCGTCTCCGGGAAATTGCTTTGGCTTGTCCGCAGCCGTGACAATTCCAGCATATCATCCAGCAGATGGAGCAAATCCTGACCGGACGATTCTATCTTCTCAAGGTAACCGCGCAGGACTTCCGCCTCATCACCGATATGGCTCTTTGCAAGTGTGGTAAAACCCATAATCGCATTCATTGGGGTGCGTATGTCATGGGACATATTAGCCAGCAGCACATCCTTTGCCTTGCTTGACTGCTTCGCATGGTTCATGGCTTCCTCAAGCAGCCTGTTCTGCGCTGCCTCATGGCGGACCGCATCATCAATATCCCTGCATCCCACCACTACCTGGGATCCATTCCCTGCATTTCCCACATTGACCACACATAACTGCAGATGAACAATTTTCTTATCATTCACCACCCTGTAATTCACATGATAAACCTTATTCCCGGCAAGCTGTTCTTTGATATAATCAAAATCCACCGCTCCTAAGAAAAGCTTCCTGTCCTCCGGATACACCCATTCCCTTGCATAATCCGAAAGGAAATCCGTAAATACCCTAAGGTCGTACACACCATCATGAAAATTCTTATGTATCCTGTCACTGACCTGATAGGGCTGAAAAGTCCCCTCAATAAAGTCCAGAAAAAAGATAGATTCATAATCAATACTGAGCCCATCAATCAGCTCCAAACGTCTGATTTGTTCCTGATTCATCGATTCCAGCTTTTTATCATAGGCATCAATCTGATTTTGTAATTTTAACTTCTCCCGCCTTTTCTCCTCCTCCTGCCGCATGCGCTTTTCCGTAGCGTCGCCTATAAATACATAAAATACATCCCCAAACAAATCGCTGTGGGTGAAATGTCCATAATCCTCTATCCAGCGGATTTCGCCGCCCTTTTGAATAATCCGGTACTCCACATAATCCAAATCGTACTTGCTCTCTGCAATCTGCAGCCTGATGCTCTCCTCAACCTCATCCAAATCATCAGGATGCACTATCCCCCGGAAGC
This sequence comes from uncultured Lachnospiraceae bacterium, assembly GCA_910585075.1. Taxonomy (GTDB): domain Bacteria; phylum Bacillota; class Clostridia; order Lachnospirales; family Lachnospiraceae; genus Suilimivivens. The sequence continues at coordinate 79,807 of CAJUED010000012.1, forward strand.
TGTTTCCTGTAAGCGCCTTAAATTCCTCCATGGTATCGCAGTTAAAAATCCGGAGCATCGCCTCGTTTGCATAAATAATATCTTCATCGCCATCAGCATGATATATGAAAAAACCACCCGGCATCTTACCTATAATTGTCTTCATACTGACCACTGCATCATCCCAGACTTCCTCTTTACCGGTATCCCGACCGGATAAAAATTCCTCTTTTGGCATATAATCATTATTCAAAGCCACATCCTCCGTCAATTCTAAAATGATTGCCAAGTGCCTACATACAGTACATTCGTTCACAGTATACAAATTATAACCATTCATGCAAGCCTGTGCATAACTTTACAGACCACGAGAACATGATATATAAACACAATTTTATCATAGCATGTTTAAATTCGTCTGTCACCAACGATTTTCTTTGGCTTATAACCATTTTTTTAGTTTCACTTGTTCATTTTTATAAAAATAAACATATTATAATTATAAATACACTGACTTTTTAAAATACAAAAATTAGCCCCATCCGCAATTCCAAACCACGTTTCCCGCTCACTTAAGCATATAAGCCTTAGCCACACCTGCCCCAATGCCCGATTGCTATAAAAATGCGGCAGTTCAGCCTTCGGCTGAAATACTTGTATAGAAATACTATATAAATAGGAAATTTAGCAAATCATCTTGCAACGTAAAGCCTTTTATGCTATTCTTAACCTAAGCATAGGCAAAAAATGCCTAAAATGCAGTCTTTGCCCCATTACACACCGTTTTAAGCAATGCACGTGTAATGTAATCTTGCAGTAAAAATGCAGCTTCGGCTGTAAATGGTTGGTTTGAACGACAAAATTTTCGGGGAGCTGGCCATTTTGTTGTATAAAAAATAGCTTGTCTATTTTCATTTGACTGCAAATATTCAGAAAGGGGTGAGCGTTATGACTTTGGGGCCTCCTGGCAGGTAACCCCGTTGTCATCCGCATCAGTGACAGCGGGGGCTGAGACAGGAATCAAACTTCGGCGCACTTCGCCGGTTAATTTGTTTTGCGAAGCAGCTTATTGATTCTAACTATGATTGCAAAGATACAATTCGGCAAAACGTCTGAAAGGGCGCGACGCAAAGCCAAGGAACTAAGGCGGTTCAATTATTTAAGCCGCTATGTCAGCCTGGTTGCTAATTATAAGGGCAAACCGTCGGAAACGCCGGGACGCAAAGCTAAGGGGCCTAATTGTTTCAAAACACATGGCAGCCCGGTTACTAATTATAATTAGCAAACCATCGGAAACGGTGGGACGCAAAGCTAGGGGGCTAAGGCAATCTAAGCCGTAGCCTGTTTACGGCAGATACGCTATGCCAGCCCGGTCGCCGGACCCTTTGCTTCCGAAGTATTTTAGCAAAGAAAGGAAGACTATTATGAAAAAAAGAAATCTTAAAATATTCAGAAAGCGTGGCCTTGCTCTGCTGCTTGCTGCTGTTATGGTGGCTGGTACGCCGCAGCTGGTTTCTCTGGCAGAGGATGGCGGTGATATTTCTGACTCAGAAGGCACTGATTATTCTTTAGAAAGCTATAGTGATTCCGATTCTGATAGCGATTCTAATGACAATGGGGATAACTCTGATGATGAGGGTGGTTCAGATTCCAGTGATGTAATTGTATCTGCTGACGTTTCTGATGACTCTGTTGATGCTCCTGATGACTCTGCTTCCACTTCAGATTCCGAATCTGTCACAGAACCCTGGACAGATACGGTTACGGTTGGAGAAGAACCTGAGCAGATAGAAGTAAGTGGTGAAATAACTACGACTGTTACCGAAACCACTGACGAGACCACCAATGAAACCATTACCGAAACTACAGTTGAGTGGGATGGCTCCGGCGAACACAAGGACGAAAATGGAGATGGAGTTACCCACGTGGAAGTCGAGGGTGAAGAAAACACCACTACTACTACAGAATCTACGGATGTCGATATTGAACTTGAAGATACCGCAGCAGGTGGCAGCGGAATCACCGTTGAAATTCCTGTTAATACAGCTGTTGTAGACGGAAATGGATTACCCAAAGCTCCTGAAGGATATTTTTTAAAGAGTGATGATGGCGATGTCCTTGTGTACACAAAGACAGAGGGCGATAATACATCTGAATGGACACTACAAAAAATTAATCAGGAAGTTTCCGATGGGCAAACTACTACCTATTATAAAACGCTTGGTGTAGATGGTGAAATTGAGTGGGAAGTAGTAGAACAAAGGGACGCCAACAATAACGTTATTTCTACAAATACTTCAAAAATTATTCGGAATGAAACCGGAGAAATTATTCAGAGGGACTCGGTTGACCATGTTACTGTTGAACAGACAGTTGAAGTAACCAAACCTGATGTAGCTGAAAAATTAGAGCAGCATTTGCCCAAAGAAGAAGACGGATACACAGAATCAACAACAGAGGATGATACGGCAAATGGCATTCGGAAATTCGCCAAAACCGAAAATGGTACTCATTATGTGTGGACGGTAAAGGAAGTCAGGGATGAAAACACCAATGAACTTCTTGGTTATGAAACTGTTATAAGCGATGAAAAAGTAGAATCCGTTCCATGGAGTGAAAGCGATACCGAACAATTCCTGAGACCCACAGCACCGGATGGTTATACATCTGAGGATGGAGTCAATTATTCCAAAACAGATGCTGAAGGATATACATGGAAATGGGAGGAAATTCCAAACGGTTATAAGACAATAGAGGAAACGCCAACTGAAATCATCACTGTGGAAGTAACCTTTGAAAATGGGACTAAGATAATTACTACAAGGCACTCTACCACAACTCGGGAAACTGTTACGGAAACTGAGGATGGCAAGGTGGAAGTAACCGTGGGGGCTGTTACGGAAGGCTCAGAGCATGGCACTTCTGAAACGAAAGGCCTTACGCCAAACTTGAAACATGACCCGGCCAACGGTACAACCAATACGACTACAGACCTGTATGGTTTGCCAGATGCACAACCTTTTACAATCACGGTTACATCTTCATTAAATATTCGAAAAGGTCCCTCGTCAGCAAACTATCCAACAACTGGCAAGTACCTAAAAAATGGGGATACAGTAACTGTTAATAAGATTGAACTAGATGAAAATGGTGCTCTCTGGGGATGTATCGGTAAAGATCAATGGATACATTTGGGCTATGCTAGTGCGCCCTTGCCAGATGAAGGCAATGGATTTCATTTTAGCGGAGGATATGGCTTATCCAGTGCAGTTATGGTGAATTATCTTGCCCCTGTTTTGGATAAAGACGGAAACCCTGTCATGAAGGATGGGCAACCCGTTATGACTGAAAAAAAATATAATGTTCACCAATTTGTAGTATATGATTCCAATGGTAAACCGCATTATGCTTACTGTGCTGACCTTTCGGTTTCTCCTGATAAAGTAGATTACAATATAACAAATGTAGAAGATAGTGGTTTTTATGATACAGAGGCAGCGGAACAAATTAGTGCAATCGCTTTAAACGGTTATTGGGGAACTTCTTCTGACACCGGAAGTTTGGATTCTTTCAAGGAATGGTTGATAGAGATTGGGTTTGCTAAATCAAAATCTGAACTTAATTGGATATCCGGCGGAATAGCAATGTCTGCAACACAGGCTGCTATCTGGTATTACGGCAGTAGTGGAGACCTTACTTTGGCAGATAACCCTTTTGTCTTTTATAATTATAACGGTAATTATTACCAGTATGATAGGCTGCATCATGCAGGTGTAACGACGGAAAACGATACTCAAAAACATGTCAAAGCAATTTATGATTATTTAATCAACAATCCTGACATAATTAAGGAAAAAAATGTAGCACCTCCTGCAACAGATTTAATCAATGCAGACAGTCTTGGTAAAGTTAAGGTTACTGTTGGCAAAAATATTAAAGACTTGGAAAACTCTATAGATTCCAAATCAGAAACGACAAATGATGTTTACAGTACTGATGTCAGCTTCTATTTGGATGTAACAAACAGTCGATTAAACAAGGATGACTTCATCGTACGTGTATATGCAATTGGTTCTGACGAACCTTTATACACTTATCGACTGGCAACAGAAGATAGTAAATCTGCCTTGTTAGTAAATAATAATGTAGTTGGTTCTGATGGTATCATCATAGAAAATGCAGATGGAAGCTTTACTTTAAAAGATTTAGAGCTTGAAAATGGTGTTGAGGTTACATTACGGATTACCGGTACTCAAACATTAACCAAAAACGCATACCTGATTTCCGCTTCAGGTGGCTATGATAAATCACAGACCTTTATCAGTGTTGAAGAAGGCGAACGTAATTTTGATTTAAGCCTGAATATAACGCTGAATGTTGCAAAAGGCCAGGCCACCATTGAATCAGAAGTATCTGAAATGGACGCAAGTTCCGCACAGTGGTCTTGGAATTCTAACAGCACTGACAGTTCCGAGAGCAAAGATGATAATGATGACGGCGGCGGTAATGAAAATAACGAAGGCGATGATGATGACGACGACGATGACAACGATAATAGCAGCAATGAATCGGACTCTGATTCAGATTCAGACGATGATTCAGATGCGGATGCTGACGCTGATACCGACTCTGATTCAGACGATGACGCCGATTCAGATGATCCCGGAACCCCTGTACCTTTTACAGATGATCCCGGAGACCCTGTATCCCTTATGGATGTTCCTGGAGACCCTGTACCTCTTGCCGAGCTTCCGGCAGAAGATGCATCACTGACGGATATTCTTGATGAAGATGTTCCTTTAGCGGCCCTTCCCAGACGTAGCTCCCTGGTAGATATTTTTGATGAGGAGGTTCCTCTGGCAAATATACCTCAGACAGGTGATATTTCTGACGTATGGTATGCGATTGCCGTTCTCTCCGCTGCCGGGTTATTGTGTTTGGCGGTTCTGGAACGTAAAAAACGTAAGAATGCCTAAAAAATAGTTACGTGAAAAATAAGAAATGCGATTACGCTTTGCGTGTCTGCTAGCATTAACCAAAAGCCGGAGCCCCAATCGGGCTCCGGTTTTATTAATAAAAGTAGCAAAGAGTAAAAGATTTTTAAATCTTTCACTCCACAGGTTTGTGTCTGCGCTGCATCCACAAACTTATAAAACTGCAAAAGCAGCGCAGAAATGAGAAAACCATGAAGAAAAAAAAGCTTCTCCTCTTAGCAGTAACATTACTGGTAGTTATCATCGCGGCGGTATTGGGATTGCTGTTTCCGCTCCATCATAATAATAGTAATAATACCGAACTTTTTCAGGAAAAGGTCGCTCTGCTTCAGGAATACGCTTTGGCCGATTGGGTTTATGAGGAGCTTGGCAATTCCCCCGCCGGTGAAGCCGGAAATGCTGTGTTCCTCTCCGTCTGTGATGGAAAGTCAAGGGCAAAGGTCTATACTGGTACCGGTAAAACATTAGATGAAGCATGGTCGTCAGTTGTAGATAAAGCAAATCAGGCTTTACAAAAAAATACGCTTTATCCAAAATGGGTTAAAGCAGATGCTCTTTATCTTTCCACTACTGTCTCCATGCAAGATTTGTCCGCCGCCGTGCAATCCTCCCGACAAGAGTTTTTCCGCTATGGTATAGCTTTTGATACGGAATTTCAGACTGCTCTGTTGGAAGCCGAACTCAATGGGGCAAAAATTTATGATTATAAAAACGGCGGTATTAATCTAAATGCTTTAAATAAATACTTAAAAAAGGCAAAACATTCTACCTTAGACAGGCTTCCTCTGTCATGCACTTTATTCCAATGCGCCGGCTGGATATGTGATGAAGATAATACTGTTTACGATCTAAGCGCCAGCGGCCTTGATTATGGCCGCCGACAACCGGAAATCCTGGATGCCGCCTATGCCAAGGATTTAATTTTAAATGCCTCCGGCTTTTTGGCGGATCAAGTAAAAGAGGACGGCTCCTTTGTTTACGGTATCTACCCCCGTTTTGATGAGGAAATTGAAAATTATAATATTGTACGCCATGCCAGCACTCTCTGGTCGCTGATTTGCCGCTATCGGCTGGCCCCCGACAATGAACTGGAAGAAAAAATCAATCGGACCATTGACTATATGCTCAGCCAGGTCATTTATGATGCGAATGGCAGGGCCTATCTTTATGAGGAAAAGGCTGACGAAATCAAGCTCGGAGGCTGTGGAATTGCCGTGGTAGCCTTGACAGAGTACATGGAAGTTTTTGAAAATGATAAGTACAAAGACGTTTGCTGTGCTTTGGGAGAAGGTATTCTTTCTATGCTGGATCAGTCAAGCGGCGAATATTATCATGTTTTGAATGGTGATTTCACACAAAAAGAAGCCTTCCGCACGGTCTACTATGACGGTGAAGCAACCTTTGCCCTCTGCCGTCTCTACGGCCTTACCAAAAATCAGACGTGGCTTGATGCCGCACAAAGCGCTGTGAACCATTTTATCGAAGCCGACTATACCCAGTATAAAGACCATTGGGTTGCATACAGCATGAATGAAATTACCAAATACATAACCGACAATATGGACTATTATGCCTTTGCTCTGGAAAATGCTCAGGTAAATTTGAAAGAAATCAGAAACCGTGACACCACTTACCACACCTATTTGGAACTGCTGATGGCTACCTTTGAGCTCTATGACCGGATGATGGAAAATGGCGGATTGGTATCCGGTTTTGACTTGGAAGCTTTTTTAGATACCATTTATATCAGGGCAAACCGGCAGTTGAATGGCTATTTTTATCCGGAATATGCCATGTATATGGAAAATCCGGAGCGGATTTTAAACACGTTCATGGTGCGGCATGACGGTTACCGTGTCCGCATTGATGATGTCCAGCACAACATTGGCGGATACTATTTATACTATATTAATTATGATAAGCTGGTAAAATACGGTATGTTGGATATCGTGAACTATTAAACGTACATACATCAGTTTGACAAACTGATTTCTTTTATAAGCACATTCTCTTATAAAATAGGGGCCGGAACAATAACTCTAATCTGTTCCGGCTCCTATATATTCCCATATTTGGTTTGTTACATTTACATTTTCCCGTAATTGGAAACAATTATTTATAAACAAAATTTTCGTAAACTTAAATTCTAAATTTTATTGCAACATGTGATATTCTGTGCTATTGTTAACTTAAGTAGAGTAAAAAGCGCGTAAAATCGTATTTTCTCTATGAGTAATTGAGAGCTATTTAAACGGATAACCTATCATAAATATTTTTGCAGAAAAATTACAGCCCATATTGCAAAATTGAGAAAGCGGGGTGAACATCATGACGCTGTTTCCACCTGGAAAATGACCCCGTTGTCATCCACACCAGAGACAGCGGGGCTGAAATGTAAGTTTAAGTAACCTATTTTTAAGCAAACCATTAGAAATAATGGGACGCAAAGCTAGGGGGCTAAGGTATCGGTACTATAAGTGTAATTTATAGTTAGTATACTATGCCAGCCCGGTCGCCCTACCCTTTGCTTTTAAAATATAAAGCAAAGAAAGGAAAATAAATGAAAAATAAAAAATTGAAAGAGTTCGCTAAACGTGTCTTTGCTCTTTCTCTCGCTGTTGTTATCACAGCCGGTACCCCTCAAATTATTGGTCTGGCTGAAGATGTAGTTGAAAATCAGCAGGAAACAGAGTTAGGGTCTGAGTTTGAAACCGATGGCGAATCTCAAGATTCTTCACATGGTGAAGATACCTCCAACGGAGGCAATGATGTATTACCTCCTACCAATGATTCAAATTCAGGAAATCAGCAAGAGGGTTCCGGTGACAATGATGTTACAATCGAAATAACAAAGGATGACAATGAGACTGTTGTCAACGTCACCCCTTCTCAAAGCGTTGACCCTGAAAAGGATGAGACCATTGAGTGGGAAGGCAGCGCGGAAAGTGACGGTTCCTGGAAAAATGAAGACGGTACGGATGGTGAAGATACCAAGATTACCGTCACAGTTGAAGGCAGCGAAACTTCCACACCCGATTTCAACGAGGATGGCGACATTGTTTCCAGTGAAATCACCGGCGAGCAGACAACCACCATCACAGAAACCACTGCGGATATTCAAACCTCTTTTCAGGAAGAAGAACCCGAAAAGCCTGTTGATGTGGAATTCGACTATGTAAGCGAGGATGGAACCGCTTATAAGTATACCACCATTGACGAAAATGGTCAGGCTGTCGAAGTTACCGTAGATCCGGTATATGATGATGACAATAATATAACGGGTTACAATGTCACAACTTCAAAGGGAACTTTCTCCAAGACAGAGACCGACGCGGAAGTATCCTTCCAAACACCGGAGCTTGGCTTTGTGCCTGTCAAGGAAGTTTCTGATGAATCCACATCGGAAAAATCGTACGAGATAACGGTTGACGGCCAGGCATTTACTCTTGAGGCTGTTTTGGATAATGAAGGCAATCCTACCGGTCAGTACAAATATACGAAAGATAAAGACGGCGAAAACGAAAAAGACGTTATCGTTTCTTTATTACGTGATAAAAACAATAATGTAGTCGGCGCTTACGGTTCCTCCATTGAAGTGGATATTGATAAAATGCTCACAGAAATGCGTCCTGGTCCAAGCGACATTTATACGGATGAGAATAAAGTTGCAGAGGATGATAATTCTGCTCACTATAGCAAAGAGGAAACCGTAGACGGCGTCACCACAACCAGCAGTTGGGAAACCAAAAAGCAAACGGATGAAAATGGCAACAAAGGCTGGCTTACTACGGAAACAATAACCGTTAAAGAAGAAGGACTGCTTGAAAGTGAAGAAGAACTTCCCGAAGAATCCGCTTCTCTTTCATATATATATGATGCGGATGGAACTGTTATCGGCTATACCCAGATTTCGGAAGAAGTCCTTCCTGAACCTGACGGCAGAACCAAAACCACCGAAACCACCGTGTACCTGAAAACCGGCAGCTGGTCAAGAACCACCACCACTACCACAAATACTTTCAGGTTTATCTCTGAAACGAATGGGGAAATTAAAATCACTGATTTTGAAGTTACGGCGAATAAAGATAGCAACGGTAATGTTTTGAACGGTAATGTTTCGAATATTACCGGTCTAAAACCTACTGACAAGATACTTAATGCTGCGGAAGGCAAATATGAGGGAAAAGATACCACTCAAAATGAGGCCTCTGAGCATTTATTTGCCGCCACAAGTAAAACTGATGCAACCGCTAAGGATGATAAAGAAGATTTAACGCTTGCAAGACCTGTAATCCAAAGTACCGTATTTATTAATTACGAAGGTCATGGCGACTACAATAATGCCAGCCACCCCCCTGTGTGGATGCGTAAGATAAAGGGTCCTGATGGAAATGAAATTTATGTTTATTGTGCTGAAAAAGGGCAGGGAACGATTCCAGGACATGGTTACGACCTTGTAAATATGAACGATGCAAATTATTTTGATCTTGATGACGATGATGCCGCCCATCTGCAATATATAGTTGAAAACGGTTGGTGGGGAACCGAATCCGGCGTTGGCAGTCTCACAGAAGTAAAGAATCTGATAAAAAAATATGCATCAGAAAATAATTTAACTATTCCTGGTAGCGCAAAAGGCACAGATGGACCTATTTTAATTGATGAAGGAATTGCCATGGCTGTTACGCAGGCCGCCATTTGGTATTATGCCAATAATGGAGACTACAAGCTTAACCCTGACAGCAATCTGTTTACGCATTATCTGAAATACCGCAAGCCAGGTTCTGGTACGAATAACGTATGCGAACTTAGTGCCAATGAGCAGAATACTGCCATGATGCTTTTTAGAGCATTAATCAGACAGGATCTTCAAAAAGCTGAAGATTTTGTAGATGAAGATGGCAAGCCCCTTTTCAAAGACACTACCGACATCATTAGTTCTGAAAATATTGTGGGAACTGATATCTCTATTGTTGAAAAAGTGGAAGATGTCAACAGCTTAAAGGATCTCAATGAAACTGTTCAAAATGCTGTCAAGGAATGGAGCGAGCAGGATAAAAAGTTGTACAAAGCAGACATTTCTCTTGCTTTAGCGGTAATGCCCAGCCGAATTAATTCTAATGATTTGAAAGTATATGTGTATGCAGAGGTTGATGGTACTGCAATTCCAATAGCTGAGAAGCGTTTGGACCTGGATAATTTTGATGGTATTTTCACAATTAACGGTATTATATTACCGGATGGAGCAAATATCAGGTTAAATTTGAGTGGTGTTCAAGAATTGACGTCAGGTGCGTACTTATTCCATTCTGTAATTGATACAAAAGGAGAGAGGTCTCAAAACATGACGGGCTACGTTACGGGTGACAAGGCCAGCTACAAAGTAGATTTAAATGTCAACATGAAGTTCAATGTCACAGACGCTGAAGCTACCGTAACAACCACCGTAACAGAATCCAAAACCATGGAAGAAACCCGAAACGAATCTTGGCATAGTAATCAGAAAGTAAGTTATCAAAAGGCCCCGGATGATCCTAAGGATCCAGATGTTCCTAAAGATCCGGATGATCCCAAGGATCCGGACGAACCTGATAATCCTGATACGCCGGATGAACCCGATAATCCGAATGATCCTGACAATCCGAGTACACCAGATGACCCCGATAATCCGGACGACCCTGACAATCCGAGCACGCCGGATGAACCTAGTACTCCAAATGACCCTGAAAATCCGAGTACGCCGGATAATCCCGGTACTTCGAACGATCCAGGCACTCCCGGCACTCCAAATGAGCCGGATACGCCTGAACCTAACACCAATGTAGCTGGAGTTGCTGTCAATTTTGCAGGTGATTTCCTTCTTGCGAATATTACTGATGACAACGTTCCCTTAGCAGATGCCGCGTTGATAGATATTCTGGATGAGGATGTACCTTTAGCAATTATTCCTCGCCGCGGTTCTTTAGTGGATATTTTTGATGAGGAAGTTCCTTTGGCAAATATCCCCAGAACCGGTGATATCTCTGATCTGTGGTATGTAATGACTGTTTTATCTGCTGCCGGTCTGCTGTTATTGACAACTTTAAAGTTGAAAGAGCAAAAAACGGATAAAGCAATTTAAAGAAAGTTCATTGCTAAAAAACCGGGGCCTTTGTAAGGCTCCGGTTTTTAATAAGAAAGATAATATATTATCTCCGAAACAAAGCAACAGTTAAATTATTACATTATAATATGAGGCGCAAATCATGAAAAAGAAACGTTTTCTCCACTGGGCAACCATACTACTTTCAATTGTTGGGGCCATTCTGCTGGTATTCATCCTGTTTTTCCTAAGCCGCAATGACACCACCCTTTTTCAGGAAAAATCCAGCCTTCTAAAGGAATATGCTCTGGCAGACTGGGTTCGGTTGGAAGCAGGCAATACCCCTGCAGGGGAAGCGGGAAACGTTATCTTTCTTTCTGTTTGTGACGGAACCAAGCGTGCAAAGGTCTACTCCGGCACCGGCCAAACTCTTGAGGAAGCCTGGGACGCCGCTTTAAATAAGGCTGATAGTGCCTTACAGAGAAGAAAAGTATATCCAAGATGGGTTAAAGCGGATGTGGTTTATTTCTCCGAACTGATATCAGCGGAAGAATTACTACAGGCAACAAGATCGTCTCAAAAAGAAGCCTTTCGTTATGGAATTGCCTTTGATAATACATTTAACACAGCTCTGTTGGAAGCTGAATTGAACGGCGTGAAAATCTATAATTATGAAGACGGCGGTATCAACTTAGATGTATTAAATCGTTATCTGGAAAAAAATAAGCAAAACCCTATAAATGCATTACCTAAAACCTATACCCTGTTTCAATGTGCCAGCTGGCTGTGTGATGAGGATAACACTGTCTATGAATTAAATGGAAATGATTTGGATTATGGGCGCAGACGATTGGATTTTTCTGCTCCTGATGGAGCATATGCGAAAGATTTGATTTTAAATGCTTCCGGTTTTTTGGCAAATCAAATTGAGGACGACGGCTCTTTTCTATATGGAATCTATCCACGATTTAACGAAGAAATCGACGGCTATAATATGGCAGGCCACGCCGGTGCCTTATGGTCGCTTATTGATTGTTATTCTTTGCACTCTAACAGTGAATCGGCAAAGAGAATTACCCAGGGAATCGATTTCATGCTTGACCAGGTGGTTTATGATTCAAATGGGAATGCCTATCTTTATGAAAAAGAAAGCGACGAAATCAAGTTAGGCGCAGGCAGTCTTGCGGTGATTGCTTTAACAGAATATATGGAGGCTTTTCAGGATAACAAATATCAGGATGTGTGTTGCGCTCTTGGCAATGGAATCCTCTCTCTCTTAGACCAGTCTGGCGGTCAGTATTATCACGTTTTAAACGGCGATTTTACTCCAAAAGAAGCCTTCCGCAGTATTTATTATGATGGGGAGGCAACCTTTGCTCTCTGCCGCCTTTACGGCCTCACAGGAGAGCAAATCTGGCTGGATGCCGCCAAAAGCGCTGTGCAACATTTTATAGAAGCGGATTACACCCGGTGCAAGGATCATTGGGTCGCATACAGTATGAATGAGATTACCAAATACGTGACAAACAATGCGGATTATTATGCTTTTGCCCTAAAAAATGTACAAAAAAATTTGCAGGAAATCAAAGAATGTGATACCACATCCCCCACAGATTTGGAGTTGCTGATGGCTACCTTTGAACTGTATGACCGTATGATTGCAAATGGCGGTTCCACCTCCGGATTTGATTTGGATGAATTTTTAAATACAATCAGCCGCAGGGCAGAGCGGCAGCTAAACGGATATTTTTATCCTGAATACGCCATGTATACGGCAAATCCACAGCGGGTTTTAAATACGTTCATGATACGTGAGGATGGATTTCGCGTCCGCATTGATGATGTACAGCACAATATCGGCGGATATTATCTGTATTACCTCAATTATGATAAACTGATAGAACATGGAATGTAAAGAAGGGAATTTCAAAATGAAAAAGAAAGCGTATCTGCTAATGACAATCTCACTTGCTTTGGCTTTTGTTATCAGTGTAGCCGTTATAGGCATCAAAACCATAGATTATCGTAATGGGGATGAGGATTATTTTGACGCCCGGATGGTGGCAGGCCTCACTGCCCTGCCTGAAAAGCCGGAGGAGGAACCGGAAGAAACAGATTTCTGGGCCGACGCCCTTAAGGACACGGATCTGGATTCTTTAAGGGAAGTAAACAGCGAAGTGATTGGCTGGATTACCATTCCGGAAACAGAGCTCTCCTACCCGCTCCTTCAGGCGGAAGACAATAAATATTATTTAAACCATACCTGGAACAATGACCGAAGCTCCGTAGGCTCCATTTTTATGGAATGCCTGATCAATCCGAATATGCAAAGCTTCAACACCATTGTCTACGGGCACAAAATGCGCAATGGCTCCATGTTTGGCAGCCTTATCAACTACGAGGACGCAGAATATTGGAAGGAGCATCCCAGCATTTACGTGGTTATGGACGACGGCGTATACCGGTACGATATTTTTGCTGTCCATGAGGTGGGCACCCGCCAGATTGTCTACCGCATAAACATCAACTCCGAAAAAAGAAGGAACGAATTCATTCAGTTCTGTGTGGAAAACTCTGTTATTGATACGGGAATCGTTCCTACAGCTACGGATAAAATATTGACCCTCTCCACCTGCACCGGCAGTGGGCACTCCACCCGCTGGGTTGTTCAAGGAGTTCTGCATAATGGGCAGCCTTTTGCCCGGTAAAAGCTATAGTCAACGACATTAGAAATTGCCTTTTCTGGCATACAAAAACTGACATATATGGCTTTTACAAGAGCCGGTAAACACAATTTATTATGTCGTTGACTATAAGGCACGCCTGAAAATACTCCTGAAAATTACGGCAACGGTTGGCATGACGGACAGTAATACACGGTCCCGCCCATATAACTCATTTTTTTAATTTCATTTCCACAATAAGGACAGGGCTTTCCCACTGTCTTCTTGGAAAGCTTCGTAACATAGCCGCCGGGCTCTCCGAATAGTGTTTTTTCCGTATCCCTTCCGCCCGCAGCACACATTTGATCCAATATATGTATCACAGATTCATAAACCCTTTTCCATAAATCTCCCTGAACAGTATTTATTTTTTGTTTCGGATGAAGTCCCGCCTCCAGCAAAATATCCTGAAGCACCCCATTTCCTAACCCCGGAATCCGCTGGTTGGTTGCCAAAAATTCCTTAATGGAAATTTTACCCGAAAGCCCTTCCCAGAGAGATGTAAAATATGTATAATCAAACGCCTCTGTTCCCGGAAGCGGCTTTTCCTTTGCCACATGGTAGTAGGGATTTTCATAATTTTCAGGTTCCACCAAAAACATCGCCCCATACATTTGAACCGAACAAAGCAGGGAATCTCCATTTTCCAACATAATCCGCATCTGATACTTGTCCGGAAGCTTTTTCCCATTTGGGAAATAGCGGAGATTCGTACCGTCTCCTACGATAAAACTATAACCTGAAAGCTCTATTTCCACCATACTGCCAAGCCCTGTACTGTTTCCTATTTCCCGCCCTTCCATAATACCGGCATAGGCAGACGGCTCTCCATGATACCACGCAAAGGAATGCTTTGTATGCTCCGTCTCAACCTCTGCGATTCTTTTTCCTTTTACTGTTTCGTTCAGTTGACTTGCTAATGTCAGGCTTTCTGGTATTTCTATCATATTCTGCTCCTTTTTAATTGTTTGATAAATCTTCAATATTGAATTTCGGTTCCATATCCACCAATGTTTGCTTTAAAACGAATAGCTTTTACACTTTCACATATCTTCTATTTTTAGTTACCGCCGTACAGGAGACTAAATTCATTGTCACTAATTCATTTAATAGCTGCCTTGTTCTTGGTCCTTTTAGGCCTATCATTTGGGCAACTTCCTCATATAAAAAATCGTTCTCCTAAATATGTTTTCTTTTTTTCTTCTTTCATTCATACGGCTCTTTTCGGTTTATGCGATTATTCTCCAGTTCAATAATCCTTTCACTAATTCTATTCTGGAGGTCACTTTAGGGTTCAATTTCAATATCCAAACTGTCCACCTGCCGTTCTAAACGGGATTTTGTTCCCGATACCTGTCTAAGATGTGCCTGTAAAGTTTCCAACTTTTTTTCCATATCTGCCATATCAACGTGTAAATTCTAAGTTTTATGCGGCTTAAACAGCAAACTGTCTCCACATGTGTCGGAGCTACTATGTAAACACAATTTTTCAGCCTCGTCACTCGTATAGGAATACAATTCTCATGTATTTACTTAACTTTTCCTTTTTTATCCGCACAGAAATATTTCAATTTTTTTACTCATCAAGCATTAGCTTTCCTTTTTTTGCTTTTGCCTTTAAGCGTGCCATCTGTTCTTTTTCTATCTGCTGAATACTCTTTTCAGGTGTTGGCAAATCCTCTGGCATTGTTCCGCCAATCTTTTCTATTGCGCCCCGTACCTCTCTACCCACAGAATAATGAACAGAAGTTGCCCTTTTAGCATCATCAACTTCATCCTTTCGCAATTTTTCTTCTGTCTGAGATATACGAAACAGGTTAGCAATCAATTCAGTACTTCCCATATAATCAAGAATTTTCTGTCCAACTTCCAACCCTTTTTTTGTATGAATATCATCTACGTCCAAACCACCATACAATCCCATATATCCTGCATTTTGAAAAATTGCAAATTCCTCATTTGTAATAACTCCCGCTTTATGGGCTGTCTCTGCAAGCATCTGATTCCATTGTTTAATGTCACCACGCACAACAAGTCTACGATTGTCCTCGCTCAATTCGTTAAAGTGATCTGCTACCTCTTGGCGATACGTCTGAATTGCAAAATATGTCTGTCCCAATGCAATCACTTCTTTTCGTGGATCGCCATTCTGTACAATCAAGTAACACGCATATCTGGATAATTCATAATCTTTTACAGGCTTGTTTGTTGCTCCTGCTTCCACGATTTTGCTGACCTCAGCAAAATCGAAAAAAATATCATGTCCACTATTTTCACAAGCAACCATTGCTCTTTTTATCACACCAGTAAAATTTCTCCACTGAGTGTAATCTAATGCAACCGCAAGTTCCCTTGCACTCCAAAATTCTGAACCATCTTCACGTATCTGTTTGATATCCTCAAATCGTTTATACTCTTCTGCAATTAATTTCTTCATAATGTAGCTCTCCTCGTATTATATTTCAAGGTTTTAATATTCCTCAAAATCAAAACCGGAATTATTTTCTCCCTTAGTATTAAAAATCGTTCTATCAAAGGAGGAAAAAACTATATTCTCATAAAATTCCTCTTTCATTATTCCCTAATTTATAAATTTGTAACGATATACCGTATTTTGTAAAAACTTAATGACTTCTTTTTTGGCAATACAACTTGCTATTTCTTTATTCAAAGTCTGCCTTACTTTTTGCAAAATATTATTCATTTCGTCCTTAATTGCATTTGACAAATATGGACAATCTATAAAAATATATATCCACCACACATGATTATATAAAAAGAAATTTTGGAAATCATTAATTTTAACTGTGAACTTTCTCACCATACAATTTCTGTATCCTATACCATATATAAAACAATGCCAACAAACATACATTTAATACGGTATCCATCAAAACTTCTTTTGTATTCCCACCACACATTCCGTATGTGTTGTCACTAACATAGGAACACACGTCTTTTACCTCGTCTACGATATGGGAACACAATTCTTTGGCTTTATCGCTCACACTCTTAGACTTGTCGAAACGCTCTTTTGCCTTTCCAATTTCATTTTTAAACCCTGTTTTATATATGAAAGTGATTTTATAGGGATCTTTGTTTCCATCTTCATCATAGCCACCGACTATGACTTTTTCAATTATGCTCTCAAATATTCCTCTGTCAAATTCCTCCAATACACCATTTTTTGATAATGCCTTTTTAAAATCTGCCACTCGCTGCTTTAAAGAAACTTCATCATCCATTTGTTGCTCTAAAATCTTTAAATTGGCTTTTATATCTGATAGTTTCCTCTCATAACCTACATCTGTTTCTTCGTAAATATCTTGTGCAACAATTCCTTCGAGATAATTTTCCAACAATCTTTTTCTTTTAGCTTGAAGATTATCTGCACTCTTTTGTAGCTTTATGAGTTTATCTCTTATGGAATCCTCACTCAAAGTCTTTTCTACTCTGGAAATAAATTCTTCCAGTACATCCTTGTTATCTGCACACAGCATTTTATACGATTCGATAAATGCTTCCTCTATTACTTGTTCCGGTATTCCCTTGCTATCCGGACAGAATCTTTTTCCGTCCTTTGTAGATTTAACGCATTGCCAAATCGTCTTTTTATATTTAGAACTGCTATGCCATCTTCGCCTTGATAAATTTGCTCCACAAAACCCACATTCCAACAGACAGCTAAATGCATATTGTCTGCTATATTTCTCTCGTTTCCCCGGAGTAACCGACTTCCTTCCTCCATTTCTCCGCTCTCGAATCTCTTGCGCCCTAGCAAAAGTTTCGGCTGAAATAATGGGTTCATGGTGGTCTTTGATATAAAACCTATCTTCTTCTCCAAGATTTTCTAATCATCTTTTTGAAATCGGATCAACGGTAAACGTTTTTCCTAATAGTATATCGCCTTTATATTTCTCGTTATTGATAATTCCCATTACACTGGAAGATGTCCAACTATTACCTCTTATCGTTGTAATCCCCTGTTCATTTAATTCTCTGGCAATCATTGAGCTTCCCGCACCAGCAACATACCTGTCAAATATATACCTTACAACTTCTGCACCTTCTTCATTTATGGAAATTGATTTTGTTGCAACATCGTAATCATATCCTAAACACCCCTGAAATCCGACCAATTCTCCACGCTTCATTTTCATTTTTAATCCCTTTTTTACATATGCCGAGGTATTCTCTACCTCCTGCTGTGCAACAGAGCTTAAAATTGTCATTAAAAATTCGCCATCTTTCAATGTATTTATCTTTTCAACCTCAAAATAAACTGCGATTTTTCTTTCTTTTAACATCCTGACATATTTCAAGGTATCCAATGTATTTCTTGCAAATCGAGGTAAGCTCTTGGCAATAACCATATCAATCTTACCATCCATACAGTCTTGAATCAGACGCTGGAAATCTTCTCTTTTATCAACTTTCGTTCCTGTAATCGCTTTATCCGCATATACGCCCGCAAATACCCACTGCTCATTATTTTGTATCAATTCGGTATAATGCTTGACCATCGAATTATAACTTTTAATCTGATCCTCATCATCCGTACTGACACGACAATATGCTGCAACTCTCAAGCGGTCTACTTTTCGGACTTTGGAAGATTCATCAAATGGATTGTTTGCCTTTATAATTTCTACTTCCATATCTTCCTCCTTTTTGTGTTCCTATCGTAGTGTTCGCTTTTATTATAATGCAAT
The DNA here is from genome assembly GCA_910585075.1 of uncultured Lachnospiraceae bacterium. Classification (GTDB taxonomy): domain Bacteria; phylum Bacillota; class Clostridia; order Lachnospirales; family Lachnospiraceae; genus Suilimivivens. The sequence goes on from CAJUED010000012.1 coordinate 98,297, forward strand.
ACAGTTCATAAGTCAAGCTGTAATGTTGGACACTATCCCATAATCCCGCATTAGCTTTTTTTGAATCTGCTCATACTCCAACTCATTTATTAGCTTCAGATTTAATAGTTGTTTTAGCATAGATAATTGAATGCTATATCTTAATATCTTCTTTCCTTCCATAAGCAATCATCCTTTCGTAAATTTCTAAATATCCTCCTATTTCTTTGCACAGCCTTATCTGCTAATAAATAAGCAGAATACGCTTCTCCCCATTT
>CAJUED010000013.1 GCA_910585075.1 uncultured Lachnospiraceae bacterium
GCTTACAAAGTGTGAAACTCGGTTACAAAACGGGAAAGTTAGTTTACAATCGACCCTATGAATTAAAGCAACCTTATCAATGATATATTTTACTTTATTTCTCTGCAAATGTCCAATCATGTGCCATTTGATGTCTTTCGGCATACACTCCCACTTTTGAGTCAGTTCCTGCACTTTATTTTCACCAAATTCCCTGCAGCCCTGCTCATAGGCTTCCATCAGCATGGATACGGGTTTTGTTTTGCTCACGGCTATCAGTGTTACGTCTCCGGTATCCCGTGAGGCCTTCTCGCATGCTTTTGCAATATTGCCGCGGACAAAATCAAGATTTTCACGGATAACATTCTGCTTGCTCATAATCATCCTCCATGCGGCGCAACCGCCGCCTTTTTATAATATGGCAGATTTTATGGTAAATAATCGTAACAGTTCGGGCCGGTCTGTGCATTTACGACGTAATAAATTGCGCATTCCGGCTCTTGAAAAGCCAAATATGAGAGCTAATAAATAAATTCATCATCTACCACAGTGGCTGCGTCCAGCACAATATAGTCATAAACATTAAGGCCGTACTGGGTATTGGATTTCACAATAGAATACTCCTCGTTCTGGCCCAATATATCAATCTGTTTAAAGTCTGCATATCCTTTGTTGATATTATATACGCCGGTAAGGCTTCCGCGTTTGCTTAAGGCCTCTTTTTCTCCGGTCTCCGTCATGACAATGTAGTCTCCCACACGAAGTACCATGTCGTCCAGGTAATATTCCCTCTCCGTTTCACCGTAAATAGTGGTCTCAATAAATTCTGTTGTGGCAGTGCCGTCTTCATTGTAGGCTTCCCGCATAACACCGTAACCGTAATTATTGCCGCCCTGGGTAACATATTCCTTGGGCACAATAAAAAACTCCTTTTCCACAATAGCTGAATTGGGAATTTTCAGCCCGGTCTCGTCCTCCAGTATCAGCTCAATATCAATAAAACGGTCTGTGCAGAAGGTTACCATGGAATTGGTGAAAGTAAGCTTTACAAAAATATCCCCATCCACATTGGTGTAGCTGGATACTTCCCCCCAAGAGGTCTCCTGATTTTTCAAAAATTTTACTTCCACGAACTCTTTATCGAGGAGCTCGTCCGCCTTCTCACGGTCAGTCTGTATCACAATGGACCAGTCTTCATTTGTGGATATTTTGTAAACGGGCTGTCCCGCTTCCACCAGCTCATTGCTGATAAGCTGGGTCTTCTCGTAGGTTTTGGTGTCAAACAAATCAGCGGTGAACTGCTCTAATGTAAGCTCCTCGTATCCGTCAACCGAGTAAATCAAAATTCCGGTAGAGGGGGCATTACAGAAAGAAATCAGTTCGGACAAGCCGGAACTGTTTATCTTATCTACATTTTCCAGAATGTTGGCGTTGGCCAGCTTTAATACCGTGCCCTTTACATTGTATTTAAAATCATAGACGGAGGAAAAGTATTCAGGGTCAAAGCTGTTTTTAAAACCGAGAATTTCCGTGCGCAGCTCATTTAAATCCCTGCCGGTCAATGTGGTGCTGTCGGTTTCCGTGTTGATGTAGTCCGCCAGTCTGCCTGATTCGTCTAAGGTGTAGACCAGATTCCCAACACCCACCCGTTCTCCCTCCCGGGCATAATAATTTACATAACCGGCCTTCTGGGCGTTTACAATTTCTTCATCCCGAAGGGCAATGCCCTTATAGATGTTATTGGAAGAAAGAGAACCCATTTTTACCTGGTGTCCCTCTATGTGCTTCTGGGTAAAATACATAAAGACACAGATGACAATATAAACAAAAATCACCGCAAAAATAACCATACCGATATTAATGCGGAAAGGCCGTCTGTATTTGACTATCTTGTTATTTCTGTTATCTTCCAACGACGACTCCTTTTGCTTTGCAGAAAAATCCCCCGGATGCCTCCGGGGGTATGTAATTTATAAGGAAACAGTGACTTTATCTTTGATGGAAGCAGGAACCTGTGCTTCATCAAGTGAAACGCTTAAGTAGAAATCAATATGGAAGGCTTTGCCCAATTTATCCAATTTTAAGACTACGGACTCCATCTCACTGCCCTCATCCTCCAGGCAGGCTATTTTTAAGAAATTGTCAACATAAACCTGTTCCAAATCATGATCCTGTGAAATAATGCCGCTGATAAAGCCAACGAATTCATCCGAATTTGTAATCAGATAGGAAGATACATCAATCAGTCTGATTTTATTATTCAGCTCATACATATGCTTCGTGCTTTTATCCAGGTATACAATATTGCCGGATACGCTCTGTACCTGTCCGTTTACCTGATCTAACAAATGCTTGGTCTTGCCTTTTCCTTTATTTCCAACTATTAATTGAACCATTGGTAATACCTCCTGAAGTATATTGGCTTGCACATAATGATAAGTAAACTTATGTTACGCATAAATTTATTATAAGTGATTACTAAATAAAAAACAACTGTTAATTATGAAACCCTGCTACTTATTAATTTCTCCAAGCAGAGCCGTCATTTGAGAGTAGAGGAAATCTCCTCCGTCCGCGCGCATGATCACGGATATATAGGGATTGCTTCCGGAATCCCGGGATAATAGGATCAGACAGTGTCCCGCCGCGTTTGTGGTGCCGGTTTTCCCTCCGATTACCGTGACGCCTCCCGGCGTTTCCGCAGTTCCCTGCATGTAACGGTTGGTACTTGATACTGAAACTTCTTTGGACGCCCCGTTTTTGTCCGTATAGACTGTGGTATAGGAATCCATGTGAATGATTTCAGTAAAAGCAGAATAATTGATTGCGGCGTTCATGATAAGGTACATATCATAGACTGTGGTATAGTGCTCCTCATCAGGAAGGCCGTGGGGATTGGTAAAATGTGTGTTGGTGGCGCCAAGCGCCAAAGCCTCCTCATTCATCAGCTCCGCGAAAGCTTCCACCGAACCGGAAATACCCTCGGCAATCATTACAGCCGCATCATTGGCTGAATTGATGAGCAAAAGATGCAGTGCCTGATCCAAGGTCATTTGATCCCCTTCCCGTATACCGCAGACCTGCGCGCCGGCTTCCAGATTCCTTACATTGGCGGAAGCAGTGAGCATCAAATCCCCTGAGCTGTGTTTTAAGGCAACCAGTGCGGTCATAACCTTGGTAAGACTGGCCGGGTAGAGTTTTTCATGGACATTTTTTGCATAAAGAGCTTCTCTGTCCTTCAAATCAAAAAGTCCCGCTGCTGCCGCATTTGACATGTCTACGGAAGCAGAGCCCATGTTGGAGTCTACCACACACAGATCTTCTGCAAAAGGGGCCGCAGTCCCTCTCTCATCCTCCAGATTAACGATGCGGAAACTGCTCACCTCACTGTCTGCCGTATAGGGCATGGCATACCCTGCTTGTCCGCAGCCGGTAAGGCAAAATGGAATAAGACAGAAAACACAGGTCAGTCTTTGGATAAATGCTTTTCTTTTTTGATGATTTTTTCTATCTGTACATTTCACGCCACTCTAAATCTCCTCTGTCAAGGGCTTTAACTAACAGCTCTGCGGTGGCAAGGTTGGTTGCCATTGGAATATTGTACATATCACAGAGCTTTACCACATTATTGACATCCGGTTCGTTTGATTTGGGAGTTAACGGGTCGCGCAGGAATATGACCAAATCCACCTCATTATGTTCAATCTGCGCTCCAATCTGCTGCTCTCCTCCCAAATGTCCGGCGAGAAATTTGCGGATGTTTAAATTTGTAACTTCCTCAACCAATCTGCCGGTGGTTCCTGTTGCACACAATTCATGCTTGCTTAATATCCCCCTGTAAGCAATGCAAAAATTCTGCATGAGCTTCTTTTTTGTATCGTGCGCTATTAACGCGATATTCATTTATACACCCCTCCTGACGCATATATAATTAAACCCTTGTATTAATAATATATTAATATTTTTATTATACATCATTTTTGCTGACATTGTAACCCCACATTTAAAACAAATCCAATTCCGATAAAAGAACTTACCAGGGAGGTAAGCCCATAACTGACAAAGGGAAGGGGCAATCCTGTATTTGGAAGCAGATAGGTAACAACGCCTATGTTGATAAAGGCCTGAAAGCCTATCATGGCCCCGATTCCTGCGGCGATGATGGTTCCCGCTATATCCCTGGCTCGCCAGGCAATCATCATACACTCTATGCTGATTAAAAGTACAAGCACCACCACTGTGCAGGTGCCCACGAACCCAAATTCCTCTCCGATCACGGCAAAGATAAAATCCGTCTGCTGCTCCGCAATAAAGTCGGCATTTTTTACGGAGCTTATCTCATTATTCTTGTATCCTTTCCCTGTTAACTGCCCTGAACCGATTGCCATAACGGAATATTCCTGCTGATATCCCAAAGAATTGGCAAATTCTTCCTTATTAAAAAAGGAAATAATCCTGTTGAGCTGATAAATATGCTCCTCGCTTATAATCTTCTGATCCGGCTGCATGATCAGATACATAAAGATAACAAAAGCAGGTATTCCTACCGCCAGCACACCGGCAATCACCTTCCAGCTGATTCCCCCTGTAAACATAATGACACAGAAAATCAGGCAGATGACAATAGTGGTGGACAAATCGGGCTGCTTATAGACAAGAAAAGCAGGCAGCGCAAACAAAAGGCAGCTCATGGCTATATACTGAAAGGTATTCAGCTTTTCCTTATGCTTGTTAATAAATTGAGCAAAAAACAAAATGATAAAAATTTTAGCCAGCTCGGAAGGCTGGAATTGGATGCCGGCTATCCGCAGCCATCTCTGGGCTCCGCCGGCGTCTTTTCCCATTACAATAACCAAAACCAACAAAACAATATTAAAGACATACATAAGCCAGTATAAATTCAGAAGTACGGAATAATCAAACAGGGATATCACCAGCATCAGAAATACCCCAAAGGCAAATCCCGCTATCTGTCTTGTCTGCAGCGCCGGCTCGGCACTGCCCACAGCTATAATTCCTATAACAGCCAGGGCAATGACCAGGATTGCCAGCTTAAAATCATAATGTCGTATTTTATACTGTCTGAGCATTTTTCTAATCCACCTCAGTTTATATTCTTATGTAAATCCAAAATAGGGATGTTGGCGTATAAGGTGGGCGTCTTATCACGTCCTTTGCTGTCCGTCTTGCTGATTTGGATTTCCATGCTTTCCGTATCAATTTTCATGTATTTTGATATGACCTTGGCAATATCGGTCTTTATCATTTCCATCATTTCCGGAGAACAGTTGACTCTGTCGGAAATAAGCAGTATTTTTAATCGGTCTTTTGCAACTTCCCTGGATTTTCTCCTGATAAAAAAATTCTTGATTTTCATACGCCACCTCCTAATTTTTGTGGAAAATACCTGACACTTTGGTCCAGAAAGAAACACCTTTTTCGAATTCCATAAAAGGAATTTCCTTTCCGGTTACCCGATAGCATATATTCTGATATGCTTTTCCTGCCAGCGTACCGTTCCCCACAAGAGGCTCGCCCTGATTGGTTGCAATCACCACATTTTCGTCATCCGGCACAATGCCGATAAGGCTGATGGCCAGAATGTCCACAACATCGGCGGCGCTCATCATATCCCCGCGCTTTACCATGTCGTATCGCAGTCTGTTGATGATCAAATCTATTTTACTGAAATTGTTGGCCTCCAAAATGCCGATAATTCGATCCGCATCTCTGATGGCGGATACTTCCGGGGTGGTGACCACAAGGGCCCTGTCCGCACCTGCTATGGCATTTTTAAATCCCTGTTCAATGCCTGCAGGGCAGTCCAGTATGATATAATCAAACTGTTCCCGCAGCTGATTGACCATAAGGACCATCTGTTCGGGATTTACCGCCGTCTTATCCTTTGTCTGGGCGGAAGGCATGAGATAAAGATTAGGATGGCGTTTGTCCTTGATAAGAGCCTGTTTTACCCGGCACTTACCCTCCACCACATCTACAAGATTGTAAACAATCCTGTTCTCAAGTCCCATAACCACATCCAGATTGCGCAGACCGATATCCGTATCAATCAGCACAACTCTCTTACCCATTGCTGCCAAACCGGTTCCTACATTTGCAGATGTGGTGGTTTTTCCCACACCGCCTTTCCCTGACGTGACGACAATTACTTCACTCATACATACCTCCATTTCCGCTGCGCGGTAATTTAATAAAATAATTTATCGTCCCCTGAGAACCTGCCAGCCCGCATCATGTTTTATCCGGGGGTTATATTGGCAATTCGCTCAGTAATTCTTTTGTAAGAGATTCCATCACAACTTCTTTATCTTTAATGTATGCAATTTTCGGCTGTACTTTAGGCCGTATGGGCCACTTTGAAGCTTTTTTGGCCCTGTATTTGAAATCACCGATTTTAAGTCTTTCAGGTGACATTTCAAGCGCTACCACATATCTTCCCGGACTTCCGTTTTCACCGGCATAAGCCTTGCCGTACAGGCCGCCAAGAATTATCACATCCCCGGCGGAAATGATTGTGGCGCCGGGATAAACATCCCCTAAAACCACAATACTTGATTCTGTCTCAAGGACCTGTCCGTTTTTCAGGGTCCCCCGGTAAAACTGCCCTCCGCTGCAAAGCCCGCTCTCGTCATAGGGATTGATCTGTTCAAGGGCCCTTACAAAAATCTGATTGGTATCCTCATCCTCCTCACCTACCAGACAGATAATGTCAAGCTGGGAGTTTTGGGCGATAGCGTCGAGGACCGCTTCCTCCTCCTTCGGAGATAAGTTTCTTCCTTTGATGGAAAGAGCCATCCTTGCATCTTTAAAAAAGCTGCTTGACTCCCGGAATTTATCTGCAATATCCGAAAGCAGACTGTCAAATGAAGGCTCCGGGTCTAAGTGCAGCACAATTCCGCTTGGGAAGCTTTTGATGATAACCGTATTTTTCAAAATAACCTGTCTCCTTTCCTTGTAAGAATTAATCGGTGCGGGCCGTGCTGCCGGTGAGCTGGGATGCGGTACCGGTGATAATTTCCTCCTCGTCCGCCAAATCAAAATAATACCGAAGAACTTCTTTGGTGGTCCGGGCAGCATAGCTGGAAGTATAGCCGTAGGCAATTCTTGTGGCTATGGCAATTTCCGGATCATCATAGGGGGCGTAGCAGACAAACAATGCATGGTTCGCCCTGTTTTTATTTTCCTCGGCCGTACCGGTTTTACCGGCTACCGGAATGGGCATGTCCTTATAATAAGCATTGTTTTCTATTACCTGGCGCATACCCTGATGGATGGCGTCCCAGTAAGCCGGCTCCATGTCAATGGTATTTCTCACTTCCGCATTGTTATCCTGGGTAAGCGTACCGCTGTGGTCCGTTATCCTGTCAACCAATGTGAGGTTATAGCAGGTTCCGTTGTTGGCTACGGTGGTTACATATCTTGCAAGCCCTACTGTGGAATAGTTGTTGTTATCCTGTCCGATTGCGGCACGGACCGCATCGTCCGTAGCCAGCTGGGGAGCAGTCTCCTCTATTTCAATCCCGGATGTTTCCGTAAGCCCGTACATATCCGCATAGGTTTCCAGTTTACCCAGCGCTTTTTCCGAAGAATAGGTATCTCCCGTAAGACCCAGGCGGTAAGCCAGCTCATAGAAAAACAGGTTACAGGAGTGCCGGATGCCGCCGGTTACATTTAAATTGCCATGGCTGCCTCTCGGATAAATCCAACAGGTGGGCGGCGGCGCAATTTTATCAAAAATTCCGGTACAGGTAAAAGTGGTAAAGGGAGTGATCGTCCCTTCCATAAGACCGGCCGTGGAGGAAACCATCTTAAAAGTGGAACCGGGGGCGGTCATCTGTCTTGTGGCATAATTGATAAGCGGCGTTGACAAATCATTCAGCAGCTGAGAATAATATTCGGCGTTGACGCCGTTGGCCATCTTATTGTTGTCGTATCCCGGATAGGATACCAGGGCAAGCACATCCCCTGTCTTCACATCCGTGATAACCATGGAAGCCGAATGGGGATCAAGGGCCAGCTGGGCGGGGGTAATGTCCAGATTCTGGATACGGTTCATCATAAAATTGTAGGCGCTCTCCGCTCCCCTCTCAAACTGTTCCTGCTCCTCAGGGGGAATCTCCACCAGCTCCTGCTCCAATAAAATTTTACAAATCTGGGTGCCGGATATTACGTCATTTTTTATCATGAAACGATAGATCCTTTTGGTAAAATCCAGATCATCTTCTAGCTGTTCGAAAATATAATCCACGATTCCGGCATATATTTTTTCCGAGTCGGAGTACTGACTTCCCAGCTCAAGCCTGGTCACATCGATCCAGTTCATGGCGATACAGTAATTTAAATACTCGTTTAAGCTGATAACTTCGTCAACGGTCCAGGCAATATAGGTCTCATCCTCCGCGTCCACCCGTTCACGGACAATGATTCCGTTGTCATAGAGCATTTCCGCAATGTAGCTTTCATAAATCTGATATTCCATGGGGAGCTGGTCATAAGCCGTAAGGGTTTCCGTCAGCTCCGTGCGAAGGTTTGCAAATACACCGGCCTTTCGCTCCAGATAGCTGTTATAAACCGCTTTTTCGTTTTCCCCTGCATCCCTTTCGGTGAAATGCTCCGTATTTATCACATTATTGTTGATCAGTGCAAAATAAACATCATAGATGGGAATTTTGATATTACTGCTGCTTACGTCATTTGTGTTAAATTCCTTGGCGTTTATAATGTTGGTGTAAAGGATGCTGGCCAGCTTTTCCTCCAAAATTCTGTAAGCGGCAATCTGTAAATCATGATCCAGGGTAAGGTACACATTATTGCCTGCAACAGGCTCCACATAATCGGTGGTTTCAATCACCTTTCCCATGCTGTTTACAAAAATCACCCGGCTGCCTTTTATTCCCTGTAATTCGGATTCCATGGATTTTTCAATCCCCAGCTTTCCTACCGTATCGTTTAAATCGTAGGAATTTTCTCCGTTTTCTTCCTGCAGGGCGGTCAGTTCGTCCTGAGAAACCTTGCCCGTATATCCAAGAATGTGGGAAAAATAAATACTGTCCACATACTTGCGGATGGTATCCTCCATGATGGAAACCCCTTCAAGTTCCATGGAATTTTCCATAACAACCGCAACAGTCTCCTCGCTGACGTCGGTTGCAACCGTGGTGGGGATAAATTTCTGGTAACTGTTGTTGTTCATGTCATAACGGATGGTAAGAATTTTTAATATCTCGTCTTTTGTATAGCCGTTCCCGGGTACAAAAGTATCTTTGTCATCATCCTCCGTATAATTTCCAATCCGGAACCTGTCCCAGCCGCAGAGATAATCTATCACTTCCTGGGCTGTGGCGGTACGCTCCTTTTCCTCCAAATCCTCAATGGTAAGGCGTCCGTACACATCCGCCAGGAAACGATAAAGCTGGGTTCCCTCAACGGTAAACATGTAGCGTCCGTTTTTGTCCAGCACAACCTTAAAATCGCTCACGATGGAATCTCCGTTGCCTTCTATGATACCGATTAACCGGTAAATGGTATTATTCAAATTTAAATTTTTAAATCTTCCGCTTTCGTAGACATCCTCTATGATAACAGAATGGGCCAGCTCATTGTAAGCAAGGAGCTTACCGTTTCTGTCGTAAATACAGCCCCGGCTTCCCTTGATGGTCTGTTCCCGCATAATCCGCATCTGAAAAGAATCCAGATATTCTTCCCCGTGTACAATCTGCAGGTCAAAAATTCTGTTGATAATGACAACGCTGATTCCCACAAGAACAATCATCAGAACAAACACTCTGGATGTTACCATATTGATAAAATTTTCTTTCAGATTTTCAAACAAACTTCCGCGCGCTCCTTTCTTCTGACTCCTCAAGTTTTTTGTTTATCCACAAAACAAGAGGATACAAAAGTAAAGTGATTAATATTGTATAGACAACCTCAGGCAGTATAACATGAAGGAAATAATACCTGATGTGAAAACGCCCCCGCAGTAAAAACAGGGTAACATAATAGGAAAAACCATAGACCAAATCGCTTACCAGAATAAGTGCAAGAGGGAGTTTAATGTCCTCCGGGAAAAAAATGCGGTTGAATTTTCCGTTTGCATAACCTATGTACATATAAATCATGGCGTTTAGTCCAAGCACATTTCCAAAAAAGATGTCCGCTAAAAAGCCACAGAAAAATCCTATGATAAGGCCGGTACGCTCTCCACGCATAAAGCCGAAGGAAGCGGTAAGGACAATCATCAGGTTCGGAACGATTCCGCCCGGGGCAATTCCCTTAAAGACTGTGGTCTGGAGCAGAAAACATATGATGATTAAAAGTACGGATACAATGAATCGCTTCACGAAAACCTCCTTTAATTATCCACCGTCTGTTTCAGCTGTGTAATGATTAAAACCTCCTCCAAATGCTCAAAATCAACTGCCGGAATGATCAGTCCTGATTTGGTCAGATTGTTGGAATCCATGTTGATGGTTGATATATATCCAATCAATATTCCGGGCAGATATTTGTCGCTGATATTGGAGGTGACAATCTTATCCCCCTCCACAACTCTGTCGGCGCTGTCTATAAGCTTTTCAAAGCTGATAACCCCATCCGCATAAAGCTCCAAATCGCCGCATACCACCAGGTTTTCCGAGGTGGAAAGCACCATGCCGCTGGTGTTGGAGTTGTCGTCTATAATGGACATAACCTTTGCCCAGTTTGGCCCCACATCCACAATACGGCCCACAAGGCCGCTGCCCGCCATCACATTCATATCAATTTGAAGGCCGTCCTCGGAGCCCTTATTGATGACAAAGGAATGAAACCAGTTTCCCGAATCCCTGGCAATGATACGGGCCCCGATTTTATGATACTCGTCATACTGAGCATCCAGTTCATAGAGCTCCCGCAGATTTGTGAGCTCATACCGATCCTGTTGAAGGCGGATGTTTTCCATGGTCAGTTCATCCACCTGAGCCTTTAACTCCTCATTTTCCTGAAGCAGGGAACGGATTTGCACCAGTTCCTCCGAACGGGTGGACAGCCAGCTCCCGGCCTTGCTGATACCCTCCTGCAAGGGTACGATGACAGAGCCTCCCACAGCACTGATGGGCGCGCTTAAAAAATTGGTATTAAATGTTATCACAATCAAACCCGTACATAATAATGTTAAAATAAAAAGGAGATATTTACCGGGTAATGTAAACTTTTCTCCTTTTTTCTTTAAGATCGGACTCATTTGCTCATTCCTTCAATTGCATAGGCAACCGATTTGTAATTGTCATCCTTGATAATCTTGGAAAGCCCAAGCGCTACGCTTGTTACCGGATTTTCGGAGCGGTTTACGTTAAGCCCCGTTCCCTTTTGAATTAACTCTGCAAGATTGTTTACCTGTGAAGCCCCGCCGGTGAGATAAATGCCGTGACGGTAAATATCCGCCGCAAGTTCAGGTGGAGTCCTCTCCAAAATCACTTTTATATTATCAATAATCGTATAGAAATGCTCAATCAGTGACTCATTAATCAGCTGGGTGGGAAGTTCCCGCTCCACAGGGAGTCCTGTGACGATATCCCGTCCGTAAACCACAGCGCCTTTTCCCGCTTTTTCAAGGTCGGTTAAGGACATCTTTACATTTTCCGCAGTCTTACCTCCGATGATAAGGCTGAATTCCCGGCGTACGGCCGCACGGACCGCATCGTCAAACTTCTGCCCGCCCACTTTGATCAGACGGCTCAGCACAATTCCGCCCAGAGAAAGGATGGAGATTTCCGTTGTGTCAAAGCCCACATTTACAATGAGCACGCCCTGGGCGTTCTTTACGTCAATATCAAGGCCAAGGCCGTCGGCGACCGCCTTTTCCACCACCAGGATCTTTCTTGCTTTTACCCCTGCGTCTCTGATAAGGTCATAAAAAGCCCTCTTTTCCACCTCGGTAACATCTGTTGGAACGGCAATATAGTAATCGCCGGATTTCAGATTGCTTTTGGACAAATCATTGATGAAATATTTGACCAGAAGCTCCATATTTTTGATATCCGCAATGACTCCGTTAGAGAGCGGATAGGAAATATGGATGTTTCCGGGAGCCTTTTCATACATCTCAAAGGCTGAATCCCCATAAGCAAACAAGGTATTCTTGTTTTCAATGGCAATCATGTTTTTTTCAACTAAAATTGTGTCATCGGAACGGCTGTAAATTTTTATGTTGCTGGTTCCCAGGTCAATACCATATACATTGCTTGACAAAGTTAATACCCCTTTCTATAATAAATCATTTTCCTTCATGCTGATGTAACAGTTGTCCCCAAGTATTATGTGGTCAATAAGGGGGATGTCCATCAGCTCTCCGGCTTCTTTTATCTTTCGAGTGACGACGATATCCTGGCTGCTGGGTTTCGGGTCTCCGCTGGGGTGATTGTGCAGAAGCATTAAGTTGCTTGCTCTGCATTTTAATGCCTCCACGAAAACCTCCCGTGCAGACAAAAGCGAAGCCCTGACAGTGCCAAGGGATACCATATATTCTTCAATTAATTTTAACTTATTATCCAATAACAATAGCAGAATAATTTCCTTTTCCTGATGACGCATTCGCTCCATGTAATAATCTGCCACTGTTTCCGGCATACCAAAATGCAGCGTCTGATGCGCCCGCTCCTGCGCCATCCGCATGGCCAGCTCGCAGAGGCATTTGATTTTAACAGCCTTCACCTCTCCGATACCGGGGATTTCCATAAGCTGCTGCAGGGTCAAATGATGGATACCGTTCAGTTTCCCCTCAGCCCCTCCGGTAAGGGTAAGGACCTTCTGTGCCAGTTCAAGGGCGGAGCAATTTTGAGTGCCTGTCCTTAAAATGATTGCGAGAAGTTCTGTCTCCGAAAGTGCCCCGGCGCCAAGCCTTAAAAACTTTTCGTAGGGAAGTTCCGCTTTGTTTGTGTCTGTTACCATTTTTATCCTTTCCAATCCCTTCTCTCAATTTGGAAATGAAAAGAAAATAATCCGGGTCAGGAAATTTATCATCCTATTCCAATGATAACCAACATAATATTAACACAGTTGGAAATTTATGTATACCAATTTCACATATTTTTTATAAGTTTCGTTTGTCAAAATCTTTTATAATAATTCCTTTTTCCACCAATTTCTGTAAGGTTTTCATAATTCCGAATTTCCCGTGCTGCCAGGTGAGACCGCCCTGAAAGTAGACGGAATAGGGGGGACGGATGGGGCCGTCAGCGCTCAGTTCAATGGAAGAACCGGATACAAAGGCTCCTGCGGCCATGATGACGGGACTGTCGTATCCCGGCATATCCCAGGGCTCCGGGGTCACATAGCCGTCCACCGGGGCTGCCTGCTGGATGCCCTGACAAAAGGCGATTACCCCTTCGGGATTTCCGAAGGTTACGGCCTGGATGATGTCGTATCTGGGCTCTTTTCCGTTTGGCACAACGGAAAATCCAAGGGATTCGTAAACATTGGCTGCAAAGATGGCTGCCTTTAATGCATTTGCGGTAACGGAAGGGGCTAAAAACAGTCCCTGATAAAAAGGGCCAAGGGCATGAAGGGAAGCCCCCACTTCCCTGCCAAGTCCAGGGGAGGTAAGCCGGCAGGCGGCGTTTTCAATACACTCTTTCTTTCCGGCAAGATACCCTCCAATAGGAGCAAGGCCTCCGCCGGGATTTTTGATAAGGGACCCAACAACCAAATCGGCCCCAACATCAGAGGGCTCCATCTCCTGCGTAAACTCTCCGTAGCAGTTATCCACCATGCAGATAACCTCCGGCTTTATCTTTTTTATGAAAGCAATCAGCTCTCCGATACGCTCCACAGATAAGGTGGGTCTTGTCTGGTATCCTTTTGAGCGCTGAATGGTGACCAGTCTGGTCTTTTCGTTTATGGCTTCTTTTATGGCCTCAAAGTCAAATCCGCCGTCCCCAAGCAAATCCACCTGCCGGTAGCTGATGCCGTACTCTTTTAAAGAACCCCTTGAGGGGCGGATGCCGATAACTTCTTCCAGTGTATCATAGGGCTTTCCCACCGGAGATAATAGTTCATCCCCCGGCCTTAAATTACTCATAAGTGCAAGGGCAAGGGCGTGGGTACCGCAGGTACTCTGGGGTCGTACAAGGGCATTCTCCGTATGGAAAATATCCGCGTACACCCTTTCAAGCGTTTCCCGGCCCAAATCGTTGTAACCGTAGCCGGTGGTTCCCAGCAAACAGGCCTCACTGACCTTATTTTTCTGCATGGCCTTGATAACCTTCATTTGATTGTATTCGGAAAGAGCGTCAATCTCCGCCCATCTATCCTTTAAGGAATCCCATATTTTCTCTCCGTAAGCACAGACCTTCGGGTCAATGCCCATATCCTGATACATCTTTTCCGTTAAAGCTTCCACTTTTTGTAAAACCTCCTGTTTCGTCTGCTTATATTCCCTGTTTAATGCAACAGGCAGCTTTTTAGCAAAATTTTAATAAGGCAGCTATCTCAAGCTGACGTTTGATAATATACCGACATTACCACTACTGGCATTTTTTATAATAAAATCAAGTATTTTCTGATTATCCTGTCCAAAGCTATCCCGCTCCACCCAGATAACGTCCCTCTCCCGCCTAAACCAGGTAAGCTGCCTTTTGGCGAACCGCCGGGTATCCCGCTTTATCAGATACACAGCCTCCTCGAGAGTGCATGCTCCTTCCAGGTAAGAAAGAATTTCCTTATAGCCAAGGCCCTGCATGGAAACCAAATTTCTCTGATACCCCATCTCCTTAAGGCTGGCCACCTCCTCAAGGAGTCCTGCCGAAAGCATGGCGTCCACCCGCTCGTCAATCCTCTGATACAGCTTTTTTCTGTCATCGTTTAAAACAAAATAGCGGAAATCATAGACCGCTTCCTTCTGCCGTTCCCGTTCATTGTGCTCCGAAATCCTTGTGCCATTTATCTGATAAAATTCCAGGGCCCGTATCACACGTTTTTGGTTATTGGGATGAATCTCAGCGGCGGCGGCCGGGTCAACCTCTTTTAATTTTTCGTGCAGATAAGCGCTTCCCTGCCAGGCGGCTTCTCTTTCAAGCCGGGAGCGGATTTCCGTATGATTTTCTTCCTCCGAGAAATCAATGTCATATAAAAGCGCCTGAATATAAAATCCGGTTCCCCCAACGACAATGGGAACATGGCCCCTTTCATAAATTTCTTTTACGGCCTCCTTTGCCATCTGCTGAAACCGATAAACATTAAATTCCTCTTTCGGGTCAAGCACATCAATCAGATGGTGAGGGACTCCCTCCATTTCACTTTTTGAAATTTTGGCGGAACCTATATCCATGTATTTATAAATCTGCATGGAATCCGCGGAGATGATCTCCCCGCCAAGCTCCTTTGCAAGGGCAATGGACAAAGCCGTCTTCCCCACCGCAGTGGGCCCTGTAAGTACAAGAAGGGGGCCCTTCTTGTGATGATGGTTCTTCTTATAAAGGCCGTCATGTCCGGGAAGGTCATCTTTCCGAATCATTCTTCATCCTCCCTGAATAATACAATAAGCTATCTCGCTTTGCGCGATGGCATTTGATACAATAAGCTGTCTCGCAAAACGCGACAGCGTTTGATACAATCATACAATCCGCTTAAATTTCTTCTCTATCTCATATTTGCTCATGGAAATAATGGTAGGCCTTCCGTGGGGACAGTGATATGGATTTTCAAGAGAAAGCAGTTCCTCTATCAGGGTTTCCGCTTCCCGGCGGTCCATCCTGTGATTTCCCTTCACAGCCGCCTTACAGGCCATAGAAGCCAGCTTTTGTAAAACAGTCTCCGGTGTCCCCGCCACTTCTTTGGCGGAGAGCTCGTCCAAAATATCCATAAACAGCTCTTTTTCACTGTTTCCATATAAGTCCACAGGCATGGAGCGGATTGCTTTTGCCCCACCTCCGAAATCTTCCACCTCAAATCCCATCTCCTTAAAATATGGAAGATACCGCTCTAAAACCGTCTCCTCTTTTCCGGTCAGATTTACAATTACCGGGGGATTGAGCATCTGAGATGAAACCTCTTTCCGTTCAAGCTCCTTCACAAGTCTCTCATATTTTACCTTCTCATGAGCCGCATGCTGATCTATGATAAACAGCTTATCCTGAAAGGCCACAAGCCAGTAGGTGTTGAAAATCTGTCCTAAAATTTGATAATCTTTTACAGACTCCTTAAACAGAAAATTTTCCTCAAAAAGTCCAAGCTGGGTGGGCTTTTCCACAAGGATGTGCTCTTTTGCCTTAATCACATTTGCCTGAAGCTGCTCTCTTTCCATATCCGGGGAGCCGCCTGCCGCCGTTTCATTTCCTATCACTTTATTTTGTGTGATTTTATGTAAAAAATCCTGCACCTTCGGCACTTTTGGAAATTCCGTCGCTCTTTTGTCAGCCGCCGCCACTTTATATTCCCCTGCATCCTCCATCAACATGGCGTTTCGCCTGACCTCAAAAGGCTCCGGCGTTTTTGCCACGGACCGGGGAACGGTTTTTTCTTCCACCAGCCGCACATTCGGTATCAGCTCTACCTGGTGGAGGTGTTCCGATACCCATCTGCTGATTTTTTCATATAAGGCGCTGCCGTTGTTTAAACGGATTTCCATTTTGGCCGGGTGAACATTTACGTCAATGGTGTCCGGGGCTATGGAAAAATGCAGTACAAAAAAGGGAAATTTATGCTGCATCACATAGGCTCTGTATCCTTCCTCTAAGGCTTTTGTGAGCACATCATTTTTTACATAACGTCCATTTACAAAATAAACTTCAAAATTCCGGTTGGAGCGGTTTAACTCCGGTTTCCCAAGAAAACCGCTTATGGAAAACCCTTCCTCCGATTTCTCAAAGGGAATCAGCCCGTCCGTCATATCTTTGCCGTAAATCCGGTAGATAACTTCCTTTAAATTCCCATTGCCGGAGGTGTGAAACTTTACCTGCCCGTTTTGCATAAATTTGATGGAAATATCAGGCCTTGAGAGGGCAAGATGCTCCATCATATCCGACACATATCCCCCCTCGGTCTGGGGCTGTCTTAAAAACTTTTTGCGCACCGGCGTGTTGAAAAACAGATTCCGCACCAAAAATGTGGTGCCCTCCGGAAGGCCGACTTCTTCCGGTTCTTCCGCCTTCCCTCCTGCAATACAGTAACGGACGCCAGTCAAATCCTCTTTCGTTTTGGTGAGAACCTCCACCTGGGCAACCGCCGCGATACTGGAGAGCGCCTCCCCGCGAAAGCCAAGGCTTTCCACACGGTTTAAGTCTTCAATGGAGGTTATTTTGCTGGTTGCATGGCGCAAAAAAGCCTTCTGCACCTGGTCCTTGGGAATGCCGCATCCATTGTCGGTGACACGGATAAGTGAAATGCCCCCGTCTTTAATTTCCACCGTGATGGCCTTTGCCTTTGCGTCTATGGCGTTTTCCGTCAGCTCTTTTACCACGCTTAAGGGGCGCTCCACCACTTCTCCGGCGGCAATTTTATCGATTGTGCTTTGGCTCAGTACATTGATAACCGGCATAATTTCTCCTTTTGCTTCGACATATCATACTGTGTTACCACCTGTTTTTCAGTTTATTCTGCAGGCGGTAAAGGGTGTTGAGGGCATCTAAAGGGGTAAGGAGCGTTATATCAATTTCCTTCAGTTCGTTGATAACATCCTCATCCTTTACCGTGTCAAACAAAGACATCTGGCTTAAATCCACCTCATCATATTTGACCGGTTTGTGCTTACTTTCCTTCTGGTCAATGGCAATACTCTGGACTTTTTCCAGAATATCATTGTCGCTTAGTTTGGCCGCGATTTCCTTTGCCCTGTCAATGACCATATCAGGCACCCCGGCCAGTCTTGCAACCTGAATGCCATAGCTCTTATCCGCGCCGCCCTTTATAATTTTGCGCAGGAAAACAATGTCGTCGCCCTTTTCCTTGACGGCAATGCAGTAATTGTTCACGTTGTTCATTTTGCCTTCCAGCTCGGTGAGCTCATGGTAGTGGGTGGCAAACAGGGTTTTTGCCCCCAGCAGCTTTTTGTTGCTGATATGCTCGATCACCGCCCAGGCAATGCTCAATCCATCGAAAGTGGATGTACCCCGGCCGATTTCATCCAAAATAAGAAGGCTGTCTTTTGTGGCGTTTCTTAAGATGTTGGCAACCTCGTTCATCTCCACCATAAAGGTACTCTGACCGCTGGCCAAATCATCCGAGGCCCCCACCCGGGTAAAAATCCGGTCCACAAGCCCAATATTGGCGCCGGATGCAGGGACGAAGCTCCCTATTTGGGCCATCAGCACAATCAGCGCCACCTGTCTCATATAGGTGGATTTTCCTGCCATGTTGGGTCCCGTGATGACGGATACACAATATTTATGATTGTCCAGATGGGTGTCATTGGAAATAAACATGTCTTCCGAGAGCATCTGCTCCACCACCGGGTGTCTGCCTTCCTTGATGTTAATGAGGCCTTTTTCGTTGATAACGGGGCGCACATAATGGTTGCGCTCCGCCACAAAAGAAAGGGAGGCCAGCACGTCAAGTTTTGCAACCGCTTTTGCCGTTCTTTGAATGCGCTCCATCTCGGCCGCAATGGCGTCCCGAATCTGACAGAACAAATCGTATTCCAGGGAATAGAGCTTGTCCTCCGCATTTAAAATCGTATCCTCAAGCTCTTTTAGCCGGGCGTTGGTATAGCGTTCCGCGTTGGCAAGGGTCTGTTTGCGGATATAATCCTCCGGGACAAGATTTTTATAGGAATTGGTCACCTCATAGTAGTAACCGAACACCTTGTTGTAGCGTATTTTCAGGCTTTTAATCCCGGTCCGCTCCCGGTCTTCCTCCTCCAGCTTAGCCAGCCAGTCTTTACCCTCTGTCTTGGCATGGCGCAGATTGTCGATGGTCTCATCGAAACCTTCCCGGATAATGCCGCCCTCCCGGACCGATATGGACGGTTCTTCGGTGATGGCATTTTCAATTAAGGTACAGATATCCGACAAATCATCCATTTCTTCCCGTATTTCGCAGAGAAGTTCTTCGCTAAAGTCCCCCAAAAGGGTTTTGATATGGGGCAGCATTTCAAGGGAACTGCGAAAGGCAAGCAAATCCCTTGGATTAGCGGTTTTATAGCTGACCTTGGAAAGGAGCCGTTCCAAGTCATAAACAGGATTTAAATATTCCCGAATCTCGTCCCTGTTGATGGACTGCTTTGACAGAGCTTCCACGCTGTCAAGGCGTTTTTCTATCTGGGTTTTATCAATCAGGGGCTGCTCCAGATACTGCCGCAGGCTCCTGGCTCCCATGGCGGTTTTCGTCTTGTCAAGCACCCACAAAAGAGAGCCCCTTTTCTGCTTTTCACGAAGGGTTTCCGTCAGCTCTAAATTCCGCCTGGTAGAGCTGTCAAGGAGCATATATTTGCTGGTAACGTAAGGATACAGATGGGTAAAATGATCCAGAGAGGTCTTCTGGGTATCCGTCAAATAAAGCATAAGGGCTCCGGCCGCAATCAGACCGGAGGGAAAGTCCTCAATCCCCATCCCCTGTAAGGTATTCACATGGAAGTGCTTTAAAAGGCTCCTGCGGCATCTGTCCTCATCAAAAAAATGGGGGCCAAGGGTGTAAACCGTTACGTGAAGCCTTCCTTTCAAATCCTCCAAATCAATGCCGCTCATCATAAAAGCGTCGTTGCTGATAATTTCGCTGGGGCTGTATTTGTTGATTTCGTCAAGAAGCTTTCTGTCGTCTTCCGCTTCCGTCAGATAATAATCTCCGGTGGTAACATCCGCAATGGAGATGCCTGTTTTCCCCTGGAAATAGGCGATACACATGATAAAATTGTTGCGCCCTTCATCCATTCCCTGCACATTTAAATTGGTGCCCGGTGTGACAATTCTGGTCACATCCCGCTTCACAAGGCCTTTGGCCTGTTTGGGATCCTCCACCTGTTCACAGATTGCCACCTTAAAGCCCTTGGCAATCAGTTTATTTAAGTAGCCCTCCACCGCATGGTAAGGAATGCCGCACATGGGAGCTCTCTCCTCAAGCCCGCAGCTTTTCCCGGTCAGGGTAATCTCCAGAGCCTTTGAGGCAGCCAGCGCATCCTCAAAGAACATCTCATAAAAATCCCCCAATCTGTAAAACAAAATACAATCAGGATATTCCTTTTTGGTTTCCAGATATTGCCGCATCATTGGCGTTAATTCCGCCTCATTAATCTCCATTTGTATTTCCCCCAATAACATTGGTTGTCAGGTCATCCGTTGCCGTATAAGGATGTTTTCGTTTTATGAAGCATCCGTTGTCGCATAAGGATGTTTCATGCTATGAAACATCCGTTGCATATTCTGCAAGATAGTAAAAGCCATGGCATTCCTTAAGGTAAACAGGCACAATCTGTCCAATCAGACTTTTATCCCCCTTAAAATGCACAATTGTGTTGTTGGACAGCCTTCCGGTCACAAGGCTACTGTCATGTTCGTTCACTTCCTCCACCAGTGCCTCCATGGTCCTGCCCTCCAAAAGGCGTACCCGTTCCCTGGCCGTATCCTGAACCACCTTTAAAAGCCGGTCAAAGCCTTCCTTGACAATGGCCTCCGGCACCTGATTTTCCATGGCGGCTGCGGGAGTTCCGGTTCGTTTGGAGTAAATGAACGTAAAAGCGTTATCGTACCGTACCTTTTTCACCACATCTATGGTCTCATCCACATCACAGGGCTCCTCTCCCGGAAAACCCACAATGATATCCGTGGTGATGGAAATGTCCGGTATCTCTTTTCGAATTTTTTCAACCAGTGCAAGATACTGCTCTTTGGTGTAGCGCCGGTTCATGGCCTTTAAAATTCTGGTGGAGCCTGACTGTAAGGGAAGGTGAAGGTGACGGCATATCTTTTTTGACTCCTTCATCACCTGAATCAGCTCATCCGACAAATCCTTGGGATGAGAGGTCATAAAGCGGATTCTCTTTAATCCCTCAATCTTCTCCACTTCCCGAAGAAGCTCCGCAAAGGTCATTGGATTTTCCAGATTTTTGCCGTAGGAATTGACGTTCTGCCCCAGCAGCATAACCTCCACCACACCTTCCGACACAAGCTTCTTGATTTCACAAAGGATTTCCTGGGGACTCCGGCTCCTCTCCCGGCCCCTTACATAGGGCACAATGCAATAGCTGCAAAAATTGTTACAGCCAAACATAATATTAATCCCCGATTTAAAGGGATACTTCCGCTCCGTAGGAAGATTTTCCACGATTTGGTCCGTTTCATTCCAGATATCCGTTACCATCCGGTCAGACTCGAACATAGCCGCTAAAAGCTCCGCAAACTTGTAAATATTGTGCGTTCCGAAAATCAAATCTACAAAGCGATAACTTTGCCGAATCTTTTCGATGGCGGAGGGCTCCTGCATCATACAGCCGCACAGGGCAATCTTCATATGCTTATTTTGCTTTTTTAAACTGTTTAAGTGGCCCAGCCGTCCATAAACCCGCTGGTTTGCATTGTCCCTGACGGTGCAGGTGTTATAAATGACAAAATCAGCGTCTTCATCCTCTGTGAGCTCATAACCGATTTCCAGCAGGATACCGGAGAGTTTTTCGGAATCCCGGGCGTTCATCTGACAGCCGAAGGTGATAACCGCCGCACGTAAGGGGCGGTTTAAGCGTTCACATTCCTCTTTTATGTATTCCCGGCATTTTGCCATAAAATAATACTGCCTGTCCGGTTCCTGGGCGGGCGGTGTTAAACTGAAATCCATTTTATCTAAATCCATTCCATGCATTTATTTGATAGTTCCCTTCTGTCATGTTTGTCGTAACCAGTCCTTTTGTTACCGGGCGCAAATCCGGTAAGTGTATGCCCTTCCCCTGTTCTCGCACCGCTCCACTACATGCAAATAATTTAAAATGTGCAAAACCTTACCGGCCGTCTCCTTTTTTTCCTTCACCGCCTTGCCAAGTTCCGCAGCGGTAAATGGTTCCGGAAGGTCAGGAGGAATAAGCCGTGCATAATCGGAGAGGCTCTCAAGCCGTACTTCCTCCAAAAAGGCGGTGGGAATGCGGTCAAACCGGCAGGAACCTTTCTTTTTATCCCGGCTCCACCCGTTTAAAAGCCGGTATTCTTCAAGTTCCAAAAAAGGAAAACACAGCCGGAGATTGGGGTCGGACAGATAAGGCTTGATTTTGTATAGCTCATAAAAAGCCCTGTAGAGCGAGCCTTTCACAGTGCTTTTCCGAGGTTTTGTGCATTCTCCGGTTTCTTCGTCCATCCAGATAAGATACTTGATTCTTGGGATGGGATATACAATGGTTACCGGATATTTGGGAAGAAATTTGCTCAGCTTGCTTCTCATCCTGTTAAAGTTACCGGTTTGAATCTCAATAATTTCCGTTCCCGTATAAATATCCGCCACATATCCGTCAAGTGAAATCTCCTGCATATCTTTCCCTGCCGCATAGTAGTCCTTTAAAATGGCATGCAGAGTTTTTTCTTTCAGGGTGCCGATGCCGCTGTTTTCCCGCTGGGCGCCCACAAGCTCATTTTTAATCCTCTCAAAACGTTCCGCGTCCATGGCAGGCTATTTCCTTTCAAGGAACAATTTCCTTGAGATAAAGTTATATACCATAACCACACCGGTAGCAATAACGGTACTGACGGAAACCATAAGCGAGCTTGAGATAAGCCCCTGCAAGTCCGCGCTGCGGGCATATATGCCGTCTATGCAGATAAACATTACAATCTCGTTAATTACAAGGCCGATAACGGACAGGATAAGGAAAACACTGAATTCCTTTCCTTTTCCCATTTCTTTTTTGTGGGTGAATACAAATTTGATGCTCAAAAGATAATTGACGATTGCAGATACCACAAAACCCAATAATTTTGAAATCAGATAATGTACCCCAAGCTGATTGGTAAGTCCGGTAGTGATACCATAGTCAATAAAAAAACAAAACAGCCCTACAATACCAAAGCGGATAATCTGGTTCATTAAGTTCTTCATACTTTCCTCATTTCCGCGCATAACCCGCGCAATGTAAAGTTATATTCCGGCAAATTAAATACCGTCTCCTGTTGCGGACAGCTTACTGCCGGACAATCTCTCGGACAAATAGTCCGTTCCCTGTGACGGCGACCGGATTAAAATGCATACATAGAGTATTATAACATGAGATTTCAAATTTTGAAAATTAAATTTTTAGGACACAAAAAATGTGCGGAAAGCTCCGCACATTTTCTGGTGCGCCTGGCAGCGCACGTTTCAACAAACCTATTGTCCGTTATTATTATTTTGGGGTTCTTCGCAGCCGCACATGTCACTCTGGTTAAACGTAAAGGGCCTTGACTCAAAACGCGGCTCAGGGCGGAAATCATTTCTACAGTCACAATCATTATCCGGGCGCTCGTTGCCGCAATTGCCGCTGTTATACTGGCAGCGGTCACTGCCATAATTATTGTTGTCCCGTCCACAACCGCCACCGTCATTTCCGCATTCACGGCGTTCACTTCTGTCACGACAACCATTGCCGCAATTGCTGCCGCAGCCGCAATTGCCGCCGGACCAACCTGTGTTATTTCCGCAACATAAAAGCAGTAATACTAAAATCCAACAATTCATGCATCCATCTCTCCTTTTTCATATGCTTTATCATATGCAGAAACCATGAAAAAGGTTATTTGAGATTTTTACAGGAGTTCTTTTCTGATATATGCAAAGGTAGCTTCTTCGCCCTGACTGGCCAGCATATTGAGAAGCTGCTCTAAGAGAGCTCTCGTTTTTTCATGCATGGGGGCTTTTTCTTTGCCCATATTGTAATAGGCCAGGGGCGAGGAATCCGTATATTTGCTGCCGTTATACACCTTACAGGCGGCAATCCGGTCCATCAACATTTCCACCACATAATTTACCGGCATGGGGACCGGCGCAATACCTCCGGGAATGTCCTTGGCGCTATAGTCAATCCAATATTCGTAGTGATGCCTGTTTCTTCCTTTATGATGGAGCCAGGCGGAGGAATAGCCGATTGCGTCCCGCTCCGCCGCATTAGGGCTTCGGGTTCCCTGATAGTATTTCGCTCCTACCATGAACTCGCTGGGACTGTATTTTGACAGGTCATGAAGAAGTCCTTGTTTATATAAGCCTACTTTAAAGCATCCTTTCATCACCAGATATTTATGATAAGTTATGGTTTTAAAATGTTTAAAGGCTTTCATAAATTTTGTTGTCTTTCCTTTTCCTTTACTGTGCTAGAGAGAATTTGACGCCCTCCTTCTGACAGAATTCTTTGTTTTCTCCTTTTTTTCTTCCGTCTTTTGGGATTTGAAAATTACCACCGTTCTGCCCTCTATTGTGATGACGGAGTCATCCCCAGGATACTCATTTTGATTGTAGTCCCGATCACATGGTAAAGAGGTGTCAGCAATTTTAATCCATTGCTCGTCTTTGTTTAGCTTGGGCAGGGCCAGCTTGTGGGGATTCCAATGCATGTTACAGCCAATGTAAAAAGAATCATCCTCCTTATCCCTGGCATATCTTCCGCAAAGGACAATGCCGATCATCCTGCTGATGTAGCTGAAATCAGGCCGCCAGGCTTCCTTGCCGTGGTATGATAAATCTGGATATCCATAGCCCCTGTAGTCCAAAACTCGTAGTTCTTTTTTCATATGGAGGATAGGGTGCTTGAGCCGAAGGTCAATTAAAAATCTGGTATATGCAAAAATTTCCCTGGAAAAACTGTTATGCTTCCAATTAAGCCACCCCACTGCATTGTCCTGACAGTAACAGTTATTGTTTCCGCCCCGGGTGGCGGCAAATTCATCTCCGCTGAAAATAAAAGGGATTCCCTGGGAAAGCAATACAAATGAAAGGGCATTTTTTATCTGCTTTTGCCGAAGGGCCAAAACAGATTTTTTGCGGGTATTTCCTTCCGTCCCACAGTTCCAGGAGAAATTTTCATCCGTTCCGTCTCTGCCTTCTTCCCCATTAGCGTCATTGTGCTTTTGGTTGTAGGAAACGCAGTCATACAGGGAAAATCCGTCATAATCCGCAAGATAATTCACAACCCCATATGCGTCAGGATTACGGCGCTGATAAAAGGCCGCCTCATTCATCAGATTTCCATCACCTTTTAAGAAACGTCTCATATCATTTCGGAAATTTCCGTTGTTTGCAATAAAATTTTTAAAATAAGGATTGGCGATAAGGGGTAAATCTTCTTCTGCGTAGCCATCGCACCAAATTTTTGTGTTTTTCAGAACCGGTTCCTCTGCAAGGAGTCTTATAGGAATATGAAAACCGTTTATGCGTGCCCCGTCAATATGATATTCAATGACCCAATGCTTTAACACGTCAAGAATGTCAAGCTGACTGACTCCTTCCGGGAAATAAAACTGCATAAGAACTTCTATTCCGTTTTTGTGCAGCTCGCGTACCATATTTTTGAAGGACAGGACAGGCGATCCCACAGCGCTGTATGCCGCTTTGGGTGAAAAATAAAATCCCTGTTGGAAGCCCCAGCAGTTTAGACGAACAGGCACATCCCCAGAAGCCGCCATGGTTTGAGAAACAGACAGGGTTTCAGAAACCGCCGCAGTTTCAGAAGCAGTCACGGTTTCGGGAACAGACGCCTCCATTGGAACAGATAGCTTTGCAGGGAAAGCGGGTACCGGGGACGCGTCCTCTTTTTCCGGTACCATGCATTCGTCATACTCGTAACAGGGCATCAGCTCCACCGCTGAAATGCCAAGTTCTTTCAGATATGGAATTTTTTCAATGATTCCCTCAAAGGTGCCTCGGTGTTTTACCCCCGAACTTTTGTGCATGGTGAAGGCACGCACATTAAGTCCGTAAAAAATACTGTCTTCTAAAGGCGTCATGGGCGGACAGTCATCCTCCCATTCAAAGTCAGGACGGAATAAAAGACCGTAGGTTGTCCGCTTTTTGGTTTTTCCGCCTCCCCATTTTTCCAGACCATGAATCTGCCCGGCATAGGGGTCCGTTATGACTTGATGTCCGTCATAAAAATTGTAGGCGTGGGTACTGATTCCCTCACCCTCTATCGTAAGGCCGTAAAGGCTTCCTCTTTTCCCTTTTTCATGAAATGGAAAACGTCTCTGGGCTCCCTTATGGTCATATATAATGACGCCGCATTCTTCATCCGCCAATAGATTTGCTGCAAATTTCACCTTGTTTTCTTCAATGAAAACGCCCGGCCTCTCAGGCCTGAAATACGTAACCTTCCATTTTTTATCCATGCGCCCTCCTTGTGCCAAATAAGTAAAGTCCAAATGCGCTATAATTTATCATATCATAAATATGACAATCTGTGCAAAAAAAATGAAATTATGTTGCATAGATATAAATTTACCGTTAAAATGTCTGTAACAGTATAATTTTTATGGTCAGCCGGATAAGGAGATGCTATGAATAAGGATAAGAAAGCCGAAAATTTAAATACCCAGCAAAACATTGTGCCTGAGGATAAAGATGAGGAAATGACAGTGACCCTTGATTTGCTGGACGGGACAACCGTTACCTGCGCCATTGTCACCATACTCACAGTTAACGGACAGGATTATATCGTTCTTCTTCCCCTTGATGATAATGGGGAAAATGAGGACGGGGAAGTATGGTTTTACCGTTATTTCGAAAACAAGGACGACCCCAATGAGGAACCGGAGCTGGAGTATATCGAGGAAGATGAGGAATACGAAATCGTGTCGGACGCTTTTGACGAGTATCTGGACAGCACGGAATTTGACGAGTTTATGAAGGAGGAGTAGGTTTTCCTGATGTGCCAATCGTTGTCTGATGGGGGCAGAATATGCTTTGCAGGTTGTTTTACGAAATCAACCCTGTCAGAAAACGGGACAACTTCCGCCCTCTTTCCTTTGTGTAATAAAGAAACAGTTCATCTTTGGCTCTTGTCATGGCAACATACAGGAGCCTTCTTTCTTCCTCCAAAGCCTCAACGGTTTGGCACTCCTTTCCCGGAATAATCCCATCATTCACATCAGGAAGAAATACTCTTTCAAATTCAAGCCCCTTAGAGCCATGCATGGTTAAAACACTGACGCCGCTCTCATCCACGGTGCGGGCAGTGCCCTCTCCCGCTTTTTCCGCAAGCCGGGTTATGAAATTTTTTACGCTCCCCGCCCTCCCGTCCACCTTATATTCCTTGAAGTATTCCTGTATCTGTCCGGTCTGGGCGGCCCATCTTTTATAGGTCCTGTAATCCCCTGCCTTTTGCCGTATATATGCCTCATATCCCAGGGTTTTTCGGAAAAGGGAAATTGCCAGGTGTGGGGAAAGTCCTTCCGCTATTTTAAGCTGCCCAAAGAAAAGGCGAAGCTGCGAGCGCATTTCGGTATTTTGCGCATAATATCTCTCTAACTGTTCCAATCCCACTTTTTCGCAGACAAGGGCGCTGCGGGAAATAAAACGGTTTGGCTTGTTCATAAACTTTATGAAATCGCAGCGCTTATTTCCCTCAAAAAGATAGGATAAAAAAGCGGAAATATCATCCATCACAAAGCCGTGGAACAGGTCACAGTCCCGTATCCCTTTTCCCTTAACGGGAATGCCTGACTCACGTAAAAGCTCTCTGTACTGCACCACCTCCAAATTTGTCCGCAGGATAATGGCCGTACCTTCAAGTTGTTCCGTTTTGGATACAATCCCGCAAGAAGGTTCCGGGGAGGACAGTTCGGAAATGAGCCGCATTTCCTCCTGCTTTCGGGTGTCAAAGCAAAGCGCAGATACTTTACCGCCTGTTCTTACCGGATAAAACTCCTTTTGATACCGCTGTTTATTTTGGGCTATCATTTTCCCTGCCAATACCACAATCTGACTGCCGCTGCGGTAATTATCCGTCAAAAAGATCTGCCTGCCCTTTGGAAAATCCGTCATAAACCGCTTCATGATACCGGGGCTTGCCCCTCTGAACCCGTAAATGGACTGGTCGTCGTCTCCCACCACCAGCAAATTGTTTGTGGGGGCGGCAAGAAACTTTAATATCTGATATTGTGGAAAATTGATATCCTGAAATTCATCCACAAGGATATATGAAAAAGTCTGCTGATATCTGCGGCGAAAGGCCGGATTTGCGGTAAGAAGTTTAAGACATTCCGTAATCATGTCGTCAAAATCAAGAAGATTCTGGTCTCTTAGGTACTTATCGTATTCCTCTTTTATGTAAATAAGGTCTTCATATGAAAACTCCTCTGAAATGTCCTCGGCTGCATTTCCCAGGTTCTTCATGCGGCTGATACTGTTCTGAAGTCTTGTGATTTTATCATAATCACACTGGCCGGACAAGTTTCTGCCACGGGCAAGAACCTCAAGAAGTTTTCTTTTGTCAGTTTCTTTGATTAAAGAAGTACAGCGAAAACTGCCGGACCTGCGCAGAATGTGATAACAGACACCGTGAAAAGTGCCAAAAACAACACTGCCTGAAGCGGCGTTGCCCATATAGATTCTGTCGGTGGTTTTGTCTGCAGAAGTGACGTCACTGCCTGCAACAATACTGTCTTTACCTGCATGTGCAATATTTAATCCGCAGGCTTCTTCATATCGTTCTTTCATTTCATTGGCAGCTGCTTTGGTGTAGGTGATGACGAGAATGTTTTCAGGAGGTATGTGATGGTGTTTGATGAGATATAGAATTCGTTGAATAATGGTATAGGTTTTGCCACTGCCCGGACCGGCTATTACCTGAGCCGGTCCTGACAGATGTTCAATCGCCTGTCTCTGTGTGTTACTGGGCGTTTTCAAGCAGTTCAATTCCTTTCTTAATTCGGGCAATGGATTCCTCTTTGCCGAGAAGCTCCATGATTTCCGTTGCTCCCGCAGGGGTCATTTGCTTTCCGGAAACAGCTGTGCGGATTGGCCAGAGCACGTAGCCGTTCTTGCATCCTTTTTCAGCCACATAGGTCAGTAAAAGCTGATAAAGGGCGTCGTTTGAATAGTCCTCCTGCTTTTCCAGCAGGGGAAGAAGCTCTTTTAAAACCGTAAGGGAGGATTCTTCGGAAGTTTTCATTTTCTTGTGAGCGTACATGGAAGGCTCGTAGGAAGGCAGTTCCTGCAAAAAGTCAACCATTTCAGGGATATCAGGGAAAATCTCAATCCTGGTCTTTACCATGGATGCGATTTTGCGCAAATCCATATCTTTTGTGATGGCCTGCTTTAAGTAGGGCTCTGCCATCTCGTAGAAAGCATCCTCGCCCATGGCCTTAATATATTCCCCGTTCATCCATTTTAACTTGGTATAGTCAAACACCGCGGGAGATTTGGAAATATGGCGGTAGTCAAAAATTTCCGCCAGCTTTTCAAGAGAAAAGATTTCCTCATTGCTCTCCGTAGGGCTCCAGCCCAGAAGGGTCACAAAGTTTACCACCGCTTCCGTCAAAAAGCCCTGGTCAATCAAATCCTCATAGGAGGAGTGGCCGCAGCGTTTGCTCAACTTATGATGCTCCTCATCCGTAATCAGAGGACAGTGCACATAAATCGGCACTTCCCAGCCGAAGGCTTCATAAAGTCTGTTGTATTTAGGGGATGAGGAAAGATATTCGTTTCCTCTGACCACATGGGTAATCCCCATCAGATGGTCGTCCACCACATTGGCGAAATTGTAGGTTGGATATCCGTCCGACTTAATCAGTATCATATCGTCCAATTCGGAATTATCCACCGTAATATCCCCGTATATTTCATCGTGGAAGGTAGTGGTGCCTTCCGTGGGATTATTCTGTCTGATGACATAGGGTATACCGGCTTTTAACTTCTCCTCCACTTCCTCTTTGGACAGGGAAAGACAGTGTTTGTCGTATACGGTAATTTCCTTGCCCTCCACAATCTGGGATTTTAAGCCTTCCAGCCGCTCTTTGTCACAGAAACAATAATAAGCCTCTCCTTTTTCAATCAGCTGTTTGGCGTAAGTGAGATAAATGCCCGCCTTCTGCCTGTCAGACTGCACATAAGGGCCAACGCCTCCGTCCTTGTCAGGACCTTCGTCATGAATAAGGCCTGTCTTTTCCAGGGTGCGGTAAATAATGTCCACCGCTCCCTCCACAAAGCGTTCCTGGTCAGTGTCCTCTATTCTTAAAATAAAATCTCCGTTTTCGTGCTTTGCAATCAGATAGGCGTAAAGAGCCGTTCTTAAATTGCCCACATGCATCCGGCCTGTGGGGCTTGGGGCGTAGCGTGTTCTTATTTTCGTCATGAAATCTATTTTCCTTTCTTTTTTAGTATTCTTATGCTCTGTCGGGAATCTTCTTAGCGGCCTTTGCCTTGAAACCGGCCACCTCTTTCATGGCCTGAGGGATTGCAATGTTTGTGCCGGCGCCGGCCACACAGCCCCCGGGACATGCCATTCCTTCAATGAGACAGCCGTTCTTTTTCCCTGCTTTTGCCAGCATAAGCATCTTCTTGCATTCCGTGAGACTTTCTGCGTGCTCAATGTTTACCTCCACATCAGGATGGTATTCCCGAATGCATTCTTCTATTGCGCTGGCAACACCACCGGCCACACCGTATCCCCGGCCTGCTCCTGTGGCATCGTTCATAGGCTCAACCTTTTCAACCGCGGTGGGAAGAAGCCCCTTAGCCTCAAACATACCCGCCAGTTCTTCAAAGGTAATGACGAAATCCACATCCGAACGAATTGTTCTGCGAGAAGCTTCCAGCTTCTTGGAAGCGCAGGGGCCGATGAACACCACGCTGGCGTCAGGATGGTCTTCTTTTATTTTACGTGCGGTTGCAACCATAGGCGTTAAAGCGTTGGAAATCTTGTCTATGGTTTCCGGGAAAAATTTCTTGGCAAGCATGGACCAGGAAGGACAGCAGGAAGTAAGAAGGAAAGGAAGCTTTCCGGTGACAACCTCCTCCACATAATGCTCCGCTTCCGTCACGGCTCCCATGTCCGCGCCGATTGCCGTTTCATATACATCATAAAAGCCCAATTCTTTCAGAGCCGATTTGATTTTATCCGGTGTGGCGTCCTTACCAAACTGGCCCACAAAGGCGGGCGCTACCTGGGCAATAATCTTCCGCCCCGACTGCATGGCGCGAATCAGCTGGAAGATTTGAGATTTATCCGCAATGGCCCCGAAAGGACAGCTGACCATACACTGACCGCAGGACACGCACAAATCCGTGTCAATATAAGCGCGGCCTTTTTTATCACTCTTGATGGCATTGACGCCGCAGTGTGCAAGGCAGGGGCGCACCTGATGGGAAATGGCATCATAAGGGCAGACGGACTTACATTTACCGCACCTGATACACTTCTCCTGGTCAATAACGGACTTTCCATTTTTCATTGTGATGGCGCCCTTGGGGCAGACCTCCCGGCAGGGATGGGCCACACAGCCCATACATCTGTCCGTAACCTCATATCTATTTTCAGGACAGGCATTGCAGGCGGAAGGTATAACCTGCATCAGGGGAGGCTCATAATACTTTTCATCAATGTTGCTCTCCTCAAGGCCCTGGGTAACATGAACCGGTGCATTTTCAGGGCGCAGGGACAGTCCCATTGCCAGACGTATCCGCTCTCTCACAATCGCCCGCTCCCGGTATACATTTTCATATTCCGATTCTTCATAGTCCACAATTTTATAAGGAAGGGCTTCCACATCATCCTTCAGATTAGTGGATGTGTAGGCAAGATTTGCCACTTCTTTAAAAATTCGTCTTCTGATTTTGCGAACCTGGGTATCTATTCCTCTCATAATAATCTCCAATCCTGCCAACAGCCGCAAATTTGGGCGTCAGCACTACTGTTTTATTTTTACACATACCTGCAAGGAAGTCAACCTTTTAAGCATTTAGCCATCCCACTGTTACTGCCCATAAGTTCAGGCATTCCTTTCCTCTGTAGGTATAGCAGATTTCCAATATCATTAAATCATAAAGGGCATTTGTTTGCAAGTATCAGCTCTGCAAAGAAAGAAGATTGAAAGATTTTTCGGATCCTTTAACCCACAAATTTGTGATTACAGCGCGGAAACAAACTTGGAAAACTGCAAAAGCAGTGCAAAAAGCAACCCAGAAATGATGGAAAATATGATAGAAAATGATAAAAAATAATGAAGAAACAGACATTTTTAAGGAACCGTAAATTTATCCTATCATACTATATTATTAAATAACTTCAGACTTTATGAGAGGAGAATTATGCAGGATTACAGTTTTAATGAATACTTCGACCGTTTTCCCATTGCAATGGCATATGTTCCCTGGCAGCATCTTACAAATGTCTTTGAGAATTTGGATGAAGGCTACAATGCGGGTACCATTTTCCCTGAATTAGAAAAACCTTTTACAGGAAGGAGATGTGTAAAATAATGGGTGAAAACAACAGTGAAAGAAACAGGCTTTATCATGATATCGGTGTAATCAGCTTCGTGGTTACGGAGATGAATGAATATCTGGATACCCACCCCACCGATAAGGATGCAATGGAATATTTAAACCACTATGTGCACATGAAAAATCAGGCAATGCGGGAATACGCCATGAAATACGGCCCTTTACGCATTTCTGATGTGCATGGCTGCAAACAAAATGAGTGGAAATGGGCCACACAGCCCTGGCCCTGGGAAGGAGGATGCTGATTTATGTGGAGTTATGAAAAAAGATTAGAGTATCCGGTTAATATCAAAGAACCCAATGCAAAGATTGCCCAGGTGATCATGTCCCAGTACGGCGGGCCCGACGGGGAACTGGGGGCGTCCATGCGCTATATTTCCCAGCGTTATTCCATGCCGTACAGGGAAGTAGCTGCTATCCTCACCGATATCGGAACCGAGGAACTTGCACACCTTGAAATGGTGTCTACCATTGTTCATCAGCTGACCAAGAATCTGTCTATGGAAGAAATTGAAAATTCAGGGTTCGCCAACTATTATGTTGACCATACGGTAGGCATCTGGCCTATGGCAGCCAGCGGTATGCCTTTTACCAGCAGTGAATTCCAGTCTACCGGAGACGCCATTACGGATTTGTTTGAGGATATGGCAGCAGAGCAAAAAGCCCGCACCACTTATGACAATATCCTGCGTTTGGTGCATGACAGCGATGTCTGCGACCCCATCCGCTTCCTGCGTGCCCGCGAGATAGTGCATTTCCAGCGTTTTGGTGAAGCACTCCGCATAGTTCAGGATAAGCTTGATTCCAAGAATTTCTATGCATTTAATCCTGAATTTGACAGGTGTAAATGTTAAAGAAACCCTATTGATTTAAATAAAATTCAAACTCCGTCACAACTTATTGATTATGCTTAAAGTGAAAGCATCTGCCTTGATTGACCGATGCTTTCGCTTTATTTACTGAATTACCTGTTTTCCAATTGAAGCATACAATACTTTTCGATTAACTGAATAAATTCATCCGCTACATTAATTTGCCTTTCTGCTTCTTCACGACTGGCTATATAAAAATCGTCATAATCACTGGCATGACGAATTTCCTCTGCCTCACCAATTTTTCTTCCGATTTCTCTGGAAAATATTCCGGTTTTTACATAGTCTTTATTAAAGTTCCCTATTGCATCTTTATGCCGTTTATATGCCTTCCCATTTAAAGCGTGTACTGCATTAATAGCATGAAAAATAGCATAGTAAGCACGATTATTAGCTCCTTTATATTCTTCAGCAGCAAATAGAATTTTTGCTGATTTTAAAGTATCTTTCGACGTCTGAATCCGATACAAAACCAAATCTTTTCTTGTCCCTGATTCAGTTTTAGGCCGCTCCATACACGACTACCCCTTCCCTTTGAATATTAGCGTAAAATGGATAATTTGCAACCCATTTTTTGAAAAATTCTTCACTTTTAACAATAGGTTTTATATCAATATCATTGTCCAAATTAAAATCATATGTCATATAGGAAAGTTGTTGACTGTATTTTTTTGATTCCAAATCAGATATATCCAATAAAATCATTATATCTATATCTGAATCAGCCCTAAAATCGCCTCTTGCATAGGAACCATACAATATAATTTGCCTAAGATGGTTCCCATATATATTTTGTATTTCAATTACATACTGTTCAATTAAGTCCCGCATTGTCTGTTGCATCTCACAACCTCCTTAACAACACTGATTTCCTTGAATTACAGAGTTTTTAATCTATGTTTCTAAGTTTCTCTGCCAATAATTATAGTATGCATTATCTTAAAATACAATCATTTTTGCGAATCTTGTAATTACGCGGATAACAGTTCGGCACAAGGAATATTTTTATATCACTTTCTTTTTGGAGACACCCAAAATCTCACGTCCAAATCCCATATCGCCCAACATACGATAAATTTCCACGGTGCGCTCTAAGAAAATACTGCAATAAAAAGCCTTCTCCGCATCCAATGTCCGGCAGGGAATACTCCTTATCTTTTCCCAGCTTTTCAAGGTTCTGCTCTATGATATAAGCCCGCTCCTCAATCTGATTATGGAGAAACTTAAGCTCCTGCAGTGGGTACTCCACCTTTCACTATCATCCTTTAAAATGCTTGTCAATATTTTACACTTCCGGTTATCTGTTTTGGTCTGTCGGCAGTCTACAAACTATCCTTTGAAAGATAGCCCGTATTTACATATGTTCTATCTTTACTATCTTGTCAGATTAGGGGGAAATTTGTATAATATTAGACAGTAGTTGAAAGAAAAGGCAGGGATTTCCTATGAACGAGAAAACGACCGACGAATTAAAGCATGAAATTAAGTCCGCAACTGACATCGAAGACTGGCTGGCGAAAAATCAGGCAAATATGCTCTCCCAGCGCCTGCCGGAATATCTTGAAAAGTTATTGGAACAAAAAAATATGAAAAAGGCGGATGTTGTGCGCCGCTCACAGCTTGGCCGGGCGTACGTATACAAAATATTTTCCGGTGAAAAAGTACCTTCAAGAGATAAATTGCTGGCTATTGCCTGCGGGCTTGACCTTTCTGACGAGGAAACGCAAAAGATGCTAAAGCTCTCCGGCAACAGGGAATTGTATCCCAGGGATAAACGGGACGCGCTGATTTTATTTGCTTTACAAAGAAAAAAGAGTATGATTGAAATCAACGAGTTGTTGGACGAACATGGTCTTGATATTTTAAACACTACCAAGGAATAATATCAGCGTCAAAAGCTATCACGCCCCGTAAGGCAGCTTCATGAACCTGTTAATATAAAACTGTTGCAACAGCGTTTGATCTGACAGCGCCATTGCAACAGTTTTTAATGTCCAATATCTGTTTTGAAATTGATTTATTGTCAATAATAGTACCAGGGACTTAAATATTCCTCCGTCACCGGGTCTGGCATGGGACTTGACTTATATTCATTAGGCCTTGAGGTCAGCACCTGCACGCTGAAGCGATAAGCGCCGTCCTTTTGTTCCAAAAATTGCGGGCGGATTCGAACACCGCCATACCCCCTCTTCACCACATTTTCCTTGGTCCATATATTATTGGTGACATACTCCCCATCCCTGTCATAGACGGTCACATCAAAGGAGTCGCCATCTGCATAATCTTCCAAATTATCCCAGGTTGCATAATATACCCACTCGTTGCTCTCCGACTCATCTGTCATGACCATTCTCCAGGCAAGACCTGTGGGGGCAGGCAGCGCTGGGGCGTTTTCACCGGTATACTCAAAAGCATCCGATATCACAAAAGGGCTGTTCACATAGTTTTCACCGTCTCCAACTGCCGCTACCGCAAAGTAGTAAAAGCCGTTTTCCTGGAAATACATAGCTAAATTCGTCTCAAATGTGGGGACACCGTCCACTTCCGTCACCGCATTTCCACTCATCTCACTTTCCAGCATCCATACATCATCCTCAATATCAGGCGGCGTCTGCGTATCCATTCTGCAAAGCTTAATGCTATATTTTACAATTTCTGAATCCGCCACGCCCGACTCGGCTACATTGCCCCACATTCCGATGCCACTCTCACCATCCCATCTGGGATTTCCCGGAGCCGGAAGAACCGGCGGCCCCTCATTCTCCCTGAGTGCCTGCTGATATAAAACCACATTTAACATAAGGGCCGCCAAAAGAATAACAAACGCACCAACCCAAATTGATTTTTCAGCCCAGGAAAAGGCTTTTTTCACCTGGCCTATGGACTGGTATCTTTTGTCCGGATCCAGCTTCGTGCATTTTTCAATGATCCGCTTGTACCCGGGTTTGCCGGTTTTCCCTCCAAGAAGCTGCCGGAAGGTCATCCCGAGGGAATAAATATCCGTCCGTTCGTCGGTCTGGGCAAAGCCAAACTGCTCCGGCGGCGCATACCCCTTTGTCCCTAAGAGAGTGGTATCCTGCTCCTGCTCGTCTTTATACATCCGCGCCACATCAAAATCCAGCAGACGAATATGACCGTCGCTTGCTAGCAGAATGTTGGAGGGCTTGATATCCCGGTGAATAATTCCCTTTTTATGGACAAACTCCAACACATCACACAGCTCTCCCATAATATGCCGGACTGTCTTTGAAGAAAGCTCTCCCGGTTTCGGAGATGCTCCTTCTATATATTCCTCAATCACTGTTGTGTTGGTATCTGACAGGGTAACCTGATAAATTTGGGGCAGCAAAGAATGGGGTGTGCTTTTAAGCGTCTCGTAAACCTCATGATGCCCACTTAATATCTTTCGGATAAAAATTTGCTCCGAGTCCTTTTGGCGTACCAATTGCACTACGCTTTTTTCACTTCGTTTTAATTCTTTTATTACTTCGTATTCCATTTTCCTTATCCGTCCTGTATTATATTGACGTAATTAAAACTAAACCATAATAAGTATACAAAAAAATCCCATCAGTTGCAACGTACAATTTAAGCCAACTGATGTGACACCAAAAAGGAAGTGAACTAAAAAACGTCCACTTCCTTTTATCATTATTCATAATCACTTTCGGTACAACCGATTTTATTTCACTTATTCTGCACTGCCAAATACAGAAAGCAGATACATGAATCCGCAGTATCCATTCTCGTCAAGCAGAGCCTCCAAATTGTCTTCGCCATATCCTGCAGGGATAGTAAAGCTATATTTTGCACCCTGATAAACAAAATTCACAGTCACGGATACATCCTGTCTTGCCTTTAAAGCGTCAATGGCAGCTCTGTTAAAGCATGTCCAGATTTCCGTATCAATGGTAATACTGCCATTTGCAGGAGCATTCTGCAATTTTGTAATCATGTCAGTTAAAAACTGATTTACTGCAGTGCCAAGTACTGTAACATAAGACGACTCTACTCCACAAACAGTGCACTCCATGGTTACGATTTTGTCAGAATCTGCAGTTGCCTCCTGCACTACTACTTCCACAAAGTTATGCACATGAGCATGACCCTTCTCACCATCATCTTTACTACTTTTACTATCTTTTGCACTGGCAAGTATCGGCAGGAAGGGTTGTAATGCCGACCCCATTCCATCTACAACTGCAGTCATCTCATCTTTTCTGACAGATGTAAGATACCATACACCATCTATTTCTTTGAGGTTAGAATCACCATTGATATCTACTTTATCTATCACCATGTCAGATGAATGCTGCCAATAATGATAGATTGCAGGTGAATCCTGATAAACCGGATACATATACTGACTACACGCATCCATAAATCTACCAAAATCTCTGCCTGACACCCAATATTTTACATGTGACGTATCTCCACGAGAACCATCGATAGTACCCTTAGAGCCATCATCATTGACATATCCAATAACTTCGTCATTCATCAGATTTAAAACTTCCTGTGTCTGCCTGGCTACCGTAAATAATTGCTGTACCAAATCATTACTGCAATATTGTGATGAATCCCCTAAATCCATCGCATATGCCACGCTGCTGTTTAACCCTATGCTTCCAAGCATAATACCGGTTGCCAACAGCGCCCCGGCAAATCTTTTAACCGCTTTTTTTACACTTTTCATTTTCTTTCTTCCTCCTGCTATTTTGAATAAAATGCATATCAATCGCTGCCACGCTCCGTGAGCCAGCTTATTAATAAAAGCTCTATTCATCATTATAAGCAGGATTCTGTCGCTTTTGGTATACCGGCAGTAGATTTTGTCCGATTTTTTGTTTAAATATAATTTCTCAAAAGTCCTCCTGGGACGCCGACAGTCAGGCGCATATAAAAGCAATGTTCAGTCTCTATCTTCTTCTCCGCCCTGCATCTTAAGCCGGTGCATCACTTCATTCCCTCCGGCCCCAAAATAATCGTGAAGGATTTTATACTCCTTATAGAGCCTGTGATAGGCTTCCACATTTTCAGGGATGGGCTCATACCTCTCCTCCCCCACCTTCCCCATTGCCCGCACTGCCTCAGGTATGGAATCGTAGCCGCCGGCCTCAGCTCCCGCCGCCACCGCCGCATAGACGGAAGCGCCAAAAGCCGACCCCTGGTCTGTCTGGCTGGTGAAGATGGTCTTTCCAAGGATATCCGCGTAAATCTGCATCATAAGCGGGTTTTTGCGGACAATGCCGCCGCAGGCATAAAGCTCCTTTGCATAAACGCCGCCTTTTTCAAAGGCCTCAAAGATAGCCCGCATGCCAAAGGCCGTGGACTCCAAAAGGGTGCGGTAGATTTCTTCCGGTTTGGTTTTCAGAGTAAGGCCAAGTATCATTCCGGAAAGATTTGCATCCGCCAGGTAAGACCTGTTTCCATTCCACCAGTCAAGGGCCACAAGACCGCTTTCCCCGGGTACAAGACGGGCTGCCTTTTCGCTGAGCAGCTCATGGACAGAGATTCCCCGTTCCTTCGCTTCCCTTTCGTACCTTCCGGGCACGCAGTTTTTCACAAACCAGTCAAAGTAATCGCCCACGGCGCTCTGCCCCGCCTCATAGGCATACAGCCCCGGCAGTACTGCGTTTTTCACACATCCTGAAATTCCCTGTACATAAGAGAGCTTTTCCGAACAAAGCAGCATACAGCAAGAGGTTCCAAGAATCATCAGTGCCTTATCCGGGCCGTCAATCCCGGCACAGGGCACTGCCACATGAGCGTCAATCAAAGAGGCCGCAACAGCCGTCCCTGCCTTCAGCCCCAGCTTGTCCGCCATTTCCTCGGTCAGCCGCCCGGCGCACTCTCCCACCTGTACTTCCCGTCCCTTCAGCTTTTCTTTCAGGGAGACAAGCCTGGGATTTAAGGCGCCAAGAAAATTTGCCGAAGGGTATCCGTCCTCCTCGTTCCAAAGAAGCTTATACCCTGCATGGCACATGCAACGGGTAACCTCCCCGGTCAGCAGATACACAAGGAAATCGCTTACTTCCATGAAATTGTCGGCGGCCTCGTATACCTCCGGGGCTTTTTCCGCAATCTCAAGCAGCTTGGGCAGCATCCACTCCGCATTTACCTTTCCCCCACAGCGGGCCATGAACTTTTCTTTCCGCTCATCTGCAAGGGCGGTAATCCGGTCCGCTTCCTTCTGGGCTCCGTGGTGCTTCCAAAGCTTTAGCAGGGCATGGGGATTTTGCCCGAAAGCTTCTGTCTTACAAAGGGGTTTCACGTCCTCTGACAAGGGTAGAAAAGTAGAGGAGGTTGCATCAATGCCAATGCCAATCACATCCTCCGGTCTGCACCCGGACTGCTCCACAACATCCCTGATGGTATGGTACATTGCCTCCACATAATCATCCACTTCCTGAAGGGCATAGTCTGCCGGCAGTTTTTCTTCTGTCCCGGGTATGGTATGTAAAATTTCATGGGGGTAGGGATAAACGCTTTCCGCAATGACCTCCCCGCTGCCTGCCCGGACCATCACCGCCCGTCCCGAAAGAGTTCCATAATCCAGCCCAATTACATATTTATATGATTTCATCATCCTAATCCTTTATCCTTAAGTCAAACGCTGTCACACTTTGCGCTTCCAGCCTATTTGAGCAAAATCGAGCAGGGTATCTTTTTTAACAATATTTTCCCACAAGCTCCTCTGCCATTTCGTTAAGCACCCCAATATCCCACATCATCTGCAAAATGGTATAGCGGTCCCGCAGCTCTTTTCCGTAGCGTATGCTGTCGAAGACATATTCTTTGGGGATTCCTACATCCGAAGGCACCTTTGCCGCCCCCATTTTCTCAAGCACATGGTAAATTTCAGCCGCTTTTGGCGCTGTCTTAGCCAGCGCTGCAATCTCCTCCCACTTTTCCTCCATCACCGCAAGGCGCTTTAACAGACCTTCCGGGTCGTTCTTTTTGGATTTCTTCTCCAGGGCAATAATGCCTTCCGCCCCATCCCGGTAACAACGGCGCATCTCTTTTTCCCATTCCTCCACGGAAGGACGGCTCCCAATTTCCTGACGGATTTTGTCAAAATCAGGTTTTTCCATTTCAGCCAGTTTATTATAAAGCTCAAGCATCAGCACCGTACCGATTCCCACCTTGGTGCCGTGCAGTACCGCCGGGATGCCGTCAAACAAAAATTGCATCTCCCAGTAATGGGACTGATGGTGTTCCGCACCGGAAGCAGGCCGCGAATTTTCGGAAAAATCCATGGCGATACCGGAAAGGACAAGAGCCTGGGTCAGCACCGACACAGCCTCGCCGTCGTGGGATGCAAGCCCGTCTGTGCTTTCCATGGTCTGGTCAACCGCCGTTCGCATAATATCCGCAATGGTATCGCAATAATATTCCCCGTTAATAATGCTGGAAAGCTTCCAGTCAAGAAGGCAGTTATATTTACCCAGAATATCCGCCGCCCCTGCCGCCAGCATCTTAAGAGGCGCCGCCGCCATAATATCGGAATCGCAGATAAGGGCCAATGGCTCCTGCGCGGGAAATGTAATTTTCATATTGTGGAAAATAAGAGGCGCCACTCCGCTTACAAGGCCGTCCATGGAAGGCGCTGTGGCTACCAGGATAAAGGGCCGCCCGGTGATAAAACTGAAATAACGTCCAAGGTCGTTTATGGTGCCGGTGCCGACGGAAACAATAATATCCGCTTCTTTGTCATTGGCCATGGCAATACTGCCAAGAGCATGCTCGTCCGCCGCCAAGTCACTGCTTACAGGACTCTCAAGCACATGGGAAGTAAAAGGAATCCCAGCTTCGCGCAGTACATCCTCCGCCCGGGTCCCTGCAATCTCATGGGTATGGGTATCCGAAATCAGATAGGGCCTTTCATATCCCAGCTCTTTTAGAAGCGCCGGAAGTTTCCCTATGGCCCCCTTTTCAAAAATGTAATGGGCGAACAAAGATTTGTGCGTCCGCCCGCAGCTGCATTCAAAGCTGCAGTTTAAATATTGTTCAATTTTTCGGCTCTGCATATATTCTCCTCAATCCTGTTTAAATTTGGGGGAAATACTTCTCCCGCCATCCTCATTTGTCACCTCCCATTATATCTACTACAGCTCAAACAATCAATCAATTTTCTTCTTATCTTTTCAGCGCCGAAACTCTCTCTTACGGACTTTGCAGCAAGTGCAAAGTCCTGGGCTGAACTGTTACTCAGCGCCTCCTCTCCCGCATAAAAACCCCAAACACCAAAAGCACCGCCGCTCCCATAAACCAATAACTCCAGTTTCCATACTCTCCCTGCATCATTTGAAACAGTGCAAACTTCCCCAGATACTTCCCGCCTCCTATATTAAATGCAAAATAAATCACTGCGGCCATATACCCAATCACCGCCTGATTGGTCAGAGCGGATACAAAAAATCCAATACTTCCCAAAAAGAGAATTTCACAGTATGCCCCTCGAAACAAGATACCTGGGTCAAAATTCCCTCCCCCTCTTTTCATCAGCTCCACAAACAGCAGAATATAGAGAATGCACAGGAAAAGCGCCAGGACAATACGGGGCAGATATACCTGCCACATGGGGGTCTGCTTACTCCTTTCCAGCTCCCATATTTCCCTATCCTGTTCCGGCATAAAAAGCGGCGTAAACAAAAGAATTCCCCCAAAGGTCCCATACATTTCCATAACTCGGGCTGCCTGCATACCATCAAGCCCCTTAAAGCTTACAAATCCCCCGGAAAACACCACAAGCAAAAGGAGCATTACCATATGAGGCCAGTACTGTCTTCTCACAAAGCTAATGGTCAGTTTCCCGTACTTTTCCATACAGTTTTTCCCCCTTTCCCCGCTTCCTTTCATAAATCAGCACAGTAAGCAACACACACAGGACGCCAAAGGCCGCGTAATACCCTCTGTTTATAAATAATTCCTTCTCCATGGATGAAAAAAGCGCGCTCTCTCCCATGGTATTCCACCTTGCCACCAGCTTTAAGCCAAAGTCCCCTACCAGGGTACTTGCGCCAAATAAGCCTCCGATTCCCCAGACTGTCTGTACAAACACCGCAAGAATACTGTCGGTAAACTCCGTAATCAGAAAAGCCAGGGCAAGTACAGCCATAATTTCCGGTAAAAGCCACACCGAAGGCACCGTCAGGAAAGCCCAAAAATCCCCTCTGACTCCCACTTCTTTGGCCATCTCATAAAGGGGCATCTGAAGATAAAATGCCATGGTAAATACCGGCAGACAAAGAAGCGTCAGATTGGCCAGATAGCGGCTTAAAACAACTTTCACTCCCAAAGCCGATTTGGAAAAAATAACCTGCTGTGCCTTGGCCCGTTTGTCATAAAGCCCCCTTGATACGCCTATAAAAATCGGTAAAATTGAAAGCACAATCCCGGCATAGTCGCAAAAAAGACGCATGCCTGCTTTTGTCAACCGGTCACTTATGCATAACTGGTCATATTCCGTCTTTGCCTGTTCGTAAGTCATGGGAACGTAGATTCTGTTTTCATAGCTTTTCTTTTCATAGGAAGAACCTTTTCCTACAAGACGGCAGATCTCCTCCATTGCTCCCTGAAATTCTTCATAGGTAAGCGTCTCAAAGCTTTTTCCGGTGCATTGTTTTAAAATTTCCTTCGCCCGCTCCATTTCCTTTTCCGTCAGATTTACCCCTTTATAAAATCCCAACGGATAGGTTGCAAAAGAGTTGTGAGAGACTTCCTCCATCAGATTCGCCAGGGTTCCCTCCATAATCAGCGCTTTATCATGGGTGATGGTCTCACCATAATAAGACTGTCCCGGCATCGGTTCC
Organism: uncultured Lachnospiraceae bacterium; assembly: GCA_910585075.1. Lineage (GTDB taxonomy): Bacteria > Bacillota > Clostridia > Lachnospirales > Lachnospiraceae > Suilimivivens. The sequence continues at coordinate 43,037 of CAJUED010000013.1, forward strand.
TGCAATTCCTGCATTTCCCGCCATCCATCATTGCTTAGCTGACTGTTTACAAACAACACAAAAACCACAACATAAATAAGATACACAGGACTTTTTAAAGTCTGCTTACACTCTTTCAAAAATAATGCTCCAAACATAGCGCTTTTCCCTTTCTTTTTTATTCCATATGCCGTATCCCGGAACGCGGCAGCTTTGCTCTTTGCTCCAATGAACACACGTTATCATTCCCGGTAAACAGACAAAGCCTCGGATTCCCGGTGCATCAGGTACATATATGCGTCCTCCACATCCGCCTGCACCCATCTCGCCTGGGGAAAAGGTTTTTCATCCGCTATTATTTTTACCCCCGCGCTGGTTCCGGTGGTAAGGATGCCGGTTACCATATATTTTTCTTTTACCCGCTCCAGCTCCGTCACAGGAATTTCCACATGATATACTTTCCCTTCCACATAGGAAAGCAGCTCCGCCACCTTCCCCTGAAAGACGATCTTTCCCTGATTTAATACGGCAATGTTTTCACAGGTGGCCTCAATATCCCCTACAATATGCGTGGACAGTAAAACAATCCTCTCTTTTGCAATCTCGCACAGAAGATTACGGAAACGGATTCGCTCCTCAGGGTCTAAACCTGCGGTGGGTTCATCCACAATAATGATTTCAGGGTCATGTATGATAGCCTGGGCTATTCCAAGGCGCCGCTTCATTCCTCCCGACATGGCTCTTACTTTTGTCCTCTTTTTTTCTGCCAGATTGACCCTTTCAAGGGTTTTCATAACCTTTACTTTCCGCTCGGCCTTACTCATTCCCGAGAGCACTGCCAGATAGTCCAGGGCTTCATAAGCGCTCATATTTCCATACATGGAAAACTCCTGGGGCAGATACCCCGTCATGCTTCTTATCTGCCTGTTGTTTTCTATAGGGACGCCGCAGACGGTGATTTCGCCCTTTGTCTTTTTAAGCAAAGTGGCCAGCACTCTCATCAATGTGGTTTTTCCTGCGCCATTTGGCCCAAGAAGTCCGAACATTCCCTGTGGAATGGTCAGACTCACATTGGATAATGCCTGCTTTTTCCCATAATTTTTTGTCAGATTCCGAATTTCAATTGCCGCCTCCATTGATATCCACTTCTCCCTTCTTAATACTTACTGATAACAAATAATCGTAAAGCCAAATATTACGGAAAGCCCGCACCATATCAGGTTCACACTCATCCTGTTAAAAATAAGTGTAAAAGGAAAAACTTTATAAATTCGTCACTTAAATTTTAAGAAATTCTAACGATTTTCGAAAAATTTATAGATAAAAAAGCACCGGTTTGTTGCACCGATGCTTTCATCCTGTTTTCGTCTATTCTGTTTTCCCTGTCTGTTTTGCTTTGCCGCTCAGCACCTGTCCAAGGGTGACGTTCAGTTTATCCCGTTGAACCGGTTTGGCAATATGCGCGTCCATACCGGATTCAATTGCGTCCCTTACATCATCCACAAAAGCGTTGGCAGTCATGGCAATGATGGGAACCGTCTTTGCAGAAGGATGACGGCTGCTTCGGATAGCCCTTGTTGCGGCATAACCATCCATCACAGGCATTTGCACATCCATCAGAATCATATCGTATTCTCCGGGAGCGGAGGCCTCAAATTTATTTACGGCTTCCTGTCCATTGTCCGCAATATCACAGGTGGCACCCAAGGTACTGAGAATCTTAACCAGAATCATTCGATTGGCCACAATATCATCCACCACCAGAATGTGTTTATCCTGAACGGAATTGGGCTGGAGCACATCCGCCGCCTTATGTCCGCCCATAACTCTCCTGATTGCCTCTTTGAAGGTACTCATAAAGAAAGGCTTTGGCATAAAATGATTTACGCCAATCTCCATGGCTTCCTGCTCAATCTCGCTCCAGTCATAGGCCGTCAGAAGTAGAATCGGTATCTTATCCGAATAATTTTTGCGAATCAGGCGGGCAGTCTCAAGACCGTTTAATCCCGGCATCTTCCAATCCAGTAAAATCAAATCATAAGGATGCCCCGCTTCCCGATTGGAGCGCATCATTTCAATAGCTGTCTCTCCATCTGTGGCATATTCTATTTCCACACCGGTTCTTGTCATTGTTTTTACTATATTGCGGCAGACCTCCTCGTCGTCATCCGTCACGATCATTCTGGTTATATTGTAATCGTTCCAGAACTTGGGATCATCCTCCCTCTCCTGAATGCGCAGTTCCAGTTCCACTACAAAGGTACTTCCCCCATTCAGTTCACTTTCCACACTGATGGTGCCGCTCATTAAATCCACAAGACTTTTTGTGATGGCCATTCCAAGACCGGTTCCCTGTATCTGATGGGTAACTTTTGTCTCCTCCCTGGTAAAGGGGTCAAAAATTACCTTTAAGTAATCTTCGCTCATCCCAAGGCCATTGTCACTGACGGTAAAACGGATACGGCTGTAATTGTCCACAACCTGGGGTAACTCCTCCACCCGCATCTGGATGGTGCCCCCTTCCGGAGTATATTTTACCGCATTGGACAGAAGGTTAATCAAAATTTGATTGATTCGCAGCTTATCCCCAAGCAAATGCTCATAATTCAAGTGAGCGGCAAAAATGTTGAAGGTCTGATTCTTGGCCTTGGTCTGTGGACGAATGATGGTATTGATCTCCTCGATCACTTCGGCCAGGTTCATTTCCGAGATACTCAAACTAGCGCTGCCGCTCTCAATTTTATTCATATCAAGCACATCATTGATAAGCCCCAGCAGGTGCTGGCTTGCAGCGTCTATACGTTGAGCGTACTCTCTTACCATTTCAGGATTGTCCGCCTCATCCCGCATCAGGGTCAGAAAACCGATAATGGCATTCATCGGGGTACGGATGTCATGACTGACATTGCTTAAAAATGCGCTTTTTGCATTGTTGGCCGCCTGTGCCATCTTTAGTGCCTCCGACAGGGAATTCTGAGCCTTCCGCTCTTTGGTTCTGTCGGAAATATAAATCACCCTCTTGGTTTTTCCCTGAATGCTGGCACAGTAAACACTTTCCAAAAAGAATTTGTGCTCGCCGGTCTCGGGGTTTACCCTCTCGATATTCCGTTCCTTTGCCTGCCCGGGAACAAGGGCAAGAATCTCATCATAATAAGCTTTGGTGTCCGTGGCATTTATGGATAAATCGTAGGCCTCAATGGCGCCCACCGCATTTTCCGGATCAAGGCCAAGCACACGTTTTGCATTAGGACTGATATACTCTAAAGCGTTTGTGTCATGATTCAACATCATGTATACATCATCCGTGTTGCCTGAGAGATAATTGACAAAAACCTCAAACAGCTGGGCCTGATATTCAATCAGTTTCTCCTTATCCGCAATGTCCTTGTGCGTCCGCCAGATAAGCAGTACAAATATCGTACAGATGGCAAGGACAAGGGTGAGCAGTCCTAACGCCATCTGGGAATCCATCAGCATCTGCTCCGTCTCCGCCGAGATTGCATCTAACGGAACAATGGATACCAAAGACCAGTCTTCCACGTTCTTGATGGGCACATAAGTATAGACATATGCTCCCATATCGCCGTTAAAAATCATACTGCCCGTCTCGTTATCGCGAAGTGCCTCCATGAAGTTGTCGATATCCGCCTGCTGACCATAGACTTCATTGACAATGTCAATAATATTTTCGTATAATTGGTCGCCTATCATATCAATGGAGCGCAATAAAATATCTCCATCCTGATTCACCACATAAGCCAGGCCCTGTTCATTATAAAAAGAAAGGGAAAAGGTTTCCGAAACTTTGGTGCGGTCGTAGCTTTTTTGAATAAGGCCTCTGTCACCATTGTTAAAAGTAAAGGTCTCATAATAGCCAAATTTAGGATTGCCCGAAAAAAGCCCGATATAGGTATCACGGACGCCGCTGCCGTTTAAGCTTCTATAATAATTAAGATTTTCTTCATCCACCTGCCGGATCTTATCAGATGCGTTGCTGCAGAACCACCCCTCGTCAAGGCAGATGACCGAGTAAATCGCATCCACTTCTTCGAACATGGTCAACTGTCTTTGAATTTCTTCCGGGTTGTTGTGGTCGCTGCCGGAGAAATATTTGGCAAAACTGTGCAGCCGCTCCCTGTCCCCTGAAATAAAGCTGTCCAGGGCCTGTTGCTGTTGCAGAGTTACGGTCATAACATTCTGAATTGCATGATTCTGCAGATTATCACGCAGCTGTTCCACATAGTGAACGCCGCCGACCATGATGATTCCCATACAGACAATAATCAGGATAATCAACACGAGCCGTTGGTGCCTTCGTACTTTCTTGATCATTTCCAATTGCCTCCACAATCTCATATTACGGGCGAAATTATAAGGTGGGTCCGTATCACCTGACCACCGACGGCTTTAAAATATCTTCCGCCTCGGTAAAACGGGGGTGTTACCCTATTGGCAAAATCCTTTATAACAGCAGTTGGAAAATGATTTATTCGAGTATGTATACAATGCAAATTGAATGTATGGCTTTGCTGAATGGACATGCGTAAGAGTTTGCTTCTCCTTACTAATAACTATACCAAACTAACTGAAAAAAACAAGAGATTTTGAAGAAATATCCGTATTTTTCGATATTTTTCTTACTTCTTACATTTGTATTCATATATGTATTGTCAGCAAAAAACTTGTGTGGTATGATTACACCGTATTGTATCTCAGAAAGAGAATAATAACAGGAGGAAATGAACCATGAAAAATGAAAAGACTTATGAACTTGTGCTTCTGGCACTGTTCACTGCCATTATTGTCATAATGGCATTCACACCGCTGGGGTATATCCCTTTAGTTGTAATCAATGCAACTGTCATCCATATCCCGGTCATCCTTGGAGCGCTATTTTTAGGACCGAAAAAAGGTGCATTCTTAGGATTCGTATTTGGTTTCACCAGCTTTATCAACAACACATTTAAGGCGGTTACCGCATCGGCTTTTGTATTTTCACCGATTTTGGCGGCAAACGTCATCGGCGTATCCGGTATCTTTAAAAGCCTTTACATCTGCTTTGTGCCCCGGATACTGGTGGGAGTTGTTCCCTATTTTGTGTATATTCTGATTCAGAGACTGCTAAAAAGTGAACGGAAAATATGGCGTGTTGTGATTAACGCAGTGGTATCCCTTATTCTTTTTGTATCCCTCAGAGCATTTGTATGCAATCTCATAAAAACAGACGCCGGCAGCATTGCAGGCACAGTACTTGGTATTGTGGGCGGCATCGCTTTGTTTGCGGTTCTGACCGTCACCAGCGGAAAGCAGACTACCACAGGCACTGCTCTCGCTTATGCTGGAATTGCAGGGGCTTTTACCAACACACTGCTTGTTATGAGCGGTATTTTCGTTCTGTATAAGGATGCCTATGCACAGGCCCTTGGCATTGCAGGCGATACCGTTATTGATGTGATCATGGGTATTATCAGCTTCAACGGCATTGTGGAAGCCACTGTTGCCGCAATCTTAATTGCAGGTGTGGGCATGGCCCTTTTACAGGTAAAGCCAATCAAAGCGGAGAAGGTTTACAAAAAAGAAATGATGCAGAAAATATAAAAGTGTGCACGAATAACAGGAAGGCGGGAATTTAATATGATTTTAGCGATTGATATCGGAAATACCAATATTGTAATCGGATGTATTGCAGAGGAAAAAATTTACTTTGTGGAGAGAGTTGCCACAAACATATCCAAAACAGAGCTTGAATATGTGGTAGAGTTTAAAACGCTTCTGGAATTATATAAAGTAAAAATGAAAGAGATTACCGGCTGCATCATTGCTTCCGTGGTACCACCCTTAAATAATATCGTGAAAACCGCCATGGAGAAACTTTTTCACATATCTCCCCTGCTTGTGGGGCCCGGCGTAAAAACCGGCCTGAATATCCTGATGGACAATCCCGGTCAGGTAGGCTCGGATTTGATTGTAAATGCGGTGGCCGGGCTCCAGTACTACGGAGCCCCTATCATTATGATCGATATGGGAACTGCCACCACCATCAGTGTGGTGGATGATAAGAAAAATTATGTCGGCGGCATGATTCTGCCCGGAGTGAAGGTTTCGCTGGAATCTTTGGTGGCCCGTACCTCACAGCTTCCAAGAATCAGTCTGGAAGCGCCCAAAAAGGTTATCGGAACCAACACCATCGACTGTATGAAAAGCGGCATCATTCTTGGGCAGGCTGCCTGTATAGACGGAATGATTGACAGAATATGGGAGGAACTTGGCTATCAGGCCCCGGTGGTTGCCACAGGAGGACTGGCCGGCCATATTATTCCCTGCTGTAAGAAAAAAATCATCTGCGACAACGAGCTCACATTAAAGGGACTTGATATCATTTACCGGAAAAATATGGACTTGAAGGCTTAATTGACGCCTCCATCACTGCATACGGTAATAGCAACAGATTAAACGGAGGATTTACAATGTTAAAAGGTAAGCATATCGTACTGGGTGTAACCGGCAGTATTGCCGCCTACAAAATTGCATCCCTTGCCAGTATGTTACGGAAACAGGGGGCTGACACCACTGTTATCATGACAAGGAATGCCACCAACTTTATTCATCCTATTACCTTTGAGGAATTAACCGGCAACAAATGCCTGGTTGATACCTTTGACCGCAACTTCCGGCACAACGTGGAACATGTGGCCCTGGCAAAGCAGACGGATGTGTTTTTAGTGGCGCCGGCTTCCGCCAATGTGATTGCAAAGGCGGCCCACGGTATCGCGGACGATATGCTGACCACCACCCTACTGGCATGCCAGTGTCCGAAAATCTTTGCCCCGGCCATGAACACAAGAATGTTCCACAATCCGATTTTGCAGGACAATTTAAAAATACTTAAGCGTTATGGGATGGAAGTCATTGCCCCCGCCACCGGATACCTGGCCTGCGGCGACACCGGTGAAGGGAAAATGCCCGAGCCGGAGCTATTGTTTGAATATATCGTCAAGGCATTGACGCCCAAGGATATGGAAGCCGTCAATCTGCTTGTCACGGCTGGCCCCACCCAGGAAAAAATTGACCCGGTGCGCTACATCAGCAATCATTCCACCGGAAAAATGGGCTATGCCATAGCAAGAGCGGCTGTCATGCGGGGCGCAAATGTAACCCTGGTCACCGGGAAAACCGCTCTCACACCTCCCATCGGCGTTCATACCATAAACATCACATCCGCCCAAGATATGGCGGATGCGGTGAAAGAATATGCTCCGAAACAGGATATCATCATCAAGGCGGCAGCGGTGGCTGACTATCGTCCAAAACACGCCGCAGACCAAAAAGTAAAGAAAAAAGACAAAGACATGGCTATCGAGCTGGAACGGACCGAGGACATTCTCGGTTTCCTTGGAGCTCACAAACCGGCCGGGCAGTTCTTATGCGGCTTTTCCATGGAAACGGAAAATATGATTGAAAATTCCCGGGAAAAGCTGGTGCGGAAAAATCTTGATCTGATTGTGGCAAATAACCTGAAACAGGAAGGCGCCGGGTTCGGCACCGATACCAATGTCGTAACCCTGCTATCCAATAAGGATACAATAGAACTTCCCATAATGAGCAAAGAAGATGTGGCGGACGCACTCCTAACCCATATCATCCATGCCAGGGGGGAAAAAGACACCTAAGCCCCGGTTATTGCCACCCTATCATTCTCGTGAGCCTGGCAGACGGTATCGGAACAGCCGCTTGGAGAGCTGTTTCAAGTTAAAGGGTATCAGCGGGTAAATGTAGCTTTTTCCCGATATGGTTTTGTTGGTACCGATGGCCAGCACCAGAATGATAATGGCGGCTATATATCCCCACACTCCAAAGATTGCGGTTAAAATCAAGTTGATGATGCGCATGAATTTTAAGGCGTAACTGAGTTCATAGCTTGCCTGGGTGTAGTTGGCGATGGCCACGAAGGCCATGTATAGCATAACCTCACTGTTAAACCAGCCGCTGTTCACTGAAAATTCCCCCAGCACCAGGGCCGCCATAACGCTTAGAGGGGTGCTTAACATATTTGGCGTGTTCACCGCCGCCAGCCGCAGACCGTCTATTGCCAGCTCCAAAAGTAAAAACTGCCACACCAGCGGAATATTCGTGGGCTCTTTAACCATGATAAACTCAAATCCCGCAGGAATCCATTCCGGTCTCTGCATCAGCAGCAAAAATGTGGGCGTCATAAAATAAGTCAAAATGGCGATTAAAAATCTGGAAAGACGAAGGTAGGTTCCCGTAATGGGCGGAAAATAATAATCATCCGCTTCCTCCACAATGTCAAAAATGGAGGTGGGGGCAATCATGGCTGAAGGCGAATTGTCCACTAAAATCACCACATCCCCCTCCAGAATCTGGGCAGAGGCCGTGTCCGGTCTTTCCGTAAATTTAAATTTGGGGAAAGGATTGTACCACTTCTTTTTGTAGAGACATTCTGCCAGACTCTCCTGGTTCATGGTAAGAGCGTCCACCTGTATCTCCTTAAGCCGTTCTTTCACTTTATCTAAAAAAGCATGGTCCACCCTGGAGTCCATATAGCAGAGCACGATGTCCGTCTGTGAGCTGTTACCGGCATGGAACATTTCCATGCGAAGGTCTGAGCTTCTGATTCTTCGGCGGATTAAAGCCGTGTTAAAGACTATGGTCTCCACAAACCCGTCCTTAGAGCCGCGCAGCACCTTATCCTTTTCCGGTTCCGACACACTTCTTGCAGGATAGGTTCTTGAGTCAATCAAAAGACACTTGTCATAGCCGTCAATAAAGAGGGCAAACACCCCCGACATGATAAAATAGGTAATCTGCTCCCAGTTATCCTGTAAGTCCACCTCCACATAGGGAAGGCTGGTCTTTGACATCTCATGGGCACTTTTCGGCATTTCATCTTCTTTGATGTCCATGAAGTACTGCAGCATCTTCTGCATCAGCTCGTCTTTGCAGAAGCCGTCGATAAAGTACATGCATGCTTCCCTGCCCCCAACCTGTATGACCCGGTAGACAATGTCAAAGTTGGTATCCACAGACAGAAAATTATTTAAGTAATTCATATTCTCAGAAAGTGAGGCGCTCATTTTATTTGTATCTTTATTGGTATCCATAAAAAACTCCTTCCGCCGCTAATGCATTTCATTCCATTTGTTAGCATTATGTGGCAAAAGGAGTTTTTTTATTCATCATTGTTTTCCGGTACTGCCAAACCCGCCTCTGTCAGCGCCCCCAAGGGAATCCACTTCCGTAAACGCAATCTTGGGTTGATTCTCCATAATCCGAAATTGGCAGATTCTGTCGTTACAGGAAATGTGGGTATCCCGCAGGGCATATGCGGACATAAACCACTGGTCGTTGTCGCCGCAGTAAGAGCAGTCCACCACTCCCTGATGGTTGGTCTGGATAATGCCGTAATTTTTAAACGTGGAGCTCCTCGGCACAATGTGGGCCTCATATCCTTTGGGAAGCTCCATTGCAACCCCTAAGGGTATGAGCCGGTACTCTCCCGCTTTTAAGTCCACATCCTCTGCCGCCCGAAGGTCAATCCAGTCGGATTTTCCGTCTATGTATGTAAGTCTGTCAATTTTGTCCGTAAAATATTTTATCTTAATTGTTTCCATCCCCAAAATATCCTTTCCCTCTCTACGCATAATCCTGACAGTGCAAAACCGGTATTTGAGGGTTCGGCTGTTTCAGGGTTTCCTGCACGTCTATCACTCTCTGGTTGCTGCTACCCTTCCACAGGAGCTTATTGTCCTTTTTGTCAATCTGAAACTCACCGTCCACCAGCACGTCTATGTACTGCATCAAAGGATAATGCATAACGTTTTCCCACAAATCCCCGGTATACAGCCAGATGGTTTTTTCCGGGTATTTTTCCTTAATTTCCGTAATCAGGTTTCTTACATCCAGCCGATTTGCCGCATGGAGAGGATCGCCTCCGGAAAAGGTAATGCCGGAAATATAGGGCTTATCAAGCTGCTCAAAAAGCTCCTTTTTTGCCGCCTCGTCAAAGTAAAGCCCTCCTGCCGGGTCCCATGTTACGGGATTATGGCACTGCTCACAGCAGTGAGAGCATCCCGAAACCCACAAAACCACCCGTAGTCCGTCGCCGTTGAGCATATCGTCTTTCGTAATATTGTGATATCTCATATTTTCTTACATGCTCTTCCTTTCTGCAATCTCTGCCATTTTTGCCTCATTCAGCCTGGTATCCCCATGTACTCTTGAGTAGGAAAGATATCCGTTCATCCTTTCAATCTTTGTCAGGTTGGTGCTGCCACATACGGGACATACATCCATCTCCAGTTCCTGATGGCCGCAGTCATCACAGTAGGCAAGGGACAGATTTACCCCTTCATAAAAGCCCATGTCCATAGCCCTGCGGATTAAGGTTTTGATTGCTTCCATGTTATAGTCAATGGGATATTTCACATACTGTATCTTTCCGCCGTTTGACAGCTCCCAGAAACGATATTCCAAATCCTGTTTCTGGATGGGCGTAATGTCCTCCGTCACATGGCAGTGAAAGCTGTTGGACACATATTCCCTGTCGGAAACTCCCTCGATAATACCGTATTTTGCCCGAAACTGCTTGACCTGCAGGCCGCACAGGCTCTCCGCCGGTGTTCCGTAAATTGCATAAAGGTGGCCGTCTTCCTCTTTATATTCGTTAATTTTCTGATTAATATGCTCTAAAACTTCCAGGGCAAATGCCCCATCCTCCACAAGAGATTTCCCGTTGTACAGCTCCTGCAGCTCATTGAAGGCCGTAATCCCAAAGCTGGCGGTAGCTGTCTTTAAGATAGGTTTGATTTTATCGGAAAGCTTTAAATGCCCTCCTAAAAATCCTCCCTCGCAGTAAGCAAGAGGATTGGTTGACGCACGCATTTCACCCAAATAAGCGTATGTTCTGATATGAAGCTGTCTGATCAAATTCAGATAATAGTCCAGCACTTCATAAAAATCCCGGCTCTCCTGTCTGGACTTTGCCAAAATCATGGGCAAATGAAGGGACACCGCTCCTACGTTAAAACGTCCCACAAAAACAGGCGCATCATTCTCATCCGCCGGATGCATCCCCCCTCTTTCATACCAGGGCGAGAGAAAAGCCCTGCATCCCATAGGGGAAATCACCTTGCCGTACTGTTTATACATACTGGCAATATAACCCTTACCGGTTAAGGAAAGCCAGTCAGGATACATGGTCTTAGCCGAACATTTCACACCGGCTTCAAACACATCCTCCAGTTCCTTCCCGGGGCCGTGAAGATTTTCATCATACAAAAATACAATCTTGGGGAATAAAACCGGCTTCTTGCAGCCTTCCTTCCCCTGCCCTTTTCTTCTTACATCCAGCAGAGATATGGTGGCAAGCTTTGCAAACTCTCCTGTGCCGATTCCCGCTGTCACTGTGATAAATGGGTAATCCCCACGGCTGGAGGCCACGGTATTAAACTTATATTCCCAGCCCTGAAAACCCTGCTCGAACTCCCGCTTTACATCCGCGTAAGCTTCCTTTTTGGCTCTCTCCTCATCAATTCCAAGCTCCGTATATTTCTTAAGACTCTTTTTGTAAGTCTTTTCCGCATAAGGCTCTAAAATCTTGTCCACCTCAGGAACCGTAAAACCGCCATACTGCTGGCTGGCCGCGCTTAAGACAATATCGCCGATTACGTCAAAAGCCACATCCAGCGTTTTTGGCTCATTATACCAGATATTACCCATCTCAAAACCGCCGGTAAGCACGCTGGACACGTCAAAAAGACAGCAGTTCATAGTATCCCGCCTTGCAGACATGTCATGCACATAAATATAACCGTCCCTGCAGGCCTGGATTTCCTCTGTGGTCATAAAAAATTTCTGATACAGTTCCTTATTGAACTGATTAAAAATAAGACTTCTTTTGGTAGAAACAAGAGCACTGTCCGTATTAGCGTTTTCCTTATCTCCTACATACATAATGGACTGGCTTTTCTTGTACACATCATCCATCATGCGGACAAAATCCTGCTTATAATTGCGGTAATCCCGATAACTCTTGGCCACAATGGGCTTTACCTCCTCAAGAGCGCTCTCCACAATATTGTGCATAATGGGGATGGGAATCCTGTCCTTCTCCATCTCATTCACCTTATCCACCACATACTGGCAAATATGCTTTTTTTCCTCATCCGTAAACTTAGTCAGCGCCCGATACGCACTCTTTCCCACCGCATCGACCACCTTCTGCACGTTAAAGGCCTCAAGGCTTCCGTCCTTCTTGATCACCTTAACATCCTTCACCGGCTGAAATTCCTCCCCATAATTCGCAGAATTTTCCTGTAAATCGCTCACTTCCACTCCTCCATTTCTACGCTTCCTCACTCTCAAAAACACTATATATTGTTATCATTCAAATATCACCTCAAAATATAGTGTTAACATCTAGTATAATAAAACACCTCACCCCTGTCAACCACAATATTCATTTCTTCGTAGAAGCGTCCTGTCTGCCAACACCTTCTATATCATCCCGGAAGCCTTCACAGCCTCCACGGCCTTCTCAATTTCCTCCACCGGCATAGTAAGCGCAAACCGCACATGTCCCTTCCCCAGCTTTCCAAAGCTGCTTCCCGGCGTACACAAAACCCCGGACTTTTCAAGAAGCTCCATGACAAAAGCAACGTCATCCTCATACCCTTCGGGAATTTTCCCCCATGCGAACATGGTTCCCTCACTGTCCGGAATATCCCAGCCGATTCCCCGAAGCCCGCCGCAGAGAGCGTCCCTCCTTCTCTGGTACTCCTGGCACCTTTGTCTTACACCCTCATCCGGCCCTTTCAAAGCCGCAATGGCCCCATACTGCACCGGAAGGAAGGTGCCATAGTCAATCTGGGAACGGAGCTTTTTAAAGTTCTGCACCAGCGTTTCATTTCCCACTAAAAAGCCGGATCTTGCCCCTGTATAGCAGTAACTTTTCGACAGCGAGTAAAATTCAACACAGTTTTCCTTTGCCCTTTCAAACTGCAAAATGGATTTTCCAACGTGTCCGTCATATATAATATCCGAATACGCATTGTCATGAATGATGATAATATCATGGGCCTTTGCCCAGGGAATCAATTCCTTGTAAAAGGAATCCGGCGCGATTTTACAGACCGGATTTAAAGGGTAGGAAACAATCATAAACTTTGTCCTGCGGCAGATTTCTTCATCAATATCGGCAAGCTTTGGCAGATAGTGATTTTCCGGTTTTAATTCGTAGGTGCGTACATCCGCCATAGCCAGCGAAGGACCGATAGAAAAAATCGGATATCCCGGATCCGGCACCAGCACAATATCGTCCGGATTACACAGGGATAAGCCAATGTGGGCGATTCCTTCCTGTGAGCCGTAGACATCCGTAATTTCCTTTTCACTAAGCTTGACATGATAACGCTTTTCAAAACGCTCGATTACCGCCTGCGTAAGTTCAGGAAGCATTTTCAGGGCATATTTGTAGTTGTCCGGATTTTCGGCCGCCTTTGAAACTGCCTCTATGATATGAGGCTCCGTGGGGAAATCCGGAGTGCCCACGGATAAATTGTAGACTTTCCTTCCGGATTTCTCCACTTCCTCCTTCTTTTCATTGAGCACCTGAAAGATGCCTTCCTCATACGCTTTCATTCTGTCTGATACCTGTAGTTTCATTATCGCTCCTCCATATCTGTCCAAAAAACTTGTCTGTATTATGCATCAGCTCTTCTGTGTGCTAATGATAATTCTCCATAATCTGCTCAATAAAATGAATGTATCCCTCCCGCACATGATAAGGGCCCAGAACCATAACCCTTTTTCCCAGCCCGGTAAGCCATCCGTAAAACTGACCGCTGACCGCCGCCTTAACCCTGACGCTGATGACGCCTTCCCCCGTCTTTCGGATATCAACATCCTTTCCAAACCGGTCAAGGACAATGCCCACCATATCCTCCGGAAACTGCAATGTGACAATCTCCTGCTCCCCGCCGAACATGCCGAAGGTTTTGTTGGTGTATTCCGCCACATCAAAGGCCTGAAAGGCATCCCCGCCCTTGCGCACTTCACCGGTCAGTTCCTGAATCCGGCTCATCTTATCCACTCTGAAATGCTTGATGCGTTCCTCCTCATCATCATAGGCAATCAGGTAATAATTCTCATCCTGCCAGGTAAGGGCCCATGGGCTGATGCGGTACTTTTTTCCATTATGTCTTGGAATCAGTTCTTTTTTAACATTCCAGGCCAGATAGGTAAAGGTAATGGGAGCATTGTCCTGTATGGCCTTGTGGATGCGGTCCACATTGTAATAAATGCTTTCATTTTCCGTTTTCACTCTGCCTGCCACAAAAACCTGCCGCTGCAGCTGCTTTCCTTCATGAGGTCCCGCCAGCTTTTCAATTTTAGAAATCAGTTCCCTGGATTTTTTCTGGGTGATAAATCTGGAAGACTGAACGGCGTCCACCAACAACTTCAATTCAGCCAGTTCAAATTCCCGGCTGCCCAGATAATAACCGCCGCCGCTGCGGGCCTTCACATAAACAATATCGTATCCAAAATGAATCAGGCATTCCATATCGTCATATATGCTTTTTCTCTCAGCCGAAATTCCATATGCGGCAAGCTCCGTGATGATGTCCTGGGCGGACAGACAATGAGCCTCATCGGTTTTTTCCGTGAGAACCTTTAAAATATATAAAAGCTTTAATTTCTGGTAAGCAGACTTCGCCATCCTGTAAACTCCCGTGCCAATCTCATATGATATCTTCCAGCTCCCACAGATTCTTTATCTCATAGTCAACCTGCAGTCCGCTGTGATTTTCTTTGCCCTCCGGATTGTACCAGCAGCATGGGATTCCCACCTGATTTCCCCCTCGGATATCGCTTGTAAGGGAATCCCCTACAATCAGGGCCTTGTCCTTTTGAAATCCGGGAATCCTTTGAAAACACCGTTCAAAATACTCCCTTTGAGGCTTTGGATATCCGATTTCTTCCGAAATAAAAATATCATCCAGAATTTTATCAAGGCCCGACAGATGCAGTTTATTTCTCTGGGTGGCAGTAACTCCGTTGGTCACGGCATACTGGCGTACCTTCCCCTTAAGCTTACTGCAAAGGGTAAAGGAATCATCCCGAAAATAATAGACAGAGCCCAGAGCTTTTTGATAGACGGCGGCAAAAGCCCCTATGTCAATATTTTCCACCCCAAGCTCCAAAAAAAGCGTCTCAAACCTTCCGGTGAGCAGTTCTTCTTTTGAAACCTCACCAAGCTCATGACGTTTCCAATAAGCCGTATTGATTTCAGCGTATCGGGACAGCACCTCCTCTTTCATTTCAAGTCCGAACTTCTGAAAGCTTTCGCCCAGGGCATAAGCCTGGGATAACTCAAAATCCAACAGTGTCTGGTCCACATCCCACAGTATTATCTCAAATTTACTCATTTCCACATCCTTTTTATTCATATCTTTTATGCCTCTGTTTCCATACCGGCATATAATAGCAAACACAGCAGTGCTTCACATGGCGGCATATATCAGGCGCAGCCGCGCTTCGCAAGCAGGCTTACTGCATACAATAACGGACAGTTTTGAAAACTGTCCGTTGTGTTATCAGGCAGGAGATTTCCCTGCCCCGCCCTGCGGGTGATGTAATTCATCCATTGCATGGCATAGCCCGTTCTATATTATGCGTCCGTACGCTCACTTTTCAATTGCTCATTTTTACGTTTGCGCATTTTGATACCCACAAACATTGTAGCGCCTGATAATACCGCAATCACAACAAGCTGCAGTAAATAAGATAAAAAAGAATTTAAAAATAAAATAAAATTTCCCATTTTCCACCAATCCTTTCTGTAACAGCTCCCGAAAAACATGCTGTCAGAACTGTCAATTTTCACTTTTACTATCATATCACTGTGGCATTTCACAGTCAAGTCCGCGCCACACACCCAACTTCAAAAAGTCTTCCGCCATATGTTCCGCCTGATGAATGATTTGTGGCTCATATCCCATAATATTTAACAGCCTGATAGCATTGCGGGTATCTGCCCGCCCTTCCATGATTTTGTAGCTGAAAAAAATATCGTTTTCCTCAATTTCTTCTGAAAAATGATAGTTTCGATATATTTTTTCCAAAATATGCGTCAGCTCAATATCATGGGTGGCCGCAAAGCAAAGACAATTTTTTCTTGAGAGACTCTCTAATATCTGCGCCGAAGCGGCAATCCGCTCCACCGTATTGGTTCCTCGCAACACCTCATCCACAAAACATAATACAGGGCATGCGGCGTCAGCCGTCAAATCCAAAATCCGTTTCAAAGCCTTGATTTCCACCATATAGTAACTCTCGCCGCTTGTCAGATCATCCCGAAGGCTCATGGAAGACACAGTATAAAACATTGTACTTTTGTAACCTGCTCCGAGACAGGTGTGAATGGTCTGTGCAAAGATGCTGTTAATTGCCAGGGTCTTTAAAAAAGTTGACTTTCCTGATGCATTGGAACCGGTAATCAACACACTCTGCCCTGTCTTTATATCATTGGTCACAGGTTCCGCGATAAGGGGATGGTATAATTCCTTTGCCTCAATTCCGATTTCCTTTGTAAACTCAGGCACACAGAAACAGGGAAGGGATTCCCTGTAAGCGCCAATGGCAATCATGGCTTCTATTTTTCCCAATATGGTAATCATTGCGTCTATCTCGGATAAGTGTTTCCGCACCTGGGCCAGCATTTGATTAAATTTGATCAAATCCACATGAAATCCCATCCTGATAAAGTCCAGAAACATATCGAGAGGATTTCCGGAACCTGACATACGCCCCCCGGACATCAGAAGAAAAGAGCCCCGTTTAAAGCCACCCATAGCGGCGCTGCTCTTTTTTAAGGTTTCAAATTCATCCCGAAGCACATCCACTCTGTGGGGATACAGCTTTTTCACCCCGTCAAGCACCTTGAACACGTAGGTAAAGCTTGTGATATAGGGCTCAATCTCCTCTTTTACCTTGAAGTAGCTGACATTATTGAAAACCAAAATACACACAAAGGCAACAAGACCCATGGGAAAGTTTACAAACATAAAGGCAATCCCCAGCATCAGCAGACATATGGAAATATAATCGGCCAGATTGCTTCGGTTACCGAGCCTGTCCAGATAGTCCAGATAGTCGTAAACGGAAAATTTCCCCGTTCTTCCCAGATTGCTGAAGATAAACTGATAAGCAACCCTCTCATCCGGATGGTTCCTGAAAAATTCTATGATTTCTTCCCGGCGGTCAAGCTCCCCCTCCTCAAGACAGGGCTTCCTTAAAACATAATACAGGTATTCCTCGCCCGCAGAAGAATAGGTATCGTTTATCCTTTGGAATATTTCATCCATATTCAGGTCATTCCATGTGATGTCGTCAATGGAAAATCCCTCTTTATGCTTCAAAAAATAATGCGAAATATGTTCATACTGCTCCGGTTTGTATTCCCTTTGGGGAGGTACTCCGTAAGCGTCATAAAGATTTCTAATGAAATTTTTTTCCGATTTTTTATAGTCATAAAGGCCCTTTGCCATAAAAAGCACGATAAGCCCTGCCATTGCTGCTGCAAAAATAATATATTCCATAGTTTATTCCACAATAAATTTCTTGACGCTTTCTTCAAGTTCCGTGGCGATACCGTTGAGCTGTTTTGCATTTTCAGCAATATTGGCAACCGTTGTACCCGCTTCTGCTGCGGAAGCGGAGGTTTGCTCCGTGCTGGCCGCATTCTGCTGGGCAATTGCGTTCAGGTTCTGAACCACATCCACCACTCTCACTCTTGCCTCATCCAATTCCTGGGTCTTTGACGCAATCATGCCGATGCTCTCGATAGAATGGTCGATGCCTTCTTTTACATTGTGAAAGGCGTGCTCTGTTCGAATCACATTTTCATTCTGCTGGCCGATGATGGTACGCACTTCCTTCATGGTCTGAACGGATTCCTCCGAATCTTTAATCAGAGAGTGAATGATATCGTCAATCTGCCTTGCGGATTCATTGGACTGCTCCGCAAGCTTCTGTATCTGAGTTGCAACCACAGCAAATCCGCGGCCCTGCTCTCCCGCCCTGGCAGCTTCAATAGAGGCGTTAAGCGAAAGCAGATTGGTTTCTTCCGCAATTTCACTGATAATGTCCGTAGCCTCCTTTATCTTTAACGCCGATTCATTGGTTGTGTTGGTCTGATCATATACAATCTGAACGGCTTCTCTGGTTCTCTGGTTTGTGCTGCTCAGCTCTGAGAGAATCACCATTGCTTCCTCTCCGGCATCACGAACCTTATGAGCATTTTCTCTCAAAGATTCCATTTCCCTGCTGGTATCTTCCACCATATTTCCCATTAGAATAATATCTTCCGTTGCCGCCTGGGTCTCCTGGGCCTGTGATGTCGCTCCCTGGGCAATCTCAGAAATAGCCTTTTCAATCTGTTCCACCGCTATGGCAGTTTCCCCTGAGCCTGTGCTGAGCCCGCCGGAAGCCTCATACAGATTATCACTGCTTGTAACGATTCCTTTTACCATGGAGACCATCTCTTTTCGCAGGCTGTCAATAGACCTGCCCATAACGCCGATTTCGTCCTTCTGCCTGTTCACATATGCCTGAAGCTTATTTTCCGTAAAGTTCATTTCGGACAGGCTGGTAATAATTTCGGTGATTTTCTTAATGGGCCTGACAATCCGAATGGACAGTACAAAGCCAAGTACACTGCACAGTATCAGAATAAAACATGCGGCATAGCAGCTGTTTTTCAGGATTACGGTGGAGCCTGCCAGAATCTGCTCCTCGTCGGCGGTGATTACCACCACATAATCCATATTTTCTCCAACATAATAAGATGCATACTTCATGGCACCCTGAAATTTGTAGGTAATTACATCTGTTTCCGGTCTGCGTCCTTTTGCAATCTCACCAATAATCTGCTTCACGGCGTCATTTTCAACCGGCTGGCCGATTTTGTCAGCAGTTGGGTGATAGAGCATTGTCCCGTCGGCAGATACCGCATAAGCATAGCTGGAATCCATATTATGTATGCTCACGTCCCCTAACACGCTGCCCAGATTTTCAGCGGCAAGGGCCGTATCTGCGCCGATGTACTCCGCCTCTTTGTCAATATTTTCTCCTGCTACAAGCACCACATCTTTCATGTAGCTTTTAATCATTTCCGACTGGCTCTCATCCACAAGGGGAATCACCGTCCACATACATAAAACTGTTGTAATTAACACCGTCATGATAACGAGCAGCGTAATTTTGGTTTTTATGGAATTAAAAAAAGATACTTTATTTTTATTCTCCATAATTTGCCTCCATCCTAAAATTTGATTCACGCGGTTCAGTCCTGAAAGGTTTCCGTTATTTTTTCTGAACCGCCTTTTAGTCACTCATTATTTTTTGTAAAATACATTCCGTATTTTCGTAGATATCTTCCGGTTTCCCATTTGTATGGAAAAGACCGTTTTCGTAAAGTATGGTTCCTCCTACCATGGTCATAATAACATTCTGTTTGCTTCCACTGTAAACCAGGTTTTTGGCGATATGATTCAGCGGTCTCATATTGGGCTGGTTTAAATCAATCATGATGATATCTGCCAGCTTTCCTGCCGCAAGTGTATCAGCTTCCTTAAGGCCCATGGCATGGGCGCCGTTTACTGTGGCCATCTTAAGTACCTCCATGGCGTCCACTGCGGAGGCGTCCTTTTCTTTCAGCTTGGCAAGGCCTGTCACCAGAAACATTTCCCGAAACATGTCAAGGCAATTGTTGCTGGCAGGTCCGTCCGTTCCGATTGCTACGTTAACCCCTGCCTTTAAGTAATCTGAAATAGGTGCGATACCGCTGGCAAGCTTGGTGTTTGACCCCGGATTCGTCACCGCATAGAGCCCTTTCCGGCTCATGATCTCAATATCCTGAGACGTCATGTGAACGCAATGGTAGCCGCCTCCACCGTAATCGAACATCCCCAGGGAGTCGAGAAAGGCCATAGGCGTCATGCCATAGCGGGAAATGCACCCTGACACCTCGCTTTCCGTTTCCGCAAGATGGGTAAAGACCGGCGCCTTATATTTGTGGGCAAGAGCCGCAATTTTCTCAAGCAGCTGCTTTGAACAGGTGTATTCCGCGTGGAATCCCAGCATATAAGACTGGAGCGGGCTTCTGTGATTGAGCTTTTGGTACATCTCCTCCACCAGCTCCGGAGACTGGCTGAAATTATTCACTGCTCCCACCTGCACACAGCGCATACCCATGTTGTCAAAGGCGTCCGCAATGGACTCCGGCGTCAAATACATATCAAACACAGCGGTAATTCCACTGGTAAGATACTCTAAAACCGCCAGTCTTGACAGTTCATAAATATCTTCCGCCGTCATCTTTGCTTCCACCGGGAAGATTTTGTTATTCAGCCATTCGTCCAGGGGCAGATCGTCCGCGAAGGAACGCAGCAGCGTCATGCCCGAATGGGTGTGGGCGTCCTTAAAACCGGGCATGAGAAGATTTTTCTTACAGTCAATCTCCCTGTCCCACAAAAATTTTTTTTCGGGCTGGCTGGCACAGATTTCATCGGGATTTTCGCCTTTCCCAACATAAATGATCCTGTCCCCGCTAACCCATATTTCCCCTTCGAAAATCTCAGCGTCTGCAGCCATGGTAAGAATTTTAGCATTGTATAATCTTATATTCATATGAGTCTTCCTTTCCCTTAACGCCGAGGGCTTCGCCCGGCCCACAGGAATTTTAACCGACCGGCGGAAAATGAGCGGGCCGGTTTTCAAATTTCCCGCAAAAACTGCCTGCTCCCCTCTGCCCACATCAGCGTAGATTTTCCGGCCCGAAGCTTTCAGGAAGCAGCTCTTTTAAAAGATACGCTTTGTAATCCCTCTCGCTTCTTGCTACAATCACATAAAACAGGTCGGGATCTGTAAATTCCCGCAAAACCTGCCTGCATACGCCACAGGGAAATGCATACTGGCTTATGACCTCCCCCTTAGGGCTTCCCACCACTGCAATTGCCTTAAATCTGTGCCACCCCTCGCTTACCGCCTTAAAAACGGCGGTTCTCTCCGCACAGACAGAGGGGCCGTAGGCCGCGTTTTCTATGTTGCATCCGGTGTAAATCCGCAGTTCATTAGTGAGCACTGCGGCTCCCACCATATAGTTTGAATAGGGGGTATAGGCTTTTTTTCGGGCCTCCATTGCCGAGCGTATCAGCTCGGTAACCGGAATATCTTCCGGCATCTTTGGCCTGCTTTTTTCTGTTCTTTCCATAAAAATCCCTCATTGTAAAATCAGAAAGCTGCAATTGATTCCGTGATCAGTTTCCGGAACAGCGGCGCCGCCTTGCTGGACGCTTCCTGGACTTCCTCATGGGTAAGAGGCTGATCTGTCATACCTGCCGCTAAATTTGAAACACAGGAAATGCCGCATATTTTCATGCCCATATGGTTGGCCGCAATGGCCTCCACAACCGTACTCATACCTACCGCATCAGCTCCAAGTCCCCGGAGCATGTGAATTTCAGCGGGGGATTCAAAAGAAGGCCCTGTCAGCTGGACGTAAATGCCCTCTTTTAACGGAATATCGCAATCTTTTGCCTTTGTACGGATAATTTCCTGAAGGTCGGGATCGTAAACCTTGCTCATATCCGGGAAACGGCATCCCAGTTCCTCTATGTTTGCGCCAATCAGCGGATTGGGTGCAAAACATGAAATGTGGTCCTTAATCAGCATAAAGCTTCCTGCCGTAAAGTCAGGATTGATTCCTCCGGATGCGTTGGTTAAAAACAAAATTTCCGCTCCCATTTTTTTCATAAGGCGTGTAGGCAGCACCACATCCGTGATAGGGTATCCCTCATAATAGTGGACCCGCCCTTTCATGCAGACAACGGGCACATCCTTTACATAGCCGAAAATAAATTTCCCTTCATGGCCGGGGACGGTGGAAACCGGAAAATCAGCAATTTCACTGTAGGAAATCTCCGCTTTTACATCCATGGTATCCGCGTAATTGCCAAGACCCGAGCCCAGTACAAGCGCCACTTTAGGCTGAAAGGGAAGCCTGTCTTTTATGCTTTCATAGCATTTCTCAATCTTTTCATATACCTGATTCATCTGACCCTCCACATAATTTATTTTTAGTCAAAACACTACATTATGATATTACCACAGAAACGTGGCCGGTGCAATCAAACAAAATAAAAAACAAAGAATGCCGGTGCGCCGCACAAA
Source organism: uncultured Lachnospiraceae bacterium (assembly GCA_910585075.1). Taxonomy (GTDB): domain Bacteria; phylum Bacillota; class Clostridia; order Lachnospirales; family Lachnospiraceae; genus Suilimivivens. The sequence goes on from CAJUED010000013.1 coordinate 65,267, forward strand.
AAGTGTGTGGCACAGAAGCATTCTTTGCGAAAAATATACTGTGTTCAAAACCATTATGACGCAGGCTATATGATGATGCAGACCATACCGCCATTGGAATCGTTGACGATTTTCTGCATGGTTTCCTGGAGCTTTAACTGGCTCTCGTCTCCTATCATGGTCAGCTTGCCGGTGATTCCGTCGTTTACCAGCTGCTCCACGGATTTACCGAAGATGTTGGTCTCCCAGATACCAGCCTCACTCTGGCTTGAGTCGGTAATAAAACGGATTAAATCCTGGGCCTGTTCTTCGGAACCCACGATAGGGGATATTTCCGTCTCTATGTTGGCGCGGATCATGTGAATGCTGGGGCTGACCGCCCGGATTTTCACCCCAAATTTGTTTCCGTGCTTTGTCACTTCGGGTTTATCTAACTTGATTTCGCTGCGCTCGGGCGTAACCACACCATATCCCTTTTGTCTGACGGAATCAACGGCATGGAGGACCTTTACATATTCCCGTTTCATTTTGGACATTTCCTTAAGGACAGACAGTAAATGATATTCATTGTCTATGGGTTCGCCCACCATATCGCTGAGCATCTCATAATAGTAGGCGTCGTCCACATCCAGCCATACCCTGATGCAGCCGTCAGCCATATCAATACTGTCCATCTTGCACTTTTTGATAAAAGGACCTTCTAAGTTGATCGGATTATTTTTTACATCCCGGATGCAGTTGTACCGGGTCATGATTTCCTTTACCCGCTCAATCAAATCCACCTTCATTTTATGGCCTGAAGGCAGCATTTCCACCCATTTGGGCATATAAAACTCTATCATGGTAAGCGGAAATTCATAGAGAATATTTTCCAGTATCTGGTGAATGTCTTCTTTTTTTAACTGCTCGCAGTTAACGGGCATCACCGACACCGCATACTTATCTTCCATCTCCTGTGCCAGTTTTATAGCTTCCTCACCGTAAGGTTTTGCCGTATTGAGCAGTACCACAAAGGGCTTTTTCAGCTTTTTCAGCTCTTTGATGGTGCGCTCCTGTGCTGCTTCATAGTTTTCCTTCGGAATATCCCCAAAACTGCCGTCGCAGGTTATCACTATCCCGATGGTGGAATGGTCGTTGATAACCTTTCTGGTACCGATTTCCGCCGCCTGTGTAAAGGGGATTTCCTCTGAAAACCAGGGAGTTTTTACCATGCGCTCCGTCTCGTCCTCCATGTGGCCGGTAGCCCCCTCCACCATATAGCCCACACAGTCAATCAGCCGCACCCTTGCTTCAATCCCCTCCCCGAAGGATAACTTCGCCGCCTCCTTGGGAATAAATTTGGGCTCCGTGGTAGTGATGGTCTTCCCACCTGCACTCTGGGGGAGCTCATCCACCACCCGCTCCTTTTCATAAGATTCCGTCATATTGGGCAGGACCATCAAATCCATAAATCTTTTGATAAAAGTGGATTTGCCGGTCCTGACCGGCCCCACAACCCCTATGTAAATTTCTCCACCGCATCTTAGCTGGATATCATTGTATAGGTCATACTCTTTTTTTGCATTTAAGTCCATAAACTCCTCCATAATGCCAACGCCCAAAACAAAGCATTGGCCTGCCCCTTCCATATTTAGTTAAATGTATGTCGGGGAAGTGGAATTTATTACAACCGCTTATTGGGGTTAAAATAAATAAAGGCGGTCTGCGTAATCCCGCAGCCATTTTTTGTGCTGCCTGTATGCGGGACAAATCCCTTCCACCAGGCGCCAGAAATTGTCCGAATGGTCCATATGCACAAGATGGCACAGCTCATGGATGATCACGTAGTCACAGACCGGCTCCGGGGCCATTAAGATACGCCAGTTAAAGTTTAGATTTCCCTTACTGCTGCAGCTCCCCCAGCGGCTTTTCTGGTCCTTAATATGAATTTCCTGAAAGCTTACGCCCAAAATCCGTGCAAATTTCTCTGCTTTTTCCAGAAAAACCGGAAGGGCCTGCCTGCGATACCACTTTTCCAGCTGTTCCCGTTTATATGCATAATCCGCTTCATAGGGAACCGTCATAATCAGACGGCCCGCCGCCTCCTTGATTTTTGCCCGGCTGCGGTCTTCCCTGACAACGGTCAAAACCATTTTTTCCCCCAGAAAAGAGAGTTCATCGCCGTTTTCCAGAGATAAACGGCGATGTGCCTCCTGCTCCCTGGCGTCTGCAAGCCGTTTGGCCGTAGATGTAATCCACTCCTGTTTGGACTTAACAAACCTGTCAATCTCACGGTCCGATACCCATAAGGGCGCTTTTACAATAAGATTGCCATCCCTGTCAAAAGAGATGGCAATGGTTTTTCTGTTGCTTCTTCGCAATTGATACTGCAACTTAGTCACCTTTCCTCATACAACCGTCATTCGGATTCTAAATGTATCTTTTACTGCAAAATCATTTTACGGAAATTTTTCTTTCCTCTTTTAACGACAACACCTTCTCCTGTGAAAGCATCCTTGCCGAAAGCGGCCTTTACATCCGTAATCTTGTCGTTTCCAAAAGTAACGCCGCCCTGCTCAATTGCCCGTCTTCCTTCGGAACGGCTCTGTACAAGTCCTGCCTTGCACAATACGGAAATCAGGTCAATGGAGCCATCCGTGAAATCCTCCTCGCTAAGCTCCGTAGTTGGCATATCCGCAGCAACTCCGGCGCCAAACAGAGCCCTTGCGCTTTCCTGTGACCTGGAAGCTTCCTCCTCGCCGTGCACTAACTTGGTGAGCTCGAAGGCTAAAATTTCCTTGGCCTGATTTAACTGACTGCCCTCCCATTTGTCCATCTCGTCAATCTGTTCCACCGGCAGGAAGGTCAGCATCCGCAGGCACCTTAGCACATCGGCGTCCGCCACATTTCTCCAGTACTGGTAGAATTCAAAGGGACTGGTCTTATTTGGGTCAAGCCATACGGCGCCCTTTTGGGTCTTGCCCATCTTCTTTCCCTCGGAATTGAGCAAAAGAGTGATGGTCATGGCATAAGCGTCTTTACCAAGTTTCCTCCTGATAAGCTCCGTTCCGCCTAACATGTTACTCCACTGGTCGTCGCCGCCAAACTGCATATTACAGCCGTAGCGCTGAAACAACTCGTAGAAATCGTAGCTCTGCATCAGCATGTAGTTAAACTCAAGGAAACTAAGTCCTTTTTCCATTCTCTGCTTGTAGCACTCGGCGGTAAGCATCCTGTTCACGGAAAAGTGGGGACCGATATCCCGGAGAAATTCAATATAATTTAAGTCAAGAAGCCATTCGGCGTTGTTTATCATCATGGCCTTTCCATCGGAAAAATCAATGAAACGGCTCATCTGCTTCTTAAAACACTCACAGTTGTGGTCAATCATTTCCTTTGTCATCATACTGCGCATGTCGCTTCTTCCTGAAGGGTCCCCAATCATACCGGTACCGCCTCCGATTAAGGCAATGGGTTTGTTCCCTGCCATCTGCAGGCGTTTCATCAGGCAAAGAGCCATAAAATGTCCCACATGGAGGGAATCCGCCGTGGGATCAAAGCCAATGTAAAAAGTAGCCTTCCCGGCGTTAATCAGCTCCTTAATCTCCTCCTCGTCCGTAAGCTGTGCCAGAAGTCCTCTGGCCTTTAATTCGTCAAAAACTGTCATTTTTTGTTTCCTCTCATATCCTTATTTTATCTCATAATCTGTCAGAACATTCTTCAATCATTTTTTGCTTACAAATTTTATTCCCACAAATATCACTTGTTCATCATCAGTTTTATCATGGCCTGGTTTAAGCCGTCCACCGTCAGCTTATACATGGGAAACAGTCCCTTGATGGCAGTCTCCGCTTCCCGCCATGGAGCATGTCCCGGCGCCATTTTGGGATTCAGCCACACCACCTTTTTGTAATGGCGCTTTACAAGCTGAAGCCATTCCCATCCGGATAGCCCGCCGTTGGGGCCCCTGTAATTCCCGCTCTCGGAATAAAGCTCCTCCGGCGCCATGGCTGCGTCTCCCACCACAATCACCTTATAATCGCTGTCCAGGTTGCGGAACATCCATTCCGTGTCAATCCAGTCACCATTTTCACACTCCGGTGTCTTGTAGAGCTTAGAGTAGATACAATTGTGAAAATAATAGGTTTTCACATCCTTATAATGGTTGGATTTATGCACTGCCTGAAACAGCTCGTTTAACAGGGAACTAAAAGGGATCATGGTTCCGCCGGAATCCATAAGGAGCAATAACTTCACCGCATTTTTCCGGGGCTTATCCATGACTATCTGTAAATAGCCGCCGTTGTTACAGGTCTTATCGATGGTGCCGTCTATGTCGAGCTCTGTTTTGGGAATATCCAGCCTTGAGGAAAACTGCCGCAATTTCCGAAAGGCCAGCTGGAACTGGCGGTTATCCAGCATCCTGTCGTCACGGAAATCCCTGTACTTGCGGGCGCCAATCACCTGAAAAGCACTTTGATAACCTGTTGTGCCGCCCACTCGGATTCCGCCCATGAAGCCTCCCATATTTCCAAAGGCGGTCTTTCCCATGCTGCCAATCCAGAAGCTTCCTCCGTTGTGCTCGCTGTCCTGATCCCTGAGCCTTTCCTTGAACTTGGCTTCCACCTCGTCCTTGTCAATAAACTGGATGCCGTCCTGCTCGTTCATGCGGTAGCGTTCTTCCTCGTCCACCATATCAATCAGCTCGGATTTATCCAGCCACTTCATCATATTTTTAGAAATTTCATTTTCCGACTGAATCCCTTTAAAGGTCTCCTCGAAGGCCATGTCGAATTTATCGAAATCCGTCTCGCTTTTGACCAGAATCATTCTTGCCAGATAATAAAATTCCGTCAGGCTGCTGTTGCACAGCCCCTTATCGAGCGCTTCCTGTAAGGTAAGCCATTCGCTTAAGGTAATAGAAAGGCCTTTTGCCTTGCAGGTATAGAAAAATGTTGAAAACATATTTATCTCCTATAACAATAGGTCTTTGACCTATTATCTTTCGACCTATGGTCTAAATACTGCTATTTGCCATCATATTGCAGATGCAGGCCACAGCGCGCAGCATCAGAAACCAAAACCGGCATAAGCTTAGGTATTCAGCTTTGTCCGCACCGTCTCCAAATCCTCGTCCTTCTTTACCACAACCCCCACAAATGGCAGCTTTGCCCGAATATCCTGTGCCGGAATCCCTCCAATCTGGAGTGCGTTAATCCAGTCAATGAGCTCCGAAGTGCTGGGTTTTTTGCGGATATCCCGAAGGCTTCTAATCTGGTAGAACACATCCATGGCATTCTTTAAAAGATTAGCCTCCACATTGGGATAATGGGTTCTCACAATTTCCTCCATCAGCACTTCATCCGGGAAATCTATATAATGGAAAATACATCTGCGCAAGAAAGCATCCGGAAGCTCTTTCTCCGCGTTGGATGTGATAATCACAATGGGACGCTGTTTTGCCTTAACCGTGCGCTTGGTCTCATAGATATAAAATTCCATCTGGTCAAGCTCCCACAAAAGGTCATTGGGAAACTCCAAATCCGCCTTGTCAATCTCGTCAATCAGAAGAATCACCTGCTCATCGGACTCAAAGGCTTCCCCTAATTTTCCCAACTTAATATAGTGGGCAATATCGTCCACGCCTGCCTCGCCGAACTGCCCGTCATAAAGCCTCTGAATGGTATCATACATATAAAGGCCGTCCTGGGCCTTGGTAGTTGATTTGATATTCCAGATGATAAGCTTTTTACCAAGGGAATTGGCAACCGCCTGGGCTAACATGGTCTTGCCAGTTCCAGGCTCCCCTTTAATCAAAAGGGGTTTTTGCAGGGCAATCGCCACATTGACGCTTGCCATGAGCTGTTCGGACGCTACATAGTCGTTTGTGCTGATAAATTGTTCATTCATTGAATCGTAATCCTCTCATTTCCGCACTTTCGTGCCGTTATAATCCTCATTCTTACCAGGGGATTTCCACACTGTTCTGGTACAACTGTCTTAAATCAATATTCTCCACCTTTTTATCCCGGAGCATCAGCTCGCTCACCGCCTGGGCGGCGGGCCTTCCTTCAAATAAAATCTGATTGACCTGCTCTATAATAGGAACGTTCACCTGATACTTCTGTGCAAGTGCATAGCCTGCCTTGGCGGAATAGACGCCTTCCACCACCATTTTTACCTCGGCCATTGCTTCTTCCATGGTGGCGCCCTTTCCAATCAAGATGCCTGCTCTCCGGTTTCTGGAGTGCATGGAAGCACAGGTTACGATCAAATCCCCAATCCCCGTAAGTCCATAGAAGGTTTCAATTCTCCCTCCCATGCTGATACCAAGCCTTGCAATCTCCGCAATCCCTCTTGTGATAAGGGCTGCTTTGGTGTTGTCTCCATATCCAAGACCGTCCGCCATACCTGCCGCTAAGGCCACCACATTTTTCAGCGCAGCCCCCAATTCAATTCCAAGCACGTCGGAGCTGATATATACCCGGAACACTTTACTCATAAACAGGCTTTGGATATATTCGGCGGTCTCTTTCCTTTTCGTGCCCACAACGATTGTGGTTGGAATCCCCTTTCCAACCTCCTCCGCATGGGAAGGCCCGGAGAGCACCGCTACTTCCGCCTTTGGAATCTCCTGCTCAATGATTTCCGACAGGGTCATCAGGGTTGTTTCCTCAATTCCCTTGGCAACATTTACAATCTTCTGCCCTTCCTTGATAAAAGGAGCCATTTTTGCCGCCGTACTCCTGGTAAAGGGGGACGGCACTGCTAAAACCAGTAAATCCTTATCTGTAACCGCGCCCTCCAAATCAGTGGTAAACTCCATATCCTCGGAAAGCATCACCCCCGGCAGTTTGTCCTTGTGCTCATGGCACTGCCGCAGCATGTTTACTTCATCCTCCATAATGGACCACATACTCACCTGATTCCCGTTATTGCAAAGGAGCCATGCCAGCGCGCATCCCCAGCTTCCGGCTCCGATTATACCTATTTTTGCCATATTCCCCTCCTGTTCACATAACGCAATTAAAATCCCTCTTTATAAAATCGGTTTCAGCCTGCCTTACAATTTGCAGCCTTTAAATTTGCAACTTTCAGGTTTGCAGCATCTACATTTCCCCTCAAACTCTCTGCATTTTGAAAACTGCTTCCAACTTTATCACTTTTCGTACTGCTCGCTTTTTTTAGTCAGGTAGGTCTTCTTTTCCTCCCCCCGAAGCAGGCGGCCAATATTGGCCCGGTGTTTATAATATGCCAGTGCGGTCAGGAAAGCCGTAAGAACATACATCTCCACCAAAACCGCCTGTGAACAGCCAAAAAGCCCCATCTGCCCCACAACCACCATCTCAATCATCAATCCCGCATAGACCAGCAGGGATCCCAGCGAAACATAGTGGGTTAAGAAAAACGCCCCGAAAAATACGATAACCCCCATAGGGAGAAAGGCAAGATGGAATGACAGGATAAGCCCTGCCGTTGCCGCAATCCCCTTTCCGCCTTTAAATTTCAAATAAAAAGGAAAGTTATGTCCTAAAATAGCCCCTGTAGCCGCGTATAGCTTCAAAAGATAAATCTCACCGGGGTGGGATTTGTCAAACAGCATACCGCTTATGACGATTGCCAGAATACATTTTAAAATATCTCCCACCAGGACAATCAGTCCCGCCTTTGTGCCAAACACTCGTAAGGTATTGGTGGTTCCGGCGTTTCCGCTTCCATGTTCCCGGATGTCGATTCCGTGCATCCTTCCATAAATATATGCCGTCTGGAACATGCCAAACACATAACCAATGATCAAACAAACCAGTCTCTCCATCCTACTTATTTTCCCTCCTTTCCCTGATTAAAAATCTAAGGGGCGTCCCCTTAAAGCCGAAGGCCTCCCGTATTTTATTTTCAATATATCTGGTATAAGAAAAATGCATCAAGTCCTTATCGTTGACAAAGATTACAAAAGTAGGCGGTTTCACCCCTACCTGGGTGATATAGTAAAGCCGCAGTCTCTTACCCTTATCCGAAGGGGGCTGCTGGAGGGCAACCGCTTCGCTCATAATTTCATTGAGGACGCCTGTGGATATCCGCATGGAATGGTTTTCGCTTATCACATCAATGAGCTCATAGAGCTTTGGAAGCCGCTGGCCTGTGAGGGCGGAAATAAAGGTAATCTCCGCATAAGGCATGTAAGAGAGAACCTCCCGAATCCTTGCGGTATACCGGTTCACCGTCTTATTGTCCTTTTCAACGGCGTCCCATTTATTAACCGCGATGATAACCGCTTTTCCGCGCTCATGGGCAATGCCCGCAATCTTGGCATCCTGCTCCGTAACCCCTTCCACCGCGTCAATCAAAAGGATTACAATGTCGGACCGTTCGATGGCTCCCACCGTACGGACAATCATGTAGTGCTCCAATTCCTCTTTTATCTTATTTTTACGCCGCAGTCCCGCCGTGTCAATGAAAACATATTCTTTTCCTTTGTAAGTTACGGGCGTATCCACCGCATCTCTTGTGGTGCCCGCTATATCGGAAACAATCAGCCGGTTTTCCCCAATCATTTTGTTGATCAGGGAGGATTTCCCTACGTTGGGTTTCCCCACAATGGCAACTCTGGTCCGATCGTCTTCCTCCTGCGTCCCATCGCAGTCCTCAAAATAGCTTACCACCACATCAAGCATATCTCCAAGCCCCAGTCTCCCTGATGCTGAAATCGGGTAAGGCTCCCCGATGCCCAGGTTATAAAATTCATAGACATCCGCCATATACTTGTCAAAGTTATCCACTTTATTTACAACTAAAACCACAGGCTTATGGGAACGGCGGAGCATGTCCGCCACCTTGGAATCCGCATCCACCAGTCCCTGCTTTACATCCACCATAAAAAGAATCACGTCCGCCGTATCTATGGCAATCTGGGCCTGTTCCCGCATCTGCGATAAAATGATATCACGGCTGTCCGGTTCGATTCCGCCTGTATCAATCAGGGTAAAAGCCTTGTCAAGCCAGGTGATATCCGCATAAATTCTGTCTCTGGTAATGCCCGGAGTGTCCTTTACAATGGAAATCCTCTGTTTTGCCATGGCATTAAACAGGGTGGATTTCCCCACATTAGGCCTCCCCACAATCGCCACAATCGGTTTTTTATTTTTAGCCATTGAAACAACCATTTCCTTTCACAATCAGGTCTCAAGTATCTTTATCGACTCCCGCTCTCACAATCCGGGCCGCCTGCCTTTGCATCTTATGCCTGCTTCACACCCAAGACCGCATTTACAAAGTCATATCCGCTTGATTTTACAATATCTGTTTTTACTTGTAAAGCTTTTTCCACATCCGTAACCGTCACATCGTCCAAAAAAACTTCTTCACCGCTGCGCAACATATTTTGGGGAAGTAAAAGCCGCTCTCCAAGTTCTTTTCCTTTAAGCTGGGCTATAATATCCTGCCCTGTCACAAGCCCTGCAACAGTGATTTCCTCTCCGAAAAAGTAGTTGATGATTTCATACACATGGATGTTAAGGCCCGGCGCCAGTACCATCATTTTCTCCGCCATCCTCAATATATGAGGATAGGCAAGCCTGCCTGTTGCTATGGACAGGGTCGCAGCCCCTGTCTGTGCCTTGCAGGCATCCACATACATTGTTCCCTCGGCACATGCGCCTGCCGCTTTATCTGCCGCTGTTTCCGCTTTCCTGTTTTTCTTTAAATCCTCTCTTAATTCTTCCAGTGCATCCTCAAATTCATCCAGCAAAAGCCGCAGCATTCCGACCCCGTTTTCCAGCTGGAGATATCCGTCATAAGTTTCCTCCGGCGGAAGCTCCCTTCCGGCTAAAAGATACCATTCATCACTGGCATGGACAAAATGGGTATCATACTTTTCATAAAATTCCTTCTGAAATGTATGAATCATGTCCAAAACCTGCCCCGCGTCCTTTGGCGTAAATATTTCAAGAGGATAAAGCCCTTCCCGGTATTTGGTCAACCCCGCCGGAACAACGGACACGCTTTCCAATACGGGAATATATTCTGACAGTTTTCGGATACTGAATTCCAGCTCCTTCCCATCATTGATTCCCTTACAGAGCACAATCTGCCCGTTCATGGTAATGCCAGCCTCATAGAGTCTGTCAGCTTTTTTCAGAGCATCCCCTGCGAAACGATTGTTCAGCATCATACACCGAAGCTGCGGATTCATAGTCTGAAAAGAAATGTTGATCGGAGAAAGATGGTATTTGATGACCCTTTCAATGTCATAGTCCGACATATTGGTAAGCGTAACATAGTTGCCCTGCAAAAAAGAAAGTCTGGAATCATCATCCTTAAAATAAAGGGTCTCTCTCATTCCCTTCGGCATCTGGTCGATAAAGCAGAAAATGCATTTGTTGCAGCAGGAGCGATATTCATCCATAAGTCCGTTTTCAAACACGATACCAAGATCCTCGTCCTCATCCTTTTCAATCTCAAGCTCCCACTGTTCCCCACCTTTCTTCTCTATCAATAATGTAAGGAAGTCATTTTCCACATAATACTGGTAATCAAAAATGTCGTTAATTTCTTTCCCGTTAATCGCAAGGAGCCTGTCGCCGGGGACAATCTCCAGTTCCATGGCAATGCTGCCCTCCTGCACTTCCATGATAACATGTTCCGTGTAATTTTTTCCCTTCATCACATCCCCCTTGCCTCAAAATAAAATCATCTGATAACCGCATTCTAATATCATTTTACTAGAAATTTCTTGACGTGTCACTATCATAATGATATAAAATAATTGATGGATTTGATATTCAATGCTCGCTTCTCAAGGCGGGATTTCTGACTTTATTTACAAACGGAGGTCACCATGCCTAACTTACATGAATTGGAGGCGGCGATTCCTGTTGCCCCTTTAAAATTACTTGTTTTGGATTCTGCCGTAAAACTCGGAAACAGTATCAACCACCACCTGGTTGATTTCAGGAAAAATGTTAAAAATATAGCCAAAAATGACCCGGCCTTTAAGAGTTATGTGTCCGACAATTTCATCATGGACAGTATGTGCTACCGTTTTAATACGGGGGAGGGAAAGGCGGTTATTGCGCAGTCCGTCAGGGGAAAGGATTTGTTTATCCTTGTGGATGTCTGTAATCACAGCATTTCTTACACTTTAAACGGCTACACCAACTTTAAATCCCCGGACGACCATTACCAGGATTTAAAGAGAGTCATAGCCGCAGTCAACGGTAAGGCTCACCGCATCAATGTGATTATGCCCTTTTTGTATGAGGGACGCCAGCATAAGCGAAGCGGACGTGAATCCCTTGATTGTGCTTATGCAATCGAAGAACTGAACAATATGGGCGTCAACAACCTGATTACCTTCGACGCTCACGATCCAAGAGTTCAAAATGCGGAGCCCTTACACGGCTTTGACAATTTCACCCCGCCCTATCAGTTTATCAGGGCTCTTTTGGCCACTGAGGACAGCCTTTTGATCGATAAGAATAATCTGATCGTCATAAGTCCCGACGAGGGAGCTTTGGACAGAGCTGTGTATTTTGCCAATGTGCTTGGCGTGGATGTGGGCATGTTTTACAAGCGCCGGGACTATTCCACCATCATAAACGGCAAAAATCCCATTATTGCCCACGAGTTTCTTGGAGACAATATTGACGGTAAAGACGTAATTATCATTGATGATATGATTGCCTCAGGCGGCAGTATGATTGACACAGCCAGACAGCTTAAGGCAATGAACGCCAAGCGGGTTTATATATGCTGTACCTTCGGTCTTTTTACGGAAGGTCTTGCCCGCTTTGACGAAGCCTATGAAAAATGTTATTTTGACAAGGTAGTTACCACAAACCTTACCTACCAGAACCCGGAGCTTATGTCCCGCCCTTACTATGTGGAAGCGGATATGAGTAAATTCCTGGCTTCCATCATTGATTTTATGAATCATGATTCGTCCATGTCCAATGTATACACACCCACGGATAAGATTCATCAGTTCCTTGCCAAATATAACAACAGGGAAGACCCTTATTCTATCAACGAATAACTACTATACACAAACAACGGATGCCTTTTACGACATCCGTTGTTTTTATGCACAGGGCCGCACACACACAAAATTGCGTGGGAGATTTGCCGCTTTGCGGCATGCGGCCCGCGCGGCGAGTAGGGGAAGTAACCTTCCCTACCCGATTAACAATAAGCTGACTTGCGGAGCGTGACTGCGTTTGATTCCCGCGAGCAACGAGTCAAAGTCATGCTTGCATGACCTTGACAACTGCCGCGAGGGTCCATACCCCGCTGCTCTGCAGCGCTACAAGCTCCATGCCACGTTGCTTGCAGCGGGGTTATTGACTTTATTTCTCCGTCAGTTTAAAGGTCAGGTTTACCTTGAACAAATCTCCATCCATCACAATCTCAAATTTCCCATTCTGAGCTTCCGTCAGATTCTTTGCAATGGACAGGCCAAGACCGCTTCCTTCCGTTGTTCTGGACTCATCGCCCCGAATAAATCTTTCCGTAAGTTCTTCCGGATTTATCTTAAGGGGCTGGGCCGATATATTTTTCACGGAAAGGATTACTTCTCCCGGACCGTTCTTCTGCCCCGGCTCCTGTGCGCCGCTTATTTTTGACAATTCCAAATCAACATAAACTCTTGTACCGGCCAGCGCATACTTGAATATGTTGTTAAACAGGTTTTCAATTACCCGCCAGATACGTCTGCTGTCCGCCTCAATATATACACTACTCTTAGGCGCTTTGAATACAAGATACAGAGACCGCTCCTCAAATTTCTCTGAAAATTCTCCTATGGTCTGATGTAAAAGCTCTACCAGATTGATTTTCTCCCATTGCAGTACAATATTTCCGGAGGAAATTTTGGAAGCCTCCACCAAATCATCCGTCAGCTGCTTTAACCGCTGGGATTTGACATCCAGAACCTCCACATATTCTCTGATTTTCGGTTCCTGAATGTTTTCGCGTTTAATTAAATCCACATAATTGATAATAGAAGTCAAAGGCGTTTTGATATCATGAGACACATTGGTTATGAGATCCGCCTTGAGGCGTTCATCCTTCATGCTTGTCTCCACAGCCGTTCTTACACTGTCCCCAATGCTGTTCACCGCCCGGGCAAGCACCAGATCGTCACCGTGCATACCATCTTCATTGACCTGATGAGCCAGATTGCCTTCCCGAATCAGTTTGATTCCTTCCAAAATCATTTGCCTTGCAAGGGCCGAACGGTACAGGATAAATCCAACTGCCCCGTCAATCCCAATCAATATCAGGCAGCTGACTAGGCAGGCACCCATACTTCTCTCACACAGCTTATATCCGGCGAACAGACCGATTCCCAGATTTACCAGGGCAAGCAAGGCCGCAGGAACCCAGATTCTAAGGACAAGGGCCGTATGGTCACAAAAATAGATAACTCCATTTCGTATCAGACTGCCGGTTCTTCTGACAAGGGAGTCCCTCCAGAGCGTTCCCCCTTTGATTCTTCTTACAAAGCTGTAATAAAAGAAAGAGAAAAACAGGCTTACCACCAGCGTGGCCATTGCGGCCGTGACGGTCATAGCCACCCGCATACTGCTGATATCATCCGTATGCCAAATGGTATTTATCACTTTCGATAAAACAAAATATATGCCAAAAACCGCAATCCCGGCTGCCAGAACCATGATTTCCGTAGGAATACGATCCTCAGGGTAAAGTCTTATCACAATTTCGCCGGTTTCTTTTTTGCGTACCATTCCTTCCTTCATGGTAAGAACCACCAGCAGAACCAGATACAAAAGGATACATGCCGCTGCGCCCGCCACATACTGCCATACCCTGGGCACATAGTTGTGGAATCCGTCCCTGGCCTGGTAAAAACAATCCCGGGCCCCATACTCCGAACGGACGCCTATCAGAATTTGTGTATCCTCAGGATAAGCGTAATCATAACCGTTCACGATATAACGAAGGGTGGCTTCTTCTATCAGGGTATCCGTCTCGTACTTCATATTGTACGGATCATAATAAATGTACTTGCCGCACTGCTTGCGTATTTCTTTCTCAAGCGCCGAAGGGTCACTGGTTTTGGCACTCGCATTGGTGAAAATCTGTGTATCATCCCCTATGGTCCTCTTTATCATATATAGTACATTGGAATTGGCAGGGTCATAGAGCTCCCTGTACTTTAAGTATTCCTCATAATTGATGTTCAGATCCTCGGCCGCTTTCCTTACATTTTCGCAAAGTGCGTAGTATTCGTCCCAGGATGAAACAAAATTTTCTATGTTTTTGCCATCCACCGTATGATATCGGTTCGCTAAGATGGTGGCGTCCGTGCCGTCTCTCTCCACCATACCTGCCTCTAACAGATTACCGGACACATCCTCAACGGTGGTAATGCTCTTAAGGTCCGAATTTAGGTAGCTTATGGTGCCATTATACTCATCAGGATTTATTCGGGTCACGGTTCTGCTTCGGCTTAAAAATCCGTCCACTTCCTCTCCGTTCATGTACCGATTTTCATACTGAAATCCTCCCTGGGCCCACTTGATCAAATCATCCAGATAATAATTGGCCGTAATGTATTCCTTTGGCACACCGTTATATCTCCCGGCAAAGGCCGTCACATCCACTTCCTTGCGGGCGTCAAAGACAGCGTCCGTCTCCATCTGGCTTCTGATTGCGCCATAGCAGATAATGTCGGAAGCACTGTTTCCCAAAAGGGTGTTGAACACATTGGAGTCCTCAAAATACCTTGGCTGCTGCTGTTCTAAAAGACTAAAAAACCTTGGGCCGTTCTTTGTCTCCACAATTACATATGAGCTCAAAAATACCGTCACCAGCAATATAACGGCGGCCAGCAGCAAAAGATGCTGAAGACTGTGGAGAAATACCAACCGTCTCTTTTTCTTTTTGCGCCCTTCCCTTCCGCTTTTTGTGCTTTTTTTGTCTTTTGCAGGATGTCCTTCCTTACCGGAATCGGCATTCCTGTCTTTATCCTGCATCCCCCCATCGGCCGTCCGGCCGTTTTCGGCGTTTTCCCAGCCGTCTATTTCCGGCGTTCCAATGCTTTCCCTTGCTCCCATTCCTTCTTTTTCTTCCATACCATCCTGCACACCTTCCTGTATATTGCCTGATAAGTTTCCCTGCATTTTCTGATTATCCATAACCCCTCTCCTCTTATTTCCTGTTTCCCGTAATTTATCCGGCCCTTTCTGCTCCTGACCTGTGTCCTGCAATTCACCGGTCTTTTCCGTTCCTGAATCTGTTTCTTTTACCTATCCCGCAACAGTTCATTCTCCGCGTCGTCCGTTCACTTTCCTTTGCCCATATGAAAATTTGTACTGTCCCGGCCGGTCTCCTTACGGCTGTTTCTCAATTTTATATCCCACGCCCCAGACCACCTTTAAATATCTGGGCTCCTTGGGATTAATCTCAATCTTCTCCCGGATGTGCCTGATGTGAACCGCAACCGTGTTGTCCGCTCCGATCGCCTCCTCGTTCCAGATATTCTCATAAATCTGGTCAATGGAAAATACTTTTCCCTGATTTTTCACCAAAAGAAGTAAAATATTATACTCAATAGGCGTTAACTTTACGCTCTCCCCGTCTACCGTCACTTCCTTGGTATCATCATTGATGCACAGGCCTCCGGCAGTAAAAAGGGCATTGTTCTCCACGTTCAGATTGCCCAGCTGGGTGTATCTTCTCAAATTCGACTTTACCCTTGCCACCAATTCCAAAGGATTGAAAGGCTTGGTCACATAATCATCGGCTCCGATGTTAAGTCCCAGAATCTTGTCCGTGTCCTCTGACTTCGCAGAGAGAAATATAATCGGAATACTGCTGTACTCTCTGATTTTCAAGGTGGCATGGATTCCATCCAGTTTCGGCATCATAATGTCTATCACAAGGAGATGTATGTTCTGCTCCTTCAGCACCTTAATGGCCTGTTCGCCGTCATAGGCCTTAAAAACCTGGTAGCCTTCCTGATTTAAATAAATCTCAATTGCATCTACGATTTCTTTATCGTCATCGCAAACTAAAATATTTGTCATAGTGTAATCCTCCATGGGGTCGGCAGGCGGCGGATTCAAGTGTCCCACGGTGTTCATGCCTTGCCTGTATCACAGCTTCTGTTCTACTATGAATAGTAAAACATAGAAAATTTAAGTGTTAGATAGGAAAAAAGTTAAGACTTTCTTAATTCCAAAAATCCACCTGTCCGAATTGTTACAATATTATCGTATTTTTTGTCCTTTTGCAATGGACAACCCTGCGTCCCTGTGATACGATTATCAGGCCGAAAATGGCAGTGTATACAGAATAGTGATTTGTTTTGGAAGGAGATACGAATGAAAATCATATTTGTCCGTCATGGCGAACCGGATTATGCACATGACAGTTTAACGGAAAAAGGCTGGCGGGAGGCGGAGCTTTTGGCCAAGCGCATCAGCAAGTGGAACGTAACCGACTTTTACTGCTCTCCCCTTGGGCGGGCAAAGGATACCGCATCCTGCACCTTAAAGGAAATGAACCGGGAGGCGGTTACCCTTGACTGGATGAGGGAGTTTTCTTATGTGATTGACGACCCTGTTACAGGGAAACATGGGGTGCCCTGGGATTTTGTCCCCTCTTTCTGGACAGGCGACCCACTGATGCTTAAGGGGCAGAGCTGGGTGGAATCGGATGTGATGAAGCAGAATCCCCAAATTGCCGAAAAATACCAGGAGGTATGCCTTCGTTTTGATGAGCTCTTAGCCTCCTACGGATACATACGTGAAAACCTGTATTACAGATTTCCGGACGGGGAGGAGCGTTTTGGCATGGCAACCCCACTCCCCGGCACTCCGGAGTATGAAAAAGCCCTTAAGGACAATAAGCAGGAACCTGTGATAGTTATTTTCTGCCATCTGGGCGTTACGTGCATCGTCCTTTCCCATTTGCTGAATATTCCTTTTCCCATGCTGGCGCACGGCTTTTTTCTGCCCACCACCTCTCTTACCATTCTCTCCGATGAAAGGCACTGGGGCACAGAAGCTTCTTTCAGGGTACAGGTAATGGGAGATGTACACCATCTGCTGTCCAACGGAGAGCCTGTATCTCCGGCAGGTTCCTTTGCCAACCCGTTTCATGGCTAAGTCAAATCAGGAAAAAGCCTTCCGCCGGATGTACATCACAAATTATATATTGGGGGACAGGCAGGTGAAGAAGGTTTTCAGACACACTCCAAGACATAAAACGAGGCTGTCGCAATAAGAATAATAGATACAAGATATATGAATATCTGACTTTCAGAAATGCAATATCCTGTATACGGTTTTCTTAATGCGACAGCCTCCAAATATTTTAATTCAATAAGACGACGCGGGAAGCGTGGCGGCGCAAGTGGCTACTGTTCCGTATCGGCCCCTTCATTCTCTCCGTCCGTTTCCCCGGATTCTTCCGAAGCGTCTTCCGTATCGGATGCGGCATCATCGGATGTATCACCGGTGTCTGCCGCACCGGAATCCTCATCCGTCGTATCTGCTGCATTTTCCCCGTCAGCGGCGTCCTGTCCTGTGCTCATTGTAAGATAGAGCAGTTCGCCTTTCACATCTGTCACCGGATAATTCTCCATAAGGCCGTTTGTGTACTCAGACACTCTCTCGCTGGCCAGTGCATTTGAAATTGTAGCATCATCCGCTTCATCATAATATCTTTTCACAAACTCAACCACGTAATACTGATGATAGGTCTCATCCGCAAGAACCGTGATATCACCTGCTTTTCTGCTTTCATCATAAAGCCAGTCCGACATAACGGCGGAAACACTGCTGTACTTTCTTCCCTCTGTGAGGCTGTATTCACTGTCAGGATCTTCATAATTTTCTTTTGTGTTCTCAGAAGCATTTTCAAGGCACAGGGCTTCAAAATCTTCGCCGTCCTTACGGGCCTTCATCATGGCTTCAGCCTTTTCCTTCAGCTCGTCCATGGCTGCGCTTATTTCTTCTTCAGACGCATCCTCCGCAAGTTCCGTGGTAAAATTAAAGCTTCTGTAGTCCACCTTGTCATAGCTCTGTTTATTTTCCTCGTAATATGCTTTTATTTCTTCTTCGGAAGGAGCATTTTGAGTAAGCAGTTCATCATAATATGCGCTTGTCAAAAGACCGTCCTTCACAAGAGGCTCCATATTTTTTTCGGTGGCATAGTCGCCAAAATTCGTTTTGTAATACTCCGAAACGCTGACTCCTGCCGTCTGGGCCGCTGTTTCAAATTCACTTACAAAACTGTCATAATCGGCAGTGGTATCATAAGCAAATCCATTCTTCTTTGCATCATCCAGCAAAGCCTTGCTCTGCCTGATCTGGTCCACGGTCATTTCGTCAAACAAGTCCTTCCATGTCTGATTCTCCGAGTACATCTGCTCTGCGAAATCAATGGAAGTATCCAGTCCCATATAAGGCAGAATGGACGAATAAGCAGATAAATAATTGTTGACCGCCACATTATAATAGTAGTCATACTCCACCTGTGTCAGCTCATGTTCCCCTATTTTCACATAGGTGCCTTTTAATGCGGAGCTTTTTCTGACCACCGGAATTGCAATGGAAACCACAACTGCCAGAATGACCACAATCCCCAGCACAATGCCAACGGTTTTCATCATTTTTTCCTGACGCTCATCCTTTAACTTTTGCTGCCTTCTGGCCTCCATCTTCCGGTCATATTTGGTCTGAACCTTCTGTTCAGATTTTACTTCAGGCGTATCATTCTTAGCCATTTGTAAAATTCCTCCTGTTTTCCTTAATTTGTTTCCTTCTGATTAATGTAATTTACCAGCCCCTGGGCGGCAATGATCTTCTGCATAAACTCAGGGAAAGCCTGTCCCTTAAACTGTGTTCCCTTGGTGAGATTGCGAATGATGCCGGTATCAAAATCTACTTCAACCTCATCCCCATTCTCAATCCCTTTGGAAGCCTCGGGACATTCAATGATGGGAAGCCCTATATTGATGGCATTACGGTAAAAAATCCTAGCAAAGGTCTCTGCAATGACACAGGAAACTCCCGCCGCCTTGATTGCGATAGGCGCATGCTCTCTGGACGAACCGCATCCGAAATTCTTATCCGCCACAATAATATCTCCCTGCTTTACATTATGGATAAAATTCTTATCAATATCCTCCATGCAATGGGACGCCAGCTCTGCCGGATCGGATGAATTCAAATATCTTGCAGGAATGATCACATCTGTGTCCACATTGTCACCATATTTAAATACAATTCCTTTTGCTGCTTTCATAATTTTCCTCATTTCTGCGCTGCTTTTTGCGCATATCAAGTTTGTGGTTGCGGCGCGGCCGCAAACCCTTTTCCGTGGGAGATTTTAATTTTTAACAGGGCGCCGAAATTTTCCCTGTGATGGCGCTTGCCGCCGCTACGGCAGGGCTTGCAAGGTAGACTTCGGAGTTCACATGTCCCATACGCCCTACAAAATTACGGTTGGTAGTGGAAACACATCTTTCCCCCTCCGCAAGAATGCCCATATATCCTCCAAGGCAGGGCCCGCAGGTAGGTGTGCTCACAATTGCCCCGGCCTCAATAAATGTTTTTAAAAGCCCTTCCTCCATAGCCTGCATATAAACAGCCTGGGTTGCAGGAATTACAATACAGCGTATCCCCTTTGCCACATGTTTTCCCTTCAAAACCTCTGCTGCAATACGCATATCGTCAATACGCCCGTTGGTACAGGAGCCGATGACCACCTGGTCTATTTTTACATCCTCCGTTATCTCGTCAATTGTCTTTGTATTTTCAGGCAGGTGAGGAAATGCAATGGTAGGACGAAGGGTGCTCAAATCAATGGTATATTCTTCGTCATAAACCGCATCTTCATCCGCTTCATAGATAGTATATGTTTTCTTGGAATGCTCTTTCATATACGCAATTGCAAGTTCATCCACCGGGAAGATGCCATTCTTTCCGCCCGCCTCAATAGCCATGTTTGCAATGGTAAAGCGGTCATCCATGGTAAGGTTTTTAATTCCCTCACCCACAAATTCCATAGATTTATACAAAGCCCCATCAACGCCAATCATACCGATAATATGCAGAATCACGTCCTTGCCGCTGACCCATTTGGAGGGCTTTCCAATCAGATTAAAGCGGATCGCCCCGGGCACCTTAAACCAGGCCTTGCCTGTAGCCATACCGGCTGCCATGTCCGTACTGCCCACACCAGTTGAGAAAGCGCCGAGAGCTCCATAAGTACAGGTATGGGAATCCGCACCGATAACCACATCTCCCGCCACGGTCAGGCCTTTTTCCGGAAGAAGGGCATGCTCAATCCCCATCTCCCCCACTTCAAAGTAGTTGGTAATCTCATTGCGGTATGCAAACTCTCTTAAACATTTGCAGTGCTCCGCGGATTTGATATCCTTATTGGGTACAAAGTGATCCGGCACAAGGGCAATTTTATCCTTGTCGAATACACCGTCCACTTTCATTTTTTCCATTTCTTTTATGGCCACCGGGCTTGTAATATCATTGCCAAGGACAAGGTCCAAGTCAGCCTCTATGAGCTGGCCGGCCTCCACCCGCTCAAGCCCTGCATGTGCCGCCAATATTTTCTGGGTCATTGTCATTCCCATACTTTCGTCTCCTCCTATATCAAAGCTGCCCCGCTTCGTAAGTCAGCTTGTTGTATCAAATATCTCTATGTTGGCCAGCTTATTACATCAAATGCCGCCACACTCCGCGAAGCGGCTTACTGAAAAAATCGAGTAGGGAAGATTTTCTCCCTACTCGTTATCCGGGACGCCCCGGCTCCGCCGGCAGTCTTCCTTAAGGCGCCCCGTGTATCATATACATCACATATATATGTATTATCCTTAATTATTAATCAGCTTATCGCTTTCGTTGTTCCAGCTGTAGAGCTTACGGATTTCTTTTCCTACCTGCTCAGCGGGATGCTCAGCCGCCAATTTCCTCATAGCCTTGAAATGAGCCTGGCCGCCTGCCGGTGACATATCAAGCAGGAATTCTTTTGCAAAGGAACCATCCTGAATGTCCTTTAAAATTTTCTTCATGGTCTTCTTGGTTTCCTCTGTGATAATCTTAGGGCCTGTCACATAATCGCCGTACTCAGCTGTGTTGGAAATGGAATACCGCATGCCCTCGAAGCCCGACTGATAAATCAAATCTACAATCAGCTTCATTTCGTGGATACACTCAAAATATGCGTTTCTCGGGTCATACCCTGCTTCTGTCAGGGTCTCAAAACCTGCCTGCATCAGTGCGCATACACCGCCGCACAGAACTGCCTGCTCGCCAAAAAGGTCTGTCTCCGTCTCTGTTCTGAAGGTGGTCTCCAAAACCCCTGCTCTTGCACCGCCGATTGCCAGCGCATATGCCAGTGCCTTGTCGAGAGCCTTTCCCGTAGCGTCCTGATGAACGGCAACAAGACAGGGAACTCCCTTTCCGGCCTGATATTCGCTTCTTACGGTATGACCGGGGCCCTTAGGCGCAATCATGGTTACGTCCACATTTGCAGGAGGTACGATCTGTCCGAAATGGATGTTGAAGCCATGTGCAAACATCAGCATATTGCCTTCCTCCAGGTTGGGCTCAATGTCCTTTTTGTACATAGCAGCCTGGAGCTCATCGTTAATCAAAATCATGATGATATCCGCCTTCTTGGCAGCCTCTGCAGCTGTGTATACCTCAAATCCCTGCGCCTGCGCCTTTGCCCAGGATTTTGAACCCTCATAGAGACCAATGATTACGTGGCATCCTGACTCCTTTGCATTTAATGCATGGGCATGTCCCTGACTGCCGTAACCGATAACCGCAATTGTTTTTCCCTCCAGTAAAGAAAGATTACAATCTTCCTGATAATAAATGTTTGCCATTTTCTGACTCCTTTCCTAATTCAAATAGAATTTATTATAAAAATTTTCATTTTTTACAGATATGTAACGTTCTCCGTCCCTCTGCTCAGACCTGCGATTCCTGTCCTTGCAAGCTCCAATATCTCATATCCCTCAAGCAGGCTGATAAAGGCGTCAATCTTCGCCTGGTCTCCGGTAAGCTCCACAATCAGGCTGTCAGGGGCCACATCTATAATATTGGCACGGAAAATATCCGCCATGGAGATAACCCCCTGTCTCTGGTCGCTGCTTACTCTGACCTTAACCAGCGCCAGCTCACGGTATACACTGCTCTCCGGAGCAAGCTCCTTGATATCTCTCACATCCACCAACTTGGCTACCTGCTTTTCAATCTGGTCAAGAATCTCATCATCGCCGGAAGCAACAATTGTAATTCTGGTAAAACGGGGGTCGGCGGTGAGTCCTGCCGTAATACTTTCAATATTGTAACCCCTTCTTGAAAAGAGACCGGAAATTCTGCTTAAGACTCCGGATGTATTGTCAACTAAGAGCTGAAAAACCTTTTTACGCAATTTTCATCCTCCTTCACATCAAACAGCATGTTAAACCAAAAAACATTTTAACAATTTAGCTTACAAAAGTCAACTTGTTTGCTCTGTTTCATTGCATTTTTGAAGCGCCAGGGTTCCTGTGCGGGCTACTTCCACGATACTTACCGTCTTGAACATGTTGATAAACAGCTCTATACGCTCGGAAGTATCGCACATTTGTATCAGCATCATGGACTTGGACATATCCACAATCTGGGCTTTCATAATATCACAGACCTCCATGATATCCCTGCGGTTGCTCTTATTATATTTCACCTTCATAAGAAGCAGCTCCCGGCTGATGCTGGCGGTCTCGTCAAAGGTCTTCACCTTGATAACATCTATTTTTTTATTCAATTGCTTTTCAATCTGCTCTATGGTGCGCTTATCCCCGCTGCTGACAATGGTCATACAGGAAACGGCCGGGTCATCGGTTTCCCCCACTGCAAGGGAATCAATGTTAAAACAGCGCCTGGAAAACAGCCCCGCCACCTTGCAGAGCACACCGGAACGGTTTTCCACTAATACGGAATATATTTTTTTCAAATCTGTTCCCTCCCTTCCTATACCAAATCCATAGGATCAATGATACACTCCAAAAGTACGGATTCATCATCCCTTAAAAATTCATCTATTTTCTCAGCCGCCTTCTCCATATTCTCAAGGCGCAGATATTTCATGTCGTAAGCGGATGAAAGCTTCTCAAGGTCCGGACTTCCTGATAAGTCAACCACCGAATACTTATCCGCATAATTATAGTGCTGGAACTGTCTTACCATACCAAGGTAATTGTTCTTAAGCACCACAATCTTAACGGGTACATGGTGCTGGCGCATGGTAGCGAGCTCCATCATGGACATCTGGAACGAGCCGTCGCCGCAGACCGCAACCACCTGCTTATCCGGCTGTGCCAGTTTTGCTCCCATAGCAGCAGGAATAGAATAGCCCATGGTTCCCATTCCGCCTGTGGTTAAAAATCTTCCTTTCTTGACGATATGATAACCGCAGGACCAGATCTGGTTCTGACCCACATCAGCCACATAAATGCCCTCATCCTCCATCTTTTCCGAAAGAAGGGTGATAAATGCGGCCGGATCCACATAGGCCGGGTCGGGATTTCTCTTAGGCGCCATGGTCTGTCTGTATCCGTTTAAGGTATCGATCCATTCCTTATGCTCACAGGTAAATTCCTGCAGCAGGAGGTCTTCAAAAATATGCTTTGCATCGCCCACAAGGGGAATGGAAGGCCCCACATTCTTGCCGATTTCGGCCGGATCCACATCCATGTGAACCAGCACTTTATTGTTTGTGATAAGGTCAGGCTGGTTTACCGCACGGTCCGCCACTCTTGCCCCTACCATAAGCAGAAGGTCGGATTCATTCATGGCTCGGTTTGCATAGGGCTTTCCGTTATTCCCCACCATTCCATAATATAAAGGGTGCCTGGTGGGCATCACGCCGATTCCCATCATGGTGGATACCACAGGTATCTCATGCTTCTCCGCAAAAGCTAAAAGCTCCTTTTCCCCATCGGAGGAAAGAATACCGCCCCCTGCGCAGATTACAGGGCGTTTTGCACGGGACAGCTCCGCCACCACTTTTTTGATCTGCACCATGTTTCCCTTGACGGTAGGCTTATAGGTACGCATGGATACGCTTTCCAGATAAACAAATTTCTTTACCTCCGCATCCTGAATGTCAATGGGCACGTCAATCAGCACAGGCCCCTTTCTTCCTGTATTTGCAAGGTGAAAGGCCTCTTTGAAAATACGCGGAATGTCATTGGCGTCTCTTACCAGATAGCTGTACTTTACAAAGGACTCCACTGCGCCGGTAATGTCAGCCTCTTGAAACACATCGCTTCCAAGGAGAGAGGAATTTACCTGTCCTGTGATGCAGATCAGCGGAATGCTGTCCGCAAAGGCGGTTGCTATTCCTGTAATTACATTAGTTGCCCCCGGTCCTGAGGTAACCGCACAGACTCCCGGTTTCCCGGAAACCCTTGTAAGGCCGCTGGCTGCATGAGCCGCATTCTGCTCGGTTCTTATTAAAATCGTTTTGATGGATGAGTCCAAAATACTGTTGTAAAATGGACAAATCGCAACACCCGGATAGCCAAAAACATACTCTACCCCTTCATTTTCCAAACACTTTACAATTGCATCTGCTCCTGTCATTCTTCTCCTCATTTCTGCGTGGTAATTTACATGAATTCATTGCTGACACCACGCCGCCGCAATTATCATAATAAGTCTACCATTTTCACTCGCCAAGCCCCGTAAGCTGCTTAGCCACCCGTACCGCCTCGGCAGCGTCCCGGGAATATCCGTCAGCTCCAATCTCTTTTGCATATTCAGGGGTTATAACAGCCCCTCCTATCATGATTTTGGCGCTCACTTTCTTTTCTTTCGCATAATCCACCACTCGCTTCATCTCCTGCATGGTAGTTGTCATCAGGGCGGACATGGCAATGATACGGGCGTTATTCTTGATTGCCTCATCCACAATGGTTTCCCTGGGTACATCCTTGCCAAGGTCAATCACCTGGAAACCATGATTTTTCAACATAAGGCCCACAAGGTTTTTTCCAATATCGTGAATATCACCTGCAACCGTGGCGATTACCACCACAGGCATTTCCCCTTTTTGCGCATCCGTTGCCAAAAAAGGCTCCAGATACTCAATGGACAGCTTCATGGCCTCCGCACTTGCAATCAGCTGTGGAAGGAAATAGCGTCCTTTATCAAACAACTCTCCCACTTCATTGATGGCCGGCAGCAGCAGTTCATTTAAAATGTGAGAGGCCTCCCATCCTTCATCCATCAGCCGCTTTGTATGATCCTTAATCTGCTTTCTGTTGCCTTTCATCACATCCTGATATATCTGATGGGAAGATAAATCTGTTTTTCCGTCCTGTGCCTGTTCTCCCGAAAGGGACGTTGCAGCAGGTCCTCCCTGCTCCGCATGGAATACCTTCCCCCCTAAGGCCTGGGATTTTCCGCCGGAAGTCCCTGCCGATGCGCCCGGCATCCCTGCCGCTTCCGCATTTCCATACGCTTTTATACTGGTATTTGTATTTGCAATGTGCACAGGTGTTTCGGCCGGTACCCTTTCCCTGTAAAGGGCCATTCTTTCTATGTAACGGGTATCCCCATCTTCCTTGTTCATCAGTAAATCCGATGCGAAAGCTATGTTCATCAGTAAATCCTGAGAAGGATTTGCAATGGCCATGGAAAGCCCTTCCCTGATTGCCATGGTGAGAAATGCCGTGTTCACAAAGCTTCTCTCCGGAAGCCCGAAAGAGATATTGGACAAACCGCAGATTGTGGCAAAGCCTTCTTTTTTGCAATACCGGATGGTCTCCAGCACTTCCTTTGCCGCATTGGGATTGGCTCCCGCTGTGGCCACAAGGCCATCCACAACAATGTCTTCCTTTTCAAGGCCCATGTCAAGGGCTTTTTGACTTATTTTTTGTATAATTTCAATTTTTTCTTCCAGATTCTCAGGAAGGCCCTTATCGGAAAGGGGTAATAGAATAAACATGGCCCCATATTTTTTTGCAAGCTTAAGAAGGGGCTCCATCTTCTTCGTCTCTCCTGATATGGAGTTTATCAGGGCTCTGCCCGGATACCGGCGAAGAGCTGCTTCCATCACATCCACATGGCTGGAATCAATGGAAAGGGGCAGATTTGTGGCTACCGTAACCTCCTCCAGCACCTTCAGCATCAATTCCTTTTCGTTGACGCCACTCATTCCAACATTGATATCCAGAAGGGCCGCCCCGCACTGCTCCTGTTCCTCGGCGAAGGAGAGCACCATATCCAGATTTCCCTCTTTCAGCTGGGCCTGCAGCTTCTTTTTCCCGGTAGGGTTGATTCGTTCCCCCACCACCATAAACGGAGAATCAAGGCCAAAGGCCACGGTTTTTCTCTCACCGGAAAGATAACGGATACCGGATTTTTCCTTTACATCAGTTTTTTCTTTTGTGTCCGCTTTCCCACCGGAAGGACCTTCGCCTTCCGTTTTTCCTTTCCGTGCTTTCCATGAAACAGGCTCCATATCTCTTGTAACCGCAACCAGCTTTTCAATGTACTTTGGCCCGGTGCCACAGCAGCCTCCTAAAATTCCGGCCCCCGCTTCCACCAGCTTTATCATTTCATGGGCAAAGGTGTCCGCATCCATATCATAAACCGTGTCCCCATCCTCATTTAAGGAGGGCATCCCTGCATTGGGCTTGGCAATTACAGGAATGGACACCACCTGGGAAATATTCCGAATCAGTTCCACCATTTTATCAGGTCCCGTGGAGCAGTTTGCCCCCAGGGCGCAGGCCCCTAATTTTTCCAAAGTGACCGCCGCGCTGACGCCGTCCGTGCCGTAAAGAGTTCTGCCGTCAGATTCAAAGGTAAGGGTTGCCATAACCGGAAGGTCACAAACCTCCTTAGCCGCGATCAGCGCTGCTCTGGTCTCCTGCAGGCTCATCATGGTCTCCACCACAAGAAGGTCAGCCCCGGCCTCATAAAGAAGTCCAATCTGTTCTTTATATACGGTAATCAATTCCTCAAAATCCATATCCCCCATGGGAATCAGCTGACGCCCTGTCATGGTGATATCCCCGGCCACCAGTGCCTTCCCCTGGGCCGCCTTTTTGGAGAGGGCCACCAGCTCATAATTGATCCGCTTAATATCATCCTCCAGATGATATTCCTTAAGCTTAATACGGTTGGCCGTAAAGGTTGGCGCATAAAGAATGTTGCTGCCCGCCTCCACATACTCTCTCTGCAGGCCCACAAAAATATCCGGGTGTTCTAAAATCCATTTTTCCGGACAGACACCGCCGGGCATCCCCCTTTTCATCAAATTGGAGCCTGTTGCCCCGTCCAAATAAATCAGGCCTTTATTTGTAAATTCTTTAAATTCCACAAGATTCATTCCGCATTCCTCCTGATGTTGCTGCCGCACCCCAGCTGATAACTGTAGTCCCGGCATAAAACGGTTCTGATTATTTCATGTCAATTCATGATGTCATAACACTGACATTGCTATATATTATCATAATTTATCTGAAACTACAATTTACAAATTTTTAGCACACTAAACTATTACACCCTGGTTGTTGACTTCAATTGGTATCTATGATAACTTTAAGTATGTTAAAAATCATTCTAAACGCAGAATTGGAGTTTTCATTTTGAGAAAAATATCCCTTAAGAAACAACATAAAGTTAACATGGCAGTTTTACTTTTATCAGCCCTTTTGCTTATACTCACCGGCTGCGGTAAGAATGCCGAGCTGGAAAATTATAAAGCAAATATGAACCAGTTTTTTGAAAATATTCGAATCATTGACGCTTCTATCAATGCCATTGATGCAAATTCTGAGACCTCGACCACAGAACTTTTGTCTTTACTGGATTCTATGGACACTTCCTTTGCCCAGATGGCCGCTCTGGAAGTTCCTGACGGTTTTCCCGGCGTTGCGGAACTTGCTGATGATGCAAGCGAATATATGACGGAAGCCGTTTCCTGCTATCATCAGGCCTATGACGGAGAATATGACGCCGCCTATGAGGAAGCAGCTTATCGGAATTATGAACAGGCTAACATAAGATTTCAATACATAGTTTCTATTATACACGGAAATATCCCGGAAGAAATCTTCACCTATGAAGACCAGGATGACCTGGACGAGGATGAAGTTGAAGATAACGATAATGGAGATGTCGGTTCTGAAAGCTCTGACAATGAAAATGACGATGCCTCCGGCGCTGATGCTGCCGGTGGTGAGGACGCTGACAATCATGATTAGGTTACGCATCAAACGCCTGAGATTTGCTCTCAGGCGTTTTTCAATCCTTCACAGGTCTGATTCGCAGCTTGCTGCACTCGGGAAGAAAAAGCTACTTCAATATCTTTATGCTGCCGATTAGCGGCACTTCTTTTTCCTCCTGATTGATAGCGGCAACCAGTCCCATAATCCAGCAGACCAGAATAAAAATCGAGAACACCCATCCTATACAGCTGATATGCCGAAGCAATGAAAACAACCAGATTACAAGGGATTGGTTAATATGAAATTTAGCCCCTTCCCTGTCTCCTGCAATCACCGCAAGCGCAAGGCCAGGCCAGCCGAAGTACGCCACAATACCGGTTGTTTTCGCGTTCATCATAATGTCCTTTCTTCTTAAGGTATACCGCCAGCCCCTGTCTTTAAAGGCACAAACACAGAATATTTACCATTTTAACCGCCCACTGCGCCAGCAAAACAAAAATAACTGCATATACATAAACCAAAATCCGTATTTCTTTTTCTTTAATCGTACCGCTCACATGGCTTCGATAAAAATACAGCATCATAAAGTGCAAATAGACCAAAAGGCCAAAAATAACAATTGGATTAAGCCAAAAGCTTTTTACAAAATTTCCCTGAAACAAATAGTAGAATGCCCTGGTAATGCCGCATCCCGGGCATGGCAGACCGCACAGCTTCCGCACGGAACATTCCATCTGCTCTCCAAAACGTTCATAACCGCCATGCGAAAACCAGACTCCCACCATACAAAAAGGCAGCCATATGACCTTGCCTATCTGATAAAAAACCGTATCCACACGGTATTTTTTGTTATCCTGAGCCTTAATAAAGATCATCTACAAGTTGTTCCAACATATCATTATATGCAGCCGAACTGCCTATAATCATTGCAAAAATCACGAACACCACTGCAAAACCGCCTGTGACAATCCCCGCAATCGCCATTCCCTTGCCATCATATTTAAAGCAAAGTGTGATAATGCCAAGCACAATCGCCGCAATGCCAAGCACCGCGCTGAAAAGACCAAGACAGCAGCAAACCAGTGAAATAATACCGCAAATCAAAGAAGCAATTGCAAAGCCGATGTTTCCGCCCCCCTGCTTCTCCTCCTCCATCCCCCCATAATACTGAGAAGACTGTGAATCATAGTAAGGGCCGCCTGAATTGTCACTGCTGTAATAGCCGGACTGCCCTGTGCCGTAATTAATCTTTATCTCCTCCTGATAAGGAGAAGCAGGCTTTTCTTCCTCCGCGTTCGTTATTCTCTCATAAACAGGTTGGGCATCTTCACTCGAAAAAAAACCATCTGTCTGGGAAGACGGTTCCCCACCCTGAAAAACAGGCTGTTCCAGTTTCGAACCACAATTGCTACAAAATTTAGCTGTGGCAGCATTTTTGTTTCCACATTGCGTACAATAAATCACTTTGTTTTCTTCACTCATTTTACTCCTCCAAACTTTCCCTGCCAGCAGGGTGTCAGATATTCATAAATTCAATTTTTCTTTCTCTATTGTAAGATAATAAACCGTAAATGTCCATAAAAATTTATTTTCACATAAAACAACAATTCAAATGCCAAAGTGAAATTCCTTTCGGAACGTTTCTCGTTGCACTACTTGCCTACATAGTCAAGAACAACAAACGAAAATAAATAAGCCTACCTTGTTACTTAGCGGTACAGGTAGGCTTATCGTCTAAACTTGGAGGTCAGCCACTTTGTGGGCGGTTGCCCCTCATATTTTTTGTAACATTTTTAATTATATCTTTTTAGAATCTATGGCAATTTTTTAGAACTTACCAGCCTTCGCTGCTTCCTCAACAGAAACTGCAAGTCGCATAAACAAAGGTCTTTTTAGATATTTGTGTGCTATCAGCGTGTTACGAACAAACATTTTCACCTACTTACAAACACTTTTCTTCCTTTTGTTCGCACATTGTTTCTATTCTTTTCTTTCGTTCTTCGTATTCTCTTTGTATATCTGCTCTACATAAAGCTATATACTCTACTGTAGAAGTAAAATTATGCTCATTAAATTTGCCTATGCTATTTCTATATATGCCAGATTCCACAATATCAAATTTTTCTAGCAATTCACGTTTTGCTCTCCCTATTCGGAGCTTTTGTAAACCTCTTTCTTTTATCTGCCTTACTCGAGTTAAGGATATACCGCGCTCTTTGGATATGAATACCATAGTTCGGTTACCAATAAAAATTTCTTTTAATATGTCATTTTCTTTTTCAGTCGTAAAACGTGCTACAATACCCCATAATTTGCTTTTAGAATCCTCGTCATATATTTTATCTATCACTTCACTTTCAAGATTAAAATCGGATTGAAGCAAATCCGCAAGCGTCAAACTATTATCATCTGTTAATGGACTGTCTAAACTGGCCACCCCTTGCATCTGTATTTTCAATTCTGGCAGCAGTCCTACAGATGTGCACATTCTATCAGCTATTTCATTATCAGTCGGTTTTCTTCCTGATTCTCGTTCTAATACTTGAGCGGTTTTCTTGTAACGTACTATTTTCTGCCTTGTATGGCTCGGTATACGTACAACAGAACATCTTTCAAGATAACATTGTATGGATTGCCTTATCCAGTACATAGCATAAGTCATAAACAAAACATTTTCAGATGTTTCATAATGTTTTACTGCTTCTAATAATCCAAAATAGGCTTCCTGCAATAAATCCTCCATAAACTCATAGGCTATATATGGCTTAATAAACCTTTTTATCAACGGTAAATTACTTTCATACAGTAATTGCATATTGTCCGTTACAGAATGCCCGTTCCTAATTTCAGCAACAATTTGTTCGTTCGTCATTGCAATGCACCTACCCCTTTGCTATAATTTGAATAGATGCAGGATATGAAAGAGAAGTCGCTACTTCCTACAGTTGGACTTCTCTTTTAGTTTATCATAAAACCACCTTTTTGCATATTTAAAAATTTTTCAGACCGACAGCAAAACTAAGCCTTTTTGAAAATGTTCGGCAGGAAAACCAGCTTAGTGTAGGGCGTGGGTGTTTGATATATAACCCCTACCCCCATACATCAGTTCCGATATTGTTTGATTGAATGCAGTAGAATAAATAAAGAATGATACAGAATGATTTACAAATAATAGTAAATAATGATAGGTTATCAAACATCCTTGTTATATAGTAACTATGAGTGCAATATAAAAGGGTATCATATAACCGATACCCTCGATAATTCTCTATGTGCCATCATAATATTTTCCCCTGTAGCTCTTTCTTATATTTGTAATATGTGCCTTTTGATGTGTTCTGTAAATACTCCCTCATTATTTTAGCATCTGAATATTTACCGTCAAAGTCCTTTGATAAATCTTTTATTGTCTGCTTTATGTGACCGGCTTTATCTGTATTCTTGTTTTTACTGTCTTTCGGTCTGCCCTGCTTCTTCTCTGATGTGGCCTTGCCCTCCGTCACTCGCTTAATAAGAAACTGCCTCTCATGCTCTGCCTGTTCAAATGCAAGCCGGATATTGTCTTTCAAATTCTCCTGCTCAAATTCTGCCACAAGTTCCAATATTCCATTTATAAGCTTATCCATTTTCTTGTTACTGGATGATACTTTTTCAATATGCTTTTGTGTCCGGCGTTTATACTCGTCTGTATCAATATGACGCTCTTTCAGAAATACAAGAGAAACTCCCTTGCCCATAAGTTCCATATACAATGAAAAGCCCTCATCTGCATTTCTTGACATTCTGCTAACCTCGTCAAATATTATTGTATCACCTGATTTTATTTTCCCTAATAATTTCTTAAATTCTGCCCTGCTCTCTATATCCTTGCCAGACTGCTTTTCGGAGATAATAATTGCATTTGCTTCAAAAGCCTTGATATTGTTTATCTGTCTTTCTATCTTTTGTTGAATTGTGGAAACCCTCACATAACCGTATATCTTACACATAAACCTTACACTCGCTTTCTCGAAAAGTCAAAAAATAATTATAAATAAATTTATACTATAATTCTACTTGTTATTATTGTTATTGTCAAGGAAAAATAGTATATTTTAATCAATAATATTTTTATACTATTTTGAAAGCATAAACGGAAAATA
Source organism: uncultured Lachnospiraceae bacterium (assembly GCA_910585075.1). GTDB lineage: Bacteria > Bacillota > Clostridia > Lachnospirales > Lachnospiraceae > Suilimivivens. The sequence continues at coordinate 97,592 of CAJUED010000013.1, forward strand.
TTTTCTGAAATGACATCTAAGCGATTGTCATAAAAGAAAGAAAATGATAGAATATGAGATAGAAACAATCGTGTTGCAAGGTGGTAAGCCTCCCGGACTTTATAAAAGAGGGGAGGTGGTGCATATGAGTACATACGAGGTTTTAACATTGTTAATTCTTTTCGGAACGTTTCTCGTTGCATTGCTTGCCTATATTGATAGGAACAACAAGCGAAAATAAATAAGCCTACCTTGTACTTGGCGGTCTAGGTAGGCTTAAA
>CAJUED010000014.1 GCA_910585075.1 uncultured Lachnospiraceae bacterium
GTGCAGAGCTGACAGGTACTAATAGGCCGGAAGCTTAACCGCAGATACAGATGTGAGCTTGGTGTTCGGTTTTGAAGGCATGGCAGATAAAAAGCAGTTTAACTGCTTTTTTTTATTGTTTGAAATGAATATATATGTTATAATTTGTAGTGGGTAGAAAAAGCGGTTAAATAGCTTTTTAAGTGTAAGCCTGAAAAGGATGAGGTGAAGGAAATGGATACAAAGATTCTGCTTGAGAATGGAACGAATGAACTGGAAGTTTTGGAATTTGTAGTGGATGGGAATGCGTACGGGATTAATGTTGCGAAGATTAAAGAGATCATACCTTATCAGCCGATAACGCCTGTACCGAATTCACATCCCAGTATTGAAGGTATTTTTATGCCGAGAGATGCAATGATCACAGCAATTGATTTGAAAAATTGTCTGCAGAGGGGTGTGTCTCAGGAAGGCGGATTATTTATAATTACGAACTTTAACAAATTGGATATAGCTTTCCATGTTGATGCAGTGCGTGGAATACACAGAGTTTCATGGGAAAGTATTATTAAGCCGGGAGCGACTGTTTCAAGTGCGGAGGAAAGCATCTCCACAGGAATTGTTAAGTTGGACAACAGACTGGTAATTATTCTTGACTTTGAAAAGATCGTGACGGACATTAATCCTGAAACAGGCTTAAAGATAAGTGAAATCGATGATATGGGCACCAGAGGAAGAAGTAATGTTCCGATTTTGATAGCGGAAGATTCCGTACTGCTTAATCGGTTGATTGTGGATTCATTAAAGCAGGCCGGATATGTAAACCTGATACATACGGCAAATGGGCAGGAAGCATATAATGTTATTTTAGAGAGCAAGCATAATGGAACATTAAAAGAAACAGTGCAATGCATTATTACAGATATAGAAATGCCCATTATGGATGGACACCGGTTAACGAAACTTGTAAAGGAAGATGAAGAAACGCAGGATATTCCTATTATCATATTCTCATCCTTGGTCAATGATGAAATGAGGAGAAAAGGTGAGTCTTTAGGAGCAAACGCACAATTATCCAAACCCGAGATAGGAAATCTGGTAAGAGTGATTGATGAATTGGTTGCGCAGCCCGATTAGGGTCTTTCAGAATATAAATGTAAAGCGGAGCCAGAAGTAATTCTGGCTCTTATTCAACAGAAGGACAGTCCGCGAAGCGTGCTGTCCGTTGTTTATGCACAGAGCCGCCCACACGCAAAAATGCGTGGGAAGATTGTCCGTAGAGCTGACAGGCGGCCCGCGCGGCGAGTAGGGGGAAGATCCTTCCCCGCTCGATTGCACAGGGCAGCATGTAGGAATTTGCTGTATGGCAAGTTTGGTGCCCCGTCAGCTTGCTGCAGGATATTTGACTTACAATGTATATGGAGGTATCAGGAATGAAACAGATTGTTGAAAAAATCAATGAGGCGGATTTGATATTGATTGGGCTTGGAGAAGAATTGGACACACTTACCTTGCTCAAACATGATTCACAGTATCAAAGACGGCTTGAGACAATCGAAAATTCATGGCTGGCTCCATATATGGAAAGCGTGGAAATAAAGAAGCATGGAGAAGAAATAAAAGATCTTTATACACGGTTTTCCAATTGCCTGAAAGGAAAAAATTATTTTATAGTGTCCCTTTGTCGGGATGGCCTGGTCAGGGAATCGGGCTTTGATGCGGAGCGTATTGTAGAGCCTTGCGGCGGATACGGAAAGATGCAGTGCAGTGTGGGATGCAGTGCGGAATTATATGATGTCCCGGAAGATATTTTACGGCAAGTGGAAGGATATTTGAATGAGATAGACACATCAGATGTAACAAAAAAAGAAATTGATATACCGGATTACATAAAGGAGCCTGTCTGTCCGCACTGCGGAAAACCGCTGGTTTTTAACAATGTGGCGGCAGCACATTATGTGGAGGAGGGATATCTGCCTCAGTGGTCTGTCTATAAAAAATGGCTGCAGGGAACCGTGAATAAAAAAGTTTGTCTGCTTGAACTGGGAGTTGGGATGAAATACCCTACGGTGATAAGATGGCCTTTTGAAAAAATTGCTTTTTACAATCAAAAGGCGGAACTTATCAGGGTTCACGACAGATTGTATCAGCTTACAGAGGAAATCAAGGGAAAAGGGATTGGAATATGTCGGAAACCGGAAGAATTTATGAAAGAATTGTCTAATGTATTTTAGTGTGTTAAACTATAGTATGTGTGAAAATGAAAAGAAGGCAGGGGATTGTTGATGGACACGGATGAAGAATATTTAGATGATTTATTGAAGTCAATGACGAATAATGACCGGCAAAACAGAACGATGAAAGATGCCATGCGGGATGTAAGAAAAATCTCAGACGGGGTAAAGAAAATTACAAACGCGGCGGATATTCCCGAGACCAAAAGTGATACGGTTGCCAATGATACTGATGATTGGAAGGCCAGTCTGGACGATATCATCGCGCAGGCTGATATGCAGAATCAGGAAGATAAAACAAAGGAGAGTGTAGCTGATATAGTGGATGCAATGCAGTCTGATATGGCGGAGATGGTTGACGCCATGCCAGATGATTTGCGGGATATGATAGAAGCTATGCAGGATGATACGCTAGAGACAGCGGCAGAAGTATCGGACAGCGCTGATACGGCAGAGACGATGGCAGAAGTATTGGGCAGTGCCAATACAGCAGAGACGACGGCAGAAGTATTGGACAGTGCCGATACAATAGAGTCGAAAGTAGAAGTATCGGACAGTGCTGATACGGTAGAGACGAAGGTAGAAGTATCGGATAGCGCCGATACAGCAGAGACGTCGGTAGAAGTGGCGAATAAAACTGATACAATGCAGCCCGGGGAAATGGAAATATCGGATACAACTGATGAGGTTTTGCACGATGTGGCTGCGCCGCAGGATGATATGTTGGCTCTAAATGGTGATGTGCCAAATGGCGGACAAAGCATTTTGAAGGCCATGCAGTCGGAAATGATGAATCTGCTTGACGTCATGTCAGATGCGCAGCCCCAGGAATCTGCTAAAACTGATGAGCCTGCCCCTGAAATGCCTGCTCGGTCTGAAGATGTTGAACCTGAAATGCTTGCTCAGCCTGAAGGTGTTGAACCCGAAATGTCTGCTCAGTCTGAAGGTGTTGAACCTGAAATACCTGCCCAGTCCGAAGATGTTGAACCTGAAAAACCTGCTCAGTCCGATGAGACTGCCCCGGAAGAACCTGCTCAGTTTGATGAGACTGTCACCCAAATACCTGTATCGGATGAGACCGAACTTGATATATCTGATATAGTTGATAAAGTAGGGGGAAACGAGGTTTTGGCGGAAGGGGAAGAAATTGATGAAAATCTTGCGGACCTGCTAAATATGAACTTTGGTACTATGGATTTGGAACCTGAAAATATGATGGATACAGATATTATGGATAGGAATGATATGAATACAAATGCTGCAAATCCTAAAAATGTTACGGATACGGATTCAGAGAATACTTTAAATATGGAAAATATGGATGTGACCGATTTGCTGGATAATATGGATGGCGCGGATGCTGATTTAGCTGAAATTAATGGTCTTTTGAAGAAAGCGGACCAAAATGAAAGTGTGCATGATGATATCCTGGAGCTGCTTGAAAATGCAAAGGCAGTGGGCGGTGAAGAAAATGACGACTCTGAATTTGATATTTTGGATGAGCGTGAACTGAGAGAGGTTATGCGCGACGGGAACAAATATATTGATTCCGCGGAGGAAGCGGATAGTATTCCGGAAAAGAAATCCAAAAAGAAAAAGCAATCGAAAAAGAACAAAAAAGATAAAAATGCGAAAGAAGGCGGCGGTCTAAAGAAAAAATTATTCGGTAGAAAGAAGAAGGCAAAGGATTCTGATGAGGATGAGGAGCCTTTAGCAGATGTGGGACAGAACGGAGCTAAAGGCGAGAGTGATAATTCCGGCGAAGAATCGGGGAATGAGCGTGAGACGGATGTCCAGCAGGGAAGAAAACCCGGTTTCTTTTCAAAAATTAAAGACCTGTTAAAGGAGGAAGACGACGAGCCGGAAGAAAATCAGGACAGCGTGGAGACACTGAAAGAAATAGACGAATCTGCCAGAGAAGAAATAAAGAAGGAAGCACAGAAAAAAGAAAAGAAGCAAAAGAAAGAAAAGAAGGGTAAAAAGGAAAAGGCTGCTCCCCAAAAGAACGATAAGAAAAAGAAACCCAAAAAGGAAAAGAAACCCAGTGAAGTGGCGTATGAAAAGCCCATATTGAGCAGGAAAATCCTTATATTGCTTGTAGCTCTGTGCGCTACGCTGCTTGCAAGCATTTTCATTTTAAGCAATTTACTTCCGGAATATGAGCAGAGACAGAGAGTCCGCGCGGCCTACCAGGAAAAGGATTATGAGACGGTATATAAGTTCCTCTACAATAAAAAGAAAAGCAATGACGAGACCGTGATGTACAACAGGGCGGATTTGGTATTAAAGCTGGAGAGAAAGCTGAAATCTTATCAGAACAGAATGTATCTGGGCCAGGAACTGGAGGCTTTGAATGCGCTTATGCAGGGCGTGGATTATTATCATGGGCAGGGCGCGGAGGAATATGGAACGCAGGCTGAGCTGGATGCTCTCTATCAGCAGATTTGTGCTATACTTGCAGGATATGGGATCACACCGGAAGAAGCCATGGAAATCAATTCTTATGACAATGTTACATACACAAAGAGACTGACAGCTGTTATAAATGGTACGGATTTTGAGGAGCCGGGAGGGGAGGAGCCTGTGGCAGAGTCCCTTCCACCACAGGACATTTTACCGGAGGAAGAGGAGATAATAGGACTTGACGGCGATAATTGACTATGATGCGGGAAACATAAAAAGTGTGGAAAAGGCCCTTCTTCATTTGGGGGAAGATGCCGTTATTACCAGAGACCGGGAAGTGATTTTAAAGGCCGATCGGGTGATTCTTCCGGGTGTGGGATCCTTTGGAGATGCAATGGAGAAGCTGCATTTTTATGGACTTACGGAAGTAATTGGGGAAGTGGTACAAAGAGGGATTCCTTTTTTGGGAATCTGTCTTGGGCTGCAGCTTATGTTCGAGAGGAGCGAGGAAAGCCCCGGTGTTTTGGGTCTTGGACTGTTAAAGGGTGAAATTCTGCGTATACCCGACGAAGGGGGAATTAAAATTCCTCATATTGGCTGGAATTCACTGTCGTTTCCCAGACAGGGAAGGCTGTTTCAGGGGATTGGAGAGTCAGCGGGGGAAGAAGCGTATGTGTATTTTGTGCATTCTTATTACTTAAAGGCAAAGGATGCGGATATCGTGGCGGCAACCACAGAATATGGGACATTGATTCACGCGGCGGTGGAAAAGGATAATCTTTTTGCCTGTCAGTTTCATCCCGAAAAGAGCTCGGACACAGGGCTTAAAATTCTCAAAAACTTTATTTCCGTGTAACAGAAAATACTTATGTCCGGAAAATGCGGAAAATTTTCTGTGATGCAGGGTGGCGCCAGGCCTTTGCAAGGAGGATTTAGCGGAAAACAGGAAGTAGGGCCGAACTGTCACAGCAGGAAAGAATCGGACGGAGGAAAAGCAGAGTGCATACAAAACGAATTATACCCTGCCTGGATGTAAAAAACGGCAGGGTGGTAAAAGGGACAAATTTCATAAACCTGAGGGACGCCGGAGACCCGGTTGAGGTAGGGGCGATTTACGATAAGGCCGGAGCGGATGAGCTTGTCTTTCTGGATATTACGGCCTCATCAGATGCAAGAGATATTAAGGCGGATATGGTGCGCAAAGTGGCTGAGACGGTGTTTATTCCTTTTACGGTAGGGGGAGGAATCAGGACGGTTGATGACTTTAGAATGATTCTCCGGGAAGGCGCCGATAAGGTGGCGGTTAATTCTGCGGCCATCATGAATCCGGAGCTGATAAGCGAAGCGGCTGACAAATTTGGAAGCCAGTGCGTGGTGGTGGCAATTGATGCAAGGCGAAGAACTGATGGAGAGGGCTTTAGCATTTTCAAAAACGGCGGCCGTGTTGATATGGGAATTGATGCGGTTGAATGGGCTGTAAAAGCGGAGAGGCTGGGTGCCGGGGAAATTCTGCTCACAAGCATGGACTGCGACGGAACGAAATCCGGCTATGATATTGCCCTTACGAAGGCGGTGGCGGAAAGTGTTTCCATCCCGGTAATAGCCTCCGGAGGAGCCGGCACAAAGGAACATTTTTTTGAGGCACTGACAGAGGGGAAGGCGGAGGCGGTCCTTGCGGCTTCGTTATTTCACTATAAAGAGCTGGAGATACAGGATTTAAAGAGATATTTGAGAGAAAAGGGAATTTCCGTCAGGCTGTAGATAATATTCGAAGCAATGGCCGGAATGAGCAAAACGGCAATTTATAGATGGCATGAGCAAACTGTTGCAATCGTATAATACAAATATGTACAGTAAATTCATGGATGAGTGACAGAGGATAAAAAGGCAAAAGAGGATACAAGTTATGGCAATGATAGATAATGACTGGCTGGAATATGTTCAGGGAGAATTTCGTAAGCCCTATTACAGGGAGTTGTATGATTTTGTCAGAAAGGAGTATAGCACTCGTGTGGTTTATCCTCCGGCGGATGATATTTTTAACGCCTTTCACCTTACCCCGCTTGGTGACGTGAAGGTTCTGATTTTGGGGCAGGACCCTTATCATGGGGCCCATCAGGCCCACGGGCTTTGTTTTTCCGTTCTGCCCGACCAGCCGGAGATTCCGCCCTCCCTTCAAAACATTTATCAGGAGCTGCGGGACGATTTGGGATGCTATATTCCCAACAACGGTTATTTGAAAAAGTGGGCTGAGCAGGGTGTTCTTATGCTTAACACAGTGCTCACGGTACGGGCCCATCAGGCAGGCTCCCATCAGGGAAAAGGGTGGGAAACATTTACGGACGCTATCATTCAGGCGGTAAATGCCCAGGAGCGGCCCATTGTATATCTTCTTTGGGGAAAACCGGCTCAAAGTAAAATTCCAATGCTCACGAACCCAAAGCATTTGATTTTAAAGGCGCCCCATCCCAGCCCGTTGTCAGCATTCAGAGGTTTTTTCGGATGCAGGCATTTCAGTCAGACAAATAAGTTTCTTGCAGAGCACGGGGTGGAGCCCATTGACTGGCAGATTGAAAACATATAAAAAAGATTGAAAATATATAAAAATATGTAAAGATATATAAAGATATATAAAGATAGTTTGAAACAGGTCTGTGCACGATTGTATGGGCCTGTTTTTCGTTTGTTTTTGGATTGTGACGGCAGACTGTAAAAAATAGTTGACAAACAAAGGAATCTCTACTATAGTGTTCCTGTGAAGAACTACTAAATTTAAAATCATCATATGCAGGAAATCATTGTGAAAAGGGTGAGAGATGGAGGAAAATACGATTTTAAATAAGCTTGCATCCTTTGGACTGACCAGGCAGGAGGCCAGCATTTACCTGTGTCTTTATCAGCAGGGGGAGCTTAACGGGTATGAGGCTGCCAAAATGACCGGCATATCCAGGTCCAATGTTTACAGCGCGCTCAGTGCCCTTACGGACAAGGGGGCGGCTTACCTGATGGAAGGGACTTCAAACAAATATATGGCCGTTCCTGTGGAAGAATTTTGCGAAAATAAAATCAGGGGCCTGATAAGGGAGAAAGAATACCTGATAAAGAACATCCCTTCCATGAAAAAAAGGGAAGTGGGTTATATTACCATTACAGGGAGTAAAAATATCTGGGACAAAATCATCCATATGATAAACGAGGCCCAAATGCGGATTTATTTTTCGGCATCCCTTGGGATGATGGAAAAGCTGCAGGCGGAGTTTGACAGTGTTCTTGAAAAGGGGATTAAGCTTGTATTGATAACGGATGGGGTATCGGAAGGAATGAACATGGATTCGGCAGGAGCGCCTGGCCGGGGGCAGGACTTTCTTTCCGAGTTTGAAAGAAGAATGCAAAAGGAAAATAAAAAAGAAAGTATGATTTATGTGGGAAGCGCCCGGGGAAACAATGTCAGGCTGATTATTGACTCTGCGTATGCGCTGACGGGAGAGGTTACCGGCAGTAAGGAGGATACATGTCTGTATACGGGACAGAGGAACTTTATAGATGTTTTTAAAGAGACGCTTCGAAACGAAATGAAATTGATACGATTACAGGGAGGAGAAAATTATGAATAAGACACCATTTATTACAAAAGAAAAGGCACAGGAAATTGCGAAAACCTATCCAACCCCCTTTTATTTATACGATGAAAGGGGAATACGTGAGAATGCCAAAGCTGTGAAGGAAGCGTTTGCGTGGAATCCGGGGTTTAAAGAATACTTCGCCGTAAAGGCAACGCCCAACCCGTATCTGATTCAAATTTTGAGGGATTACGGCTGCGGCTGCGACTGTTCGTCTATGACGGAGCTTATGCTCAGCAGTGCGATTGGGGTATCAGGAGATGATATAATGTTTTCCTCCAATGAAACGCCGGCTGATGAGTATGCCTATGCGGCGAAAGTGGGGGCGATCATCAACCTGGATGACATTACCCATATTGATTTTGTGGAAAATATTTTAGGCAGGCTTCCGGAGACCATGAGCTGTCGGTATAATCCTGGCGGGATATTTCAAATGAGCAATGGAATCATGGATAACCCCGGGGACGCCAAGTATGGATTTACCACGGAGCAGATGTTCGAAGGATACCGCATTCTTAAGGAAAAGGGGGTGAAAAACTTTGGTATTCATGCTTTCCTTGCAAGTAATACGGTGACAAACGAATATTATCCAATCCTTGCCGGGAAGCTTTTTGAGATGGCCGTTCAACTGGAAAAAGAAACCGGCGCAGATATAAAATTTATAAATCTTTCAGGGGGCGTGGGTATTCCCTACACACCGGACCAGGACCCCAATGATATAAGAGCTATCGGAGAAGGGGTGCGAAGGGTTTATGAACAGGTGCTGGTGCCCGCCGGGATGGGGGATGTGGCCATTTATACGGAAATGGGACGCTTCATGATGGGACCATATGGGCAGCTGGTGACGAAGGCAATCCACGAAAAACATACGTACAAGGAATACATTGGTGTGGACGCCTGCGCGGTGAATTTGATGCGCCCGGCCATGTACGGCGCTTATCATCATATTACCGTTCTGGGAAAGGAAAATGCCCCCTGCGACCACAAATATGATGTTGTGGGTTCTCTGTGTGAAAATAATGACAAGTTCGCCATAGACAGAATGCTGCCTGAGATTGAAAAGGGAGATTATCTTGTCATCCACGATACAGGGGCTCACGGCCATGCTATGGGGTACAATTATAATGGAAAGTTAAGGTCTGCTGAGCTTTTGTTGAAAGAAGACGGAGGGGTGCAGATGATTCGAAGGGCGGAGACACCAAAGGATTACTTTGCAACCCTGGATTGCTTTGAGAATTATGATAAGCTTGTTTTATAATAAAAAAATTTGCAAAAAAACTTGTCAACGACGGCCGAATATGCTATAGTAATATTCGGCTGTTAAATTTATTTGAGCCGGCGTGTCGGAATGGCAGACGAGGCAGACTCAAAATCTGTTGTGGGCAACCACGTGTGGGTTCAAGTCCCACCGCCGGCAGGCAAGACTTTACGGGTTTATGGATTCGTAAAGTCTTTTTGCTTTCAATAAGCTGATGCACGAAGCGGGAGAAGATTTCGACTCAACAGACTTACATAATATGCGAAGCATGAGAACGTTTCATGCGGCAGGTATAATATGCGGGGCGTGAGAACCTTCCAATCAACAGGCTTATTGTATGCGAAGCGTGACAGCGTTTGATAACAGTAAAAAAGCGCCGGGGGATGCGCGGAAATGAGGGAAAATGAGGATAATACGAGCGAAAGATTACGATGAAATGAGCAGAAGGGCGGCAAATATCTTAGCCGCACAGATGATTATGAAGCCCAATTGCGTTCTGGGCCTTGCAACGGGTTCAACGCCAATCGGCACATACGCCCAGCTTGTGGAATGGTATAACAGGGGAGATTTGGATTTCTCCGAAGTGACCACGGTGAATCTGGATGAATATAAAGGTCTGCCCAGGGAAAATGACCAGAGCTATTATTATTTTATGAATGACAATCTGTTCCACAAGGTTAATGTGAGACCGGAAAGAACCTTCCTTCCCAACGGAATGGAACCGGACAGTGATAAGGCATGTAAAGAATACGATCAAATCATTGCAGGGACAGGGGGAGTTGACCTGCAGCTTTTGGGGCTTGGACATAATGGGCATATTGGTTTCAATGAGCCCGGAGCTGCCTTTGAAGCCGGTACTAACTGTGTGGATTTGACAGAATCCACCATTAAAGCAAACCAAAGATTCTTTGCTTCTATGGATGAGGTGCCAAAGCAGGCCTACACCATGGGAATCGGAACCATCATGCGTGCAAAGAAGATACTGGTGGTGGTAAGCGGTGAGGATAAAGCCGAGATTGTAAAAAAAGCCTTCTTCGGCCCCATCACCCCACAGGTGCCCGCTTCCGTACTTCAGCTGCATGGAGATGTCACCATTGTGGCGGATGAGGCGGCGTTATCCTTAATTTAGAAGCTCATTAAAAGGACTGTTACAAGAAGGTAGCAGTCTTTTTTTTCGCACGGAGGCGAATAACATTTACTTTACCCTGTTTTTAGTGTATATTTATTAAGGTGGGCAGGAAAAAGCATTACAGTGAGGAACTGTCATGATATGTAAAGATATAGAGGATATGATTCCTTCTTTCCTGGCGGATGATTTGGATACGGATGATTTGCGGGAATTTATGGAGCATGTGGACAATTGTGAAGATTGCATGGAAGAACTTTCCATCCAGTTTCTTGTACTGGAGGGGCTTGCAAGATTAGAGGACGGTAATGTGTTTGACCTTCAGAGGGAGCTGGATATTCGGCTTGAGGAGGCCGGGCACAGTTTAAACCGCCGGGAAGGCATGCAGATTTTTCTTTATATACTGGAAAGTCTGGTAGTGATAGCGGCGATCGTATTTGTGGCGCTTTTATTTGTTTTATAATATCGCCCTTGGCGGGCAGCACCGTAAACCCGTGGCTTTGCAAAGCGGCGTGAAAGGGGACTTGGAAGTATGGAAAAACTTGTTTTGATTGACGGGCACAGCATATTGAACAGGGCGTTTTATGGGGTGCCTGACCTTACCAACAGCGCAGGGCTTCATACCAATGCGATATACGGCTTTTTAAATATTTTATTTAAAATTATGGAGGAAGAAAAGCCGGATTACCTGACGGTTGCCTTTGATGTGAAAGCGCCTACTTTCCGCCATGAAATATATAAGGAATACAAAGGAACCAGAAAGCCCATGCCGGAGGAACTGCGGGAGCAGGTACCGGTTCTTAAGGAGACTCTCTCCGCCATGGGCATTAAAATGATGGAAAAGGCAGGGCTTGAAGCGGACGATATTCTTGGAACTCTGGCAAAAAGGGCCCAGAAGGCCGGGATGGAGGTATCCCTTGTATCCGGTGACAGAGATTTGCTGCAAGTTGCCACGGATGTGATTAAGGTAAGGATACCAAAGACCAAAGGCGGAAAGACGGAGATAGAGGACTATTATGCGCCGGATGTAGAGAAAAAGTATCAGGTAAACCCGATTCAGTTCATTGACTTAAAGGCTCTGATGGGAGATACTGCCGACAATATTCCGGGGGTTCCCAAAGTTGGTGAAAAGACGGCGACGGAGCTGATGCTAAAGTTCGGCTCCCTTGATAATATTTATGAACATGTGGATGAGGTTGCCAAAAAATCGGTGCGGGAGTCCCTCATCAATAATAAAGAGCTGGCCTATTTAAGCAAAACGCTGGCTACGATTAACCAGGAGAGTCCGCTGGAATTTTCCTTTGAGGATGCCAAGGTGCATGATTTTTATACGGAAGATGCCTATGTGGTTTTTAAACGGCTGGAATTTAAAAATCTTTTGTCTCATTTTGAAAAGGGAGTTTCCAATGAAACCATCACGGCGGATTTCCGGATGGTAGAGGAGCTGGCTAAGGCCGAGGAAGTTTTTAAAAGGGCCGGCGGGGAAGATAAGGAAATCGGGTTCGCCCTGCTAAAGGATAAGGGAAAGAACGGATTTGCAGGGATTGCGCTGGCATTTGCAGATGGCGGCTGCTTTTTCATGGCAAAGGGCGGACTGTTGACGGAAGACTATTTGAAAGGAAAAATGTCTGAGCTTGCTTTACATGCAAGGCTTTGCTGCGGGGATATCAAAGATGCCTATGCGTATCTTTCCTGTGATGAGACAGAGAGGTTTTTTGATATTATTTTAGCGGCATATCTGCTGAACCCGCTGAAAAACGACTATACGGCTGCGGATGTGGCCAATGAGCATCTGGGGCTTATGATACCGGAGCGGGCACAGCGTTTTGGAAAACTTTCTTTGGAGGACGCGCTTTTGCAGAATCCGGAGGAGTTCACCCAGTATGCATGTTTCCTTGCCTATGTGGCAATGAAGGCGGCTCCTGTGCTTAAGGAAAAGCTGGAAGATACAGGAATGGAGCCTCTTATGAGGGAGATAGAGATGCCTCTTACCTATGTCCTTTATGATATGGAAAGGGAAGGGATTTCCGTAAAACCTGAGGAACTGAAGGCTTACGGAGAGGCCCTGGTAGGCCGTATCAGTGAGCTGGAACAGAGGATTTACGGGGAGGCCGGGGTGGAATTCAACATCAATTCCCCCAAGCAGCTGGGAGAGATTTTGTTTGAAAAGTTAAAGCTCCCGGGAGGGAAAAAGACCAAGACAGGTTATTCCACCGCAGCGGATGTGTTGGAAAAACTGGCCCCTGACCATATGATTGTGGCGGATGTGCTGGAATACAGGGGGCTTGCAAAATTAAAATCTACCTATGCGGACGGACTTTCCGCATTTATCGGAGAGGATAAACGGATTCATTCTACCTTTAACCAGACCATTACGGCCACAGGGCGCATCAGCTCCACGGACCCTAATCTGCAGAATATTCCCATGCGGATGGAGTTGGGAAGGAAAATCCGTAAAGTGTTTGTGCCCAAGGAGGGCTTCATTTTTACGGATGCGGATTATTCCCAGATTGAGCTGCGTATACTGGCGCATATGTCAGGAGATGCCCAGCTTATAGACGCTTACCGGATGCATGCTGATATCCACAGAATTACGGCTTCCCAGGTGTTCCATATTCCTTTCGAGGAGGTGACGGATTTGCAGCGGCGTAACGCTAAGGCTGTGAATTTTGGAATTGTGTACGGTATCAGTTCTTTTGGATTAAGCCAGGGCCTGAGTATCACAAAGAAGGAGGCGGCGGAATATATTGAGAAGTATTTTGCCACCTATCCGGGGGTAAAGAACTTTTTGGACCGGTCGGTGAAGGACGCCAAAGAAAAGGGGTATGCGGTTACTTTATTTGGAAGGAAAAGGCCGGTACCGGAGCTAAATTCCAGTAATTTTATGCAGCGGTCTTTTGGGGAGCGGGTTGCCATGAACTCTCCCATACAGGGGACGGCGGCGGATGTGATCAAGATTGCAATGATTAAGGTGCACAGGAGGCTGAAGGAAGAAAAGCTCTGTTCCAAGCTGATTTTGCAGGTGCATGACGAGCTTTTAATTGAGACAAAGAAGGAGGAGGCCGGACAGGTACGGCGGATTCTGGAGGAGGAGATGAGCCGTGCCGCAGAGCTTTCGGTGCGGTTAGAAATCGACCTCCATGAGGGAAATGACTGGTATGAGGCCAAGTAACAGGTGAGCATATGAAGGTGATTGGAATTACAGGTGGAGTGGGCTCCGGGAAGTCCGCTTTGCTTGCCTATATAGCTGAAAAATATAATTGTAAGGTAATCTTAGCGGATAAAGCCGCCCACAGGGTGGAGGCGCCGGGAGAGCCCTGTTATGAGAAATTGGTGGAGCTTTTGTCTGAGAGTATCTTAAACGAGGACGGTACCATCAATAAAGAAAAGATGGCGGCCTGCATTTTCCGCTCGGAAGACATGTTGGAAAAGGTAAATGGAATCGTTCACCCGGCGGTGAAAACCTTTATTCTGGGAGAGATAGAGAGGGAAAGAAAAGAGGGGGCCCTTGACTTTCTTTTTATTGAGGCAGCTCTTTTGATTGAAGACGGGTATTTGGACATTGTGGATGAAATGTGGTATATTTATGCATTAGAGGATATAAGGCGCAGCCGCCTTAAGGAGACCAGAAAATATTCTGACGAGAAGGTAACTTCCATTATGGACTCTCAGCTTTCGGAGGAGGAATTCCGAAAGCACTGCAAGGTTGTGATTGACAACAGCGGCGCTCTTGCGGCTGCTTATGCTCAGATAGATAAGAAATTGGGGGAATATCTGTATGGACGGTAAAAAATACGGGGGACAGCTGGTATTTGGTCTGGATATAGGAACCAGAAGCGTTGTGGGCACTGTGGGCTACAAAAGTGGAAATCGGTTTGTAGTCATTGCCCATAGGGTGAAAGAGCATGACACCCGTTCCATGTTGGACGGACAGATTCACGATATTCACAGGGTGGGAGAGACCATCTCCTCGGTAAAGGCACAGCTTGAGGAAGTAGTAGGGCGTCCTTTATCCGAAGTGTGTATTGCCGCCGCAGGCCGTGTCCTTCGGACGGTAACGACTCATGTGGAGTATCCTTTTACAAGGGACCAGGAGGTGGGCCAGGAGGATATTTACGGCTTGATTTCCGCCGGGATTGAAAAGGCGTACCAGGAATTCATTGAACAGAACGAAGAAGACGACCTGAAATTTTACTGTGTAGGGTATTCTGTGGTGAGATATTATTTAAACGGATATCTTATGGGCAATCTGGAAGGACATAAGGCCAGAACCATTGGGCTTGATTTGATTGCCACCTTTTTACCGGATGATGTGGTGGACGGGCTTTATAAGGCGGTGGAGCTTGCAGGCCTTAACGTAAGCAGCCTTACCTTAGAGCCTATTGCAGCTATCCAGCTTGCCATACCGGAGCGGTTTCGGATGCTGAATATTGCCCTTTTAGATGTGGGGGCGGGGACCTCCGATATTTCCATTACAAACGACGGGTGTATTTTGGCCTATGGCATGATTCCAATAGCCGGGGATGTGCTGACAGAGGCAATTGCCCGGCACTGCCTGGTGGATTTTGCCACTGCGGAGCAGATTAAGCGGGATGCCGGGGAAATGGAAACGATTTCCTACACGGATGTGATGCTTTTGCCCCAGACGGTAAGCAGCAAGGAGATTAAAGAGGTGACGGCGCCTCTGATTGACGATATGGCGACTCAGGCGGCTGAAAAGATTAAAGAGTTAAACGGTGACAAAGCGGTCAGTGCAGTGTTTGTGGTAGGGGGCGGTGGAAAAATGCCAGGTTATACGGAAGCGGTTGCTGAAAAACTGGGAATAGCCAAAGAGCGTGTGGCCCTCCGGGGAGAGGAGGTTATGCAGCAGATTGTTTTTGAGGAGGATGTGAAAAAGGACAGTGTGCTGGTTACGCCTATCGGAATTTGTCTGAATTTTTATGAGCAGAGCAACAATTTTATCTTTGTCAGCTTTAACGGCAGTAGAATTAAAATATACGACAACAACCGGCTCAGTGTGGGGGATGCGGCCCTGCAGGTGCAGTTTCCTAACGACGGTTTATTCCCTAAACGGGGGAAGGCCCTTAATTTTACGGTTAACGGAAAGCATCGGATGGCAAGAGGACAGCTTGGAGAGGCGGCGATTATTACGGTAAACGGTGAGACCTCGGACATTCATACACCCATCCATGCAAATGATGTGATCCAGGTGGTGGAATCTACTGCCGGGGAGGAAGGACACCTTATGCTTGGGGCCCTGCCTGAAACCTCCGAGAGCCTTTGTGTGTATGTAAATGAGAAAAAGATAATTGTGCCCAGATTTGCCAGCGTCAACGGCAGCCTGCAATCCAACTATTATGAGATTCAGGAGGGTGACGAGATTGAAATCCTGAATTATTATACGGTAGGACAGATTATCGAGTTTATGGACGTGGTTCTTGACCCTAATATGAATCTGTACGTAAATAACAAGCTTGCGGATAAGGAAACCCCGGTTTATGAAAACTTTTCCGTGCTCTGGACATTGGAAACACTTCCGGCGGCAATGGATTTGTGGAAGGATGATACCTATGATATGCTGCCTGAGGCGGAGGAAGGCGACCAAATACAGCGAGATGGGAAGAACAATGCTGACTTCCGTGGAAATAACGGGGAGAGTGGAGAGAGGAATTTATTACCTGATAAAAAGGAAAGCTTTATTGAGCTGATGGTCAATGGAAAACCCATTGCTTTAAGCGGCAAGGAAGAATATATTTATGTGGATGTGTTTGAGGCCATTGATTTTGACCTGACAAGGCCAAGAGGAAAGAGTATTGTCACTACTTTAAACGGACGTCCGGCCCAGTATATGGAGCCGCTGCATCAGGGGGATGTGCTGGAAGTGTATTGGAAGTCATAAGAACGCATGTTATTGAAAATACAATAGTGATGTTTTGGTTGTAGTTAAGGGACAGAAATGCATTGGCAGATTAAATAACAGGAGAAAGGGAGCTTAAAGATACAAAATGAGGATTTGTAGTATTGCCAGCGGCAGTAGCGGAAACTGTATTTATGTGGGATCGGACGCTACGCATCTGCTGGTGGATGTGGGAATCAGTGGAAAAAGAACGGAGGCAGGGCTTAAGGAGCTTGGCCTTACCATGAGAGATATTGATGGAATCCTTATCACTCATGAGCACGCGGACCATATTGCAGGTCTTGGGGTACTTGAGCGCAAATATGAGGTGCCGGTCTATGCCACAAGAGGAACCATTGAGGCGATTAAGGGGAATAAATCCCTGGGAAAGATACCGGAGGAACTTTTCTGCCCTGTCTGTGCGGATGAGAAAGTGATTATCAAGGATTTAACCTGTAATCCCATGCGGATATCCCATGATGCGGCGGAGCCGGTGGCTTACCGGATTTCCCACGGAAGGAAAAAGGTGGGAATTGTTACCGACCTTGGCACTTACAATGACTATACGGTGGAATCCTTAAAGGGGATGGACGCTCTGCTTTTAGAGGCCAATCATGATGTGAATATGCTGCAGGTAGGGCCTTATCCCTATTATTTAAAGCAGCGGATTTTAGGGGACAGAGGACATTTATCCAATGAAAGAGCCGGTCAGCTCCTGTGCGATTTGCTTCACGATAAGCTGCAGGCGGTTGTGTTGGGGCATTTGAGTAAAGAAAATAATCTGCCGGAACTGGCCTACGAGGCTGTGCGGGTGGAAGTGACTATGGCGTGTATGGGAGAAAAAGAGGACAGGCAATCCGGGATAAGGCCTTCGGATTTTCCCATGTATGTTGCGGCAAGGAGCGAGCCGTCTAAGGTGATACATATTGCATAACTGATTTTGCCGTATCAGGCACAGTTGTGTTCCGAAATTTTGATATGGTAAGAGGCCTGTGATGGCGCGGCATATACAGGCTTTTACAAATACAGGGGCCGCGCAGAAATGAGGAGAAATGAACAGGACGATTATTACAGTGGTAGGCAAGGACACGGTAGGCATTATTGCAAGGGTATGTACATATCTTGCGGACAATAAGGTTAATATTTTGGATATTTCCCAGACCATTGTTCAGGGATACTTTAATATGATGATGATCGTGGATACCAACGGAATGAAGAAGCACTTCGGAGAGATGGCAGAGGAATTACATCGCCTGGGTGAAGACATTGGAGTGGATATCAAATGCCAGAGGGAAGAAATATTTGATAAGATGCACCGGATATAATAAACGCTGTTACTTATTATAACAAGTGTTATGACGGATGATAGCAAGAATGGGGAATTGGTTGAAAGAATAGAAATGAATTTTCGGAGATTTTTCAATCACAAATTTGTGTGTGGGCCACTGGAAGCATGGAGGATTCGTATGATTAATTTATTTGAAGTAGTTGAGACAAATGAAATGATTACCAAGGAAAATTTGGATGTGCGTACGATAACACTTGGTATCAATCTCCTTGACTGTATAGATTCCGATTTAACCAGATTAAATGAGAAGATTTACAACAAAATATATGAGGCGGCAAAGGATTTGGTCAAAACCGGCGAGGAGATAGCCGGGGAATTTGGGATTCCAATTGTCAATAAAAGAATTTCCGTAACGCCTATAGCACTGGTAGGAGGAGCTGCCTGTAAGACAAAAGAAGATTTTGTATCTATTGCCAGAACGCTGGATAAAGTAGCCCACCAGGTGGGCGTTAATTTTATCGGCGGATATTCCGCATTGGTTTCTAAAGGTATGACGAAGGCGGAGGAGCTCCTCATTCGCTCTATTCCTCAGGCTTTATCCTGTACGGAGCGGGTGTGCAGCTCGGTGAACTTAGGCTCTACCAGAACGGGAATCAATATGGACGGCGTAAGGCTCATGGGACAGATTATCAAGCAGACGGCGGAGGAGACGAAGGAACAGGATTCTCTTGGATGCGCCAAGCTGGTGGTGTTCTGTAATGCACCGGATGACAACCCTTTTATGGCTGGGGCTTTTCACGGGGTGACTGAGGCGGACAAGATTATCAATGTGGGAGTCAGCGGTCCCGGCGTTGTAAAGAACGCGGTCAGCAAGGTGAAGGGAGAAAATTTTGAAGTACTCTGCGAAACCATAAAGAAAACCGCTTTTAAGGTGACCAGGGTAGGACAGCTGGTGGCCCAGGAGGCCTCAAAGCGGCTTGGTGTTCCTTTTGGAATCGTGGACTTGTCCCTTGCACCCACACCGGCAATAGGCGACAGTGTGGCGGATATTTTGTGTGAAATGGGGCTGGAATATGCAGGCGCACCGGGAACCACGGCGGCTCTTGCACTTTTAAACGACCAGGTGAAAAAGGGCGGCGTTATGGCATCCTCTTATGTGGGCGGTTTAAGCGGAGCCTTTATTCCGGTCAGTGAGGATCAGGGGATGATCGACGCTGTGGAGGCAGGAGCCCTTACATTGGAAAAGTTAGAGGCAATGACCTGTGTGTGCTCCGTAGGGCTTGATATGATTGCCCTTCCGGGAGATACGAAGGATACCACCATTTCAGGAATTATAGCGGATGAGATGGCCATTGGTATGGTGAACCAGAAGACCACAGCGGTTCGCGTGATTCCTGTGATTGGTAAGGGTGTGGGAGAGAGTGTGGAATTTGGCGGGCTTTTGGGGCATGCGCCTATTATGCCGGTGAATTCCTTTTCCTGTGATGGGTTTGTGAACCGGACGGGGCGGATTCCTGCGCCTATCCATAGCTTTAAAAATTGAAAACAGCCAAAAGGAATTTAGGAAAAAATTAAGATTATCCTCGTTGTCTATACAGGGATAGTATGCTATGATTTTGTGTGGAGCTTGATGCTTTTTTGAAAATTTTATATGGACAAATTTGTGCTGGCGTCCAAATTTGCAGGCTTTTGGCAACATGGAGGATTATTATGGAAAAAGGGGAAAAGTTGTGTTTTTCGGAGGTGTGGAAAAGAGTTTTCAGGGTGGTTGTTACCGGTGTGCTTGCGGCTGGTCTTGTGGCCGGGCTTTCCGGTTGTGGGAAAGAGAAGGCGGATGATGAGCAGACAAGCGGAAAAGACGGATTGGTCTATGTTCCGGATTATCAGGAGTTTGCCATTGACACGAGGTTCATAAATCAAATGTGGGCGTCAGGAGATGAATTGTATGTGGTTGCAATGACCGAGGATGAGACGACCCAGGAATACGGTACTGCAATTTATCAGTATAATCTGCCTGAAAACAAAGCGGAGATGCTTCCCATTGATTTGGGCGAAGATAGCGATGTCAGCTGTATTTTAAAAAGCGTGGATGGAAATCTGGTTTTGATAGCGTATCAGTATGAACATGTGATGGATGACAATGAGGAAATCGTGGATACTAAGATGACGATGACACTTCAAAGGATATCTGCGGAGGATGGTTCCGTTATCAATAGTCAGGATTTGGCAAATATCGTTTCGGATACAGGAGATTTTTATGTCCAGCAGCTGTGTGAGGATGGACAGGGCAATCTGTATATGGCGGACGGAGAAAAGGGTATCCATGTTGTGGACAAAGATTTTAAGAAGCTGTGCGATGTATCGGTTGATAATTGGGTGAACGGCCTGACCGCATCAAAGGAGGGAGATGTGTATGTCAGTACCTATGGTGAAACCGGTATGGTCTTAAAAAAGGTGGATGTGGCGGCTAAAAAGCTTGGAGAAGCTGTTGAGGGGATTGAAAGCGGTTCCGGAAATGTCAATTATTTTCCCAGCAGCAGCAAAAGCCTGCTGTTTAGCAGTTCAAACAGGCTTTCCCTGATTGACCTTGAGGCGGGTACAAGCGAGGAGCTGTTTAACTGGCTGGATGTGGACATAGACGGTAACAGCGTTGATATCGCCGGGGAGCTTTCCGACGGCCGTATCTGGACGCTTTCCAGAGAATATACGGAGGACGGAAATAAATTTGAACTGGTTTACCTGACACAAAAAAATGCATCCGAAGTGCCTGTAAAGGAAGAAATCCTCTATGGCTCTATGTGGCTGGATTCTCTTACCCGCAGGGCAATCATAGACTTCAACAAATCAAGTGACAAATATCATATCAGTGTGAAAGAATATGGCGAGGAAGATTATCAGACCGGGCTGTCACAGTTTAATGCGGATCTGACTACACAGAATTGTCCGGATATCATTGGCCTTACCGCACTGGATTTTTCACAGTATGCAAGCAAAGGCGTACTGGAAGATTTATATCCTTATATGGAAAAGAGCGGGCTTAGCAAGGAGGACTACCTGGAGAATGTGTTAAAGGCTTATGAGCAGGATGGCGGCCTGTATGGAATAGCGTCACAGTTTTATATCACTTCCACAATGGCCAAAACATCATTGGTGGGAGAGGAAAGCGGTTGGACTCTTTCGGAAATGCTTGATTTCGTGGAACAGCACAACCCGGAAAATATATTTATGTATGGAAACCGCAGCAATATATTCCGTTTCTGCATTTACAATAATATAGACGAATTTATTGACTGGGAAACGGGAAAATGTTCCTTCGACGGAGAGGAATTTATCAGAACTCTTGAATTTGCTGCAAAGTTCCCGGAGGAAGCAAATTATGATCAGGAGATGGGAGTATCCGAGAGCCTTCGGTCTGAGAAAGTGCTCCTTATGGAAAATACCGTAGATTCCGTACAGGAATATCAAATGATGAATGGTCTGTTTGGTGAGAAGGTGACCTACATTGGATATCCCAACAGTGAAAGACAGGGAAATCTGTTGCAGCCTAGCGGCGGCAGCGTAGGTATATCCAGTAAGTCTAAGAATAAAGAAGGCGCATGGGAATTCATATCATCCGTTATTTCAGAAGAATATCAGAATGGACTGGTTGAGGATGGTCACGGCTGGGGATTTCCCATCAGAAAGTCAGCCCTAGAGAAACAGTTTGAGGAAGATATGACGCCTGAGTACTATGAAAACGAAGAAGGCGAGCAGGTGGAAACTTCCAAGACCACATGGGGCTATGATGATTTCCAGATGGAAATCATGGCGGCAACTCAGGAGGAAGTGGATGCGGTAAAGGCGCTTATCACCTCAGCGGACAGACTTTCCGGCAATGTGGACGAACAGCTCGCTAATATTATTTCAGAGGAAGCGGAACCCTTTTTCAAGGGACAGAAGTCTGCTGCGGATGCGGCAGGGGTCATTCAGAACCGAATTCAGATTTATGTGAATGAAAACAGATAGAATATTATAGAAAGAACGGCATCTTGTATTGATAAATATATAAGTTTGGATACAAGATGCCGAATGAGAATTGGGGGATTAAAATGATTTTTTCCAAAAGCAGGAGGAAACAGGACAGCCTGCCCGTTATGGAAAAAAACAGAAAAAAAGGCCTTTCTCTTAAAAAGAGGGGCGGGAAATCAAGCAGTGACCGGAGGACGCGGCGGGGGCGGTTGATATCTACAGGGTATCTGTTACCAAGCGCTATTGGGGTACTGCTGTTTTTCGTGTTGCCCTTTTTGATAGTGGTTTATTATTCTGTGATAGATAATCCCATAAGCGGCGAGTTTGTGTTGTTTGACAATTTTGTGATGGTGTTTCAGAATGCGGCTTTTGTGCAGGCGGCCAGAAATACCTTTACTTTTTCAATAACAGCCGTTCCTCTCGCAGTGGTGCTGTCTTTGTTTCTGGCAATGATGTTGGAGAGTAAGATTCTTTTTAAAAGCCAGTTCAGGACATTCTTTTTAAGTCCCATGATGGTGCCCATTGCGTCAGTGGTACTGATATGGCAGGTGTTATTCCACTTTAATGGCATGATAAATGAAATAAGGGGCGTTTTCGAACTGGACAAGATTGACTGGTTGAATTCCTCCTATGCGCAGGTAGTGATTGTTATTTTATTTTTATGGAAGAATCTGGGATATAATATGATATTGTTTATGGCGGCTCTTTCCAGTATCCCTAAGGATATTCTTGAAGTTGCGGTGCTTGAGAGCGCTACGCCGGTTCAGATTTTTTTTCATATTAAACTGCGGTATATTTCCTCTACCATTTTATTTGTGACAATTATGTCGTTGATAAATTCTTTTAAGGTTTTCAGGGAAATCTATCTTTTAAAGGGGGATTATCCTTATGATACCATGTACATGCTGCAGCATTTTATGAACAATACTTTCAGCAGGTTGGATTACCAGAAAATGTCGGCGGCGGCAATTATGATGGCAATTGTGATGGTCATTATCATAGGAATTTTGTTCCTGACCGAGAATTACTTCGGAAAGGATGTGGAAGGATGAAGCTGCGCGTTGACCAAATGAAAAAGATGGAGGCTCTATCCCAGGAACGCTGGAATGCAGTGGTAAAGAGGAAAAAGAAAAGGCGCCATGCAAAGCAGATTGTGGGTATTTCCTTTAAGACTATGGCGGCGGGGTGTTTTGCGGTTCTTTTCCTGATGCCGATTCTGCTTACCATTACCAACTCCTTTATGTCCGCCTCTGAGATTTCCTCAAACTACGGACAGGTGTTTGCCACCAATGATTCAGGGGGCAAGGTATTTATTTCAGAGTCGGTGAACTTAAAGTTTATTCCGGATATGGTTTCCTTCAGCCAATATATAACGGTATTATTAAAAAGCCCCGAATACCTTTTTAAATTCTGGAATTCGGTGATACTGGTGGTGCCCATTGTGGTGTTCCAGCTTCTTGTGGCGGCAGGAGCGGCTTTTGGGTTTACCAGATACAGAGGGAGAATCAAGGAAATCATTTTTTTTGTTTACATTATTTTGATGCTGATGCCCTATCAGGTTACTTTGGTGCCAAATTATCTTGTGTCAGACTGGCTTCATATTTTGGACACCAACTGGGCTATCTGGCTTCCGGGTATCTTCTCACCTTTTGCGGTGTACCTTCTGACAAAATACATGAGAAGGATACCCATTTCCGTTATGGAGGCCGCCCAGATTGACGGGGCGGGAGAGTGGCAGATTTTCAGGCATATTTGTATGCCGCTCTGCAAAGGAGCCATGTGTTCTATTGCAATTTTGATTTTTATAGATTACTGGAATATGGTGGAACAGCCGCTGATTCTTCTGGCGGATGAGCAAAAGCATCCGCTTTCCGTATTTTTATCCAAAATCAATGCGGGAGAGATTGGACTGGCCTTTGCGGTTGCCACGATTTATATGGTGCCGCCCATACTGGTATTTTTGTACGGAGAGGATTATCTGGTGGAGGGCATTACCTATCAGGGCGGTATTAAGGGATAGGCTTTGCAGTGTTGTTTATACAAAAGGATATGAAAGGAAAGGATAAGGCGATGAATCAGGAGGAAGGAAGGAAAAGAAAAGATTGGGTGAAAAATGCAGCGATTGTTTTTTTGACCATCATGTTGCTGCTCACCTTTTTTTCAAATACGATTATGAATTATTCTCTGCCGGAGGTGGCTACCCAGTATGTGCAGAACGGCTCCATCACTGCCAAAATCCGGGGCACGGGAAATGTGGAGGCCACCGACCCTTATAATATTGTTGTAAAGGAATCAAGGGTTATCTCCAGCGTTGCGGTAAAGCAGGGGGATGTGGTGGAGAAGGACCAGGTGATTTATTATCTGGAAGATGCGGAGAGTGAAGAACTGACCACAGCCCAGGCGGAGCTCGAGGAACTTAGACTGAATTACATGAAAGGTCTTTTTGGGAACAATGTGTCCTCTGAAATTATCAGCAAGGTGGCAAGCGGGCGCACGGACGGATTTTCCGCATTGCAGACAAGGGTTGCGGATATGCAGACCCGCATGGATGCAGCCCAGGCCAGAGTGAAGGAGTGTCAGGATACTTTGGAGCGGCTTACTCTACAGAGCACGATTAACACCAATGACGCTACCATAAATACTATCCCGGAGGAAAATGAAAAGGCGCAGGCAACCACAGAGCTTTCGGATGCACAGACGGCGGAAGCCAACGCGGAGGCGGCTTTTAACAGAGATAAAACCAGGCGGATAGAGGAACTGAACAGCGAGATTGAAGAAGTCCAAAAACGGATAGAGGATTTGACGGAGCTTGTGTCAGAGGCGGAGGGGTTCGTGGAGAATAAGATGGTTGGAACTGATAGTAATGACCCAACCGATCCGGATAAAACTACAATGACTTCCGGCGGAATCCAGATCATCAGAGATAGGGCAGACGCCGCCGCAAGTGAAGTAAATAAGACCTTAGGAGTACTAAACAGTGCCAATCATAGCAATTTTTCAGCGAGTGAAGCTTACAGCTGGATAAATTCATTAAGTGATTGGAGCGTTTTGGATAACGATACCCAGAAAGCAGCAAGTGACTTTAAGATTGCTTATGGGGAATATATAGTTGCAAGTGACCTTTTGAACGAGGCAGTGGGAACTTTAACCGGATATGACAGCAATCAGGAACAGCTTCAGAATTTAAACCGGCAGTTAGAGGATTTACAGGCAAGATTAAACAGGGTGAATGCAACCACCTATTCGCCAGGCGACAGCGTGAAGGATGCTCAGGCGAAATTGAACCAAGCGGACAGGAATCTGTCGGATAAAACCAACGCAAACAAGCAGGCTTCCGTTGCTTACTTAAACCAGATTGCCAACGCGGAGGCGGCTCTTAAAAATGCCCAGGCAGTTTATGAGCTTTTAAAAGAAGAACAGACGGAAATGAATGCGGATATCAATGCGGAGCTGGATTTGGCCAAGGTCAGCAAGGATATTGCTCAAAAGGAAGAAGAAGTTGCCAAATTAAAAGAAAAATCCATGGGCGCGGCCATCACTGCTCCTGTGGCGGGGACGGTAACATCCCTTACTTATGTAGCCGGCGAGACCACCAAACCGGAGGATACTGCTGCAGTTTTACAGGTGGAAGGAAAAGGCTTTACCCTAAAGATTTCTGTCACCAATGAGCAGGCAAGGAAGGTGCAGGTGGGGGATACTGCCGAGTTGCAAAACGCGTGGTATTACGATGACGCCCAGGTTATTTTGGCGGCAATCAAACCGGATCCGGATAATCCGGGGCAGAACAAGCTTCTGGAGTTTGACGTGACGGGTTCCAGCATACAGGCAGGACAGTCCCTTAGTGTTTCTGTGGGACAGCGGAGTGCGGAATACGAATATGTTGTACCAAACAGTGCGGTTCGGGAGGACAATAACGGAAAATTCATTTTAATTGTGGAGTCAAAGAGCGGCCCCTTAAGCAACAGGTACATTGCCACAAGAGTGGATGTGGAAGTGCTTGCTTCTGACGATAATTATACAGCCATCTCGGCAGGGCTTTATGGATATGAGTATGTCATAACAACATCCACCAAGCCTGTGGAGGCCGGTAAACAGGTGAGATTGAATGAATCATAGTTGGGAACCTGTTGGCTTTATACCTGTGAGTAATGGATAAGCGCAGTGTTTATCATTTTGACGAGTAGCAACAGGAACTTTGAATTCCATATGGTAAGTAGAAGCGATAAATAGGCGTATGAAGTGCAAGGTTATCTGATAATACGGACCAGTTTATTGGACATGGCAATGTTTATATGAAAAGCGGTAACGTGATGAGTAGGGAGGAAAGCTATGGCTTTAAAAATAAAGGGGTGGCTGCGCAGTCTGTCACTTAAGGAAATCATTTTTTCCCTGCTGGCGATTTTGTCTTTCGGGCTGTTCCTGGCTCTGACCCTGTGGTCTGATCATAAGGTGGAGGGTCTCATTGACCAGCAGGCGGCAAGCCGCTGGGACCCGGAGGGCGGCAGCGCACAGGTAAGCTGTTTTTTGGCGGAGCATACGGAAATAGATGAATATATGATTATGAGCTTTGAAAAACAGCTTGAGCAGAGTTTTAAGGAGGTTTTATCCGCCGAGGAAGTAAGTGAAGAAAGTGGGAAACGGCTTTTTATAGATGCATACAGTTCTCTCGGCACCATCACGGTAACCAGCGAAAAGGGAAAGCTGGAGGCGGACGCAGTGGGAATCGGCGGAGATTTCTTCCTGTTTCATCCCCTGCAGCTGGTATCCGGAGGATATTTTTCAGGAAACGATTTGATGAAGGATTCCATTATTTTGGATGAGGATGCCGCATGGCAGCTGTTTGGTTCTAATGACATTGCCGGTAGAAGCGTGATGATTGGGGATGTCCCTCACTATGTGGCCGGGGTGGTGAAACGGCAGGGGGGAAAATTTGCGGAAAGCGCGGGACTTAATAAGACCGTACTGTATGTTTCCAATGAATCTCTTACTGCTTATGGGGTAAGTGAGGGAATCAGCGTTTATGAGCTGGTTGCTCCCAACCCGGTTAAGAATTTTGTCTATAATAATGTAAAAGAAAAATTGGGCGTAGAGGAAAACGATATGGTGATGGTGGAGAATTCTTCCCGCTATTCTCTTGAGGCCCTGCTTATGGTGATGCTTGATTTCGGGACCAGATCCATGCAAAACAGCGCAGTCAAGTTCCCCTACTGGGAGAATATCGGAAGGGGATGGGAGGATGTAAAAGCTCTTGTTTTGCTGTTTCAGATTTTATTTCTTTTGATTCCGGTGGTAATCATTACTGTTTTTCTTATTATAAAATGGAAGAATAAAACCTGGACCTTCAGGGACGTGGGCAGATTTCTTGTAGATACAAAAGACAATATGATTCAAAAGGCCAGAGGTGAAAAGAATAAGTGGGAACATTTTTAAATGAACAAATTTCTGTAATGGCGTCATAAATTGTTTCCCGGGAGCACGAGTCAAGATTATGTTTGCATGAACCTGGCGGCAGGCATGGATTTTTGTTTTGTGTAAACGGTTTGGAATGGAGATTATTATGAAAAAAAGGATTATTTTGTGGGCAACGGTAATTTTGGCAGCTGTGAGTCTTGCAGGCTGTGGTAAGAAGGAGAAAGAAAGCAGTGGAGAGACAGGTACGGCGTCAAAAGATTATGTATACCGGATGGAAGATTTGGAAATAGAAGCGGCAAGGCAGATGACCCGTGTGGGGGAGGACATCTATGCCTATGGCATTGACTGGGCGGATGAAGGGGATTCTACTCTTTATATTTATAAGTTAAACACGGATGGAGCAGTGACGGAAACCCATTCGATTCCGGTAAAGCAAAGCATTAGTTTCAGAAACATTAATTTGGACGATGAGGCAAATATTTATTGCATTGAAAATGATTTCCATATGATTGGAGGAGATGCGGAGGCCGGGGATGATGGGGCGGCGGCGGAGCCAGAGCCTGCGGCGATAGAGCCCAGAACAGTTGATTCCGATGTACAGGATACTGAAACGGAGGATAACGATACGGAAGGGACTGGTACGGAGAACGCAGGTGCGGAAGAATCCGGTGCGCAGGATGTTGATACGGAAGAATCCGGTATGGAAGAATCTGATGCGGAAGACACGGAAAATGGCAGCGGGGAAGAAGCGGATACTGCGGATGAGACAGATACAGAGGATACGGCAGACGTAGAGGATGCCGACTATGAAGAAAAGTACGGCTCAGAGGAAGAAGAATACGCTGATGACTATTACCTTACCAAAATGACCCTTGATGGGGAGAAAATCTTTTCCGTTAAGCTCAACGATATCCCGGAATTTGCAGAGCTGGCAGAAGAAAACGGTTATTTTTCCGTTGGAGATATGGTTCTGAAAAAAGGAGAGGGGATATACATCAATTCTTACAGTACCTTTTATAAGTTTGACCTGGAAGGCAATTTTATTAAGGCCTCCGGAAAGGTGGATGATGAGAATCAGGAGCTTTTGGACCGTTCTTCCTTTATTACCCTTGCGGATGGGAGGGTGATAGCTGTTTATAATGACGACCAGGGAATGACGGCGGCCTTTGTAAACCTGGATACGGGCACTTTCGAGGAGTCATACGCTCTGGAGCTTCCCGGCGTGTCCTACGATTTTTCCTTTTATGCAGGTACGGGATATGATTTGTATCTGGTGGATTCCTATGCGCTTTACGGCTACAATCTGGGGGATGCGGAAAAAACCTGTTTGATGAAGTATATTGATTCGGATTTGGATTTGTACAATATTTATCAGGTTATGGGCATTAACGAAAAAGAGTTTTTTGCCATGTATGACGATATGGAGACGGGGGAAAGCGTGCTCGCTAAGTTTACCAAGGTTCCTCCTGAGGAAGTGAAGGAAAAGCAGGAGCTTACCCTTGCCATGGGCTTTACGGACTGGAGAATAAGGCGCAGCGTAATTGCTTTTAACAAGAAAAGTGAGGATTATCGTATTACGATTTTAGATTATTACACCATGTACAACGGGGATGGTGAGGATTACATGGCGGGGGTTAACAGGCTGAATACGGATATCGCCACAGGGAAGATTCCGGACATTATTCTGCTGGACGAGACAATGCCTGTTGACAGCTATATCAGTAAGGGCCTTTTGGAGGATGTGAAGCCCTTTATAGAAAAAGACCCTGAGCTTGACATCAACAACTATATGCCTAATGTGATAGAAGCCCTTTCCGTAAAAGGAAAGCTGTATACGATTGTGCCCTCCTACACCATACAGACTGTACTTGCCAAAACATCGGAAGTGGGACCGGAGCGGGGATGGACGGTACAGGAAGCCTTAGAACTTCTGGCCTCCAAACCGGAAGGCACCATGCTGTTTGAGCAGACTACAAGGAGCTCTATGCTGCAGAGCTGCCTGAATATGGCGGGGGAACAGTTTATTGACTGGGAAACCGGTACCTGCAGCTTTGATACGGACAGCTTCATCCAAACCCTGGAACTGCTCAGTCTTTTCCCGGAGGAGATAAAGGATGATTACTATGAGGATGAATACTGGGAGCACAGGGATTCCATGTGGCGCGAGGGTAAGATTCTGGCTTCCATCATTGGGTTTGGAGATTTCAGGTCCTATAATCGGGAGGAAAAGGGAACCTTTGGAGAAAAGGTTACTATGATTGGCTACCCCTCCGCTGACGGGGAGGGTACCGTAATCTGGCCGGATATGCAGCTGGCCATGTCAGCAAAATCCAAAAATAAAGAAGGGGCATGGGCTTTCCTGCGTACCTTCCTGACGGATGAATACCAGGAGGAAAATATAACTTATGCTTTTCCTTTGAGCATTAAGCGCCTTGATGAGCTTGGTGAGGAAGCTACGAAACGTCCCTTTTATATGGAGGATGATAAGAAGGTGGAATATGATGATTCTTACTATGTGAATGGCAACGAGATTATCATTCCGCCAATGACACAGCAGGAAGTGGATGCGTTTAAAGAGCAGCTCTACAGCATTACGAAGGTGCGCAAGCTGGATGAGGATTTACTGAATATTATTGAGGAGGAAGCGGCTCCCTATTTTACAGGGCAGAAGAAAGCGGAGGATGTGGCGGCTGTGATTCAAAGCAGAGTACAGATTTATGTGAATGAGAATCGGTAAAATCATTTACAGGCATACACGCAGGATTTAAAGCTTGACGCTGCGCTGTCTGTAGAAGGGCTGTTGACGAATAGACAAATCAAGGAGAAAATGAAATGCGGAAGAAGTGGATATCTGCGCTGATGGGGCTCTGCGTCCTGTTATCTGCTTGCGGGCAAAATGAGAATGACAGTGGGAAAACTGTGATTACCATAGCCAAAATAGCAGATGAGTATGGGGTGATGTCTTATGGAGAGTTTAAGGAGCGAACCGGAAATGAGGCTGAGTTTTATCATGGGGAATATTTTATCGCAGAGATTCCCGATTCTTCACTTTCCATAATATATCTGGGAGAATATGACGAAGATATGGCAGGGGCAGTATTATTAGATGATGATATGCCTGCCCGTATACAGGGCTCTTTTGGTGCTTTGATGGACGGAACCAAAGAAGGAATGTCCATAATAGAATTGTCCGATGCATTGTCTGCAAATGGCGGAGCAGAAGCGGTTTATGAATTGCTTGAGGGTGCCAGCACTGCCTATTATGTAGGAAATAAGTATGTGCAAATTCAATTTGACAATGACAGGAATGGGGAGTATGATAGGCAGTTGTCAATATCCCTGGATGAATCCGCAGAGAAAACTGTCAAACCGGAAAGTGCTGCATGGTTGGAAATCGTAACTATGAAGCCGAAGGCCGAATAGTTACGCTGAATAGTTACCGGAAATCAAGTGAGATAGCGCTTGACATATGAGCTTTTCATGGATATAATTCAATACATTACAAAAGATTCATATTTTAACCGATTAGAATCCGTTAAAATTGCATAGAAAATGATATGTGTTTGCGAGGGAACTGAACAAGTTGAAAAAGGTTAAGACCTGACCTCTGGACCTGTCGGCTAATACCGGCGTAGGGAAGCAATTTCTTACGCCGTGTTTTGCGTTTGAGAGAGCTTTCCGTATATCGGGAGCTCTATTTTTGTGCGAAAAGGCATTTTCACAAACGCGTAAGGTGGAATGCAGCTGACAAAGTGGCATATATCCTGCTAAGCGGACAGGGAAAAGAATCTTATCTGCCTGTCCTTGTTGATGCGATGCATATAAAAAATGAATTTTTTGTGATACACAGTACAGGAAATTGTTGATGCGAAAAGGAGGAACTTATTTTATGAAGAAAGTTTTGAGCATTGCAGGCTCTGATTGCAGCGGCGGCGCAGGGATACAGGCGGATTTGAAGACATTTTCCGCTCTGGGCGTTTTTGGAATGAGCGTTATTGTCTCTGTTGTTGCCGAGAACACAAGCCGGGTCATAGACATTCAGAACATTACGCCCGACATGATTGGGAAGCAGATGGATGCGGTTTTTGAGGACATAGGGGCCGATGCTGTCAAAATTGGTATGCTGTCCTCGGCGGAATGTATGGAAATAGTGGCCGAAAAAATGAAGCGGTACAGACCGGAAAACATTGTGATTGACCCGGTCATGTATGCAAAAAACGGCAGTCCCCTTATGGATGTAAGGGCAATCGATACATTGATTAGAAAAATTATCCCTCTGGCGGATGTTTTGACGCCCAATATTCCTGAGGCAGAAGAAATAACAGACATGAAAATCACATCTTTGAAGGAGATGGAAAGAGCTGCTGACAGAATATGTGCCATGGGGGCTAAAGCAGTGGTGGTGAAGGGCGGTCATGCTGTGGGAAATGCGGTTGATGTTCTGTTTGACGGAAAAAAGATTTATCATTTCGAGACGGCCAGGATTGATACCAGGAACACACACGGTACAGGCTGCACTTTTTCCTCGGCAATTGCCTGTGGGCTTGCAAAGGGGATGAGCCTGCCCGAGGCGGTGCGGGAGGCTAAGACTTATGTGACATCTGCAATTGCCCATTCCCTGTCCATTGGAAAGGGGAACGGCCCTGTTCATCATTTTTATGCATTTACACCTTGCGGTGGTTGGTAAGTCTGTGCAGGCATGACTTGGAATGTGGACTATAGGAAAGAAAAGGAGACAGAAAAATGACATATGACTATTCTATTTATCTGGTTACGGACAGGAAATGCATGAGCACCAAAACCTTGCAGGAAGCGGTGGAACAGGCGGTTTTAGGCGGATGCACAATGGTGCAGCTGCGTGAAAACCGGATTTCTTCGCTGGATTTTTACAATCTGGCAAAGGAGATAAAGCAGGTGACGGACAGGTATAAAGTACCGTTGGTGATAAACAACAGAATCGATATAGCCCAGGCGGTTGATGCGGCCGGGGTACATATTGGGCAGCGAGATATACCGGCCCTGGCCGCAAGAAAGATTGTTGGCCGGGATAAAATCATAGGTGTGTCGGCCTCGTCTTTGCAGGAAGCATTGCAGGCGGAGGCTGACGGGGCCGATTACCTGGGAGTGGGGGCTATGTTTCCCACCAGGACCAAGAAGGATGCAAAGCTTGTGTCAATGAGGGAACTATGCGCAATCAGACAGGCGGTTAAAATCCCCATTGTTGTAATCGGAGGAATTAATAGCGAAAATGGGGCGGAATTTGCAAAATTGGGGGTGGACGGCCTGGCGGTGGTCTCAGCCATCATTGCCCAGCCGGATATCCGCAAGGCAGCGG
Source organism: uncultured Lachnospiraceae bacterium (assembly GCA_910585075.1). Classification (GTDB taxonomy): domain Bacteria; phylum Bacillota; class Clostridia; order Lachnospirales; family Lachnospiraceae; genus Suilimivivens. The sequence continues at coordinate 32,560 of CAJUED010000014.1, forward strand.
CGGAGCTAAAAAGGGCTTTTAAGACAATTTGTGCCGGAGCGTCACAAATTATTTGATAGCAGCGCAAACTTAAGTTGCAACAGAGCTGAAATTTGCGGTAAAGCGAAGTTTTACATTGCCCCGTTGCGTAAACGCTCCGGAATGAGGATTTTAATGGATTTCCAGTTCATATTGATGTGGATAGTAATTTTGCAGTTCGTCTTCGTCCAGTTTTTTTCCCACATAGGTCTGAAACCATTCCTCATAGTTTGGATTATTCCAAATTGTGTCGTCTTCAAAGACAACCTGTTTTAGACAAAGCAGCGAATATGCAACCTGATTTGCGCTGTCATTTTCAACACTTGGCTGGCCTTCCGTTATTTCATTGGCATATAATTCGTCATAGGAATCATCATACAATGACCAGCCGCCAGGATAACTTTCCGTTTGACCAGGTAAAATGTTTTTTCTTGACCAGACAATATTTTCATAACTGCTTTCCGCACTGCTGTCAAGAAAGTTCCAGTGCAGCTTTAGCGGCGCTCCATTTTCGTTATAGGCTGACATACAATATTCCGTTTCAACAATGGATTTATTCGTATGGTTGGTCAGTATGTCGTGAATATATGGACTTCCATTTTCATAGTAAAGGATATCTGCGCTTTCATGGATAATCGATATGGATTTGTTTTCTTCCTGTTCGGTGCTGTTTTCATGCATCAGGGGTTGTTTTGCCAGCTCCATTCTTTTTTGCGGGAGTGTGGGCAGGGACGGACGGGCGGCATAGGCACCCAGGATAAATCCGCTGAAAGACAGTAGAAACGCTGTAACAAGTGAAATTATGGCGACGGACTTTTTCTTTCTCCTGAAATTCATGATTGCACCAAGCCTTTCTTTTAACTGTGCCGCACCTTCCGTCAAAGTAACGGAGCCAAAAGGTCTTTTGTGGAAATAATCCGACTTTAAAAAGGAAAGCAGCATATCTCCATATTCCCGCCTTGCCTTGTCGTCAAGGGCAGATATAACTTTTTCATCACAGGATAATTCACAGCATTTGTTCACCTCCTTTTCCAGCTGGTACACAAAAGGATTGAACCAATGGACGCAGACAACAATCTGTATCAGCCATTTGTAAAAAATATCTTTACGTTTATAGTGGGTCAACTCATGCATAAAGATATAAGTTAACTCTTTGTCCTCCAATTCCAAAGCAGGCAACATAATGCCCGGACGAAAGAAACCAATCATCATGGGTGAACCAATCGCCTCATTATGATATAGCATGACGTTTGCTTTATCCAATAAACTGGCGCTCAGAGTATTGCGGCGTCTGACGTGCAGCTGACTTTCACAATCAAAAAGCAGGCTCAGGACTTTCTCATCGGATATTTCAGTATTCGTTGCTTTTATATACCGGATAAAGCTATTGTAAAGGGTTATTTTACGAGTAAAAAGAGCAAGTGCAGGCGCCGCCCAGAGTAGGAAAAGAACCGTATATATATGAAACGGATTGTGAGTGGAGGCGGATGTCGTTACCTGTTTATTTTCCTGTATCTGTCCGCTTGCATTGATATCCTCATTTATGGTAACAGGCATATTGAAACCAGCGGAATAATGGCCTGCTGCCGTCAGTGTACCTGATTTTTCAAACAGGGTTCCAATAATCGAAACATCAGGTGTAACAGGGAGCAGGAATCGCACCGCTACGATTATCCAAATATAGTACTGCCAGCATTTGCTGAACTTATCTCCGTAAATTTTTTTCAAACACCAAATAAGCAACAATAACAGCGTACCGGAAAGGGAGAGGGACAGTAATATCTTCAAAAACTCATTCATTCTATTTTCCCCAAAACTTTATCTCAACATTATGTAGGTTTGTGCTTATATTAACATGACGTAGGTGATTGCGCAATACCCGGAATGAAATTTTTAGAATGTAATTCTTAGAGGCTGTAGAAATATAGTAGATATAAGATATATGAATATCTAGCTTTTGGAAAGGTAATGTCATGTATGCAGTTTTCTCAAAGCGACGGCCTCTATGTACACAAAATAGCCTGTTCTTATGCAGGACAGTGTCTGAAATATTATTTTTCTATCAGTCCTTTTGAGAAAAGAAAGCATTATGGAAAAATAATGGGGGACTGTTTTATTTCATTGACAAAAGGCTTCCCTCTGTATGGAGAGGCAACGGATTCATAGACAGAGGCGCAGAAAAAGTCCTGCCTAAGTAACTCGTAAGCATCCTTGTCCAAAAGAAAACGGGCGTCCGCCGGTTTGGAGAGAAGCGGAATTTCACTGTTTTTCTTTATAAGGTTCAGAAGGGGAGCTCCGCCGGTGCGAAAACCCAGAAGCCTTGCATAGGGGACAAAAAAGCCTTTCCGCTGCGGAGTCGGACAGTGCTGGCTTAATAAATTGCCTTGTGTATCAGGGCAGTGTTCGTTCAATAAACTATCTTGCACGGCAGGACAGCGCTTGATATTTAGCAGAATATGCATCAGCACCCGGCTAATATGGGAGTAAGTGATATCTTTTGACTTTAACAGGGCGCAGAATCCGGTAAAATCAGTGAAATGCGGGATGCTTTTGCAGATTTTATCGGATAAATCCTTACTACAGTCCGAATAATCGGCAAATCCTTTTTCCTGCTCGGACAAAAGCTTGTAATGGAGCAGAGTAGAAAAATGATTTTCGGTTATGGGAGAAGTGAGAAGGTCGTTTTGAGCAAGAATATCATAAACCTTTTCCGGGACATGCTCCCGGATGATTTCGGAGACGGCGTCCGGCGGGAAAACGCTCAAAGCTCTGCGGATGGCGGAAGCGGAAAGAAAAGGCGTATTTCTTAAAACAGCAGAATCATGGTATCCGCTGCCCTGTCGTTTTAAGGTGAAAGGCATTATGGAGCTGTGGATAGTATAAAGTGCTTTGCAGTATTCCAGCCCTAAAATATTGTTGGGTGATGAAAAAAGTTCATGGATATTGGATAAAACAGAACCGGAACTTGTAAGCAGCTCAGACACTGCCTTTTCCATGGCAGCCGGATAAGGGCAGCCGGATTTTAGATGTTCATTTAAGCGGGCATGAACCAGAGAGGAATTTGTGGTCAGCAGGTGAGCGCAGTCCGTGATAGCGGAAAGCTCTCCGAATTCACTGCCAAAGGAAAGAACGTCAACTGCGTGCAGCTGCTCTAACAGGGTAACGGCTCCTCCGGCAAAAAATTCCGCGCTGGAAAGGGCATAACAGGCAGGAAGCTCAATCACCACATCTGCGCCGCAGCTAAGAGCCATCTGGGTGCGGATATATTTGTTGCAAAAAGCAGGGGCACCCCGCTGAACAAAATCGCCGCTCATAACAACTAAAATAAAATCCGCTCCGGTGCGGCGGCGGGTTTCTTCAATCTGATACAGGTGGCCGTTATGAAAAGGGTTGTATTCGGCAATGATGGCTGCGGTTTTCATGTATTTGTCCTCGTAATATCACGGAAAAAGCTTTGATTTTCCCAAATTTGAAGTATGCGTTCGATTGGCTGTTACAATTTCATTCCGTATCGGACGATAGTCTGTCTTACAAAACCATAACTAAAGTCCCCACTCCGATCAGCACACAGCCCACAAATGATTTTACTGTAAATTCTTCATGTAAAAATACAAATGCTAATATCAGTGTTAAAACAACACTCAGCTTGTCGATTGGTACAACTTTGGAAGCATCACCCATCTGTAATGCCTTATAATAACATAACCATGAAGCGCCTGTTGCAATACCTGATAAAATCAGGAAAAGCCAGCTCCTTTTGCTTATCTGCGTCAAACCGCCTTGGGCGTGGGTAAGAAAAACCATTCCCCAGGCCATGATAACGACAACCACTGTCCTTATTGCCGTTGCAAGATTTGAATTTACCCCATCTATACCAATTTTTGCCAGTATAGACGTAAGCGCCGCAAACACCGCAGACAGCACAGCAAATATAAACCACATATTCTTATACCCCTTGCTTTCTTTCTTATATAAACTTGTATGTCCTTTAGCATACCATATTTTTATACCACATTTTTCTTCGGATTGCCATATGAAAAGCGCTTCGAACACTCAAACGGGTGGAGGAATAGAAAAATTGATACAGATATGATAAAATATTTGAAAACGAAGGCAAGGGGATTTTGTTATGGCATTTACTTTACAGATAAAACAGAAAAAATTATTCGGCAAGACAGTTCTTGATATTCCGTCACTTGCCCGTGCGTGCGGCTTTTCCTATGGCTCCATAAACGATTTTTACATTCTTCAGGAAGATGAGCAGGACAAGGGGACGGCTGTATTCTATCATCCTGAACACATAGGACGGGGGATTTTCTTTGACGGCAGCAAAGCCGGGGAAGGATACTATGAGATAAGCTATAATATCCCCACAACCAAAGCGGAGATTAGGGATTTTGTCAGACTTGCAGGGGAGATGGAGCGCCGTCTTGGAAAGGTGGAGATGTACTGTGTGGAAGAAGAAAGGACTTTTACAGGCAGGGAGCTGGAGCAGGGAATTGAGGATTTTTCCGCATTCAGCCTGAAAACCCTGCATCAGTTTTGCGGAAATAAGGAATATAAGAGCTATATACTGACCCTGGCCAGATGGCCCTATACGCTGACCGGGGATAAGGTGGCCGCCTGGGAGACATGTATGGATCTTTCAGACTTTGAAAAGACCCTGCACGAACTGCAGGCACGGGATGTCTATTATGCAAAGCCGAGCCTTTTTCAGAAAAACGATACAAAAGAGATTGGCGCTTTTTATGCGCTGACAGAAGAATGTGAAAGTGTTTTTCCAATCCATGCTGATGGCTTCCTGAATTTTGGCGAGCTTAAGGTGACGGAAGGATTCGTCCGGTTTGTGCTTTACAGTGAGCAGCGTATGATGGAGGGATTGTTCCCTTATGAGCGCTTTATTGAGGAGATGCAGGGACGTGGCGTCCGGCAGTTTGATGGGGATCATATATTGATTCCGCCCATGACGAAGGCGGAGCTGGAGCAGTTGGCAGAGAAATTGCGCTGAAAGGGGAGCATGTGGAAAGACTATATGAAAAGACATTTCCGGTGTATGAAAAAGGGAGAGACTGCAGGGAGTATGCTTGACTTAGCAGGAAGGGGAAACGGGGAAGGCAGATGGTAAAAGGAAATTATATTTTTTTAAAAATAATCATCGGGCTCTGCCTGCTGTCGCTGACCGGTTGTAAGGCCAGGGCGCCCAAAGCAGAGCAGATTCAGGCCGAGGCGGCTGTGTCTGATGAAGGAACAGACAGCGCGGAACATATATCGGATAATCTGACAGACAGCTCAGATAGTCTGTCGAGCGCATCGGAGAAGGATTCGGGCGGAAATCTGCTGCAGAAGGATGGTCGAAGCGATGAGGAAGACGCTAAGGAAGACGGCCGGAGCAATAAATATGCTGTTCAAGAAAGTGGTCAAAACAGCGAAGAAGATGTCCAGGAAGATAAGCAAAGTAATGGAGAAGCAGCTTCGGAAGGAACATTTCAAATCCCCGCCCTGCCGGTGAGGGGCAGCGGGATTATGGACTTCGTGCCGGAGGGCTGGACTCTGTGGGATAGCGTTGAACTGGATTTCAATGAAGATACGATTCCGGATTATGTGGGCGTACTGGATACAACCCTGCAGGGGATAGAGGAGGACAGTGTATTTGGCGTTGCGGCGCCACGCATTTTGTTTGCCATTGCCAGCGATGGGGCAGGCCGGTACCGACTGGATTTTCAGGATATCAATCTGATACGCACCCGAGGGGAAGGCGGCGTCTTTGGAGACCCCTATGAGCCGCTGACAGCGGAGGGAACCTCTTTTACCACCCATGCCTATGGAGGAAGCGCATGGAGATGGGTGGAAAGTGATACCTACACCTATAAGGCGGGTGAATGGTACGAAACTCTGTGGGAGAGCACTTACGGATACGGAGATTTCACCACATCCTATGAAAAGAACGACTGGGAGAGCGGCATCGGAATACGTAAAAAGCGAAGTGATGATTTTGACGACATGGAAAAATACTGGGATTCGGAGGATGCATGGGAGGAAAAATTTGATGTGGAATACGAGGTTTCTCTTGATGAACCGCCTACCCTTTATCAGGCGGGAATGAGATGGTGGCTTGCACCGGAGCGCGTGGAGGCCTGGAGCGTGGATTCTATCGTATTTTCAGAGGGCGTAACGCTTTCGGAGGAACAGGTGAAGCTGCCGGAGGAGATGTCTCTTGCAGACTACTGTGACGAGGATTGTGTGCTTTACACATTTCAGGACAAGGACAGTTCTTTGCATTATCTTGCCATGTACTGTTTTCAGGACAGAAAGCTGATTGTGCTGGCGGAATCGGATACATCCATGGAGGACTCCCGAATTTATAAAGGAAAGGTCTATTATTCTACCGGAATTGTGGAAAAAGTCGCTTACAAGCAGGACGAGGGTGGACAGGAGCAGGTGAAGGAGGAAGATGACACCGTAGGAATTAGCCTGAACCGAATGAATTTGGACGGAAGCGGTAAGGAAAGTATCTTTACCTGGCGATATCCGGGCCTGGAACAGGAAATTTTGGAGAGCCGCTTACCTTATCTGTCGTTGATTTATGAGATAAGCGGGGATGAGATTATTGCCGAGGTGTACGTGGGAAACGAATCACATCCGGTCTGCCGGATGAACTGCGACGGAACAGAACTTAAATGGATAGGACAGATACCGGCCGCATCATAAAGAAATAAAGCGTGGATTCGGAGCTTCGAATTAAAAATAGAACAAGGCAGGTGCGGAACATGGAAAAGAAAAATAATAAAACAGGGAGGCGGATTCGCCTGACGCCTCTTATATTGGGTGTTTATGGAGCAGTTCTCGGTTCGGGCCTGGTGATGGTGGGACTTTTTGAAGTTGCGGGAGGGATTGGCCTAATCCGCGTTCTTCTTGGGCTTGGAATGTTCTGCTTTGGCCTGTATGGAATATGGGATGGGGTGCGTGATCTGGTAAGACCGGATAAAAATAAGGAAAAAGCACCGGCAACCCAATTTGTTTTTACCGATACAGCCGGAAACAGGAGCTCCAATGTTACGCCCGGGCTTTTGCGGGAGCAGATGGATATTCTTGCAAAAAGTGAAGAATTTAAAAGCTTTTATCTTCAGATTCTGCCGCCCCTTCCTGTAGAAGGACAGGGAATGCTAAAGCAAATATCCTGCATTTATCATGATAATATAATTCTGGTGGCCTTTTTTGAAATGCCAAAGGATGGATACCGGATATTGCAGAAAAGCACGGATTCGGACAGGGCAGCAGAATGGCTGAGACAGCTGTTGGCCGGTAATGCGGATTTTTCCGAATGGGGAAAGATGGAAGCACAGATGAATGAGGCAAATACCGGGCCGGATGAGGAAGATCAGGAGTATGGTGAAACGGACACCGATGAGGAAAATGTGGAACCATTTTGGCAGCATCTTTTAAAGGAACAGAAAGGGCTGATGGCCTATTGGCACAAGCTGCTCATCATTTTTGGGGAAAGCTGGCATGATGAACACAAATTTTTCTCATCAAGGGATCTGGAACTTGCCATTGAAGGTGTACATAGTAAAAAATATCAAAAAGCGGTATTGGAATGGGGATACGAAGCACTTCACATATTCCCCGGCCAGCAAAGTGATCTGCTGGTGGTTTGGTGTAAAAACAGCGGCACAGAAAAAGAAAATCCCCGCTTTCTGGCGTGGGAAGGAACGGTGACCCAGGTGAAATTCCGGCTGGTCAGCTATTTGGAACATGGATTTTTGGAAGAAACAAGTGGCTGGAATGATATTACCGCTCAGATAGAAAAAGAAACCAGGAAAGGTGAGAAGAAGCATGGGAAAGTATTATAGTGATGTGGTGGACAAGGCGATTGAGGATCTTTATTATTGCTGTGACAACGACAGGGCGAATGCGGCAGCAGACGCATTGCTGCTTGCGGCAAAGGAAGGGGATGGAGATGCCTGTTACTTCCTGTCCCGCTGTTTTTCCGGTTCCTGCTACAGCTGGGAATATCATCCTTTTGAAGAAAATGAAGCGGCGGCTTATGCCATGATCCATCAGGCAATCTCACTGGGCAGCGCCACAGCGGTTCTAGGAGCGCTCAGGATGGATATGCTGACTCCGGAGCTGCGGGAGATCATGCCATTTGGAAATATCAAAGAAGCCTGGGAGCTTATTTATCAGAAAGCGGCGGAGGGCTGTCTGTTCTGCCAGTATATGATTGGGAATACTTATTACTTTTTGGATGTGATTGAGATTGAGGACCGGAAGGAAAGTGAATTCGAGAACCAGGAAGCCTGGGATAACTGGCGGCGGGAACAGATGGAGCAGAGTATCCCATGGTTTGAGAAGGCTTTTTCAGGCGGTATGAGTTTGGCAGGCCGGAACTACCGGAATTATTACGGGCAGGGAAGGGGAGAGTTGATTGGGCCGGATTATGAAAAAAAGATGGCAGTACTCCGTCAGGGTGCAGAGCTGGGGTATCCGGAGTGGATGTACAATTATGCATTCGAACTGTTTTATCATCAGGAGAAGGCAAAGGAAGCCCTCCCCTGGGCAATTCGTGCGGCACAAGCGGGACATCTGTTCGGATGGCATATCGTAGGGGATATCTACTGGGATGGCGAAGCTGTGGAACGAAATCTTGATTATGCCCTGGAGTGCTTTGAAAAAACCGCAGGTTACGGAAACGACCCTTACGGCTGCCGACGGGCCGGGGAAATGTATTTCCGGGGGCTGGGAGCAGCTCAGGATTACGCCAGGGCGGTGCAGTACCTGGAGCAGAAGGATGAAAAGGAAGGCGATGATATGCTGGGTATGTGTTACCTTCTTGGATACGGCTGCCGGCAGGATACGGCGCGGGGCAGAATATTACTGGAAAGAAGCCGTAACACTATATGGAAGAACTATGGACTGGGAAGGATGTACGCCGAAGGAATCGGCGTGCCGGAGGATATCGGTAAGGGTGTGGAATACCTGAAGGCAGCAGGAAACTATGAACCGGCATTGGAGGCCCTGAAGCATTATAAGAAAAGCCTGTTTGGCGTCTGGCGGCGCAGGACCTGACAGCAGGCTTAGGTTGATGGACCGCATGGATTGCCGTTGACCGATGTTGACTTCAGAATACTATAATTAAGAGAGAATAAACTGCCGGATTTTTGTAGTTATGATGCAATAAAAATTTAATAATTTGTAATTGTACTACGTTTTGCACAATTTTTTGTGAAGTAGTACTTGCCGTGCCAAGCAATTTCAACTATAATTTTTTAGAGGGTTATGCAATACAGGCATAAAGATAATGTAAGAAAGGAGAATGGGGTATGTCATACATTGACATAATAAAAGACAAAGCAAGAATGGACAAAAAAACGATTGTCCTGCCGGAAACTACGGATAAGAGAACTTTAATTGCAGCTTCTCACATTGAACAAGAGGGTATTGCAAACATTATCATGATTGGTAACGAAGAAAAAATCATGGATGGCGCTACCTGGCTGGAGATTGAACTGGACGGGGTGGAGATTATCAATCCGGAAACCTGTGATAAGCTGGATGAATATGTGAACCTGCTGTATGAGACAAGGAAAAACAAAGGAATGACTCCCGAAAAGGCAAGAGAAATCCTGTTGACGGATTATCTTACCTTTGGTGTTATCATGGTAAAGGCAAATGATGCGGACGGTATGGTGGCAGGAGCCTGCCACGCTACGGCGGATACTTTACGTCCCGCACTTCAGATTTTAAAGACAGCGCCGGGTGTGAAACTGGTTTCAGGATTTTTCCTGATGTGCGTACCGGATTGCGAGTTTGGAGATGAGGGAACTTTCCTGTTTGCGGACTGCGGTCTGAATCAGGATCCTACGGCGGAAGAACTGGCGGCAATTGCAGATTCCTCGGCAAGGAGCTTTAAGAGCCTTGTTGGAAAGAAGCCGATTATTGCCATGTTGTCCCATTCCACCAAAGGAAGCGCAAAGCATGCATTGGTAGATAAGGTGGTGGAAGCTACCAGAATCGCCCATGAAAATTATCCGGGGCTTACCCTTGACGGCGAACTGCAGACAGATGCCGCATTAGTACCCCAGGTTGCAAAATCAAAAGCGCCGGGCAGTGAGGTTGCAGGTAAGGCAAATGTGCTGATTTTCCCCAATCTGGACAGCGGAAATATCGGATATAAGCTGGTACAGAGACTGGCAAAGGCGGAAGCTTACGGGCCTATGCTTCAGGGAATTGCAAAGCCGGTTAATGATCTGTCAAGAGGCTGTTCCTGGCAGGATATTGTAGGTGTTGTGGCGCTTACCGCCGTACAGGCACAGCTTGCATAGGAGGTATGAAATGACGGACAGTAATATTTTAGTAATCAATTGCGGGAGCTCATCCCTGAAATTTCAGCTGATCAATTCCAAATCGGAGGAAGTGATCGCAAAAGGGCTGTGCGAAAGAATTGGGATAGAGGGCAGCAAGATGTCCTACACCCCTGCGGGCGGTGAAAAATACGAGACAGTTACACCCATGGAGGACCATACCCAGGCAATCCGCCTGGTACTTGGAGCCATTACGGATGAAAAGATGGGCGTTGTAAAGAGCCTTGATGAAATCGGGGCCGTGGGACACAGAGTCGTCCACGGAGGAGAAAAATTTGCATCCTCTGTTCTGATTAACGAGGAAGTGTTAAAAGCCATTGAAGAATGTAATGATTTGGCTCCTCTGCACAATCCTGCCAATCTGATTGGGATCAGGGCATGTATGGAGCTGATGCCGGGAACACCCATGACAGCAGTTTTTGACACCGCATTCCATCAGACTATGCCCGAGGAGGCATACTTATATGGGCTTCCCTATCATTATTATGAAGACTATAAAGTAAGACGCTATGGTTTCCACGGAACCAGCCATTCTTATGTATCCCGCCGGGCAGCAGAGATACTTAATAAAAATTATGAGGATTTAAAGACAATCGTATGCCACCTTGGAAACGGTGCAAGCATTTCAGCCGTAAAAAACGGCAAATGCGTGGACACATCCATGGGCCTCACTCCCTTAGAGGGACTGATCATGGGAACCAGATGCGGCGACTTAGATCCTGCAATCGTTGAATTTTTATGCAACAAAGAAAAGAAATCCGTTCAGGAAATCTTAAGCGTCATGAACAAAGAGTCAGGCGTACTGGGCTTATCTGGCGGCTTTTCCTCTGATTTCAGAGACCTGGTAAGCGCCCACGAAAAAGGCGACGAGGCGGCAACCCGTGCACTCAAAGCCTTCTCCTACCGGGTAGCCAAATACATCGGCGCCTACACAGCCGCAATGAACGGCGTAGACGTAATCTGTTTCACCGCCGGCATCGGAGAAAACACCTCCCTTGTAAGAACCATGGTCGCATCCTACCTGGGCTACCTGGGAATCACCCTTGACGAAGAAGCAAATAAAAAACGGGGAGAAGAAATCCTCATTTCCACCAAAGAAAGCTGCGTAAAAGTCCTCGTAGTTCCCACCAACGAAGAATTAGCCATCGCCAGGGAAACGGTTGCACTTATATAATTCGGAAGAAGTTTTCAAAGGTTAGCTAAAGCCTAGCGTTGCACGGGTAAATATTCAAGGAGGAACCCTTATAAAAACGCCAGCGCTTGGTGAGGTTTTTTCGAACCTAGCGACTGTTGCGTTTTTATAGAGCGAGAGCGCGGTGACTACTGAATATTTACCCGCGCGACGCGGACGGATGTCAACACATGAGAAACAATCAAGGCAAATTCTTCACCAAATATTTTTACAGCTATTGACAAACCCCAACCTCACCGTTATAATCATTTAAGTGTGTGATTTGATTCATAGGGAGCTTATTATGTTAATCAATCTGGCTGATGTATTTACATCTGAGGGAAAAGATAGAAGGGAAAGCGTTCCTTTTGAGGCGGACAGGTTTTCCTACATGGGAAACTCTTACAGCATCCGTGAAAAATCTCCTGCCAATCTGACCTTTACCAATATTGGCATTGGGAAGATACTGACAGAGGGTGAGATAGAGCTTATTCTGGAAATCCCCTGTGACAGATGTCTGCAAAGTGTCGATGTACCTTTGAAACTTAAGTTTGAACAGGAGCTCTTTGCCCCTGATTTAAGTGAGCAGGCGGAAGGTCAGGACGGACAGCAGGATTTTATGTCCGGATATGAGTTTGACGTGGAAGCTTTCGTGAACGGTGAAATCTTAATTAACATGCCAGTTAAAGTGCTGTGTAAACCGGACTGCAAGGGAATCTGTAAGCAGTGCGGACACAACTTAAACGAGGGGGAATGTGGGTGCGACACCTTTGTGCCTGACCCCAGGATGGCAGCTATTAAAGATATCTTTAACGCAGGTAAGGAGGTGTAACGATGTCTATTTGTCCTAAAAATAAATCTTCTAAGTCCAGAAGAGATAAGAGGAGAGCAAACTGGAAAATGAGCGCTCCCACATTAGTAAAGTGCAGCAAATGCGGCGCCCTGATGGCACCCCACAGAGTATGTAAGGCATGTGGTTCTTACAATAAGAAAGAAATCATCAGTGTGGACTAATCGGGTAAAGTACGAAAAATCAAACGCTGCCACGCTTAGCGGGATGGCGTTTCATCAAGGATTGGGAAGTCAGTTGACTTCCCATTTTTGTTATAACAAAATTCCGCTTGATTTTTCCCAGACTGTCTAGTATAGTGAAATAGTACTGATGGCTGGAGGTAATAAGAATGTCTGAATTTGTAAATGTGGCGGTTGACGCTATGGGCGGAGACAATGCACCGCTTGAGATTGTAAAGGGCGCTGTGGATGCGGTGAATGAGAGCAGCCATGTGAAGGTTTATCTCACCGGCCGGGAAGATGTTATCCGCAGTGAACTTACCAAATATACATACAACAAGGAACAGGTAGAAATCGTAAATGCCACAGAAGTGATTGAGACTGCTGAGCCGCCGGTTATGGCAATACGGAAGAAGAAAGATTCCTCCATTGTAAAAGCTCTTAATCTGGTGAAGGATGGTACCTGCGACGCCTATGTTTCTGCCGGAAGCACAGGGGCAACTTTAGTAGGTGGACAGGTAATCGTCGGAAGGATAAAGGGAGTGGAGAGACCACCGCTTGCGCCTTTAATCCCTACGGAAAAGGGCTGCGCCCTTTTAATTGACTGTGGCGCCAATGTGGACGCAAGACCTTCTCATCTGGTGCAGTTTGCAAAGATGGGTTCCGTATACATGGAAAGTGTCATGGGAGTGAAAAATCCCAAAGTGGGCATTGTAAACATAGGCGCTGAGGAAGAAAAGGGAAACGCGCTGGTAAAAGAGACTTTTCCCCTTCTGAAAAATTGTCCTGACATTAATTTTGTGGGAAGTATTGAAGCCAGAGACATTCCGTCGGGCAGCGTGGATGTAGTTGTCTGTGAGGCCTTTGTGGGAAATGTGATTTTAAAGATGTATGAGGGCGTGGGTGCAACCCTGATTAAAAAGGTGAAAGAGGGCATGATGACCACCCTTAGAAGTAAAATAGGCGCTCTTTTGGTAAAACCGGCGCTTAAGAATACATTAAAGGCTTTTGATTTGGAACAATATGGAGGAGCGCCCATGCTTGGCCTTAAGGGTCTTGTGGTGAAAACCCATGGCAGCTCTAACAGCGTTGAAATTAAGAATTCTATTCTGCAATGTATCACCTTTACAGAACAGAATATAAATCAAAAAATAAAAGAAAAAATAACAATGGAAGAAAACTAGAAAGGAAATGAGAGATGGAATTTGAAAAATTAAAAAAAGTAATTGCGGACGTTTTAAACGTTGACCCTGAAGAAATCACAATGGATACAACCTTTGTGGATGACCTGGGAGCTGATTCCTTGGATGTTTTTCAGATTATCATGGGACTGGAAGAAGAATTTGACATTGAAATTCCGGCTGAAGAGGCAGAGAAAATCTCAACTGTGGAAGAGGCAGTGAACCTTATCAGGAATGCACTTAACTAAAAAGCCCGCTAAGGGCTTTTTTTCCGCCGGAGGTAATTGAGAGAAGCTATGTATAAGCAGGGAAAATTGAAGGAATTGGAAGAAAAGATTGGCTATGTATTTCAAAATAAAAAGCTGGTAAGAGAAGCTTTGACCCATAGCTCTTTTTCGAATGAACAAAAAATCAACAAGTATAAGAATTATGAAAGGCTGGAGTTTTTGGGTGATGCAGTCCTGGAGCTGTTGTCCAGCCGGTTTATCTATGCAACTTATCCGGAGATGTCAGAAGGACAGATGACCAAATTCCGTTCTACCATGGTCTGCGAGGCAGCCCTTGCTTTCTGTGCAAGGGATTTGTCCCTGGGCAGTTTTATTCTGCTGGGAAAGGGAGAGGAAGCCACCGGAGGAAGGGAGAGAGATTCCATCCTCTGTGATGTGATGGAGGCTGTGCTGGGCGCTATCTATCTGGATGGAGGAATTGAGGAAGCGGATAAGTTTGTTACAAAGTTTGTTTTTTCCGATTTGGAGAACAAGCAGCTTTTTTATGACAGTAAGACACTGCTCCAGGAGCGGATACAGAAGCAGGGAAAAGACCTTGTCTATGAGCTTGTGGAGGAGAGGGGCCCGGAACACGATAAGATTTTTGTGGTGGAAGCGAGAATTGACGGAGAAACTGCGGGAAAGGGCCAGGGCAGAAATAAGAAAGCGGCGCAGCAACAGGCGGCCTATCAGGCGCTGCTTGCTGAAATGTCAAAAGAGTAGGTGTATATGTATTTAAAAAATATAGAAATCCAGGGATTTAAATCCTTTGCAAATAAAATCGTATTTAAATTCCATAACGGTATTACAGGTATTGTAGGGCCCAATGGCAGCGGAAAGAGCAATGTTGCCGATGCGGTCCGCTGGGTGCTTGGGGAACAGAGAATTAAGCAGCTTCGTGGGGCGTCCATGCAGGACGTCATTTTTTCAGGAACGGAAATGAGAAGGCCTCTTGGTTATGCGTATGTTGCCATTACCCTTGACAACTCGGATCACCAGCTTGCTATTGACTTTGACGAGGTGACGGTGGCCAGGCGGATTTACCGTTCCGGTGAGAGTGAATATCTTTTAAATGGCGCGCCCTGTCGGCTTAAGGATGTAAATGAGCTTTTTTATGATACGGGTATCGGCAAGGAAGGATATTCCATCATAGGCCAGGGCCAGATTGACAAAATCCTAAGCGGTAAACCGGAGGAGAGACGGGAACTTTTTGACGAAGCGGCCGGGATTGTAAAATTTAAAAAGCGCAAGGTGGCGGCCCAGAAAAAGTTGGAGGATGAGAAGCAGAATCTGGTCCGGGTAAAGGATATTCTCTCTGAGCTGGAAAAGCAGATTGGCCCGCTTGAGAAGCAGTCGGAGACAGCAAGGGTATATTTAAAGAAGCGTGAAGAACTAAAAACGCTGGATGTGAATATGTTCCTGTTGGAGCATAACCGGCTGAAAGAACAGCTGCAAAGCACCGAAGAAAAATTTGAGATAGCGGACAGCGATTTAGAGCAGACCACCCGGCAGTACGAACAGATCAAAGAGGAATACGAGCAGATCCAGGGACAGATTGAACAGCTGGAAGAAACCATTTTGGCGGAGCGGACAACCCTCTCCGACACCAGTGTCCTTCGTGGAAAGTTAGAAGGGGAGATTAACGTTCTGCGGGAGCAGATCAAATCGGCCAAAAGCAACGAGGAACATTTTCGCCAGCGAAAAGAAACCGTCACAAAGGAGATGGATGCAAAGCTCCTTGACAAAGAAAAAATCCTGGAGGATAAAAAGGTTATTGACGGCCAGGTGGCTGAAATCGAGCGGGTAAGAAATGAAGCCCGGGAAAAGCTGCTTACGGTCCAGGGCAGGATAGAGGAATTAAACAGTCAGATTGAGTCCGGCAAGAACAGCATCATAGAAGCCTTAAATGTGAGAGCCACAATCCGGTCAAAGCTTGGGCGCTATGACACCATGACGGAGCAGGTCAACATCCGCAAGGCGGAGCTTACCTCAAGGTTGCTTCGCATCAAATCCGACGAAGAACAGCAGGAGCTGACCATCAAAAAGCTCCAGGAAGAATTTGAGGCCATCAATCAGGAAATCCACACCTTAAATGATTCTCAGGAGCAGAAAGAAGAAGCCCTTTCGCTTCTTCGGGAGGAACTTGCTGGGAAAGACCAGAAACTGCGGGATACCCAGGTAAGCTATCATCAGGAAAAATCCAAACTGGAGGCCCTCACCAACCTGACGGAACGCTATGAGGGCTACGGCGGCAGCGTAAAAAAGGTGATGGAGGCCAAAGAACGGGAAAAAGGTATTATCGGCGTTGTGGCGGACATCATCAAGGTGGATAAGAAATACGAAACCGCCATAGAGACGGCTCTTGGGGGCAGTATCCAGAACATTGTCACAGACGATGAGGAAACCGCCAAGAGGATGATTGCCTTTTTAAAGCAGACAAAGGCAGGCCGGGCAACCTTTTTGCCCCTTACCAGCATTGTCAAATCCCAGGAATTTAAAAATAAAGAGGTTTTAAATGAAAAAGGCGTAATCGGCCTGGCGGAAAGCCTTGTCCATGTGGCGGACCGGTATGTGAATGTGGCCAAATCCCTGCTTGGGCGTATTGTGGTGGTTGACAGCGTGGATCATGCGGTCCGGATTGCAAGAAAATATAATTACAGCGTCCGTATGGTAACCCTTGAAGGGGAACTATTGACCCCCGGAGGTGCCATCAGCGGCGGCGCCTATAAAAACAGCAGCAATCTCCTTGGACGGCGCCGGGAGATGGAAGAACTGTCCGGAAAAGTAAAAAAATATTTAAAGGAAGTGGACGAGCTCTTAAACCAGATTGAAGAAACCAAGGCAAGGAGAAATAAACTCCGTCTTGGCCTTGAGGAGGATAAGGCCGCTCTCCAGAGAAAATTTATTGAGCAGAACACCGCACGCCTTAATGTAATCAAAGCTGAGGAGCGCAGGAATGAGGCCGGCGAAGGAGCTTTAGAGCTTAAGGCGGAAGAACGGGAAATCGAGGAGCAAATCAAGGAAATCAAGCAAAACAAGCTGGAAATCCAAAAGGAACTGGAGGATTCCGAACTTCTGGAAAAAAAGACAGAGCAGGAGATTCGAAAGCTGCAAACGGAGCTTGAGGAAAAGCGCCGGGAGGAATCAGACCAGTCCGCCCATGTTTCCGAGTGGGATGTGGAAGTGGAAAAAATGCTTCAACAGCAGGAATTCCATCAGCAGAATGTGGACCGTATCGACAGTGAGATTGCCCGGTACGCAGGGGAGCTTTCCGAGATACGGGAGAGCCTTGCAAAGAGCAGCGAGGATACAAAGGAGCGGGAGGAGAACATTGCCGCTATTGAGCAGACGATTGCAGCCTCCCACACCACCCAGGGCGATACGGAGAAAAAGCTGAATGAGGATGTGGAGAAAAAAGAACAGCTCTCCCAAAAGCAAAAGAATTTCTTTAAAGACAGGGAAGCTTTAGCTGAGAAGATGGGAAGCCTTGATAAGGAAGTGTACCGGTTAAATTCCCAGAAGGAGAAATTGAAAGAAAGTCTGGATAACCAGATTAACTACATGTGGGATGAATACGAGATTACGCTTTCCGATGCAGCGGCCCTTCGGAATGAGGAGTTTACGGATCTGCCTGCCATGAAGAAGGAAATTGCTTCTTTGAAGGATCAGATTAAAAAGCTGGGGGATGTGAATGTAAATGCTATTGAAGACTACAGAAATTTGATGGAGCGTTTCTCCTTTTTAAAGACCCAGCATGACGACCTGGTGGAGGCGGAAAAAACTTTGGAGGGCATTATTGTGGAGCTGGATACCGCCATGCGCAAACAGTTTCATGAGAAGTTTGCGGAGATTGGCAGAGAGTTCGACAAGGTATTCAAGGAATTGTTTGGCGGCGGAAAGGGTACCCTTGAGCTTATGGAGGACGAGGATATTTTAGAGGCAGGCATCCGGATCATTGCCCAGCCTCCGGGAAAGAAGCTGCAGAACATGATGCAGCTCTCCGGTGGGGAGAAGGCGCTTACGGCAATTGCCCTTTTGTTTGCCATCCAGAATTTGAAACCATCACCTTTTTGCCTGTTGGATGAGATTGAGGCTGCTCTGGATGAAAGTAATGTAGGGCGGTTTGCAAAGTATTTACATAAGCTTACAAAAAGCACCCAGTTTATTGTGATAACCCACAGGCGCGGCACAATGGAAAAGGCGGACAGACTGTACGGTATCACTATGCAGGAGAAGGGTGTTTCCACACTGGTAAGCGTAAATTTGATTGATAAGGAGTTAGACGACTGATGGCAGGATTTTTCAGCAGGTTAAAAGAGGGACTGACAAAGACAAGAAATAATATCGTTCATGGGATTGATTCGGTTTTTAACGGCTTTACATCCATTGATGAGGACTTTTATGAGGAGCTGGAGGAAATCCTGATCATGGGTGATATCGGGGTGAATGCAACCGGTGACATTTTAGAGCGTCTAAGAGCCCAAGTAAAGGAAAACCACATAAAAGAGCCCGGGGAGTGCAAATCCTTTCTGATTGAAAGTATTAAGGAGCAGATGCAGGTGGAGGAAACCGCCTATGATTTTGAGCATCAGCAGTCCATTGTAATGATTATCGGGGTCAATGGCGTGGGCAAGACCACCTCTGTGGGCAAGCTGGCAGGGCTTTTAAAGGATCAGGGCAGAAAGGTGCTGATTGCCGCTGCGGATACCTACCGGGCGGCTGCTGCCGAACAGCTTACCGAGTGGGCGAACCGGGCCGGAGTGGATATTATCACCGGCTCCCAGGGGGCGGACCCTTCCAGCGTGATATTTGACGCGGTCAGCGCGGCCAAGGCCAGACATACGGATGTGCTGATCTGTGACACGGCGGGCAGACTCCACAATAAGAAGAACCTGATGGAGGAGCTGAAAAAAATGAACCGTATCATTGACAGGGAGTTCCCGGACGCACACAGGGAAAACCTGATTGTGTTAGACGGAACCACCGGACAGAACGCCTTAAATCAGGCCAGAGAGTTCGGGGAAACCGCAGAGCTTACCGGAATCATCCTGACCAAAATGGACGGCACTTCCAAGGGAGGTATTGCGGTTGCCATTCAATCTGAGCTGAACATACCGGTGAAATATATCGGAGTGGGAGAAAAACTGGACGATTTGCAAAAGTTTGATTCGGACCAGTTTGTAAACGCTCTGTTTGATGTGGACGGACATGCCTGAAGGATTTTGTCTGTGAAAATTTAATATGTAACAGTTCAGCCCACGCCATTCGCAAAACGCGCTTACAGCGCTTCTCGCTGCTTTGCAGCTGTTTTGCTCATAAACGGGCGTTCCCTCAGACCAGCATCTGTCTGTCAAATTCATGCAAGCATGATTTGCCAGCCTAATGCCGGTCTGGCTGAACCAGTTTGCATGTTGCAAAGGAGGAATTGAAGATGGAGGAAAAGATGCTGACCCTTGATAAATTTGAGGAAGCGGCTGAGGCGGTAAAACAGGTTACCCAGGAAACAAAGCTGGTGTACAGTGACTTTTACAGTGCCCAGACAGGGAACAAGGTTTATTTAAAACCGGAAAATATGCAGTTTACAGGCGCTTACAAGGTGCGGGGCGCTTACTATAAATTAAGTACTCTGTCAGCGGAGGAACGTGAGAAAGGCCTGATTACTGCCTCCGCAGGCAATCATGCCCAGGGGGTAGCCTATGCTGCAAAATGTTTTGGGGCCAAGGCGGTGATCGTGATGCCCACCACCACCCCATTGATTAAGGTGAACAGGACCAAAAATTACGGGGCCGAGGTAGTGCTTTACGGGGATGTGTATGACGAGGCCTGTGAGAAGGCATATGAGCTTGCGGCGGAAAAGGGATATACGTTTATCCATCCTTTTGATGATTTGGCGGTTGCAACCGGACAAGGCACAATTGCAATGGAAATCTTCAAGGAGCTTCCTCTGGTGGACGAGATACTGGTGCCGGTGGGCGGCGGCGGCCTTGCTACAGGAGTCTCTACCCTTGCGAAGCTGTTAAATCCCAAGATTAAAGTCATCGGTGTGGAGCCGGAAGGGGCGAGCTGTCTGAAAGCATCCTTGAAGGCCGGTAAAGTGGTTACGTTAGATAAGGTGAATACCATTGCGGACGGTACGGCGGTTAAGACGCCGGGTGAGAAGATTTTCCCCTACCTGAGCCAAAACCTTGACGATATTATCACCATACCGGACGAAGAACTGGTGGTGGCTTTTCTGGATATGGTGGAAAATCACAAGATGGTGGTGGAAAATTCCGGGCTTTTGACTGTGGCGGCGTTAAAACATCTGGAAGATAAGAAAAAGAGAGTGGTGGCAATCTTAAGCGGTGGAAATATGGACGTGATTACTATGTCCTCAGTGGTACAGCAGGGATTGATTATGCGGGATCGTATCTTTACCGTGTCCGTGCTGCTGCCGGATAAGCCGGGCGAGCTGTGTCATGTGGCGGATGTGATTGCGAAACAGAACGGGAATGTAATCAAACTTGAGCACAACCAGTTTGTCTCTATCAACAGAAGTGATGCGGTAGAATTACGCATTACCCTGGAGGCATTTGGAACGGAACATAAACAGCAGATTATGGAGGCATTAAGGGAAAATGGATATCAGCCCAAGCCGGTTCGGACGATTATGTAATCAGTCAAAGAACTGTGGCAATATTTAATGAATGCTTTTATTTGGAAAACCGCATACTAAATAGTAAATGGCATATGTCGTTTACTATTGGTATGCGGTTTTATGCAATAAGTCGACTTGTGGAGCGTGGCGGGCAGTGGACCTGTTCGATTGGAGGTATATATGGAAATAGGAAAGTTTCTGAAAAAGTATCTTACAATTACAGCGGCATCCCTTATTTTTGGTGTGGGAATCAGCTTGTTTATCGACCCTAACAATTTGGCGCCGGGCGGAGCATCCGGACTTTCCATTATTTTGAGCCGTCTGTTTCCTATTGAAACGGGAACCATGTTCCTGCTGATTAACATTCCGATTCTGATTCTGGGGGCGTGGAAGTTTGGAGTTAAGTTTATACTGTCCACTTTGTATGCTACTTTTGCGGTTTCAGCATCCACCAATCTTTTTCAGCAGCTTCCTCCGCTTACCACCCAGCCACTTCTTGGAGCTGTTTTTGGAGGCGTGCTTGTGGCCGCCGGGGTAGGGTACGTGCTGCGGGCCGGGGCCACCACGGGGGGAACCGATATTATCGTAAAATGTCTGCGGCTGAAAAAGCCCCATTTGAAAACGGGGACAATTTTTCTGGCGGTGGATTCCATTATTATAGGGATAGGCGGAATTGTATTTGGGAATGTGGAAGCGGTTCTTTACAGTGTCATATCCGCGGTGGTGACCTCCTATGTGCTTGATATGATTTTGTATGGGCGGGATGAGGCGAAACTGGTTTATATCATCAGCAATTGTTCGGCGGCCATTACGGAGCGGATTTTAAAAGAATTAAATATAGGGGTTACCCATCTTTCCGGTACGGGGGCTTATAAAGGGGAAGAAAAAAAGGTAATCTTCTGCGTGGTAAGGAAGCAGATTGCCCATAAGGTGGAGGAGATTGTGAAGCAGGAGGATGGAAGTGCATTCATGATCATTACCAGTGCTACGGAAATATATGGGGAAGGGTATAAGAGTTATTTTGGGGAAAAGCTGTGAAAAACATATATTTAAGCATTTGCGAGACTGAAAACGAAATTTCTAATATAGTTTACTATAGCTTATAATAGTAATGAGGTGATGTGAAGTGATGGAAGACCCATTTAAGGAATATATCAAAGAGTGTGAACCGGCAAAGAGGGACAAAGGATATGCGTGGCATACGGCGATCGGCCTACAGGCGGTTGATGGGCTCAAAACATCAGAATATTTGATGCATACCGCTATCCGCAATATTGAGGGTGAGATATCCTTAGAAGAAGCAAATGCACTTCTGCAGACTTATTATGAGGAAAATCCTGCCCACAGTGGGGAAGACCGTATGGAGGAGGCCGACAAGGTCGCTGCAAGAATTGCCGTGCTTTTGTCGGAGCGGGCATTTAGCTTTACACCCAATGAGTACATTTCTATTCACAGGAAACTGTTTACCGGTATTTATTCCCATGCGGGGCATATTCGGGATTATAATATTACAAAAAAGGAATGGGTGGTTGATGGAGCAACGGTGCTGTATGGCAGTGCAACAGAACCGGAAGCGACGCTTTATTATGACTTTTCCGAAGAAAAGAAGTTTTCCTATCGAAATCTCACAATGGACGAGATGATTCACCATCTTGCTGTGTTTATATCCGGACTGTGGCAAATCCATGTGTTCAGTGAGGGTAATACAAGGACGACAGCAGTATTTTTTATCAAGTATCTCCGTACGCTGGGTTTTGACGTGACGAATGATATTTTTGCCAGGAATGCATGGTATTTTCGGAATGCGCTGGTCAGGGCAAATTACAATGATTTGAAAAACGGTATTCATGAGACGACGGAGTATCTGGAATATTTTTTGCGGAATCTGTTACTGAATGAAAATTATCCGCTTCATAACAGGACATTGCACATCAGAGGTGCAATTTTGGAAATGGCAAAACCGGATATTGAAACGGTGAAACCGGACATTGGAGTCCAAAAACCGGATATAGGGGCGGAAAAATCGGATATTGAAGCGATAAAAACGGACATCTGTGCCACAAAAGAGGATTTTGAGCAAATGTTCCGGCCGAAAACAGCGGGCCACATTCTCAGACTGCGTGAGGCATTTCCGGAACAGAGAGTTTTTGGCCGCTCGGATGTGATGAAAGTGATTGATATAAAACCTTCCGGGGCGTCCGAACTTTTGCGGAAGATGTTGGAGTACGGAGTGATTGAAGTGGTTTCAGGGTACGGAAAAGGGAAATATCGTTTTCATTCGTGATTATCCAAAAAAGTAACCGGATTAATAAAATGGAAAGGATAAACAATTGAAAAAGAGGAGGATTCATAATATACTTAGGGATGGAGCGGATATACGATAAAATGGGGAAAGGTTCGGAAGATAAGTATGGATAAAATGGCGGCAAAGAGGAATAAAAGGAAACAGATGCGCAGTCTTATCAGCAATATTATTTTCTGTTTGATAGCTTTGACTGCTCTTATGGGCTGTATTGTACTGGTGCTGCAGAATCACAGCCTGCAAAATGAGAGCAGGGAGGTTATGGGCAGGCTGGAAGAACATGAGCTGGAATATATTTATACCCAGGAGGATTTGAACGCCTATCTGGCTGAGAATTCCATAAGGGAAAAGGAGGCTGAGAGGAACAGCATTCTCGGGGAAATAAAACAGAGGATGAGCAGCGGGGAAAGTACGGTTTCTCTTTTGCGGAGCTTTTTCCCGGAAGAAGTGGTAGTGTATGCGGATGGGGGATATTCTTTTTTTCCTATATCCGAGACGCTGAAAAAGCACGAGTATGTTTATGAAAACTTTGTAAAACAGGAAAACAAAGAGATTGTCTATACGGATGAGGAAAAGGATATTCATTCCGTAAAAGGGATAGACGTGTCAAAGCATCAGGGAAAGATTGACTGGGAAAAGGTGTCCGGTGATGGGGTGTCCTATGCTTTTATCAGGGCAGGATATCGTGGAACCTCCGAGGGGAAACTGGTGGAGGATGAATTTTTTGTGGACAATATTGAAGGGGCCACAGAAAATGATGTGAATGTGGGAATATATTTTTACACCCAGGCAATGACAGAGGAAGAAGCCCAGGAAGAAGCGGAGTTTGTGCTGGAGCTGATCGAACCCTACCAGGTGGACTACCCTATTGTGTTAGACCTTGAGGAATCGGAGAGCGCTTCGGCAAGAACGGCAAAAATGACAAAAGAGGAGTATACCAAAGTGGCGATTGCCTTCTGCGAGGCAGTGAGGGACGCAGGCTATACGCCCATGATATACGGGAACCTGAAAACCTTCATGATCATGCTTGACATGGAGCAGCTTGAGGATTATGAGAAATGGTTTGCCTACTATGATGACGTGGTTTATTTCCCTTATGCCTTTAATATCTGGCAGTATTCGTCCAAAGGAAGTGTGGATGGAATCAAGGGGGATGTGGATTTGAATATCTGTATGAAGGATTATATGGTGGAAAATGAATGAAATCAGGGAGTCGGTTAAAAGCGGATATTTGCTGGAAAAATTCAGGCTGTTTTATTTAAAGGATGCAAGCAGCAGGGAGTATGTTTATCATTATCATGACTTTCACAAATTAATCTGGTTTATTTCGGGGAATGTGGAGTATCATATTGAGGGAAAGGCCTACAAATTGGAGCCTCACGATATTTTGCTTGTGAGGAAAGGGGAAATACATAAACCTTTTGTGGATTTTACTACGCCCTATGAGCGGTATGTATTTTATATTTCCGGTGATTTTTTGGAAGAACACTCAGAGGGTGATGACAGGCTGGATTTGTGCTTTCGGATGGCGGTGAAAGAACAGGGCAATGTGATTCACTTATCACCGGCGGACAGCGGAAAGCTGTTTGAGGCAGTAAAGCAGATTGAAAAGCTCAACTATGACAACGCCTATGCAAAGGATATGTACAGCAGAGTTTCTTTTTTGAAATTTTTGATTGAGCTGAACAGGTGCTGTATTGACAGCCCCGAGGTTTTCCACAAGATGGCCAGATATGACAAGAAAATTGTGGAGATGATTCATTACATCAATGAAAATCTCTCAAAGGATTTGACCATTGAGACACTGTCTGCCCGATTTTATTTAAGTAAGTATCATATGATGCGGAAATTTAAGGAGGAGACAGGGTATTCCATGCATCAGTACATACTGGAGAAGCGTATTCTGGCGGCAAAGGGGCTGATTCTCACAGGAATGCCTGCGACCCTTGCCAGTATGGAATGCGGCTTTAAGGATTATTCTACCTTCAGCAGGGCCTATAAGAAGCTCTTGGGGCAGATGCCCTCGGATGTTTATGGAAAATAATTAATATACTATTGAAAATTTTATTTTACACTTGCGTAGGAGAAACGAATCTGCTACAATAGAAATTGCAGTCAGAAAATTTCTGATTTGCCTGAAATTAGGTAAAAATTCCCCTTTTACACTGAGCGGGCTGGAAACTTGTTTCCGCCCGCTCTTTTATGCACAGGGCCCCACACGCGCAAAACTGCACACATGCAAAATTGCATATGCAAAATAGTACACACAAAATTGCGTGGGAAATTGGGTAACAGTTCAGCCGAAGGCCGAACTGTCACGACGTTTGCTTTAAGAAGTATATATAGTGAAAAAATCAGGCTATACTAAGTAAATAACCCACTGCAAGCAGCGGGACATATAATACACGCAGCAGTCGTCTAAGGTTAAGAGAATATGTTCTTGGCAAGTATGACTTTGACTGGCTGCCGGCGGGAATAAAAAACGGGAAGGATGAGGTATTTTTATGCAGCAGATTGAAAAAATGGATGCCTATCAGGTAATTGAGAGACGGAAAATCAGTGACTTGAATTCGGAAGGGTATATTTTAAGGCACAAAAAGACCGGAGCGTCGGTGACCCTTCTGCTGAACGATGATGAAAATAAGGTATTTTACATTGGCTTTCGCACGCCGCCCAAGGACAGTACCGGTGTTGCCCATATTCTGGAGCATTCCGTTCTGTGCGGCTCTAAAAATTTCCCTGTAAAGGATCCTTTTATTGAACTGGCAAAGGGTTCCTTAAACACTTTTTTAAATGCAATGACCTATCCGGACAAGACGGTATACCCTGTGGCGAGCTGCAACGATAAGGATTTCAAAAACCTGGTGCATGTTTATCTGGATGCGGTTTTTTATCCAAACATTTATAAAGAGGAGAAGATTTTCAGGCAGGAGGGCTGGCACTATGAGATGGAGAACACCTCGGACGAGCTGACCATCAACGGTGTGGTATACAACGAAATGAAAGGCGCCTTCTCCTCCCCGGATGATGTTGTGGAGAGGGA
Source organism: uncultured Lachnospiraceae bacterium (assembly GCA_910585075.1). Taxonomy (GTDB): domain Bacteria; phylum Bacillota; class Clostridia; order Lachnospirales; family Lachnospiraceae; genus Suilimivivens. The sequence continues at coordinate 58,550 of CAJUED010000014.1, forward strand.
AATCATGAATTCCCTTTATCCGGATATAACCTACGGTCTTGAGTCAGGCGGCGACCCGGACTGCATACCGGAGCTTACCTACGAAGAATTTCTGGCTTTCCACGAAAAATATTATCATCCCTCCAACAGTTATATTTATCTGTACGGAAATATGGATGCGGCGGAGTATCTTTCTTTCATAGATGAGAAGTATTTATCCTCTTTTGATGCCTTGAAAGTGGATTCACAGATTGGCATGCAGAAGGCCTTTTCCGCTCCCAGGGAGCTGGTAAAGGAATATCCTGTTATGGAGGACGACTCTGTCCTTGAGAACACTTATCTTACTTACAATGTTTCCATGGGCACCAGCCTTGATAAGAAACTTTATATTGCAATGGATGTGCTTGACTATGTGCTTTGCTCTGCGCCGGGAGCTCCGATAAAGCAGGCACTGATTGACAAGGGAATCGGTAAGGATGTGTACAGCAGCCTGGAAAACGGCATTTATCAGCCGTACTTTTCCATAATTGCCAAGAATGCGGAAAGTAATCAGAAGGAAGAATTTGTTGCCACCATCCATGAAGTCCTGAAAAATGTGGTGTCGGAGGGCCTGGATGAGAAGGCTCTGGCGGCTGCCATCAATTATTTTGAATTCCGGTACAGGGAGGCAGATTTCGGCTCTTATCCAAGAGGACTGATGATTGGGCTTCAGGCTCTGGACAGCTGGCTTTATGAGGTTGAAGGGCCTTTTATGCATATAGAAGCAAATCAGACCTATGGGGAGCTTAAGGCGTCCATAAGCACAGGCTATTTTGAGGGCCTGATTGAAAAGTATATTCTGGAAAATCCCCATAAATCCATTATGGAGGTAAGGCCTGTACAGGGATTGACCACCAGAAAGGACAAAGAGCTCCATGAAAAGCTGCAGGCCTACAAAGACACCCTTTCCATGGAGGAAAAGCAGGAGATTGTGGATAAGACCGAGGCGCTTCGGGCTTATCAGGAGGAGGAAAATTCAAAAGAAGACTTGGAAACCATTCCCCTGCTGACCAGAGAGGACATGAAAAAGGAAGCGTCCGGTTATATCAACGAGGTGCGAAAGGCGGGGGATACCACCGTTCTTTTCCATGATATTTTTACAAACGGCATTGGCTATCTGAACCTTGTGTTTGATTTGAAGGACGTGCCTGCGGAGTTGTTCCCCTATGTGGGGATTTTGAAATCTGTGCTGATGATGGTGGATACGGAGCATTTCAGCTACAGCCAGCTGTTTAACGAAGTGAACATTCATACCGGCGGCATTAAAACGGCGGTAAACACCTATACGAACGCGGAGGATTTAAAGAAATACAAGGTTACGCTGGAAATCCGCTCAAAAGCCCTTTATGAAAAGAAGGAAAAGGCTATGGAGCTGATGCAGGAGATTCTGCTTACCTCTAAGTTTGACGATACGAAGCGCCTTTATGAAATTCTTGCGGAGACAAAATCCAGAATGCAGGCAGTGATGACCGGGGCGGGCCATTCCGTTGCAAGCATACGGGCTCTTTCCTATTTTTCACCTACTGCGGCTGTATCGGAGCAGATTAGCGGGATTCCTCAGTACAGGCTGCTTGAGGAGCTGCTGAAGGATTTTGAGAGCAGAAAGGCGCAGGTTGTTCAGAACTTAAAAGACCTGGTAGGGTATATTTTCAGACCGGAAAACCTGCTGGTGGATTATACGGGAACTGCCGAGAGTTATCCGGGCCTTGTAGAGTTGGTGGAAGATTTGAAAGCAAATCTGTATACCGGTCAGGTGAGAGGGGAGAGCTTTGTGCCTATCCTTGTAAAGAAAAATGAAGCTTTCATGACAGCGGGCCAGGTACAGTATGTATGCCGGGCCGGGAACTTTATAGACAAAGGACTGCCTTACACAGGTGCTCTTAAGGTGCTTAAGGTGATGATGGGCTATGATTACCTGTGGAATCAGGTGCGGGTAAAGGGCGGCGCCTACGGGTGCATGTGCGGCTTTTACAGAAACGGGGACGGCTATTTTGTGTCCTACAGGGATCCAAATCTGAAAAAGACCGTGGATGTTTATGAACAGGCGGCTGAGTATATCCAAAATGTGAAGCTGGACGAGCGGACCGTGACCCAGTTTATCATAGGTGCAATCAGCGAGCTTGATACGCCCATGACTCCGGCAACCAGAGGAATCTATTCCCTTGGAGGATATATGACAGGGCTTTCCATGGAAAGAGTGCAGAGGGAGAGGGATGAGCTTTTAGCTGTGACGAAGGAAGAACTTCAGGGGCTTTGCAGATATGTGAGGGCATTTATGGAGGATGAGTGCCTTTGCGTGGTGGGCAATGGAGAGAAGATAAAGGAAGACGAAGGAATGTTTTTACAGGTGGAGCAGTTGTTTCATTAAAGTATATATCGGTATTTCATGAATGAAACAGAGGGTCTTGCGATTTTTGGACGAAAATGCTATCATGGAAAACAGATTTGTTATACGATAAAACAGATAGCCCGCGTGGCGGGTGGTCCTTATGATATCAAACAGGAGAAGGAGGGCTGCGGGATGCAGTTGACAACAATCAGAGAAATTTTTAAAAACAGGGAAGAATATCTGGACAAGAAGGTACGTGTCGGCGGATGGGTGCGGAGTATACGTGACTCTAAAACCTTTGGATTTATTGTGCTCAACGACGGTACGTTTTTTGACCCTTTACAGGTGGTATATCATGATGCTATGGAGAACTTTGCGGAGATTTCCAGGCTGAACGTAGGTGCGGCAATTATTGTGGAAGGGACGCTGGTTCCCACGCCCCAGGCAAAGCAGCCTTTTGAGATTCAGGCGGACAGCATTTGTGTGGAGGGGGAATCCACGCCGGATTATCCCTTACAGAAGAAGCGCCACAGCATGGAGTACTTGCGGACGATTTCCCATCTGCGTCCAAGGACCAACACTTTTCAGGCGGTTTTCCGTGTGCGGTCTCTGACTGCCTATGCCATTCATAAATTCTTCCAGGAGAGAGACTTTGTGTATGTGCATACGCCGCTGATTACGGGAAGCGACTGTGAGGGAGCCGGAGAGATGTTCCAGGTTACCACCTTAGACCTTGCCAATATTCCAATGACAGAGGATGGAAAGGTGGACTTTTCCCAGGATTTCTTTAACAAACCCACGAACCTGACGGTCAGCGGCCAGTTAAACGGGGAAACTTATGCCCAGGCTTTCCGCAATATCTATACTTTTGGTCCTACCTTCCGGGCGGAAAATTCCAACACAACCCGCCATGCGGCTGAGTTCTGGATGATTGAGCCGGAAATAGCCTTTGCCGATCTTGACGACGATATGATGCTGGCGGAGTCCATGCTGAAATATATTATCCGGTATGTGTTAGAGCAGGCTCCCGAGGAAATGAATTTCTTTAATTCCTTTATTGATAAGGGGCTTTTGGAGAGACTTGATAACGTTGTGAATTCTGATTTTGCCCGTGTTACTTATACGGAGGCAATTGACATATTAAGTAAAAACAACGACAATTTTGAGTATAAGGTGTCCTGGGGCTGTGATTTGCAGACGGAGCACGAGCGTTATCTGACGGAACAGGTGTTTAAGCGTCCCGTATTTGTAACAGACTATCCCAAGGAAATCAAAGCTTTTTACATGAAGCTCAATGAGGATGGTAAAACAGTTGCGGCGGTTGACTGTCTGGTGCCGGGAATTGGAGAGATTATTGGAGGAAGCCAGAGGGAGGACGATTACGAGAAGCTGGTAAAACGTATGGATGAACTGGGGCTTAACAGTGAGGACTATGATTTCTATTTAGACCTGCGCAAGTATGGAAGCACCAGACATGCGGGATTCGGCCTTGGCTTTGAGAGATGCGTTATGTATCTGACGGGAATGAGCAACATCAGAGACGTAATTCCCTTCCCGAGAACCGTAAACAATTGTGAGCTGTAATATGGTAACAGTTCAGCCATGCAAAATTTGATATACAAAATGACGTTGGGAGCTTGCTCACATAAGGCATTTTGTATATCGAATTTTATAGGGCGGATGCCCGACATGAAATAAGGTGTAAAGTCCGGCCGTAGGATTTGTGCTTGGAAGATTATCAGAAACATGACGGCTTTTTTCAGAGCAGATGGCCTGAAATCGGTAAAAGCAGCAGGAGGACTTTGCACCTTTATTCATAGAATAAGCCGGCACGCAAAGTAACAGCATTTGATATGATTAACAAAAGTGGTTTACAATAGTACAAAATGTTGAGTGAAGAATGCATATGAAAAAAATATCTGAGATAATCCTTAAATTCCTAAGCATATTATATAAAATCCTTCCATTTTTCATTGGAATGTATTGTTATTATCCCGTTTTTATCAATCAGGAGGAACGTATCTATCCGTTCCTGGACTGCCTTTATGCGTCTATCAAGCTTTATTCCGGGAGCACGGAAAGCGGGATAGCGGTTGGAGGCCTCCTTCAGCTTGCCCGTTTTATGGCATTAGCGGCAACCTTAAGCATTGTCATTAACCTGCTCAATAAGGTGAATGATGTGATTAACGGGATGAAGCTTTTCAACCCGAATGTAACGGTGGTTTACGGTGATTCAGGTTACGCGGAATATATAGTTGAGAGCCTAAGCCCCGGAGTGCGGATACGGGGAGAGGATAAATTTATAAAGAGCGCCGCAAGGTATCTGCTGATGTTTTCAAGTGACACGGAGAACCTTGAATTTTACAATAAATATTATGAATCTCTGAAGGATAAAAACGTATATATTATGCTGGAGGATATTGCAAGGCAGAACATAGAAAATCCCCGGATCACGGTTTTCAGTATTGCGGAAAACTGTGCAAGGCAGTACTGGAAGGATTACCCGGCAGTACGGAATGAAAAAATTGCAATCATTGGCTTTGAAAATATAGGAAAAAATATACTGCTCTACGGTCTTCAAATGAATCTGCTCGATCCGGAGCAGCATTTTGAATATCATGTTTATGGAGATGGGAAGCAGTTTCGGCGGGAACACACGGAGCTTGACAGGATGACTCCTGATGAAATTATTTTTCATGATGACGGGGTCTATGAGCTTTCGGAAATGTCTGATTTTGACCGTATTATCATATGCGGCGGCCGGGATGAAAATCAGAATATTGCAATTGCAAGCAAGCTGCTGGTTGGGGCGCCCTTGCACCATCAAATTTACATTTACGCGCCCAATGGGGATATTATAACCAATCTTTTTGGAAACGACAGGCTTATATGTTTTGGAATTGCACGGCAGACAGCTTCCGCCGATATCATTTTTAATGAAAAGACCATGGAAGACGCCCGCAGACAGCACGAATTTTACTATAAGCAGTATGGCGGGACTCCATGGGAAAAGCTTGACAGCTTTAAGCGCTATTCCAATGTAAGCTCCTCGGACTATATGTACACCATAAAGCGACTGCTGAAAGAAGGAGTGGCGGAGGAAAAGATAGCGGAGCTTGAGCATATCAGATGGTGCAGATATCATTATATCCACAACTGGAAATACGGACCGGAGACAGACAGCGCCAAACGCATACATAACTGTCTGCTGCCTTTTTCCCAGTTGAGTGAAGAAGAAAAACGGAAAGACATTGAGGCCGTAAAGAGTAAGATGTAAAATATGATTTATATATTTGGAAGGAGCAGGAGAAAATGGGATTAAGTGAAGCGCAGAAGATAGAACGTTCAGAATATCTGGAGAACAATCTGGAGATAACAGAGTGTTCCCAGAGAAAGCCTTATGCTTTTATCAGTTATGCAAGCGACAACTGGAAAACAGTGTTTCAGTCAGTGGTTGTGCCTATGCAGAATCAGTATGGCCTGCGTGTGTATGCGGACAAGGCCTTTGACAAGGTAAACGACAAATGGATCGTACCTATGCTTCGAAACGTCCGGGGAGCGGATGTGATGATTGCATTTGTAAGCCAGAGCTACATAGAGAGCTACGCCTGCTTTTTGGAGCTTTTAACTGCAGTCAACAATAAAAAACAGGTGGTGTTTGTGTCCCTTGAGGAGCAGCTTCACCTGGGGGATACCACCGATCAGCCCGTTGTGGAGCGTGGGGTAAAAAACGAGATACTCAATCAGGGCGCTAATATTGCCACCAATACAAATAATACGTCAAACGATTTGATGAGGGCGATGAAGTCCGCTTTCACAAGTATTTCAACCCTGTTAGAGCAGGACGCCCTGTCAAAATACGATATTTCGGATGCGTTTATCAACTTTTTCCGTGATGCATCTATTAATAAAAAAACCATAAACGACTTAAATGCGGTAAGGGGTACCATTGAATCTGTCAGCATGGATGTGTTTGACAAGTCGCTGATAGGAAGGCCGCTGCCCAGGAAAAGGGCACCGGAACCTGCGCCTGCCCCCAGGGTGCAAAGTGCCGCAGAGCAGCAATCCGGTACGGCATCTGCCGAACAGCAGCCCGGAGCAGGAACTGCCTATCAGCAGTCAGAGCAACAACCCGGAGCAGGAGCTGCCTATCAGCAGCCAGCACAGCAGTCCGGTGCGCAGCCGGAGTCTGTAACCCGCCAGTCAATGCAGAAGTCCACATCCGGGACGGATAAGGGGATAAAGTCCGCACCCGGCAGCGGTGGGAAAAATCCCAAAGTCCTTGTGGCTGTTGCCGCCGTATGTCTTGTGGCGGTAATCGGTATTATCATTACAGTTACCTCCCCCAAAAAGGTAACGGATGTTTCTTACAGGTCAGGAACAAGCACGGGTGTGTATACCGGCGAATGGAAGAATGACGAGCCCAACGGCCAGGGAACCATTATATGGGATAATGATGGGAGTACATACACAGGAGAATGGAAAGACGGTCTGGAAAACGGCCAGGGAACTTATACTTATTCGGATGGAAGTACCTATACGGGTGAATTGGTAAATGGTCTTGCCGAGGGAGAAGGCACTTACCGGGGGGCAGATGGCAGCGTATATGTGGGGGCGTGGAAAGCCGGCTTTATCACCGGCCAGGGTACTAACACCTATGCAAACGGGGATACCTACACAGGAGAGTGGAAGGATAATTATCCTGACGGTCAGGGCACTTATACTTATGCAGATGGAACGGTACAAACCGGTACGTGGCAGAACGGTAAGTTTATGGGGTAAGTAAGAGGGAAGACGGCCCAAAGTTTGCGGGTTGTGGAAGGAGGCATGTTTATTACTATGAAGCTGGAAGAACTGCTGCAATTTCATGAAATTATGATTCAGTGTCACGACAACCCTGACGCGGATGCCATTGCCAGTGGATATGCTCTTTTTTCCTATTTTAAGACCAGAGGAAAAAAGGTACGGTTTATCTACGGAGGCCGTCAGCCCATTCGGAAAAGTAATCTGGTGCTGATGGTGGAGATACTGGATATCCCTGTTGAATTTGTCAGGAGCTTAGAAGAAGAACCGGAGCTTTTGCTTACGGTGGACTGTCGGTATGGGGAGAAGAATGTGCAATGTTTTTCCGCAGGGATGGTGGCGGTAATTGACCATCATAAAGTCTGCCCGAAAGAGATTCCTTCTCTTTGCGAGATTCGGGATAATTATGGCGCCTGCGCCACTGTGGTGTGGGATATGCTTTTGGAAGCGGGATTTGACGCCGGGAAAGATGAAAGGCTGTCTACGGCCCTGTATTACGGGCTCTTTATGGATACGGGGAAATTACAGGAGCTTCGTCATCCCAAGGATAAAGATATGCGTGATGCGCTGGAATTTCGGTGCAATAAGGGAAGCCTTTTCCTCTTTCAGAACAGCAATCTGTCCCTGGAGGAGCTGCGGATTGCCGGGCAGGCGCTGGCAAACTATGATTACCATCCGGAGAACCGGTTTGCCATTGTTGAGGCAAAACGGTGCGACCCCAATATTCTGGGGGTTATCAGCGATATGCTGATAGAAGTGGATTCCGTGGACACCTGTATTGCCTATTGCATACTGGATGATGGCGCAAAGCTTTCCGTGAGAAGCTGCGTGCAGCAGACCCGGGCGGACGAATTGGCCGGCTTCGTAGCGGAGGGGCTGGGATCGGGAGGGGGCCATGCCCGGAAATCAGGAGGGTTTCTACGGGAGGACCTTCTGATGCAGGAATATGAGAGCAGATACAGCCTGGCGAAGCCGGAGAAAACCGGTGATTGTGTGCGCCGTCTGCTTGGAGATAAAATGGAGCTCTATTTCAGGGAACAGGAGATTATCCATGTGGGCTCAAAGGACGTTCCGGACTTATCCATGGAGCCGGTTTATCAGAAAAAACGCCTGCCCATCGGCTATGTGAAGGCCACAGACCTTTATCCCGCAGGCACTAAGGTGGAGGTCCGTATGCTGGAGGGAGATATTCCTTTTACCATCAAAGAGGATACCTACTTTATGATTGGAGTGGAGGCCGAGGTCTACAAAAATGACGAGGCATATTTCCTTGCCCACAACGACCCGGTGGATATACCTTATCAGTTTCAGGGGGAGTATGCGCCCACAGTCCACGAGGCGGTCAGCACGGTGGGGCCGGAGGAAGGCGTCGGGGAGCGGAAAAATCTGAAGGATTTTGCAAAGACCTGTATTCCCAGGGACAGCTCTTTCGTCCATGGACGCAGGCTCACTCGGCGGACAAAAGTGTTCGTGCCCTGGAGTGACAGCTACCTGCTGGGGGTTCCCGGAGACTGGCTGGTTAGCAGGAGGGAAAAGCCGGGGGATGTCTATATTGTAAAAGCGGATATTTTTGCGAAAACTTATACACCTGTAAAACAGTAGTATGAAAATAAATTTTTTAATTATCCATAAAAGCGGCAGCTTTGATACGTATCTTCTTTAACAGGGTAACCACAGGGCGATGCGGAAAGCAAAGGAAGGAAAGCCGTAATTTCCGGGAGCCGTGCCGCCGTCGGAATTTGTAGAAATGGAGGGTTTATTATGAAAAGTTTTACAGGGGTATTGGGAACATCAGGTAAGAAGGAAAGAATGGGAAAAAGAAGAAATGCTTTCGTGCTTCTTTTGGCGCTGGCGCTTTTGATGTCAGGCTGCGGAGCGGGCGGCGCATCCAAGACACAGGCGTCTATGGAAATGGCTGCAGACATGGAAATGTCTGTGGATACGGCGGCAGCCTCTGCGGGCGGAGCCTATGACAATGGCTATTCGGAGAGCTATTCCATGGACATGGAAGAAGCTGTGGCCGAGGAAATGGATATGGCTGCGGAGGAAGGCGGGGCGCAAACGCCAAAGGTGAACAGCACACAGAGGAAGCTGATTAAAAATGTGGATCTTGAGGTGGAGACGGAGACCTTTGAGGACTTGCTTGCGGACGTGAGGAAAAGGACGGAACAGTTTGGCGGATACATAGAAGAAAGCTATGCTTATAACGGCAGCAATTACTATGGAAAGAGTAATCGGAACGCCAACCTGACCATCCGCATTCCGGCGGAGCGGCTGGAGGAATTTCTGGCAGTTGTATCGGAAAGTTCCAATGTGATCAGCCGCAACGAAAGCGTTACGGATGTAACCTTACAATACGTGGATATGGAAAGCCACAAGAAGGCTCTGACAGCAGAACAGGAAAGGCTTTTAGAGCTTCTTGAACAGGCGGAAACCATTGAAGATATCATCACCCTTGAGAGCAGACTCTCGGATGTACGCTATCAGTTAGAGAGTATGGAATCCCAGCTTCGGACTATGGATAATCAGGTTTCCTACAGCACAGTATATTTGTATATCAATGAGGTTACCAAATACACGCCTGTGAAGGAACAGACCCCATGGGAAAAGATTTCCACAGGTTTTGCAGCCAGTCTCAGTGATGTTGGCAGAGGGCTGTTGAATTTTGGGATTGATTGTGTTATCAACTTGCCTTATATTATTTTGTGGGCGATTATTTTTGTTGTTGCCTTTTTGGTGATTCGTCTGGTGATCAGGCTGATAAAAAGAAAAAGGGCAAAAGCACAGAAGGTAAAGACACCAGGTGAGATGGGCAGGAAAATATCCGGCCTGCTGCAAAAAAATGTCCGGCAGGAAAAATACACGGGCGAAGATACAACTGACAAAAAAGAAATTTGAGACGTTTTGGAATGAGGGAAGAAGATGAATGACCAGTATAAATCCGGGTTTGCCGCGCTGATTGGCAGGCCTAACGTAGGAAAATCCACATTGATGAACTGTCTGATCGGGCAGAAGATTGCGATCACGTCCAATAAGCCCCAGACCACAAGGAACCGTATCCAGACAGTCTATACTTCCGGGGAAGGACAGATTGTCTTCGTGGATACGCCGGGAATCCATAAGGCCAAAAACCGGCTGGGGGATTATATGGTGAATGTGGCCAACCGCAGCCTTAAGGAAGTAGATGTGATTTTGTGGCTGGTGGAGCCTTCCAATTTTATAGGCGCCGGGGAGAGACATATTATATCCCAGCTGCAAAAAATTTATACCCCGGTGATACTGGTCATCAATAAAATCGACAAGGTTAAAAGAGAAGAACTGCTTGCATTTATAGATACTTACCGGAAAGAAATGGATTTTGCCGAGATTGTGCCGGTGTCCGCATTAAAAGGGGAGAATACGGATGAGCTCATAAAATGCATTATGGCTTATCTGCCCTACGGGCCAGCCTTCTATGACGAGGATGTGGTTACCGACCAGCCGGAACGCCAGATTGTTGCGGAACTGATACGGGAAAAGGCACTCCGCTGTCTGGATGAGGAAATCCCTCATGGGATTGCAGTCACCATAGAGCGGATGAAGCAGAGGGGAAAAATCGTTGATATTGACGCAACGATTGTCTGCGAAAAGGATTCCCACAAAGGAATCATCATCGGAAAACAGGGGACTATGCTGAAAAAAATCGGCACAAATGCCCGGAGAGATATTGAGGATATGCTGGAATGCAAGGTAAATCTTCAGCTTTGGGTGAAGGTAAAAAAGGACTGGCGGGACAGCGATTTCCTTTTGAAAAATTTTGGGTATAATCCCAGAGACAACGAATAGAAAAAAGAAAACAGTAAACCCTAATATCATTGACGTATATGTGGGTCACAAGAAGATGCGGCGGTCTGCATGGAAAACTGCTTTTGCAGACTGCCGATTTCGGGGCGCGGACGGCCGGGCGGCGAAGCGCGAAGGGCATCGATGTGACGGCATATATGTCATATTCTGGTATCAGGGGGCACAAGATGAAAGTAGTAAATTACTGGGAACAATTTTTAAGTACAGGAAATATCAACGATTATCTGGCCTACCGGGAGGGAGAAGAAGCGGCAGGTTCAAAAGAGGATGAGGGAGCCAGACAGGGTGCAGGAACAGATCAGTGTTACAGGGATGATACTAAAGGCTGAGCCAGTCGGGGAATATGACAGGCGGGTTGTGATACTTACAAGGGAACGGGGAAAGATAGCAGCGTTTGCAAGGGGGTCCAGAAAACAGGGCAGCAGGCTGTTAGCTTCCACCAATCCCTTTTGTTTTGGGCAGTTTCGGATGTATGAGGGAAAGACGGCCTACGGAGTGACGGAGGCTTCCATCAGCAATTATTTTGAAGGGTTTCGGGAAAATTTTGAGGCTGCCTGTTATGGCATGTATTTTCTGGAAATGATGGACTACTATACAAGAGAAAACAGTGATGAAAAGGAAATGCTGAAGCTCCTGTATCAGTCCCTGCGGGCTCTTTTACATCAGGGGTTTTCCAATCAGCTGATTCGGTACATATTTGAGATCAAAGCCCTTGCCTTAAACGGAGAGTATCCGGGACTGCCGGGGAGAAAGCAGCCTTATCTTTCCGGAACAATTTACGCGGTAAATTACATTGTGAATTCTTCCATAGAAAAGCTATATACTTTTACAGTGACGGAGCAGGTACTTGAACAGTTGAAGGAGATAACGGACATCTACAGGAACCGTTTTATGGACAGGAAAATGAAAAGTCTGGAAATAATATATGAAATTCAATGTTGAAAAACAGGGATAAGTCATATATAATGGATTGGGTATAAATTTAGTGTACTTTGTGCACATTCAATTTGCGGGATACCGGAAATACGGAGGGCTTTTATGAAAAGGAGCTTTAAGATATTCAAAAAAATGATAATAAGCGCACTGGTGCTTTCCCTGATGCTTACCTTTTGTGCCTGTGGCAGTGATGGCGGGCAGGAGAGCGGTACTTTTCTTTCCCTTTTAAAGGATGGCTCCATCCAGTCTGATATAGAAGAAAGCTTTGAAGAAAGCTACTATGATAAGGATGAACTGCAGCAGTCCATTGAAGCACAAGTAGCTGACTATAATGGTCTTGCAGGGGCGGGAAAGATAACCCTTGAAAAGGTGGAAGTGAAAGACAGTTTGGCTTTGGTGAAGCTGAACTATGCAGGCGCAAAGGATTATGCGGATTTTAACAAGGTGCGCTTTTTTGTCGGAACCGCTGCAGAAGCGGAAGGCGCAGGGTACGACCTTAATGTGGTTTTAAGCAGTGTGAAAGATGCGGGGGAGACAATCGGCAAAGCGGATATTTTAGCCCTGGGGGATGAAAAGCTCCTGGTGGCAGATATAAATGAAGAAATTAAATTAAGCGGAAAAGCGATTTATGCAAGTGATAATGCGGTTGTAGCTTCTGATGGAAAAACGGTAAAGCGTGTGGAAGGCGGAGAAGGGCCGGTTTACGTAGTCTATAAATAATATCCTGACAGTATTGGAAATTTCTGCCGGGTAGCTGGAAAATTTTAATGTATGATTCGTAAAAGGCCGGTATTGGCTGTGATGAAATCCATATATTAATTGACCCGAATGTTCAGATGGTGAATTCGAACAGTGAGAGTGGCAGATATATGAAACGATAAAAGCTTAATGAGAGAGGAAAGTGTATTATGGAAAAAACAATGGAAAAAATTGTTGCCCTGGCTAAGGGCAGAGGATTCGTGTATCCTGGTTCCGAAATTTACGGCGGTCTTGCAAACACCTGGGATTACGGAAACTTGGGTGTGGAGTTAAAGAACAATGTAAAGAAAGCATGGTGGCAGAAGTTCATTATGGAAAACCCCTACAACGTGGGAGTTGACTGCGCCATCTTAATGAACCCCCAGACCTGGGTAGCCTCAGGACATCTGGGAAGCTTCTCTGACCCTTTGATGGACTGTAAGGAATGCCATGAGCGTTTCCGGGCAGACAAGGTGATTGAGGATTTTGCAGCGGAAAATAACATTGCCCTTGACGGCAGTATAGACGGCTGGAGTCAGGAGAAAATGAAAAATTTTATTGAGGAACACAAAATTCCCTGTCCCTCCTGTGGTAAGCACAATTTTACGGATATCCGTCAGTTTAACCTGATGTTCAAGACCTTCCAGGGTGTTACGGAGGATGCCAAGAACACGGTTTATTTAAGACCGGAGACGGCCCAGGGTATTTTTGTAAACTTTAAGAATGTACAGCGGACTTCCCGCAAGAAAATTCCTTTTGGAATCGGACAGATTGGCAAGTCCTTCCGTAACGAGATAACACCCGGTAACTTTACCTTCAGAACCAGAGAGTTTGAGCAGATGGAGCTTGAGTTTTTCTGTGAGCCGGACACGGACCTTGAATGGTTTGCCTACTGGAAGCAGTTCTGTATTGACTGGCTTAAGAGCCTTGGCATGAAAGAGGACGAGATGCGTGTCCGCGACCATGAGAAGGAAGAATTATCCTTCTACTCGAAGGCCACAACAGACATTGAGTTTTTGTTCCCCTTTGGCTGGGGCGAGCTCTGGGGTATTGCGGACAGAACCGATTATGACCTGACACAGCATCAGAATGTTTCCGGTCAGGACCTTACTTATTTTGACGACCAGAAAAACGAAAGATATGTGCCTTATGTAATTGAACCCTCTTTGGGAGCAGACCGTGTGGTTCTTGCTTTCTTGTGCGCGGCTTATGATGAGGAGGAAATCGGCGAGGGTGATGTTCGTACCGTGCTTCACTTCCATCCTGCCCTTGCGCCTGTGAAAATTGGCGTGCTGCCTCTTTCCAAGAAACTGGGAGATGGCGCGTTTAAGATTTATGAACAGCTGTCAAAGAAATATAACTGTGAGTATGATGACAGAGGCAATATCGGAAAGAGATACCGCCGCCAGGACGAGATTGGTACGCCGTTCTGCGTAACCTATGATTTTGATTCTGAGACGGACGGGTGCGTGACGGTCCGCTTCAGAGATTCCATGGAGCAGGAGAGAGTGGCAATTGACGGCCTGGACGCATATTTTGCTGAGAAGCTTGCTTTCTAAAATATAGAGGTTGTGGTATTTTGTAACGAGATTCAGTGACAGTCCGGATTGTGCAAAGGAGATTTTGCATGCCGGGCTGTAGCATATAGTGTGGAAATGAGGAGACGGACAAATGAAATCATACGGCGTAAATGAACTTCGCAGAATGTTTTTGGAATTTTTTGAGAGCAAGGGACATCTGGCAATGAAAAGCTTTTCCCTTGTTCCCCACAATGATAACAGCCTTCTTTTGATTAATTCGGGTATGGCGCCTTTAAAGCCTTATTTTACAGGACAGGAGATTCCCCCCAGAAGGAGAGTGACCACCTGTCAGAAATGTATCCGTACGGGAGACATTGAAAATATTGGGAAGACGGCCCGCCATGGCACCTTCTTTGAGATGCTTGGAAATTTCTCTTTTGGAGATTACTTTAAGCATGAGGCCATTGCATGGACCTGGGAATTTCTCACAGAAGTGGTAGGACTTGACCCGGAGCGGCTTTATCCGTCCATTTATGTGGAGGATGACGAGGCTTTTGAGATTTGGAATAAAGAAGTGGGTATCCCGTCAGAGCGGATTTTCCGGTTTGGCAAGGAGGACAACTTCTGGGAGCACGGTTCCGGCCCCTGCGGTCCCTGTTCCGAGGTTTACTATGACAGAGGAGAAAAGTATGGCTGCGGCAAACCGGGCTGTACCGTAGGCTGTGACTGTGACAGATATATTGAGGTCTGGAACAATGTGTTTACCCAGTTTGACAATGACGGAAAGGGCAATTACACAGAGCTTGAACAGAAGAATATCGATACCGGTATGGGACTTGAGAGACTGGCCGCAGTGGTACAGGACGTAGATTCCATTTTTGATGTAGACACCATCTGTGCCCTTCGCAATAAGGTATGCGAGATTTCCGGCAAGGAATATAAGAAAGAATATAAGTGGGACGTGTCCATCCGAATTGTGACGGATCACATCCGTTCCGCAACCTTTATGATTTCCGACGGTATCATGCCCTCCAATGAAGGCCGGGGCTATGTGCTGCGCAGAATCATCCGCCGGGCAGCCCGCCACGGAAGGCTTCTTGGCATAGAGGGCACCTTCCTTGCAGACCTTAGCAATACGGTAATCGAGGGAAGTAAGGACGGCTATCCTGAGCTGGAAGAAAAGAAAGACTTTATTTTCAATGTACTGACCCAGGAAGAAAATAAATTCAATAAGACCATTGACCAGGGCTTAAGTATTTTAAATGATATGGAAGCTGCCATGGTGAAGGAAGGAAAAAATTGCCTTCAGGGAGCGGATGCTTTCAAGCTGTATGATACCTATGGATTCCCTCTTGACCTGACCAAAGAAATTCTGGAAGAAAAGGGATTCACCGTGGAGGAAGAAGGCTTTAAAAAGGCCATGCAGGAGCAAAAAGAAAAGGCAAGGGCAGCCCGGAAAACCACCAATTACATGGGGGCGGATGTAACTGTCTACGAGTCCATTGACCCTGCGATCACCACGGAATTTGTGGGCTATGACAAGCTGAGGAGCGATTCCGAGATTACGGTGCTCACCACGGAAACCGAGCTGGTGGAGGCTCTTACGGACGGAGAAGAAGGCACTATCATCGTAAAGGAGACGCCTTTTTATGCCACCATGGGCGGCCAGTGCGGGGACACCGGCATCATTACCTGCCCGGACGGGGAATTCCAGGTGGAGGATACCATCAAACTCCTTGGCGGCAAGGTAGGCCATATCGGCAAAGTGGTTAAGGGCATGTTCAAAAAGGGAGATACGGTAACCTTACAGGTAAACGAAGCAAACAGAAGCGACACCTGTAAAAATCACAGCGCAACCCATCTGCTTCAGAAAGCTCTGCGTACCGTGCTGGGAACCCATGTGGAACAGGCCGGTTCCTTTGTAAACGGTGACAGACTGCGGTTTGACTTCAGCCATTTCTCCGCTATGACCAGAGCGGAACTTGACCAGGTGGAAAAGCTTGTAAATGAGAAAATCATGGAAGGCATTCCGGTGAGCACCCAGGTGATGACTTTAGAGGAAGCCAGAAAAACCGGCGCTATGGCGCTTTTTGGTGAAAAATACGGGGAAAGTGTCCGGGTGGTCCGGATGGGGGATTTCTCCACCGAACTCTGCGGCGGTACCCATGTGAATAATACATCATCTATCATGCTGTTTAAAATCATATCCGAAAGCGGCATTGCGGCAAACGTCCGCAGAATTGAGGCCCTTACAGGAAAGGGTGTGTTAAACTACTATGCGGATTTGGAGAAAACTTTAGAGGAAGCATCCTCCATTGTAAAGACCACTCCTGCGGAACTCACAAGGAAGCTTGAGCATGTGATGGCAGAGCTGAAGGCCCTCCAGAGTGAAAACGAGTCCTTAAAGAGCAAGGCCGCAAGAGACGCCCTTGGCAACGTAATGGATCAGGTAACGGAAATATCCGGTATAAAATTCCTTGCAACAAAGGTATCCGGTGTGGATATGAACGGCCTGCGCGATTTAGGCGACCAGTTAAAAGCAAAGATTGGAGAAGGTGTCTTAGTCCTGATTTCCGACAAAGACGGCAAAGTCAACATGGCGGTTATGGCTACCGACGAGGCGGTTAAAAAGGGAGCCCACGCAGGCAACCTGATTAAAGGAATCGCCGGCTTAGTCGGCGGCGGCGGTGGCGGCCGTCCTAACATGGCCCAGGCCGGCGGCAAGAACCCCGCAGGAATCGATGCGGCTCTTAAAGAAGCCGCTGAGGTACTTAAAACTCAGCTTGCAAACTAATTAAATTTTTGTAAAGAAATGATTGACGCAAAAGAAATTTGTGTTATAATAATGTAAGTGAGAGAGCATGTGTGTAAATGCGGAAGCGTCTAAAATGAGCATCAAACACTGTTACGCTTCGCGTTCTGGTTTCATCAAATCAATTGCACATATGTAAATCAAAGTACATGGTACAGGCAGGGTATGTATCTGTTTGACAGACACAGGAATGCGGCATGTAAATAAAAACCCAATCAGTCGATGCTGCTTGAAGGGACTGAAGGGAGGTCAGGGTGTAAGATGTCAAATGTAATCGTTAAAGAAAACGAGACTTTAGACAGCGCTTTACGCCGTTTCAAAAGAAGCTGCGCAAAGGCTGGTATTCAGCAGGAGATTCGTAAAAGAGAGCATTATGAAAAGCCAAGCGTGAAACGCAAAAAGAAATCTGAAGCTGCAAGAAAACGTAAATACAACTAATACTCCGACTGTCTTTACAAAAGTGGGCGGAAGTAATGAAAGCCCTTGATGGTATGGTGACCAAGGGCTTTCTTATTTATGCACAGGGCCGCCCACACGCAAAAATGCGTGGGAAGATTGCCTGATACTTGTGATGATGGGGGAATATATATGTGGACGAGAGAAATGTTTGGCACGGATGTATATCACCTGATTTCAGCATTTATCATATACAGCATGATGGGCTGGCTGGTGGAATCCATCTATATGTCATTTTGTAATAAAAGAATAACCAACCGGGGATTTGGCAGAGGGCCTTTCTGCCCGATTTACGGATTTGGCGGTGTGCTGGGATATCTGATTTTGCATCCCTTAAGCAACCACCTGCTGGGACTTTACCTGGCAGGAGCGGTACTTGCCACCATATTTGAATATCTGGTAGGCAGACTGATGCTGAAAGTGTTTGGCGAGGTATGGTGGGACTATACGGAAAAGCCATGTAATTATCAGGGAATTATCTGCCTGGAGAGTACGATTGCATGGGGATTTTATGCAATTATCATTATCACATTTCTGCACAGCAGGATACTTGGATTTGTGGACCGGTATGATGCGGCCTGGGGAATCAGGGCGTGTAAGATTGTGATCGTTCTGGCTACAATAGACTATGTCACAAAGCTTATGAAGATTTTCAACATCAGTCTGAGGGAAAAGAAGGAAAGGCTTATGGACGCCTATCATTCTTTCCGTGCCAGATGGTATTAAAATTGTACTTGCATTTTAAAAACAAATAAAACATATCCATAGTAATAGAATACATAAGGGGAGAACAAATACGTGAAACAATATTTTAAGATTACCCTGTGCTATGTGATGTGTTTTATTTTTTTGTTGGGAATGCCGCTAGAAGCGGCTGCGGCTCCTGCTGTGGAGGCGCCTTCTTATATATTAATGGAGGCCTCCACCGGACAGATTATCTGTGAGCAAAATGCCGAGGAACGGCGCAGCCCGGCCAGCATCACGAAGATTATGACTCTGCTTGTGATTTTTGACCATATTGGCACAGGCAGGGTACAGCTTGACAGCGAGGTTATGACCAGCGCCTATGCTAAGTCTATGGGAGGCTCTCAGGTTTTTCTTGAGGAAGGGGAGATACAGACTCTTGATACCATTATCAAGTGTATTGCCGTGGCTTCCGGAAATGACGCCAGTGTGGCCGCCGCAGAATTTATTGCGGGCAGTGAAGAAGAATTTGTGAAGCTGATGAACCAGAGGGCGGAAGACATGGGCCTTACCAACACTCATTTTGAGGATTGCTGCGGCCTGAGTGAGTCTGACAATCACTACACTTCCGCTAAGGATGTGGCGCTTATGTCCCGGGAGCTGATTACCAAATATCCTCAGATTTTTGATTACACCAAAATCTGGATGGAGGATATTACCCATGTAACCAGGCAGGGGAGCAGCAATTTTACTTTATCCAGTACCAATAAGCTTTTAAAGATGTACGACTGGACCACCGGGCTTAAAACCGGTTCCACCAGCAAGGCGCTTTATTGCCTTTCCGCCACAGCAAATAAAGATAATATTGACCTGATTGCGGTGGTGATGGCGTCGCCCAGCAATAAGTCGCGTTTTCAGGACGCTATGACCCTTTTAAATTACGGCTACAGCGTCAGCGCATTGTATGAGGACGCCAATGAGGAGACACTGCCCGGGATTCCCGTTAAGGGCGGGGTGCAGGATGAGGCGGCCCTTATTTTTAAGGGACCCTTCCGCTATCTGGACATAGCGGGGAGCGATCTTGGCAGCATAGAAAAAACAATCTCACTTCCCCCGGAGATTACAGCGCCCGTAAAAAGAGGGGACGCGGTGGGGGAAGCGGTTTACATGTTGAACGGTCAGAGGATAGGAAGCGTTTCTATTTTGTCAGATGTGACCATAGACAAGGCAGGGTATAAAGATTACCTGAAAAAAATCTGGGATTTGTATTGCAGCTTATAAGAAATATGTTATGATGACATATTGAAAAGACAGGAAGGAAAATAAATTTGAATATTTTTATCTGTGTACTGGCAGGAATTGCAGCCTTTTTCCTGGGGGTTATGGCTGTGGACTGCAATCGGTTTGTGGTAAGAAAATACAAATGTAAAAGTCAGGCTTTACGGAAGGAGGGCAGGATTGTCCTTCTCTCTGACCTGCATAATAAATCTTTTGGAGAGGGAAACCGTCGGCTGCTTGCGGCCATTGACGGCCTTTCTCCGGATCTGATACTTATTGCCGGGGATATGTACACTTCCAACAAAAACGGGGATATCCGAACGGCGGAAGAATTCGTGTGCGCCCTGGCTTGCAAGTATCCGGTTTTTTACGGCAATGGAAATCATGAATACAGAACGAAGCTTTTTCCCGATGTGTATGGGACGATGTATACAGATTTTACAAAAGGGATAAAAAAGGCGGGGGTTAGGCATCTGGTAAATGAAAAGGTGTATCTGCCCGCTTTTAACATGAACATCTACGGACTGGAAATCGGCCGGGATTATTACGGTAAATTCAAAAATAACCGGATGGATACGGATTATCTGGAAGGGCTCCTGGGAAAACCTGACCGGACGGGATTTACCGTGATGATAGCCCATAATCCGGATTATTTTAAGGCCTATGCGGATTGGGGAGCGGATTTGGTGGTTTCAGGACATGTTCACGGAGGATTGATGCGGATTCCCTTCCTGGGAGGTGTGATTTCCCCATCCCTCAGACTGTTTCCAAGGTTTGACGGCGGACAGTTTGAGGAAGGAAAGGCGCAGATGGTTCTGGGCAGAGGACTGGGAACGCACACTCTGCCCATACGGATTTTTAATCCCGGAGAACTGGTGGTGATTGACCTTTGTCGAAGTTGACGGCATTTTTGATACATGATAAAATGTCGTAGCAGTGCGGCGGTAAAGATAGACTGACTGTCCGAAGGTAAGGAAAGGAGCCGGGAATGGCGATATCGGTAAAACTGCAGGCCTTTGAAGGCCCCCTGGATTTGCTTTTGCATCTGATAGAAAAAAATAAAGTGGACATATACGATATTCCCATTGTGGAAATCACGGCCCAGTATCTGGAATATATACAGCAGATGGAAACGGAAAACATGGATGTGATGAGCGAGTTCCTGGTGATGGCGGCCACTCTTTTGGATATCAAGTGCAAAATGCTCCTTCCCAAAGAAGTAAACGAGGAGGGGGAGGAGGAAGACCCAAGGGCCGAGCTGGTTCAGAAGCTGCTGGAATATAAAATGTACAAATACATGTCCTATGAGCTGAAGGACAGGCAGATTGATGCGGCCCGCACCCTGTTTAAGGAAAGGACGCTGCCCAAAGAAATTGAGGAGTACAGACCGCCCATTGATTTGGAGGAGCTTATCGGGGATGCAAATTTAAGCAAACTGCAGGAGCTGTTTAAGATGGTGATGAAAAGACAGGAGGACAAGATCGACCCTGTCAGGAGCACCTTCGGACGGATTGAAAAGGACGAGGTGGATATGGATGTGAAGACCGCCTACGTGGAGGAGTTCATCCGCACCCATGAGAAATTCAGCTTTATGCAGCTGATGGAAAAGCAGAAAAGCAGAATGGAAATCATCGTCACCTTTCTTGTGATACTGGAAATGATGAAGGTGGGGCGTATTTCCATTTTTCAGGAGGATACCTTTGACGATATCATTATCACGTCAAAGGCTGCCGCGTCATAAGGCGGCTTACAGTGCAGACGTCTTCGCAAATCACGGCGGCGTTTGATGCAATAAGCCGTCTCGCGAAGCGTGTCGGCGTTTGATGGACAGGAGGTTGCGGTTTTGGACAGGCAGAAGGAAAAAGCCATATTGGAGGCCGTTCTTTTTACCATGGGTGAGTCCGTGGAGGTGGAAAGACTGGCGGCAGTGATCGAGGAGGATAAAAAAACCACCAGAGAACTGCTTTTGGAGTTAAAAGAAGATTACGAAAATAAAGATGGCGGCGTAACTTTAATCGAGCTTGAGGATTCTTATCAGATGTGCACGAAGGCGGAAATGTATGAATATCTGATAAAAATTGCGAAAACACCCCGCAAGTATGTGCTCACGGACACCATTTTAGAAACCCTTTCCATCATTGCCTATAAGCAGCCGGTAACCAGGGCCGAAATCGAAAAAATCAGAGGGGTGAGCTGTGACCATGCGGTAAACAGGCTGGTGGAATTCGGGCTGATTGCAGAGGTGGGGCGCATGGATGCGCCGGGACGCCCCCTGCTTTTCGGAACCACGGAAGAATTTTTACGCAGCTTCGGGGTAAAATCCTTAGAGGAGCTCCCGGAGCTGTCGGCGGTACAGATGGAGGAATTTAAGATCCAGGCCCAGCAGGAAGCGGACGTACAGCTTGACATCTAAGAAAAGGCAGCGCAAAGTACCGGCTACAGAATATATCTGTGCAGAATTTGTGAAAGACACCAGGAAAAGTCAATGGCGTCTACGGACTGTGAGGTGAGGATGTACTCCGTTTTATAAGTGGTCCCGTCCACCAGATAACGGATGACGCCGGCCTGGGTCCCGGCCTCAACCGGTGCGGTAAGCAGGGATGCCATCTGACAGTCAACCTGAATGGTTTCTCCCTTTTTCATCAGCAGGCCTTCATCAGGACGGGGGGAGTCGGAAGATGCGTCTCCTGAGTTATCCTCAGCCGGTCTGTCTATTTTTATGTTCACATATGCGGTTTCACCAAGCCGGTCCGTCTGCCCGTTTAAAACCTTTATGGGTTTTAAGCTGCTCTCGTCAAAAGCCGCTTCTTTTAAAGTGTGATATTCAAAGTTATCAAGCCCATAATTCATAAGCGCTCTTGTATCGCTCCACTTATAGGTTTTATTGTTTGGCCAGCCGCAGGCAAGCAGGGCTACCACGTAGGTTCTGTCGTCCTTACGCAGGGCGCCCACATAGCAGTAGCCGGCAGTGCCGGTAAAGCCTGTTTTTCCGGAGAGGGCTCCGTCCATCATGGAAAGAAAGGCGTTGTGGTTATTACACTGAAAGCTTCGCCCGCCTTCCACATAATTTCCTTCCTTTTCCTGATAGTTTACAAAGGAATAGGAAGGCGTCCGGGTGATGGCAAGGAATTCTTCTTTTTTGGGAGAATCCATAATGCAGTATGACATGATTTTAGCCAGATCCGCCGCAGTAGTGGAATGGACTCTTTTTGTGCCATCCGGAGCGGTGGCGGTGGCATCAAGGCCGTTTGGGGTGATAAAAAAGGTGTCATGGCAGCCGATATCCCTTGCCTTTTGGTTCATCATATCCGCAAAGGCCTGGGTACTTCCTGCAATATGTTCCGCTATGACCACGGCGGCGTCATTGTGGGATTCAAGCATCAAGGAATAGAGCAGGTCACCCAGCTTGTAGTATTCGCCCTGTTTTACGTAAAGTTTTACTTTGGGCATACCTGCCGCATAGGAGGAGGCCATGGCGTAGTCCTCGGGATTTCCGTTTTCCAGGGCAAGGATGCAGGTCATAATTTTAGTAGTACTGGCCATGGGCAGTACCTTGTGACCGTCTTTTTCATACAAAATGCGTCCGGACGCGGCGTCCATCAAAACTGCGGACTGGGCATAAAGAGCCAGTTTTGTATCTTCTTCCTTAGCATACACGTTTTTGACGGGAAAGATATTCTGAAACAGGAAAATGGAAACAAGGAACAGGCTTAAGACTGCGGTGAGTTTTTTTCTGATATGCTTCATAATTGTTCGCATCCGCGGGATATTTTCTTTTCATTTATATGTGCAAGGGAGAGATAATTATGCCTTAGGAGGTGGCGGCGCAGAAATTTAAGGACTGTTAAAGATGTGCAAAATGCGGATTTTTGGGAAGAATAAGGCATAAAAAAATTGGATATGTTAAAAAAATGTAAAATTTGAAAATTTTACTCTAGGCGTTTTAATACATTTATGATATACTGCTATAGACGAAATAATGGGGATACTTGTGCCCCGCGGCTATAGTTATAATTTATTTCATATAAAAATGGAGGGCTGAAAAATGAGTACTACTTCACAGGCGAGTCAAAGAATAACAGCTTTGCTCGATGAAAACAGTTTCGTTGAAATTGGTGCGCAGGTTACAGCAAGAAGCACTGACTTCAATCTGAAACAGACTGAAACTCCTTCTGACGGTGTTATCACCGGCTATGGAGTCATAGGCGGCAATCTTGTGTATGTATACAGCCAGGATGCGTCCGTATTAAACGGAAGTGTTGGCGAGATGCATGCAAAGAAAATTGCAAACCTCTATGATCTGGCACTTAAAATGGGAGCACCCGTAATCGGGCTGATTGAATCTGCCGGATTAAGGCTTCAGGAGGCTGCAGACGCATTAAACGGTTTTGGGGAAATTTACAAAAAGCAGGTGTTAAGTTCCGGCGTAATTCCTCAGATTACGGCTGTTTTTGGTAATTGTGGCGGCGGTCTTGCGCTGATTCCCACATTGACGGACTTTACTTTCATGGAAGAAAAGAAAGCAAAGCTGTATGTAAATGCACCCAACACCTTAGATGGAAATGAAGTGAGCAGATGTGATACCGCATCAGCTGCTTTCCAGAGCGAGGAAGTGGGTATTGTTGACGTGGTTGCGGATGAGGCGTCCCTTCTTGCGAAAGTAAGAGAGCTGGTATGCATGCTTCCTGCCAACTGTGACGATGAGGAACTTTATGATGACTGTACGGACGATTTAAACCGTGCATGCGCGGACATTGCAGGCTGCGTGGGAGATACTTCCATTGCATTATCCCAGCTTGCAGATGACGGAGCTGTGTTTGAAGTAAAAGCGGCTTATGCAAAAGAGATGGTAACGGCGCTTATCAAATTAAACGGAGTAACCGTAGGTGCGGTTGCAAACCGCAGTGAAGTATATGGTGAAGATGGAAACGTGACAGATAAGTTTGATGCGGTTTTAACGCCTGCAGGCTGTGATAAGGCAGCTGATTTCATTAATTTCTGTGATGCGTTTAACATTCCTGTTTTATCCCTGACCAACGTAAAGGGCTTTAAGGCGGGCAAATGTTCCGAGAAGAAGATTGCGAAGGCTGCAGCAAAGCTTACATATGCTTTTGCCAATGCCACGGTACCCAAGGTAAATGTTATCATCGGACAGGCATATGGAAGCGCTTATGTAACCATGAATTCTAAGGCAATCGGAGCGGACATTACAATGGCATGGCCTGATGCTCAGATTGGCACAATGGATGCTAAGTTGGCAGCAAAGATTATCTGCGACGGACAGGGTGCGGATGCTATTGAGGCTTGCGCAAAAGAGTATGCAGCGCTGCAGACAAGCGCAGTGGGCGCAGCAAAGAGAGGATATGTGGATCAGATCATTGAGCCGGCAGATACAAGAAAGTATGTGATCGGTGCATTTGAAATGCTGCTTTCCAAGAGGGAAGACCGTCCCGCGAAAAAACATGGTACAGTTTAGAAAGGATGATACTTAATATGAAAAAATGGTTATTAGTATTAGGTATGATTACCTGTATGCTTGGTTTGACAGCGTGCGGACAGGAGGAAGAAGCAACGCCTCTTATGACAGAGGAGGAAGCGGACACCTTAGGAAGGCAGGTTGTGGAGACCATCAATCAGTATGCGATTTTAAATGCTAAAGACCAGGTGAGCGATCAGGTAACGCTTAGCGCCCTGGACAGCTGGGAAGCCGCTGCTGAGGATATGGGTGATTATGTAGAAATTCTTGGAGTTGAATCCGAGCTTGATGAAAAAGACGGTGTTATTGACATCAGAGTAAAGGGTTCCCTTCGGGAAGCTATTGTTGAAATTGTAATTGAGAGAAACGCGATTACCACGATTTCCACCAATGTGGAATATACATTTGGTGAAAAGATGCAAAAGGCAGGATTGAATACCCTCCTTGGTATGGGAACGGTATTCTGTGTGCTTATCCTGATCAGCCTTATTATAAGCTGCTTTGGTTTCATACCGAAGATTCAGGCTAAGTTTACCAAAGCGCCTGCGAAGACAGAGGTTAAACCGGCTCCGGCAGCACCTGTGGTTTCGGCAGCTGTGCCTGAGGAAGATTTGACGGATGATCTTGAGCTGGTTGCTGTTATTGCAGCGGCAATTGCTGCCAGCGAGGGAGCGTCTTCCACGGATGGATTTGTAGTCAGAAGCATAAGACGTGCAGGAAGACGGCAGCACGCTTAATGAAAGAAAAAGTAGTGGGCGCCGGGCAGCATGACTGCATACAAACGAGACGGCGCAGAGCGATTATAAATCGCGGATTTATGATAATGTAATGATAATCACAGGAGGATTGAATAATGAAAAATTATACCATTACCGTAAACGGAAACGTATATGATGTAGTAGTAGAAGAAGGGGCATCTACAGGAGCACCTGCTCCCGCAGCTCCTAAGGCAGCACCCAAGGCAGCTCCGAAAACAGCTCCCGCTGCAGCACCTAAGGCGTCAGGAGCAGCAGGCGGTATTAAAGTAGAAGCTGGTGCGGCTGGTAAAGTATTTAAGGTAGAAGCAAGCGTAGGGCAGGCTCTTAAAGCTGGTGATACCGTAATTATTCTGGAAGCAATGAAGATGGAAATCCCTGTTGTTGCACCTCAGGATGGTACCGTAGCAAGCATTGACGTAGCAGTTGGCGATGCAGTTGAAGCAGGAGCATTGTTGGCTACTCTCAACTAATACGGCGGATGGGCATGCATGCATGTGTGCTTACGGAAAAAGTGTCGGCCGTTTTAAGGCGGACACTCGTTGAGAAAACAACAGGAGGTAAAAGAAATGGATTATATCGTAACAACCCTGTCCAATCTGATTCATCAGACGGCCTTCTTCAATTTGACCTGGGGCAATTATCTGATGATTCTTGTGGCATGTGTGTTTCTTTATCTTGCGATTGCCAAAGGCTTTGAACCATTGCTTTTGACGCCTATCGCATTTGGTATGCTGCT